>NZ_JBFUKI010000001.1:0-756953 GCF_056400925.1 Alsobacter sp. P4_H11
CGTCAGCACACTCCGGTTCGGTCCAAACAGGCGAAAGCCTCCAACGACCAACACCCTGGCGCGGGGTGGAGCAGCCCGGTAGCTCGTCAGGCTCATAACCTGAAGGTCACAGGTTCAAATCCTGTCCCCGCAACCAAAGCCCCTCATACCCAAATGCAAAAACGCCGCCCAACAATGGGCGGCGTTTTGCGTTCGGGAACGCCGCGCATTGCTGAGCCAGTTCCTGCCAAGCAGCAGACGGCAAAAAGCCCGAGACGAGCTCGGGCTTTCCACCTGCGCATCCCGGCCGAAACCGGGGCGTCGCGCGCTTACTTCAGGTTATAGGCCGGGGCGCCCTTCAGCTGATCCTTGGTCATGCTGATCATGCCATGGTCCGGGTAGGTGCGGGCGTTGTCGCCGCTGCGCGCCACAGTTCCGGTCGTGTCGGTCGAAGCCGGCGCCGCGGCGGTGTTGCTGGCCGTATTCATGCCGGCCGAACCGGCCGTGCCGGCGCTGCCGGAGGCGCTGCTGCCGGCCGTGCTGGCCGTCGTGGCCTTGCGGGGCGTCTCGCTCCACTGGATCGCGTTGAACGGAACCGCGACGTCCTTCTCGCCCATGCCGAGGAAGCCGCCGACGCCGATCACCACGCCCTTGACGTTGCCCTGGTGGTCGACCAGCACGTCGCTGACGTCGCCGACCTTCTCGTCATTGGGGCCGTAAATGTCGACGCCCATCAGCTTCGAGCCGCGCCACTGGCCGGCCTGATCGTTGGTGATGAACTGAACCGAGCCAGCGGAGGTCCCCATGGCGGGCGAGCTGGTCGCCGGCGGCGCCGTGGTGGCGGGCGCAGGGGTCGACGGATTCGTCTGCGCGACGGCCGTCCCGGCCAGCAGAGCGGTTGCAATCAAACTGGTGGCGAGTTTGGCTTTCAGCATTGTGGTGTCTCCGATGCCGATGAAAAATTCGATGCGCGCCTAGATACGCGCTCCCTGATAACTGCAGGAGGGCCGGATGGTTCGCGAGAGTTGCTCCGGATTTCATTGCAGGAAACCCCAATCTTCTGCCGTAAGCTAGGCTTTGGCGGCTGGAGACTTGCGCTGTGTGGAAGCCCGAAAGGCATCGCAGACTCTCGTTGACTCCGTCCTCGATCGCTGGAATCCATAGAGAACAAAAGTGGAACATAAGCACAGGAAACCCGTGGAGCCATGTCTGCATCCGCGCAGCCTCTCGCCGTCTCTGCGCTTCGGGAGCGCATCGCCGCCATCGGGGCGGACGGTTCGGCGCGTGGCTTTACGCCGTCGCGTCAGCTGGTTTCGCTTGGCGTCGACGCCGTCGACCAGGCGCTCGGGGGCGGTCTTCGGCGCGGCGGTCTCCACGAAATTCGTTCCGCCGAACCGGGCTCGACTGCGCCGGCCTCCGGCTTTGCGCTGGCCCTGGCGGCGCGCCTGACCGCCGCCGACGGGACGTCGGCTCCCTGGCTCTGGGTGCGGCAGGATTTCTCGGGGCTCGAAGCCGGCGAACCTTATGGCCCCGGGCTCGCGGCCTTCGGCCTTGACCCGGCGCGCCTCGTTCTTGTGGGAGCCGCCGACGCCTCCGATGTGCTGCGGGCCGCCGAGGAGGGGCTGCGCTGCGCCGCCTTGGGCGCCGTCTTGATCGAGCCCTGGGGAGATCCTCGCGTCCTGGATCTCACCGCGAGCCGCCGGCTGGTGCTGGCCGCGGAAGCGTCCGGGGTGGCGGCTCTCCTGTTGCGTCCGGGCGCCCGGGAGGGCCCTGGCGGGTCCGCCACCCGCTGGAGCGTCGGCCCGGCGCCCAGCGCCGCCTTGCCGGCCCGCGGCGTAGGCCCCCCGGCCTTTCAGGTCGTCCTGTCGCGAAGCCGGCAGAGCGGCCTGGATGCTTCAACCCTCTCCCGGCCGGCCACCGCCGGCCATCTCCCAGACGCCCCTCCGGTCCACGCCCGGGAGGGCGATGGCTGGACCATGGAATGGCGTCCCAATGAACGCATTTTCGCCGACCCTCTCCGCCGCGAAGCCCGCAATGCCGACCCGGAGCCCGTCCGGGCGTTTCCTGGCGGTGCGTTTTCCGCGGCTTCCGGTGGATCGCCTGCGGAGAATGCAGGCTCGCACGGGTTCGCGCGACGCGCCCCCGCGGACGCCCCAAAGCGGGGAGGAATCCGCCGCGCCGGTTGAGCCGCCGCTCGTGGTGGTCGAGAAGATCAGGGGCTCGCATGTCGTGGCGTCCCTCGACGAGGCGGCGTCCCGGGCCGGCGTTTCGGCCGGAATGACGCTCTCCACCGCGCGGGCCATTCATCCCGGGCTGGCCGTCATGGAGGCCGACCCGGCCGCGGACGCCCGCACGCTCGAAACGCTTGCCGATTGGGCCGAGCGCTACACCCCCTTTGTCGGGCTGGATGGCGCCGACGGCCTATTGCTTGAGGTCACCGGGTCGGCGCATCTCTTCGGTGGCGAAGCCGCCATGCTGGGCGACATGCTGCGACGCCTGCGGCGCGCCGGTTATGCGGCGGCCGGAGCCATCGCGGGCGCGGTCGGGACCGCCCGCGCGCTGGCGCGCCATGGCGACAGGTCGGTCGTGATCCAGACGGGCGGCGAGGCCGAGGCGGTCGCCGCCTTGCCGATCGAGGCGCTGGCCTTGTCGCCGGACGCCGTCACGGCGCTGCATCGGCTCGGGCTGAAGCGCATCGCCGATCTGGCCGACCGGCCGCGCGGACCCTTGGCGGCGCGCTTCGGGGCGGATCTGCTGTCGCGCGTCGATCGTGTGCGCGGGCTCGCCGAGGAGCCGGTCTCGCCTCGCCGTTCCTTGCCGTCCTGCACGGCGGAGCGGCGCTTCGCCGAGCCCATCGGGCACGAGGAGGATGTCCGGCGCTCCATCTTGTCCCTGGCGGCCGATCTCTGCGCCGTGCTGGAGCGCCGTGGCGAGGGCGCGCGGCGGCTGGAGCTCGTGTTCTTCCGGGCCGACGGCGCGGTGCGGCGCATCGTTGTCGCGACAGGCCGGCCCTTGCGCGATCCGGCCGGCATGGCGCGGCTGTTTCGCGAAAAGCTGGACGCCCTGGCGGACCCGGTCGACCCCGGCTTCGGCTTCGACGTGATGCGGCTCGCCGCCCTGATGACCGAGCGGCAGGACGCAGCCCAGACGGGCCTCGATCGCCGCGCAGAGGACGCCGAGGCCCTGGCCGAACTGGCCGACAAGCTGGCCGCCCGGTTCGGCGCGCGCCGGGTGCAGCGGTTCATCCCGCAGGATACGCATTGGCCGGAGCGCGCCTCCCTGGCGGTTCCGGCGCAACGCAGCGGGCTGGCGCTGGCCGAAGACTGGAGCCCGGTGCTCGAGCCCGATGAGCCGCCGACGCGGCCGCTGCGGCTGCTCGCCAGGCCCGAGACGATCGAGGTTCTGGCCGAAATCCCCGATGGACCGCCCATCCGGTTCCGTTGGCGGCGCGTGCTGCACGTGGTCCGCAAGGCGGAGGGGCCGGAGCGCCTCGCTCCCGAGTGGTGGCGCTCCGCGGCTGACGCCCTGACGCGGGATTACTTCCGGGTCGAGGACGAGGTCGGGCGCCGGTTCTGGGTTTACCGCGAAGGGCTCTGGGGACGTGAAACGACCGCGCCCCGCTGGTTCCTGCACGGGCTGTTCGGGTGAGAACCGCCGCGGTTCGCTTCAACCGCCGCGGTTCGGTTGAGAACCGCCGCGGTTCGGTTGAGAACCGCCGCATGATCGAGGCTCAGCCATGACCCTGTCGCCATGATGCCCGTCGCCCGCAAGGGCGAGAACCCGCCCTACGCCGAGATCGCCGTAACGACGAATTTCTCGTTTCTGCGCGGCGCCTCGCATCCGGAGGAGCTCGTCGCCGAAGCCTGGCGGCTAGGCCTCGCCGGGATCGGCGTGGCCGATCGCAACTCGCTCGCCGGCGTGGTGCGGGCCCACACGGCCATGAAGGAAACCGGCGCTGCCGAAGCCGGCATGCGCCTCGCCGTGGGCGCGCGGTTGGTGTTCGCGGACGCAACGCCGGACATTCTGGTCTACCCGCAGGATCGCGCCGCTTACGGGCGGCTGAGCCGGCTCCTGACGCTTGGCAAGCGTCGGGCCGGAAAGGGCGATTGCACGCTGGCGCTGGGCGACCTGCTGGAGCACGTTCAAGGGCAGAACCTCGTGCTGGTCCCGCCCTTGCGGATCCCGGCCGCCGAGGCGACGCGGCTCCAGGCGGTGCTGGCCCAGCTGGTCGAGGCCGCGCCGGGAGCGGTCTGGATGCTCGCCGCCTTGCCGCACGCCGGTGCGGATCGCCGGCGCATGGCGCGCCTGGAGGAGATCGCGGCCGCGAGCGGCGCCCGGCTGCTCGCCTCCAACGACGTGCTCTATCACAACGCCGATCGCCGGCCGCTGCAGGACGTGCTCAGCTGCGTACGTGAGCATTGCACCATCGAGACGGCCGGGCGCCGGCTCGAGGCCAACGCCGAGCGGCATCTGAAGTCGCCCGACGAGATGGCGCGGTTGTTTCGCCCCCATCCGTCCCTGCTCGCCGAGACCATGCGGTTCCTCGATCGCTGCCGCTTCTCGCTGGAGGAGCTGCGCTACGAGTACCCGGACGATCCGGTGCCGCCCGGCAAGACGCCGCAGCAGCATCTGGCCGATCTCACCCAGGCGGGCGCGGCTCATCGCTGGCCCGAGGGCGTTCCGCTCAAGATCCAGGGATTGATCGCCAAGGAGCTCGCCCTGATCGCGCAGCTGAACTATGCGCGCTATTTCCTCACCGTGAACGACATCGTCGCGGAGGCGCGCCGCCGCAAGATCCTGTGCCAGGGGCGCGGCTCTGCGGCGAATTCCGTGGTTTGCTACTGCCTCGGGATCACGGCCGTCGATCCCACCGAGATCGACCTCCTGTTCGAGCGCTTCGTGTCGGCTGAACGAAGCGAACCGCCGGACATCGACGTCGACTTCGAGCATGAGCGGCGCGAGGAGATCATCCAGTGGATCTATGAGCGCTACGGCCGCGAGCGCGCCGGCATCGCCTCCACGGTGATCAGCTACCGGCCGCGCAGCGCCATCCGGGACGTCGGCAAGGCGCTGGGGCTGGCCGAGGACGTCACGGCCGCGCTCGCCGGCACCGTCTGGGGCAGCTGGGGCAAGGGCATCGAGGAGAACCAGGTTCGCCAGGCCGGGCTGGACCCGCACAACCCGGCCATCCGCCGGGCGGTCCACATCGCGCTGGAGCTGCTGGGCTTCCCCCGCCACCTCTCGCAGCATGTCGGCGGATTCATCCTGACGCGCGGCCGGCTCGACGAGACGGCGCCGATCGGCAACGCCGCCATGGACGACCGCACCTTCATCGAGTGGGACAAGGACGACATCGACGCGCTCGGCATTATGAAGATCGACGTGCTGGCGCTCGGCATGCTCACCTGCCTGCGCAAGGGGCTGGACTTGCTGCGCCGGCATGGCGGGCCCGATCTGGAGCTCGCCACCATCCCGCGCGAGGACCCGGCCGTTTACGCCATGCTGCAGCGGGCCGATTCGCTGGGCGTCTTCCAGGTCGAGAGCCGCGCCCAGATGAACATGCTGCCGCGGCTGCGGCCGGCCACGTTCTACGATCTCGTGATCGAGGTCGCGATCGTGCGGCCCGGCCCCATCCAGGGCGACATGGTGCATCCTTATCTGCGCCGCCGGCAGAACCGCGAGAACGTCATCTACCCGAGCCCCGCGCCCGAGCATGGCGACAAGGACGAACTCAGGAACGTGCTCGGCAAGACGCTGGGCGTGCCGCTCTTCCAGGAGCAGGCCATGCGCATCGCCATCGAGGCCGCCAAGTTCACGCCCGACGAGGCCAACCATCTGCGCCGAGCCATGGCGACGTTTCGGCGGGTCGGCACCATCCACCTGTTCCAGCAGAAGATGGTGGAGGGCATGGTGCGGCGCGGCTACGACGCCGAATTCGCGGCCCGCTGCTTCAAGCAGATCGAGGGCTTCGGCGAATACGGCTTTCCCGAGAGCCACGCCGCCTCCTTCGCGCTGCTCGTCTATGCGTCGTCCTGGTTGAAGTGCCACCACCCGGCCGCCTTCGCGTGCGCGCTGCTCAACAGCCAGCCGATGGGCTTCTACGCCCCCGCGCAGATCGTCCGCGACGCCGTGGAGCATGGCGTCGAGGCGCGGTCGCCGGACGTGAACGCCAGCTTCTGGGACAACACGCTGGAGGAACGCGCGGACGGCTCGCTGGCGCTGCGCATCGGCTTTCGGCAGATCGACGGTTTCCGGGAGGAGTGGGGCCGGAAGCTGGTGGAGCGGCGCAGCGGGTTCTACGGCAGCGCCGAATCGCTGCAGCGGCGCGCCGGCCTGTCCAAGGCCGCGCTGGTGCGCCTCGCCGAAGCGGACGCCTTCAGGTCGCTCGGCCTCGACCGCCGCAACGCCGCCTGGGCGGTGCGCCGTCTGCCGGACGACATCGCGCTGCCGCTTTTCGAGGCCGCCGGCGCGGAGGAACTGGCCGAGGAGCCCATGGTTGCGCTGCCCGCCATGCCGATGCCCGAGCACGTCGTGGCCGACTACCAGACCATCCGTTTGTCGCTGAAGGGCCACCCGATGGGTTTCCTGCGGCGCTTCTTCGCCCGCGAAGGCGTACGGGACTGCCGGGCGATCGCCGATATGCAGAACGGCTGGCGAGTGCGCGCCGCCGGCGTCGTGCTGGTGCGCCAGCGCCCGGGCAGCGCCCAGGGGGTGGTGTTCATGACCATTGAGGACGAAACCGGCATCGCCAATTGCGTGGTCTGGCCCACCCTGATGGAACGCTACCGTAAGGAGGTGATGGGGGCCCGGCTCGTGCTGATCGAGGGCCGCATCCAGCGCAGCCCGGAGGGCATCGTCCACGTAGTGGCCGAACGGCTGTTTGATCGCTCGGCCGAGCTCGGCCGCCTCTCGCGCGACGACATGCCGGTTCCGCTCGCCAACGCCGACGAGGTGCGCCGCCCCGTCGCCGAGAACCGCACGTCCGGCGGCCACGCCATCCGGCAGCACCCGCGCAATGTTCGCATCCTGCCGAAGTCGCGCGACTTCCATTGAGCCAGCCTGCGGCCCAAGCCGTGTGGCGTCAGGCCCGTCCCACGAAAGCTCGAAGGCGCTCGGCCAGCGCGCCCTCGTCGCGGGTCTCGCATTCCCACACCACCAGCGAGCGCCAGCCGCGCTCGTCCAACTCCGCCTGCGTCGCCATATCCCGGGCGCGGTTGCGGGCGATCTTGGCCGTCCAGTACTCCCGGTTCGCTTTGGGCGTGCGCGCTCCACGCGCGCAATCATGCCCATGCCAGAAACAGCCATGCACGAAAATCGCGGCCTTGCGACCCACATAGGCGACGTCCGGCCGGCCGGGGATGTCGCGGCGATGCAGCCGGTAGCCCGGCGCGATCCCGCGCAGAAGGCGGCGAACCAGCAGTTCGGGCGTGGTGTCGGCGGATTTCACGGCCCGCATGATGGCGGAGCGCTTTGCTGCCGGATCTTCCGGCGGATGGCCCGTCACTCGGCCGCCATCACCAGGGGCGCGCGCAGCAGCGGCTCCAGCAGGTGCTCGCGCAGAAACGCCACCACCGGCACCGCGAGGCCGTCGCCAGCGAGGTGGTAGGCCTCGTTGTAACGGGCAGGCAGCATGTAGCTGTCCGGCAGCCCCATCAGCCGCGCCGCCTCGCGCGCCGACAGGAGACGGCTGCGGATGCGCGATCCCTCCACCACCACAATCGTCTGCCGGCTTGATCCGCCGGACGCCGTGCGCAGGCAGCCGGCCACGCCGTCGAATCGCACCTCGGCTCGCTGCTGCTTGCGGCCATCCGGGTCGACGCGCGTACGCCGGTAAAGGGTCCCCACCTGCCGCCCACCAGCCGCCTGCGCTGCCGCCACCTTGGCGCGGTGCGCGGGCGTCATCAGCGCGAGCAGCCGCTCTGTTTGGGCGGGATCGTGCCAGGCCGCGTCATTGGGCCCATCGAGCACCAGATCGGCGAGCTGTACCCGGCGCGCCTCGGGCGGCGGCAGGCGCCACCAGCGCCAACGAGCCGAAAGCCGGGGCGGCAACAGGGCTTGCGCCCGCGCCAGCGCGTCCGACCGCCACATATCCGCGCCTCCTCCGATCGCATGCGGCGGCACGGAAGCGTCGTCCCGCACCGCGACGA
Organism: Alsobacter sp. P4_H11; assembly: GCF_056400925.1. Classification (NCBI taxonomy): domain Bacteria; kingdom Pseudomonadati; phylum Pseudomonadota; class Alphaproteobacteria; order Hyphomicrobiales; family Alsobacteraceae; genus Alsobacter; species Alsobacter sp. P4_H11. The sequence continues at coordinate 8,127 of NZ_JBFUKI010000001.1, forward strand.
AGAACACCCGTGGGCGTGACTGCGGGACGAAATGCACGGCGTCGAGCGTCAGCGCTCCATATAGATAGCCGAGATCGGCTAGCGCCCCGCAGAGCGCCTCGAAATCGCGGCCGGACCGGGACGACAGCGCGCCGCCGACATTCTCCAGCACCAGAAGCCGCGGCGCGCGGGCCTCCGCCCGCAGCGCTTCGACCAGGCGGGCGAAGCCCCAGAACGCTCCGGACCGAGCGCCCGAGAGCCCGGCGCCGCCGCCGGCCAGCGAAAGGTCCTGGCACGGAAAGGACGCCCAGGCGAGATCGGCCGCGCCCGGCAGGTCGGCGGCCGTGAGCGCATGGATGTCGCCCTGCCGCATCTCGGCGTCGCCCCAGTTTGCCCGGTAGGCGACCGCCTTCTTGGGATCAAAATCATTGGCGAACAGGCAGCGCCAACCATCGCCGAGCCCCGCGCGCGCCATGCCGCCGCCGGCGAAGAACTCGTAAAAGGTCGGCTGGTCGGGGCCCCGCATGCGCAAAGCATAGAAAGCGCGCCCGAGTCTGTCGATCAGGCGCGCGGATCAGTTGGGGACAGGGAAGTCGCGCGGGTCCGTTCGCCTGACGCTGTTCTGCTTCGGCTCACGGCAAGGCAGCGGAAACAGCAAAAACGCGGCCGCCCCACGCGGGAGAAGAATGCGCGGAGCGCAATGATGTTCCTGTATGAACGCTAGCGTGCCGTCTGCGCCGCCAGGGCCTTCTCGCGCATCGCCGTCAGCGTCGTGGCGGGGGTGATCGCCTCCGGGTCGATCAGGCAATGCAGGATGGCGGGCTTGCCGGACGCGACGGCGCGGTCGAAGGCGGGGCCGAACTCCTCGGCCGTCTCCACCCGCTCGCCATGGCCGCCGAACGCAACCGCATAGGCGCGAAAATCCGGATTCTTCAGCGCCGTGGCCGAGACCCGGCCCGGATATTCGCGCTCCTGGTGCATCCGGATGGTGCCGTACATGCCGTTGTCCACCACCACGAAGATCACCGGCAGCTCGTATTGCACGGCGGTGGCGAACTCCTGCCCGTGCATCAGGAAGCAGCCATCGCCCGCGAAAGCCACCACCATGCGGTTCGGCTGCGCGCGCTTCGCCCCGATGGCGGCCGGCACCCCGTAACCCATGGAGCCGGACGTCGGGGCCAGCTGCGACCCGAAGGAGCGGTAGCGCAGGAAGCGCGCCGGCCAAGTGGCGTAGTTGCCGGCCCCGTTGGTCACGATGGCGTCGGCCGGCAGGCGATTGCGCAGCCACAGCATCGCCTCGCCCATCTGCAGCCGGCCCGGAATGCGCGGCGGCTGGCCGGTCCAGGCGAGATAGTCCTCGCGCGCCTGTCGGGTCTCTGCCGACCACGGGATCTGGTTCGGCGGTTGCAGGCTCTCCAACGCGGCCGCGAACCCGGCCGGCGACGCGCAGATGCCCAGCGCCGGATGGTAGACGCGGCCGAGCTCCTCCGAGCCCGCATGCACATGCACGAGCGTCTGCTTGGGGGTGGGAATGTCGAACAGCGTGTAGCTCTGCGACGCCATTTCGGACATGCGGCTGCCGGCCAGGATCACAAGGTCGGCGTCGTCGATGCGCGCCTTCAGCTTGGGGTTCGGCGCGATGCCGATCTCGCCCGCATAGTTGTCGTGGTCGCCCGAAAACAGCATCTGACGGCGAAACGAGGCCGCGACCGGCATGTCGAAGCGCTCGGCGAAGCGCTGCACGCTCGCGCAGGCCTTCGGCGTCCAGCCCGTGCCGCCCAGGATCATGATCGGCTTCTTCGCCGCCCAGATCAGCTTCTGCAGCTCGGCCATCTGCGTCTGGCCCGGCCAGATCTCCACCGGCTCGACGCGAGGCCCGGCCTGCACGGCCGCGAGTTCGAGCAACATGTCCTCCGGCAGCGCAATCACGACCGGCCCCGGCCGGCCCTGCATGGCGACGTGAAAGGCGCGCGACACCACCTCGGGGATGCGCTCCACCTCGTCGATCTCGGTGGCCCACTTGGCCATGGTCCCGAACACGGCCCGGTAGTCCATCTCCTGGAACGCGCCGCGGCCGCGCATCTCGCGCGCGATCTGGCCGACGAACATGATTAGCGGCACGGAATCCTGCTCGGCGATATGGATGCCCGCCGACGCGTTGGTCGCGCCCGGCCCGCGCGTCACCATCACGACGCCCGGCCGCCCGGTGAGCCTCGCCGTGGCGTCCGCCATCATGGCGGCTCCGCCCTCCTGCCGGCACACCGTCACGTTGATGCTGGCGTCATGCAGCGCGTCGAGCACGGCCAGGAAGCTCTCGCCCGGCACGCAGAACACGTGCTCGACGCCCTGCTGTTGCAGGCAATCGACGATGAGCTGTCCGCCCGTGCGGGCCGGAAGGGTGGTCATGCGCGTGTCCTCGTTCGTTTGCGCTCGCGGTGTTCTACTTGGGCGCCAGTCTCTCCGTCATCCCCGGCGACCTGCGGAGCAGGTCGGGAAGGGGATCCAGGGGCAAAGGCGCTCACCCCTGGATCCCCTTCCCGGCGTTGCACGCCGCCGGGGATGACGGCCGCAGGAGGGGAAACCTCATGACCGCTACAGATGGTCGTGGCCCATCCATCCCGCATCGGCCAGCACCTCGTCGGTGTGCTCGCCGAGCCGGGGAGACGGCCGCTGCGCCACCATGGGCTGGCCGTCCAGCACCAGCGGCGAGCGGATGCTCGGGATGCTGCCGCCTTCGGCATGTGGCGCGGGCAGGTCAACCCGCATGCCGCGATGGCGCGCTTGCGGGTCCTCGAACACGTCCGCGACGGTGTTGATCGGCCCGGCCGGCACGCCGACGCGCTCCAGCGCGGCCAGCAACTCGTCGCGCCGAAAACTTTGCGTGCGCGCCGCGAGCTGCGGGATCAGCGTCTCGCGATGCCGGATGCGCAGCGCGTTGGAAGCGTAATCGGGCGCTTGGCCGAGCTCGGCCACGCCCAGCACTTCGCAAAGCCGCCTGTATTGCCCGTCATTGCCGGACGCGATCACGATGTGGCCGTCCGCCACCGGGAACACCTGGTAGGGCACGAGATTGGGATGCGCGTTGCCCATCCGCTTCGGGACCTTGCCGGACACGAGGTAGTTCAGCGCCTGGTTGGCGAGCACCGAAACCTGCGTGTCGAACAGCGCCATGTCGAGATGGCTGCCCACCCCGGTAGCGTCCCGCTGCCGCAGCGCCGCCAGCACGCCGATGACGCCGTAGACACCGGTGAAAATGTCCGCATAGGCGACGCCCGGCTTCTGCGGCTCGCCATCGGCGTCGCCGGTGAGGTCCATGATGCCGCCCATGGCCTGGATCATGAAATCATAGCCGGCCCGCTCCGCATACGGCCCGTCCTGCCCGAAGCCCGTCACCGAGCACGTGACGAGCCGCGGGTTGAGAGCCCGCAGGCTCGCGTGATCGAGCCCGTACTTCTTCAGCCCGCCAACCTTGAAGTTCTCCACCACCACGTCGGCGTGCATGGCCAGCCGGCGCACCAGCGCCTGGCCGTCCGGCGTTTCAAAATCCACCGCGATGGAGCGCTTGCCGCGATTGCAGGCGTGGAAATACCCCGCCGAGAGATCGCCGCCCTCCGTCGCCGCCACGAAGGGCGGCCCCCAGGCGCGGGTGTCGTCGCCCACGCCCGGCCGCTCCACTTTCACGACATCCGCGCCAAGATCGGCCAGCGTCTGGCCGATCCACGGCCCCGCCAGGATGCGGGCGAGTTCCAGAACCTTGACGCCCGCGAGGGGCTTAGGGGCGCCTGCGGGGTCAGACATGGCTCAGAAGAACGCCTGCAGGCCGGTCTGCGCCCGTCCGAGGATCAGCGCATGGACGTCATGCGTGCCCTCGTAGGTGTTCACGGTCTCGAGGTTCTGGGCGTGGCGCATCACGTGGTATTCTTCCTGGATGCCGTTGCCGCCATGCATGTCGCGGGCTACGCGGGCGATGTCGAGCGCCTTGCCGCAATTGTTGCGCTTCACGATCGAGATCATCTCCGGGGCCATCTTGCCGTCGTCGAACAGCCGGCCGACCCGCAGCGAGGCCTGGAGGCCGAGCGTGATTTCGGTCTGCATGTCGGCGAGCTTCTTTTGCACCAGCTGGGTGGCGGCGAGCGGCCGGTTGAACTGCTTGCGGTCGAGCGTGTACTGGCGCGCCCGGTGCCAGCAATCCTCAGCCGCCCCCATCGCCCCCCACGAAATGCCGTAGCGGGCGCGGTTGAGGCAGCCGAACGGACCCTTGAGGCCGCTGACGTTGGGCAGGAGGTTCTCTTCCGGCACGATCACGCCGTCCATCACGATCTCGCCCGTGATCGAGGCGCGCAGGCTGAGCTTGCCGCCGATCTTCGGCGCCGAAAGACCCTTCATTCCCTTCTCGAGCACGAAGCCGCGGATTTCGTCGCCATGCGCGGCCGACTTGGCCCACACCACGAAGACGTCCGCGATGGGGGAATTCGAGATCCACATCTTGGAGCCCGTGATGCGGTAGCCGTCGCTCACCTTCTCGACGCGGGTCTTCATGCCGGCGGGGTCGGAGCCGGCGTCCGGCTCAGTCAGGCCGAAGCAGCCGACCCATTCGCCCGAGGCGAGCTTGGGCAGGTACTTCTTGCGCTGGTTCTCGTCGCCATAGGCGTAGATTGGGTACATCACCAGCGACGACTGCACCGAGTTCATGGACCGGTAGCCCGAATCCACCCGCTCGATCTCACGCGCCACGAGGCCGTAGGACACATAATTGGCGCCCGCGCAGCCATATTCCTCCGGCACCGTCACGCCGAGCAGGCCGAGCTCGCCCATTTCGTTGAAGATCGCGCGGTCCGTCTTCTCTTCGCGATAGGCCTCGATCACGCGCGGCAGGAGCTTTTCCTGCGCGTAGGCGCGGGCCGTGTCGCGGATCAGGCGCTCTTCCTCGGTGAGCTGGTCCTCGAGCAGGAAGGGATCGTCCCACTGGAACGAGGCGGCGGAAGACTTCGTCTTGCTCTGCGGCTGCGCGCTCATCGGGTGTCTCCTCGATTGTTTCTTGGACCACGGGCCTCCGGCCCGCCGCGGGGGGAGCGGGCCTGAGGCCCGCTGTCCATTACCCCATGATCTCGAACGTCACGCCCTGCGCGAGCGGGACGGTTGTGCCGTAGTTCACCGTGTTGGTCGCCCGGCGCATATAGGCCTTCCAGGCGTCGGAGCCGGCCTCGCGGCCGCCGCCGGTTTCCTTTTCGCCGCCGAAAGCGCCGCCGATCTCGGCGCCGGACGGGCCGATATTCACGTTGGCGATGCCGCAGTCAGAACCCTCGTCGGACACGAACAGCTCGGCCTCGCGCATGTTCAGCGTGAAGATGGAGGAGGACAGGCCGGCCCCAACCGCATTCTGCATCGCAATCGCGTCGTCGATCGTGGCGTATTTCGTCACATACAGGATGGGCGCGAAGGTCTCGCGCACCATCGGGCCGGTCTGCGACGGCATCTCCACCAGCGCGGGCGCGGCGTAGTAAGCCTCGGCGCCGAGCGCCTCCTGGGCGCGCTGGCCGCCGAACACGGTCGCGCCGAGCGCCCGCGCCTCGTCCAGGGCGCGGCCCATGCCGTCAAAGGCGGCCTTGTCGATCAGCGGGCCCACCAGCACGCCCTGCTCGCGCGGGTCGCCGATCTTCACGCTGCCATAGACGCTCTTCAGCCGCGGCACGAGCTGGTCGTAGATGCTCTCGTGCACGAACAAGCGCCGCAGCGTGGTGCAGCGTTGGCCGGCGGTGCCGATGGCCGCGAACGCGATGGCGCGCAGCGCGATCTCGAGGTCCGCCGAGGGCGCCACGATGGCGGCGTTGTTGCCGCCGAGCTCCAGGATCGAACGTCCAAAGCGCGCCGCGACCTTGGGGCCGACCTGCCGGCCCATCGCGGTGGAGCCCGTGGCGGACACGACCGGCACGCGGTGGTCGTCCACCAGCGCCTCGCCGAGCGCGCGGCCGCCGATCAGCACCTCGCTCAGGCCGGCCGGCACGCCGCCGAACCGTTGCGCAGCCTTCTCGAAGATGGCCTGCACGCCAAGCGCCGTAAGCGGGGTCTTCTCGGAAGGCTTCCACACGACGGGGTCGCCGCACACGAAGGCGAGCGCGGCGTTCCACGACCAAACCGCGACCGGGAAGTTGAACGCCGTGATCACCCCGCAGACGCCCAGCGGATGCCAGGTCTCCATCATCCGGTGCTCGGGACGCTCGGTCGCGATCGTGAGGCCGAAGAGCTGGCGCGAGAGGCCGACCGCATAGTCGCAGATGTCGATCATCTCCTGGACCTCGCCCTGGCCCTCCGAGATCACCTTGCCGGCTTCCAGCGTCACCAGGCGGCCGAGATCGGCCTTGTGGGCGCGCAGCTCCTCGCCGATGAGGCGCACCAGCTCGCCGCGCCGGGGCGCCGGGACCTTGCGCCACTCCGCAAAAGCCGCATGCGCCCGCCCGATGGCGGCCGCAGCGTCTTCGGCGCTCGCCTCGCGCAGCTCGGCCACGACTTCACCCGTGATGGGCGAGCGCGCCGCCATGCCGCCCTTCTGGAAAGCCGAAGCCGGAACGCCGAGGCGATCGAGAATGCCGAGGACGTCGTCGCGCACCGTGGCGGCCATGGGAAATTCTCCGAAACAGAAGCCGGCCCAACGCCGGCATGCGGGCGAACGCTTTCCGGCGGTCCCGCGCAAGTCCCGCACGGTCGCTCTTTCGCCGGCGGCGCGCAACCGATATGTTCTCACCACTTCATGAGGAAATCGCATGACCTTTGCGACCCAGCGCAGCCTTCTTCCGTCGCTCGGCGCGCTGCAGGCCTTCGAGGCCGCCGCCCGGCACGGCAGCTTCACGCGCGCCGGCGAGGAACTCAGCCTCACGCAAGGCGCCATCAGCCGGCAGGTGGCCGCCCTGGAGGAGAGCCTTGGGGTGCCGCTGTTCGAGCGTGTTCGCCAGCGGGTGACGCTCACCCCCGCCGGCCAATCCTACGCGGCCGAGATCCGGGACGCCCTGTCGCGCATCGCCTCCGCGACCCTGTCCGTCATGGCGTTTCGCGGCGCGGGCGGCACGCTCGCGTTGGCGATCCTGCCGACCTTCGGGACGCGCTGGCTGATCCCGCGCCTGCCGGATTTCTTCAGCCGGCATCCGGAGGTCACGATCAATTTCGCCACCCGGATCCGGCCCTTCGATTTCCGCGAGGAAGGGCTCGACGCCGCGATCCACTTTGGCGATCCCACCTGGCCGGGCGCGGCGGCGCATCGGCTCATGGGCGAGGTCATCATCCCGGTCGCGAGCCCGGCCCTGATCGCCCGCGCAGGGATCGCCGCGCCCGCCGACGTCCTGAACGCGCCGCTGCTGCAGCAGTCCACGCGCCCTCGCGCCTGGGCCAACTGGCTGGAGTTACAGGGTCTGCCGCCCGGCCGCGCCCTGATGGGCCCCAGCTTCGAGCAGTTCGCCATGGTCGCGCAGGCGGCCGTGGCCGGGCTCGGCATGGCGATCGTGCCGCGCATGCTGGTGGAGGAGGAGTTGCGCTCCGGCCAGCTCGTCATCCCGTTTGATCGACCGCTCGAGAGCAACCAGGGCTACTGGCTGGTTTACCCGGAGGAAAAGCGCGACAGGCCGCCCATCGTGGCGTTTCGGGACTGGCTTCTCGCCCAATGCGGACGGGACCTGCGCAGCCCGGTGTCGACAGAAGCGTGAGAAGCTGGCAATCATGCGGCTTGCTCATGATCGAGCCTCCCGGGCCCGATCTCCACACCCGCTAGACCGGCCTGCCGATGACATCCCAGCCTGCTTCCCAGCTTCCCGCTTCGGCCGATGTGGTCATCATCGGCGGCGCGGCGATCGGCTCCTCGATCGCGTGCCACATCGCGGCCGATCCGGCCTTCACGGGCCGCGTGGTCGTGATCGAGAAAGACCCGACCTACCAGTTCTCGGCCTCCGCGCTGTCGGCGGCGTCCATTCGCCAGCAATATTCCAGCGCGGTGAACATTCGCATCTCGCTCTACGGCATTCAGTTCCTGCGCGAGATCGGCCAACGTCTGGCGGTAGGCGACGACCATCCTGAGATCGGGCTGACCGAGGGCGGCTATCTCTACGTCGCGGGCCCGGACGGCGCGCCCGTGCTCCGGGACAACAACGCCCTGCAGCAGGCCGAGGGCGCCGACATTCTCCTGCTCGATCCGCAAGCGCTGCGCGCCCGCTACCCCTGGCTCAACACCGAGGATCTCTCCTGCGGAACCTGGGGCCGCACCGGCGAGGGCTGGTTCGACGGCTGGGGCCTGATGCAGGCCTTCCGCAAGAAAGCCCGAAGCCTCGGCGCGATCTATGTCGAAGGCCAGGCGACCGCGATCGAGCGGGACGGCGCGCGCGTGTCGGCCGTGCGGCTGGCCGATGGCTCGCGGATCGCATGCGGCGCCGTCGTGAATGCGGCGGGCGCGTCCGGCGGTCGCCAGGTCGCGGCGCTCGCTGGCGTGGACATCCCGGTCCACTCCCGAAAGCGCTTCGTGTTCAGCTTCACGTGCAAGGCCGAGATCGAAAACGCGCCGCTGCTGATCGATCCCTCAGGGGCATGGTTCCGGCCGGAAGGTCGGCGCGGGCCCGAAGGGCAGCTCTTTATCGGCAGCGCCGGCCCCACGGCCGAGATGGACGATCCCGACTCAGACGAGTTCGACGTCGATTGGGGCTTCTTCGAGGATTTCATCTGGCCCGCGCTGGCGACGCGCGTGCCCGCCTTCGAGCAGATCCGCCCCGGCCGCGCCTGGGCCGGCCATTACGACATGAACCTGTTCGATCACAACGCCATCCTGGGCAAGGCCGGCGGGCTGGAGAACTTCTTTCTCGCGAACGGCTTCTCGGGCCATGGCCTGCAACAATCTCCCGCCGTGGGACGCGGGTTGGCGGAGTTGATCGTGCATGGCCGTTACCTGTCGCTGGACCTCAGCGAGATGGGCTTCGACCGCATCGCCGCCAACCGGCCGCTGCTGGAGCGGAATGTGATCTGAGGCGAGTGGCAGGGGCCATTCTCCCGTCAGTGCGAGCGCCAGCGAAGCAATCCAGCCTAACGCCGGGCGTTTAGACTGGATTGCTTCGCCTCCGGCTCGCAATGACGGCGAGGAGGCGGCTGGCTGTGCAAGGGGCCTACGACGCAGCGCCTCAGTGCAGCTCGCGCATGGGCGTGGAGCCGATCTCCTCGATGGCTTCCTGCAGGCCGAGCAGATGCGGATTGACGCGCAGCGCCACCTGGAAGGCCGCCCGAGCTTCTGCGAAACGCTGATGGCGCAAGCAAATCTGGCCAAAGCCCGAGATCGCCCCGAAATGCCGCGGCTCCAGCATCAGCGTCTGCTCGATGTCGAGCAGCGCGTCCGCGTCCCGCTTTTCGATGAAGGCCAGCGTGGCCCGCTTGTTCCAGGCCTCGGCCCAGCGTGGTTCGCTCTCCACCAGGCGATCCAGCATCGCGCGGGCGAGGTCCAGCGCGCCGGCCCCGATGGCCTCGATGGCGGCCGCCATCTGGCTCGACGCGTGCAGGTCCTTGTGGGCGATCCAGTGCGCCCAGATCAGGTCCTCGATGTCGTCCGGGTCGCGCTCCGGCTCGGGCAGGGCGAGTTCCCGGAAGAGCGGGATCAGCCGGCGCGGCAAGGTCGACGCGGGCCGCCGCTCGCCCAAATGGAGGACGAGCGCGAACACCTTGTCGATGGTCGCCGCCGAGGGTTGGGGTCGGGCGGCGCGGGCCGTCCGGGTACGCGTGCTCATGGGGTTGGACATAGGGCGAAGATCATGGCCGGGGAGGGGCGGCGGCTCCGAGGTTCGGCTCCGTCGAGCATTGGCCGCGCCCGAGCGAACCGGTAAGGTCCGCCGTCCCGCATTCGTGGAAGTCTCATGCCGCCCTTTGACGCCCTGCGGTCCGCGCCGGCGCTGGCCCTTCTCGCCGCCGCCACGGCGGTGCTGACGTGGCTCGCGATCCCGCTCCTGATGCCGGCGTTGCGCCGCTACGCCCTGGCGCGCCCCAATGCGCGCTCGAGCCATAGGGAGCCGACCCCACAGGGCGGCGGCGTCGCGGTGGCGGGCGTCGCCGTGTTGCTGCTCGTCCTGCTCGCGCTTTTGGCGCCGGCCACCCCGGCCGGGGAAACGACATCGTTGCTCGTCCTGTGCGGCGCCGCCGCCGTGCTGGCGGCGCTTGGGGCCGTGGACGACATCCGGCCGCTTCCGGCGCTGCCGCGCCTCCTCGTCCAGGCCGTCGCGGTGGCGGCGGCCGTCTACGCCATTCCGGCTGACGCCCGCGTGACGCCCGACGCCGTGCCGCTCGCCCTGGAGCGCGCGGTGGTGGCTTTCGCCGGGCTGTGGTTCGTGAACCTCACGAACTTCATGGACGGGCTGGACTGGATCACGGTTGCCGAATTGGTACCCGTGAGCGCCGCGCTGGCCGTGCTGTCTGCCATTCACCTCGCGCCGGTCAGCGCCGGCGTCGCGGCGGCGGCGCTCGGAGGCGCGCTGCTCGGCTTCGCGCCGTTCAACAAGCCGACCGCGCGGCTGTTTCTGGGCGACGTCGGCAGCCTGCCGATCGGGTTGCTGGCGGGCTACGCGCTGTACCGCCTCGCGAGCGCCGGCCATTTGCTCCCGGCGCTGATCCTGCCGCTCTACTATCTGGCGGACGCCACCATCACGCTGCTGCGCCGCATGGCGCGCCGCGAGCGCATCTGGGACGCGCATCGCAGCCACTTCTACCAGCAGGCGACCACCAACGGCCTCTCGGTGATGGGCGTCGTGTCGCGCGTGTTCACCGTGAACCTGACGCTCGCGGGCGTCGCCATCATCCTGGCCGCCGGCTTCACGCCCGCGCGTGGCGTGCTGGGGGCCGGCGTGGCGGCGCTCAGCGTAGCGGCCCTGCTGGCCGACTTTGCGCAGAAGCGCCGGAAAGGCTGACGCATGCGGGTGCTGCTCACCGGCGCGTCCGGCTTCGTCGGCCGGCATCTCGCGGCCGACCTCCTGGCGCGCGGCCACGCCGTGCGCGCGGCGATGCGCGATTCCGCCGCTCTGCCGCCCGGCGCCGAACTGGCGCCCATCGGCGATCTCGGAGAGCCGGTCGACTGGGGCCCGCTTTTGCAAGGCGTCGACGCAGTGGTGCATGGCGCCGGGATCGCGCATGCCGGGCCTGGCCTGCCGGACGACCTCTACGCCCGCGTCAATCGCGACGCCACGCTCGCGCTCGCGCAGGCCGCCGCAGAAAGGGTAAGCCGCTTCGTGTTCCTGTCCTCGATCCGCGCCCAATCAGGACCGACGTCCACGCATGCGCTCACCGAGGATGACGCCCCCGAGCCGACGGACGCCTATGGACGCTCAAAGCTTGAGGCGGAGCGCGGGCTGGCCGCCCTCCCCGGCCTGAACGCCACGGCCTTGCGGCCGGTGGTGGTCTACGGGCCCGGCGTGCGCGGCAACATGGGCGCTTTGGCCAAGCTGGCTCGCCTTCCCGTGCCGCTGCCCTTTGGCGCTCTCCAGACGCCACGCTCGGTGGTGTCGGTCGAAAACCTGGCCTCCGCGGTCGCGTTCGCGCTGGAGGCGGCCGAACCGACACGAGGCGCTTTCATCGTCGCCGATCCGGAGCCGATCGCCTTGGGCGCGCTCGTCGCCGCGATGAGGGCTGCGCTCGGTCGGCCCGCGATGCTGCTTCCCATTCCTCCCGCGCTCATGGGCGGGGCGCTGCGAGCGCTCCGCAAGGGAGAAGCCTGGGAGCGCCTCTCCGGCGCCATGACGGCGTCGCCGTCGCGGCTGATCAGCCTGGGCTGGACGCCGCCGGTGCGCTCAACGCCGGAGGGGATACGGCGCTGGCTGGCGCCGGGATCTCGGCCCGCGTAAATGCCGGCACCGCTTCGGCGAGCACGCGCCGGCCCATCTCGCGATCGTCGGCATCCAGCGCGGCGCGCAGCTGCGCCAGCCACGCCTCGATGCGGGCTTTGTCGGCGAACAGCGGCTTGGCGGCCATGAGCCCATCCACGCCGGTCTCGACCGTCGGCTCGGCCTGGTCGAACAGGATCTCGTTGAGCCTTTCGCCCGGGCGCGAGCCCGTGACGGCGATCTCGATGTCGACGCCGGGCTCAAAGCCGGCGAGCCGGATCATCCGCTCGGCGAGCGCCATGATCTTCACCGGCTGGCCCATCTTCAGCACGTAGACGGAGGGCGTCTCGGCCATGTCGGCCGCAGGGGCGCGCATGTCGACGTCGGCGTGGGACGCGGCGGTGAGCACCAGTTCGGCCGCTTCGCGCACCGTCATGAAGTAGCGCACCATGTCGGGATGCGTGACCGTCACCGGCCCCCCATGGGCGATCTGCGCCTTGAATTTCGGCACCACGGAGCCGTTCGATCCCAGCACGTTGCCGAAGCGCACCGCCACCAGCCGCATGCGCGGCGCACCATTGGGCTGAGCCCGCGCGGCTTCGGCGTCGAGCGCCTGCGCGTACATTTCGGCGAAGCGCTTGGTGGCGCCCAGCATCGAGACGGGCTCGATGGCCTTGTCGGTCGAGATCATCACGGCCGCGCTCGCGCCGGCCGCCACGGCGGCGTCCAGCACGTTCACGGAGCCGAACACGTTGGTTTTGATCGCCTCGTCCCAGTCCTGCTCGAGGTAGGGCACGTGCTTCAGCGCCGCCGCATGGAATACGAGGTCGGGCTGGAACCGTCGGAACACCCGCTCGATCCTGACCCGGTCGCGGATGTCGGCGAGCACGCCCACGAACTTCGTCACGGTGGCCTGCAGCGCCAGCGCCTCCGTGATGGCGTGCAACGCCGGCTCGGAGCTTTCCACCACCATGAGCTCGGCCGCCCCGAAGGCCGCCACCCGCAGCGCCATCTCGCTGCCGATGGAGCCGCCGCCGCCCGTCACGATCACCCGGCGACCTTCCACCAGTCCGCGCAGGCGATTGCGGTCGATGTTGACGCTCGGGCGCAGCAGGAGGTCGTCGATCTCCACCGGCGCGAGGCTGGCGGCCGCGCCCGCGCCCTCGTCCAGTGTCTGGAACCGCGTGAGCGGAATGCCGAGCCGCCGGGCCGCCGCGAAAAGTTCTTCGGGCTCGGCCTCGGGCGCGAGCGCCGACGGCGTCGCGATCAGGCGCTTGACGCTGACGCCGCGCTCGGCGAAGTCCGCCACGAGCTTCTCGAGATTGCGGAAGCCGGCCCTCACCTGGATGCCGCGCAGGCTCTGCCCGGCGTCGCTGGCGCGCGGCGACAGCGCGCCCACGGCGTGAATTCGCCGCAACCCGCCATTCTCCAGCGCACGCAGCACGATCTCGACGTCCACGGCCCGGCCGAGGATCAGCGCCGGCGTGGTGGCGAGCTTCCCAGCCTGGTCGCGAGAGCGGACGAATCGCGAGTAGCGGTAGGTCACGCGCGGCCCGCCCAGAAAGAAGATCTGGATCATCCAGTACAGCGCGATGGAGATCTTGCCGAAGTAGAAGTTGCCGTAGAAGTCCTCCGACACCAGCACATAATCAAGCAGCAGCAACGAGATGCTGAGCACCGACACGGCCTTGACGATGCCCGACAGGTCCGGCAGGGACGCAAACCGCCAGCGCGATTTGTAGAGCCCGAAATACCAGTAGACGACGCTCGCATAGGCTGCGAAACCCGGGATGATCACCGGCAGATAGCGTAGCCGTGCCGTGAGCTGCGGCCCCTCGAACCGGAGCACGAACACGGCCGCCAGCGCCGCGGCCGTCATTGCGACGTCGTGAACCACGACGAGCGCCTTTTTCCAGCTGATGCGGCTGAGCACGGACATGGGCGCGGTATCGGGCGGCGCGCCAGCGGTGTCAACCGGCGCGCCGGCCTCGATTGCCGCCCGGGGATCCTTCGGCTAAGCAGCGGGCGGGCAGGGGAGCACGTCGCATGCGCCGATCAGCAAGAGTGAACGCCGCCGTCACGGCCGGCCTGGCGGTCTCCGCAATCGGCGCGCCGACAGGCGCCTGGGCGGCCGATGGGCTCAACGGCGCGGCGCTGGGCGGCGTCTGGGCGCTGCCCTTTGTCGGCATGCTCCTGTCGATCGCGCTGTTTCCGCTGCTCGCCCCGCACGCCTGGGAGCATCACCAGGGCAAGATCGCGGCCTTTTGGGCGGCCCTGACCGCCGTGCCGCTGGCGCTCACGGCCGGGACGGCCCCGACAGCCTCGGCTCTCGCCCACACGGCCCTGCTCGACTATATCCCGTTCCTGCTGCTGTTGCTCGCGCTGTTCACGACGGCCGGCGGCATTCTGATCGCCGGCAACATCCATGGCTCGCCGGCCATGAACGCCCTCCTGCTCGCCATCGGGGCGGGCCTGGCCAGCCTCATCGGGACCACGGGCGCGTCCATGGTGATGATCCGCCCGATGATCCGCGCCAACGACGACCGCAAGCACAACACGCACGTCTTCGTATTCTTCATCTTCCTGGTGTCTAACCTTGGCGGAGCGCTGACGCCCCTGGGCGATCCGCCGCTGTTCCTTGGCTTCCTGCGCGGCGTCGACTTCTTCTGGACCACCACCCATCTGGCGCACGAGACGCTGTTCGCAGCCGGGATCGTGCTGGCCGTGTTCTTCGTCCTGGACACGATCATCTACCGCAAGGAAGACCGCCTGCGGGACCCGACGCCCGATCGCCATATTCGCGTGCGCGGCCTCGTCAACGTCGCGCTGATCGGCGTGATCATCGTCGCCATCCTGCTCAGCGCCGGCTGGAAGCCGGGCGTCGCCTTCACGCTGTTTGGCGTGGCGGTTGAATGGCAGGGTCTGGTTCGCGACCTCGCCATGGTGGCGGTCGCGGTCGCGTCGATGAAGCTCACCAAGCCCGCCTGGCGCGAGGCGAACGGCTTCTCGTGGGGACCCATTGTCGAAGTCGCCAAGCTCTTCGCCGGCATCTTCGTCACCATGATCCCGGTGCTCGCCATGCTGCAGGCCGGCCGCGACGGCGCCTTTGCGCCGCTGGTCGCACTCGTCACAAATCCGGACGGAAGCGCCAACAACGCCGCCTATTTCTGGCTCACGGGCGCCCTGTCATCGTTCCTCGACAACGCTCCGACCTATCTGGTGTTCTTCCAGCTCGCGGGCGGCGACGCGCAGGCGCTGATGACCCAGGGCGCGCTGACGCTGGCCGCCATCTCGTGCGGCGCGGTGTTCATGGGCGCCAACAGCTATATCGGCAACGCCCCGAACTTCATGGTCTACGCCATCGCGCGCGACGGCGGCGTCAGGATGCCGAGCTTCTTCGGCTACATGCTGTGGTCGGGCGCGGTGCTGATCCCGACCTTCCTGCTGGTCACGTGGGTGTTCTTCAGGGCGTGAGAGGCAGAGGCGGCGCCAGTGCTAGGGCAAGCCTAGGTGGTGATCCAAGGATCGATGACCGAGACCCCTGCGGCCCGGAAAGGGCCGATGTCGCGGGACGCCACGGAAAAGCCGTTCGCAGACGCGATCGCCGCAATGAAACCGTCCGGCGTGGAAAGCGCCAAGCCGGCCGACCGAGCTTTGCTTGCGAGGTCGGCGTACTGGCGCGCCGCACGCATGTCGAAGTCGAGAAGACGTTCGGCAAACAACGCGATGATTTGCTCGACCGCATCCGCCAAGGCGTCTTTGCGGCGGCCGTCCGGCAACGCTCGAACGCCGAACATCAACTCGGCTGCGGTGATGCTGGACATGTAAAGCGTTTCCGCCGCCTGGGCGTCCAGCCACGCGATGACCGATGGCTCCGGATGGGGCCTCATCGTTTCGGAAACGACGTTGGTGTCCAGGAGGATCATTCGAGGCTGATGGGATCGGCACCACGCTTGTCGCGCGATTGCTGGATCGCATCGATCTCCGCGTCAGTGAACTCTGCGGCTTGGCCGATGCCCCTCAAAACAGACCCGATCAGCACGCGCCCTTCAGGCTGGACCGCGTCCTCGAGAATGGCGCGTATTTCAGCTTCCGTGCTCCGATGGTGCTGAGCAGCCCGCTGCTTCAGAGCCCGGTGCACCTCGACTGACAAGTTGCGGATGGTGACGGCTGGCAAGCTTGAACCTCTACATTGATGATATCAAAATAGGTTAAACGATAGCACTTTGCAAGTTGAAGGCTGGCGCTCACAAAAAAGGCCCCGAGCTGGCGCCCGGGGCCTTGTGTCTGCAGCTTGGTTTGGCTTACTCGGCAGCCATCTGGTTGCTCGGCGCGGCCGCTTTCACGTCCGAGTCCACGTGGGCTTCGAACTTCTGGAAGTTGTCCGTGAACATGGTCACCAGCCGCTGCGCCATCTCGGCGAACTCGGCTTTGTTGGCCCAGGTCTTTACCGGATAGAGGATGTGCGGCTCGACGCCGGGCACCGAGGTCGGCACCGAGAAGCCGAAATAGGGGTCGGTGCGGAAGTCCGCCTTGTTGAGCGAGCCTTCCAGCGCCGCCGTGAGCAGGCGGCGGGTGACGCGGATCGGCATGCGCCGGCCGACGCCGTACTTGCCGCCCGTCCAGCCGGTGTTCACCAGCCAGCAATCGACGCCGTGCTTGCCGATGAGCTCGCGCAACATGTTGCCATAAACGGAGGGGTGCCGCGGCATGAAGGGCGCGCCGAAGCAGGTCGAGAACGTCGCCTGCGGCTCCGTCACGCCCTTTTCGGTGCCCGCCACCTTGGCGGTGTAGCCCGACAGGAAGTGGTACATGGCCTGGGCAGGCGTCAGCTTGGCGATCGGCGGCATCACCCCGAAGGCGTCGCAGGTGAGCATCACGATGTTCTTCGGCGCGCCGGCGCGGCCCGTCAGGGACGCGTTGGGGATGAAGTCCAGCGGGTAGGCGATGCGGGTATTCTCGGTCTTGGAGCCGTCGTCGAAGTCCGGGATGCGGGTCTCGGGGTCGAGAACGACGTTTTCCATCACGGTGCCGAAGCGCTCGGTGGTGGCGTAGATCTCCGGCTCCGCCTCGCGCGACAGCTTGATCGCCTTGGCGTAGCAGCCGCCCTCGAAGTTGAACACGCCGCCCGGCGCCCAGCCGTGCTCGTCGTCGCCCAGCAGGGTGCGGTTCGGGTCGGCCGAGAGCGTGGTCTTGCCGGTGCCCGACAGGCCGAAGAACAGCGCCACGTCCTCCTTGGACTCCTTAGCCGTGTTCGCCGAGCAGTGCATCGGCATCACGCCCTTGGGGGGCAGCACGAAGTTCAGGTAGCCGAACACCGACTTCTTCATCTCGCCCGCATAGGACGAGTTGCCGATCAGCACGATCTTGCGGGTGAAATCGCAGGCGATCACGGTCTCGCTGCGGCAGCCGTGCCGGGCCGGGTCAGCCTTGAAGGACGGCAGGTCCACGATCGTCATGTCGGGCAAAAAGCCCGCCAGGTCCTGCCACTCGGGCCGGATCAGCATGGTGCGGATAAACAGCGAGTGCCAGGCATACTCGGTGAACACGCGCACCTTGACGCGGAAGCTCGGGTCCGCGCCGCCATAGAGGTCCTGCGCGAAGAGCTCCTTGCCCTTGGCGTGCTCCAGCATGTCGCCCAGCAGCACTTCAAAGTGCTCGGGAGAGATCGCGCCGTTGTTCTCCCACCAGACATGGTCGGCCGTGGTGGCGTCCTTGACGGTGAACTTGTCCTTGGGGGAGCGGCCCGTGTGGGCGCCGGTTTCGGCCACGAGCGGGCCGCCCTGGGCCAGGATGGCCTCCTTGCGGGCGATCGCCTCCTCGTAGAGCCGTGGAGTCTGGAGGTTCCAGAACACCCGTTTCAGGTTCTTGAAGCCGAACGCCTCAGCGCCGTGCGCGCCGTTGTGGGTGCCGACATTGTCCACGATACTTAACTCCTCGCGTCGCGCGAAGGCCGCTCTGGCCGCATGGTCGAAAGAACCGGCGGGGGAACCGGTCCAGCATGGCTACGCCCCAGCCGGCGCGATGCGCCCGGTTGCGAAACCTCGGTCTCAACAATCACGAGACGCGCGGCGGAACAAGTCGTTCGTTGGACTTAAATGGAATTGAGCCTTTTCGGACGTGCTGCATCGCAGCATCTAAATCGGTTCAGGGAAGATGATCTTAACCACGTGCGAGGGTTGCCAGTTGCTGAAACGCCATGCGCAGTTCAGCTGGCGAAGTGACCCGTTCTGAAAACAAAAGCCGCGCTCGTTCTTCTTCCAAAGCCAAGTCGCAGCCTTCCGGGTCGATGCCGGTGACCCGCCACGAGCCTTCCCGGCGCCCAAGCAACCGCGTCGCGTAGAGCGCCACCGCGTCCGCGTGGTCGGCGTTCACGTGCGCCACTGCTTCCTCCTCGGCCGCGAGCAGCCCGGCGGCGTCCTCCATGGCCAAAAGGAGGTCCTCCGGCGGGATGTCGACGATGCGGCCGAAGCCCGCCACCAGATGGGCGCCCTGCACGACCATGCGATAGAACGCGAAGTCGGCGAAGCCGGCGTAAAAAGCGGCGTCGGGGTGGCAGGCCAGGAAGCGTCGACTCGCGCGCGGCTCGTCGGTTTTCTCCGCGTGCCCGGTCAGGCTCACGCGTGGATGCAGCAGCGGGTCGCCCGCGCCCACCTGCGCCAGCAGGATCGAGCACAGCGGGTCGATCTCGAGATTACGCGTGTGCACGGCCAATCGCGAGATCAGCAACAGCGGGGCGCCGTCCAGGTCGGCCGCGAAGGAGATCAGTGACGCGTAGGGACCGCCGGCTCGCCGGTCCAGCGTCGCCAGCGTCGCCCAGCGGCTGGTGCGCAGCAGCCGCCGCGCCTCGGCGCGGGCATCGAACGGCGCCTCAATGGCGGGACCATCGTTGGTTGACATCGGTAGCTCCTCGCGACCCGCCCATTGAGGCTGGAGACGGTGGCGAAAATGAGCGATGATGGCCACAACGATCAAGCGCGTGGCCGAACTTCTCGGGAACCCTGCGGCCCCTCGTCACATTTAAGCCGCGCTTCACGGCGAGCGTCCGCGCCGCAAAGCCTTCCACCACCAGCCGTCCGGCCGAAGAGCGCCGGGCAGGCAGGGAACATCCGCACTATGCCGACCATCGCCCTCGTCGACGACGATCGCAACATCCTGACCTCCGTCTCCATCGCGCTGGAGGCCGAGGGCTATCGGATCCAGACCTTCACGGATGGGGCCGCGGCTCTCGACGGCCTGAAGCAGAACCCGCCCGACCTCGCGATCTTCGACATCAAGATGCCGCGCATGGACGGCATGGAGCTGTTGCGCCGGCTGCGGCAGAAGTCGGACCTCCCCGTCATCTTCCTCACCTCCAAGGACGAGGAGATCGACGAGCTGTTCGGCCTCAAGATGGGCGCCGACGACTTCATCCGGAAGCCGTTCTCGCAGCGTCTGCTGGTGGAGCGCGTCAAGGCTGTGTTGCGCCGTGCCGGGGCCAAGGAAGCCGCCTCCCCCAAGGAGGGCGACGCCAAGGTGCTCGAGCGGGGGCTCCTCAAGATGGATCCCGAGCGCCACACCTGTACGTGGAAGGGCGAGCCCGTCACGCTGACGGTCACCGAATTCCTGATCCTGCAGGCCTTGGCCATGCGGCCGGGCGTGGTGAAGAGCCGCAACGCCTTGATGGATGCGGCCTATGACGATCAGGTGTATGTGGACGACCGCACCATCGACAGCCACATCAAGCGGCTGCGCAAGAAGTTCAAGTCGGTCGACGACGATTTCGAGATGATCGAAACACTCTATGGCGTCGGCTACCGATTCAAGGAATCCTGAGGGCGCTGGCGGCGCGGCGCTGAAGTCGCGCGCCGGGGCCAACGAGCCATGACCGCCCAGACCGAGCACGGCCCCATTCCGACCGACACCGCAGCCAAGCGGATTTCCCTGGGCCGCGCCATCGTGGCGCGCGTCCGGGCGCTGACGCGCGTCGCCGTCCAGCGCGGCTCGTCCAGCCTCGTGCGCCGGATCGTGGTGCTGAACCTCGCCGGCCTCGTCGCGCTGCTGCTGGGCTTTCTCTATCTCAACCAGTTTCGCGAAGGCCTGATCGACTCGCGCGTGCAGAGCCTGCTCACCCAGGGCGAGATCATCGCCGGCGCGGTGGCGGCCTCGGCCACGGCCGACAATGATTCGGTCACGATCGATCCCGACAAGCTGCTGCAACTGCAGGCCGGCGAAAGCGTCGGGTTCGGGGACGACAGCGCCACCGAATTCTCGATCAACCCGGAGCGGGTCGCGCCGCTGCTGCGCCGCCTCGTGACGCCGACCCGCACCCGCGCCCGGATCTACGACCGCGACGGGTTCCTGATCCTCGACTCCCGCTCGCTCTATTCGCGCGGTGACATCATGCGGTTCGAGCTGCCGCCCCCCACCGCCGAGGAGCCGACCGTCATTGAGCGGACCTGGAACTCGGTGAAGCGCAGCTTTGGGCGCAGCAACCTGCCGCTGAGCGAAGAGATCAACTCGGTCAACGGCCGCAACCTGCCGGAGGTCTCGCGCTCGCTCACGGGTTCGCCCGCCAGCGTGGTGCGGGTGAACGCCAATGGCGACACCATCGTGTCCGTGGCGGTGCCGATCCAGCGCTTCCGGGCGGTGCGCGGCGCGCTGCTGCTCTCCACCCAGGGCGGCGACATCGACGGCATCATCGCGAGCGAGCGCTTCGCCATCCTGCGGGTGTTCGGCGTCGCGGCCGGCGTCATGATCGTGCTGTCGGTGCTGTTCGCCGGCACCATCGCGGGGCCGATCCGGCGCCTTTCGGCGGCCGCCGACCGGGTGCGGCGAGGCGTCAAGGCGCGCGAGGAAATCCCGGACTTCACCGATCGCTCGGACGAGATCGGCCACCTGTCCGGCTCGCTGCGCGACATGACCAAGGCGCTCTACAACCGCATCGAGGCGATCGAGACCTTCGCGGCCGATGTCGCGCACGAGCTGAAGAACCCGCTCACGAGCCTGCGCAGCGCCGTCGAGACCCTGCCGCTCGCCCGCTCGGACGAATCCCGCGGGCGTTTGCTGGAGGTGATCCAGCACGATGTCCGCCGCCTCGACCGGCTGATCAGCGACATTTCGGACGCCTCCCGCCTCGACGCCGAGATGGCGCGCTCGGACGCCGAGCCCGTCGACATCCTGCGCCTGCTCGAAACCGTGATCTCGGTCGCCAACGGCGTGCGGCGCGACGACGGCGTCTCGGTGCGGCTCCTTCTTTCGGAGGACCCGCGTGGCCGCGACGCCTTCTTCGTGCTCGGCCATGATTCGCGGCTCGGGCAGGTCGTCAGCAACCTGATCGAGAACGCCCGCTCGTTCTCACCCCATGGCGGCGAGGTCCGGGTCGGGCTCAAACGGGAAGGCGCCGAGATCGAGATCGTCGTCGAGGACGACGGCCCCGGCGTGCCCAGCCACGCGCTGGAGCGGATTTTCGAGCGCTTCTACACGGACCGCCCCGAGCAGGGCTTCGGCCAGAACTCCGGGCTTGGGCTGTCCATCTCGCGCCAGATCGTGGAGGCGCATCGCGGCCGCATCTGGGCTGAAAACCGCCTCGAACCCGTCCGGACCGGCGAGCGGCGCTGCCTGGGCGCGCGCTTTCATGTTCGCCTGCCGGTTTCCGCCCCGTGAGCCAGGCCCTGCACGCGACCTGCGTGGTGGTCGGCGACGCAGGCGTTCTGATCAGGGGGCCGTCCGGCGCCGGAAAATCCACCCTGGCGCGGCGGATCGTCGAGGAGGCGACCCGGCGCGGGCTGTTTGCCCGGCTCGTGTCGGACGACCGCGTGTTCGTCAGGGTCCATGACGGTCGCGCCGTCGCCCGCACGCACCCGGCGATCGCGGGCGCGCTGGAGATGCGCGGGCGGGGCCTGCTGCACGGCGCGCACGAATCAGCCGCCGTTTTGCGTCTCGTGGTCGATTGTGGCGTCGTTGCACTGGACAGGATGCCTGATCGTGATGATCTGATGGCGGAGGTGGCCGGCGTGAGCCTGCCAAGGATCGTGGCCGGTCCGGAAGACGCGGATCGCGTGTTCCTGGCGCTGGGTCGCGGGTCGTTTTCATCGGAGCCGGGGAACCCGAAACCGGCTAACGCGTTGTAGGGGGTTGCACTTCCCGCTGCATCGCACAAAATGAGGGCTTCGTGCGCCGCTGGCGCGCAGGAGATCAGTTTACATGATCGGTATGGTGCTCGTGACGCACGGGCGGCTGGCGATCGAGTTTCGCGCCGCCATGGAGCACGTCGTGGGCCCGCAGCAGCAGGTCGAGACGATCACCATCGGGCCGGACGACGACATGGATCAGCGCCGGCAGGATATCGTGTCGGCCGTCGAGGCCGTCGACACCGGCGACGGTGTCGTGATTCTCACGGACATGTTCGGCGGAACCCCCTCCAACCTCGCTATCTCGGTGATGAACGGCGGCAAGACCGAAGTCGTCGCCGGCATCAACCTGCCCATGCTGATCAAGCTGGCCAGCGTGCGGGGCGAGTGCGACCTCGAAAAGGCTGTTGTGCAGGCCCAGGAGGCCGGCCGCAAATACATCAACGTCGCCAGCCGGGTGCTCGCGGGCAAATGATGGACGATCCCGACGCCGGCTGCGACTGCCCGCCCGCGCCCGTTCCGGACGGCGCGCTGGTGCGCGAACTCCGAATCGTCAACCGCAAGGGCCTGCACGCCCGCGCGACGGCGAAGTTCGTGCAATGCGCCGAACGTTTCGACTCCGCCATCCAGGTCACGCGCTGCGGCGAGACCGTCGGGGGCACGTCGATCATGGGGATCCTGACGCTGGGCGCCGGCATCGGCTCCACCATCACGGTCACGGCCGTGGGGGCGGACGCCGACCAGGCCTTGCAGGCGCTGGACGAGCTCGTCGCCAACCGCTTCGGCGAAGAAGAATAAATCGGGGCGGGCCGAAGCCCGCCGCCTGGCGCCTCAGACGCGGTAGTGGCCGTTGCGCTTGACCAGCACGGTCGTGCCGACCGGGACACGGTTATAGAGGTCCGCCACGTCCTCGTTCAGCATGCGCACGCAGCCGCTCGAAACCTGCTCGCCGATGCTCCAGGGCTCGTTCGTGCCGTGGATCCGGAACAGGATGTCGCGGCCGTTCTGGTAGAGGTAGAGCGCGCGCGCGCCGAGCGGATTGTCGATGCCGGCTTCCCGGAAGCGCGGCAGCTCGGGCTTGATCCGCACCATCGTCTTGGTGGGGCTCCAGTTCGGCCACACGCCCTTGCGCCCCACCGAGGCGACGCCTTTCCAGGAGAAGCCCAGCTTACCCACGCCCACGCCGTAGCGCATCGCGCTGCCGCCGGGCTGGACGAGGTAGAGGAAGCGCTTGTCGATATCGACCACGATCGTGCCGGGCTTCTCGGGCCCGTCATACGACACGGTCTGGCGGTTGAACTCGGGCGCGATCTTGCTCCGGTCCACGAGCGGAATGTCGTGCGGCTCGTCCGGCGCATAGCCGATGTACCACCCGGCGAGTTCCGGATCGGACATCAGGTCGGGGTTCTTCTTGGCGGTGGGCGCGACGGTGTTGCAGCCCGCGAGTGCGGAGCCGGCCAGCACGGCGAGGAGGGAACGGCGGGACAGCATGAGCGGGGTTCGATCCTGTCTGCGGAAAAGGGTATTCGGCGCCACGCCGAAGGTCATGCGGAGCACTAACCAATCGGGGCGCGGGTTCCAACCCTGCACACCCGGCCGTCCCGGCCGGTGGGGCCGTGTTTCGGGCGTTGTGTCCAAAGAGTCACGGATTCTACCCGTTCACAACCGGGGCGGGGCGTCGGTTCACCAGCCAGATCCCGCCGCAGACAAGGACGATCGCGGCCGCGAAGCCCGGGCTCAGCCGATCGCCCAGCACCGCCCAACCGGCGACGGCCCCCACGAGCGGGGTGAGGAATGTGAACGCCGCCAGCCTGGCGGCCGGATACACCGCAACCATCCAGAACCACACCAGGTAGCTGAAGAACCCGACCACGACGGTCTGGAACGCCAGCGAGGCGACGATGGCGGGCGACAGGCGCACGATTCCAGGTTCGCCCGCCAAGTAGGACAGCGGCAGCAGCATCACGGCCGAGACGAACAGCTGGTAGAACAGCGTCCGGATGGCGCTGATGGTCGCCAGCCTTGATTTGCGGATCACGAAGGTGGTCGCGCCCCACAGCACCGCCGCCGCGAAGCACAGCGCATCGCCCAGCACTGACGACCAGCTTGCATGCAGCACCCCGTCGCCGAATGCGATTCCGACGCCCAGGAAGGCTCCCGCCAGCCCGACGATCTGCCAGCCGACGAGCCGCTCGGCCGGCAACAGCCAATGCGCTCCCACCGCGACGACGAACGGCGCAGTGTAGATGAACAGCACGGCCCGCGCCGACGTCGTTCGTTCCGCGCCCAGGAAAATGCAGACGAACTCGAGGCCGAAAAGCAGCCCGGCGAGGAGACCGGGCTTCCACGCGCCATCGGTCCCGATCAGCGAAACGCCGCGAAACCGCGCCCACCCGGCCAGAAGCAGCGCCGAGCCGGCCGAGCGAAGGCCGGCCTGGAACAAGGGGCTGACGCCCTCGAGAGCGATCTTCACGAAAACCTGCTGGACGCCCCACAGGACGCAGAGCCCGACGAGCATCAGCGCGGCCCGGCGGTCGATGTGGTCGCGTGTCATGGCGGCTCGGGATGGAGGCTGCAGGTTCGGCAGCCATAGCCCACTTCGTTGCCGCGCGGCAGCCGCATTGGGGCAGCCTCGCCCTGCGTGGCGCTCAGGCGGAACGCGAAGCTCCAGCCTGCGTTGGGACGCAAACCGGAGGATCATACCTTGCGCATCACCATCACGGCCGCCCTGTTCGCCTGCATCGGCGCCATCGTCTCCGCGCAGGCGCAGACCACTCCCGCCAAGCCCGCCGGCGCCACGCCTCAGAACGACGCGGACTTCGTGGCGAAGACCAGCAAGGATCCGGCTTTCGCGGGTGGTGAGCAGCCCAAGGAGACCGGATCGACTACATCCGCCAGTCCCGCGCCGGCGCCGCGCGAGGGCATGAACTACACGCCGACGAAAACGCCTGACGAAACCACCCAGCAGGCCAAGTGAACGCTCGACCTGCACCGGAAAAGAAAAAGGGCCGCTCACGCGGCCCAAGTCTCAGGGAGGAAATGCCCGAAGCGGGCACGGCTGAAGAACGCCGACCTCATGGATAAGTTCTGCCGTGCTTGCGAACAATCTGTAGAAACGCGAACTAGGGCTACACCGTAGAACCTAAGTCGGTTGCTCTCGCGGGCTGGACGCGCCAGAACAGCGCGAGCTCTGGCGAGACCGCGAATGCCTAGAAAAACTCCCGCGACGGTTGCGATCGAGAGAGCAGGCCTCGCTTACGAGGCGTTCTCGTACGAATACGATCCCGACGCGCCTCAGATCGGCCTGCATGCCGCCGAGAGCCTGGGGGTTCCGCCCGCGATCGTGTTGAAGACGCTGATGGCGCTGGTGGATGGCAATCCCGTCTGCGTGGTCGTCGCCTCGGACCGTGAAGTCAGCATGAAGCGCCTGGCCGCGGCGGCGGGCGGCAAATCGGCCCAGATGATGAAGCCCGCCGACGCCGAGCGCCTCACGGGCTTCCGGGTCGGCGGCATCAGTCCGTTCGGGCAACGCAAGGCCGTTCCGGTGTTCCTGGATGAAGCCGCGCTCGCGCATGAGCGCGTCTACGTGAACGGCGGCCAGCGCGGCCTGCAGGTGCGCCTTGCCCCGCAGGCGATCATCGACGCTCTTCGGGCCAAGACCACCTCCCTGACGTAGCGAGGCAACGCTTCGGCAACCTTTGCGCAACTCTCGCGCAACCTCGTATAAAGACTTCTTTATGTCTTTATTGCCGTGGCGACCGGTCCGTGATAGAGACCCGCTCACCAGTTTCCCGACAGATCCGAAGGGCCGACCATGAGCCATCATTTCAACGACTACCGCGTCGCCGACATCGGCCTCGCCGAGTGGGGTCGCAAGGAGATCACGATCGCCGAGATCGAGATGCCCGGCCTGATGAAGACCCGGGCCGAGTACGGCGCGGCGCAGCCCCTCAAGGGCGCCCGCGTGGCCGGCTCCCTTCACATGACCATCCAGACGGCCGTGCTGATCGAGACCCTGAAGGCTCTCGGCGCGGACGTGCGCTGGGCCTCGTGCAACATCTACTCCACCCAGGACCACGCCGCCGCCGCCATCGCGGCCGCCGGCATCCCGGTGTTCGCCATCAAGGGCGAGAGCCTCGAGGACTACTGGGATTACACGCACAACATCTTCGACTGGTCGGACGGCGGCACGCCTAACATGATCCTGGATGACGGCGGCGACGCGACGCTGTTGATCCATCTCGGCATTCGCGCCGAGAACGGCGACACGGCCTTCCTGGACGGCGCCACCAACGAGGAAGAGGAAGTTCTCTTCGCGGCCATCAAGAAGCGCCTCAAGAGCCACCCGGGCTGGTACGCGCGCAACGGCCAGAACATCAAGGGCGTGACCGAGGAGACCACCACGGGCGTGCATCGCCTCTACCAGATGCAGAAGGAGGGCAAGCTCCTCTTCCCGGCCATCAACGTCAACGACAGCGTCACCAAGTCCAAGTTCGACAACCTCTATGGCTGCCGCGAGTCGCTGGTGGACGGCATCCGCCGCGGCACCGACGTGATGATGGCCGGCAAGGTCGCGATGGTGGCGGGCTTCGGCGACGTCGGCAAAGGCTCGGCCGCCTCGCTGCGCAACGCCGGCTGCCGCGTGATGGTGTCGGAGATCGACCCGATCTGCGCCCTGCAGGCCGCCATGGAAGGCTATGAGGTCGTCACCATGGAGGACGCGGCGCCGCGCGCCGACATCTTCGTGACCGCGACCGGCAATGTCGACGTCATCACGGTCGACCACATGCGGGCCATGAAGGACCGCGCCATCGTGTGCAACATCGGCCACTTCGACAGCGAGATCCAGATCGGCGGTCTGCGCAACCAGAAGTGGCACAACGTCAAGCCGCAGGTCGACGAGGTCGAGTTCGCGGACGGCAAGCGCATCATCGTGCTGTCGGAAGGCCGCCTGGTGAACCTGGGCAACGCGACCGGTCACCCGTCCTTCGTGATGTCGGCCTCGTTCACCAACCAGACGCTCGCCCAGATCGAGCTCTGGACGAAGCAGGGCGAGTACGAGCGCAAGGTCTACACGCTGCCGAAGCACCTCGACGAGAAGGTCGCGGCCCTTCACCTCGACAAGATCGGCGTGAAACTGACCAAGTTGTCGGACAAGCAGGCGAGCTATCTCGGCCTGCCCGAGCAGGGCCCGTTCAAGCCCGAGCATTATCGCTACTGAGAACGTCTGACCCGTCCAGACGGGTGATATCAGGCGAAAGTGCAACCCGGCCGCAACACGGTCGGGTTGTTTCGTTTCGGGGCGGCGAAAGCGCGTGTCAACCCCTCGTTAACCACTTCCGGGCGGAGTCAACACGAGTCTATTGTGAGGGTGATTCGGGGCGCCCGCGTTGCGGCGGAGGCGGCGTCGGTCACGGGCTGCGGGGGCGGCCCGACGCATGGATCGACCAGGAGCGCGGCGGCGCGCGCCTGGGTGGCGGGGCTGCTGGGAGGCGGTTGGATCGGCGTGCGCTTTCGCGCGCCGGTGCGGCGTCCGATGGCGCGACAAGAGAGGCGCGAGGATGGCCGATGGACGGCAGACGCACGGGATTCGTCGCGACCGCCCGGCGCCCGCACGCGTTCTCGCATCCGCCCTGCGGCTGCTGACCTCATCCACGGCGATCGGCGTCGTTTGTTCGTCCCGCAGTTCCGCGGCGTCTTTCGCCGATAGCCTGAGCATCCTGCCCCAGCGCGTTGACCCTCATGGCGCGGTGGGCGTCGCGGTGTTCGTCGGCCTCGTGTTCTTCGCCACCACGACGGCGCTGATCCATCTCGGCCAGCGACGGAAATGGGTCGAGCGCGAGGCCCGGCTCGCCGCCGAGAACGCCGACCTGCGGGCCCGCAACGATCGCGCCGACCTCCTTCTGGCGGCCGAGCCCCAGATCGTGATCGCGTGGGGCGGCCGCTCGGGCGAACCCGAGATCGAGGGCGATCTCTCGGTCGTCGGCGACGTCCCGATCGCCCGGCGCGTGCTCGGCTTCGGCAGCTGGCTTCCGGCCGCCCAGGCGCAGGCCATGGACACGGCTGTCGACCGCCTCAAGCAACGTGGCGAAGCCTTCCGAATGACGGTGCGCAGCGTCGGCGGCCGCATCCTGGAGGCCGAAGGCCGTCCGGTCATGGGGCGCGCCGTGTTGCGCATCCGCGAGATCTCGGGCGATCGCCTCGAACTCCTCCATCTGCGTGAGGAATTCGCCGCCGCGAGCGCCGACGTGATCGGCTTCAAGGCGATCCTCGACGCCCTGCCGCAGCCGCTGTGGCGGCGCGACGGCGAAGGCCATCTCACCTGGGTGAACGCCGCCTATGCGCGGGCCGTGGAAGCGCCCGACGCCGCAGTCGCGGCAGCGTCCGGCCTTGAATTTCTCGACAAGGCGATCCGCGAGGAAGCCCAGCGGGCCCGCGGCCGGTCCAGCGTTTTCCAGGGCCAGTGCGCGGCCGTGGCCGCCGGCGAGCGGCGCATCTATCAGGTGGTGGAAGTCGGCGCGAGCGACGGCTCGGTCGGCATGGCGACCGACGTGTCCGACCGCGAGGCGCTCCGGCTGGAGTTGGCGCGGCTCAGCGAGAACCACACCGTCACGCTGGACCAGCTGCCCACCGCGGTGGCTGTGTTCGACAATCTGAAGCGGCTGAGATTCTGCAATTCGGCCTACAGGGACCTGTGGCAGCTCGACGCCGCATACCTGGACGGTCATCCCACCGACGGCGAGATCCTCGACCATCTGCGCACGGCGCGTCGCCTGCCGGAGCAGGCCGACTATCGCGGCTGGAAAAAGACGCTGCTGGAAGCCTACCGGGCGCTGGAGCCCAAGGAGACCTCCTGGTATCTGCCGGACGGCCGCACCCTGAGGGTGGTCACCAACCCGAATCCGGATGGCGGAATCACCTACCTGTTCGACGACGTCACCGAGCGCTTCCAGCTCAAGACGCAGTTCAACGCCCTGATGCGCGTGCAGGGCGAAACGCTCGACAGCCTCAAGGAAGGCGTCGCGGTGTTCGGCACCGATGGACGCCTCAAGCTGCACAATCCGGCCTTCGCCAATTTGTGGCGCCTCTCGGCCGTCACGCTGGCGGACCGGCCGCACATCGACGGCATCGTCGCGTGGGCGCGCGAGCAGCACCCCGATGACGACGACTGGAACGCGATCCGGGGAGCGGTGGCGGGCCTCAGCGACAGCCGCCACGGCCTCGCACTGCGCATGGAGCGCCGCGACGGCTCGGTGGTGGACTGCGCCGCCGCGCCGCTGCCCGACGGCGCGACGCTGATCACCTTCGTGGACGTCACCGCCACCGTGAATGTCGAGCGGGCGCTCACGGAGCGCAACGACGCCCTGGAGAAAGCCGGCCAGCTGCGCGAGAGCTTCGTCCACCACGTCTCCTACGAGCTGCGCTCGCCGCTCACCAACGTGATCGGCTTCACGCAGCTTCTGGCCGACGGCGCCATCGGGCCGCTCAACGACCGCCAGAAGGAATATGCCGGCCACATCATGCGGTCCTCGGCCGCCCTGATGGCGATCATCGACGACATCCTTGACCTCGCCACCGTGGACACCGGCGAGATGGCCCTCCAGCTCGGGCCCGTGAACGTGCGCGAGACCATCGAGGCGGCCGTCGCGGGCGTGCAGGACCGCATCGCCGAGCACAAGATCAGCCTGGTGCTGGACGTGCCGGCCTCCATCGGCGAGATGAAGGCCGACGGCAAGCGGGTCCGGCAGGTGCTGTTCAACCTGCTGTCCAACGCGGTCGGGTTCTCGCGCGAGGGCCAGAGCATCACGCTCTCGGCCGAGCGCACCGAGCACGACATCGTCTTCCGTGTCCGCGACCAGGGACGCGGCATTCCGCCCGAACTGCTGGACAAGGTCTTCGACCGGTTTGAAAGTCATTCGGGCGGCTCGCGCCATCGCGGCGTCGGCCTCGGACTGTCGATCGTCCGCTCCTTCGTCGAGCTGCATGGCGGCAAGGTGAGCATCGCGTCCAAGCAGGACCGCGGCACCGTGGTCACCTGCGTGTTCCCGCTGAACGGCGCATCCTCGCGCGAAGCGGCCGAGTAAGGAGTTCGCGTCATGGTCGACGACGCCCCACGCCCGTCATTGCCCGAAGCGCGCTGGACCGTCCGCCTGGGCGACCAATCCGCCACGGCCTTCCTGGCCCGCGAACTCGCCCCGATCATGCAGCCCGGCGATCTCGTCACCTTCTCGGGCGACCTCGGGGCCGGCAAGACCACCTTCGTGCGCGCCCTGGTGCGCGAGCTCGCCGGCGATCCGGATCTCGAGGTCCCGAGCCCCACCTTCACGCTGATGCAGTCCTACGCGACGCCGCGCTTCACGGTGGTGCATGCCGACCTCTACCGCATCGGCGGCGCGGACGAGCTCGCCGAACTCGGCTGGGAGGAGGCGTCGGAAGACTCGCTCGTGCTCGTCGAATGGCCCGAGCGCGCAGGCTTCCTCCTCACCACCGAGCGGCTCGACATCGCGCTCTCGCTCGACCTCGCGGCCGGTGACGAGGCCCGCGTGGCCGTGCTGACGGGTCTCGGCGCCTGGGCGGGCCGGATCGGGCGCGCCAGCGCCACGCATGAGTTGCTGGCCCATTCGGGCTGGATCCACGCCCACCGCGAGCACCTGCAGGGCGACGCCTCCACGCGCGCCTATGAGCGGCTCACGCTTGGCGACCAGACCGCCATCCTGATGATCGCGCCGCGCCGGCCGGATGGCCCGCCAGTGCGCATGGGCAAGCCCTACAGCGCCATCGCCAAGCTGGCCGAGAGCGTCCACCCCTTCGTCGCCATGGCGGACGGCCTGCGCCGCGAGGGCTTCAGCGCTCCCGAGATCCTCGCCAGCGACCTCGACGCCGGCCTTCTGCTGATCGAGGACCTCGGCGCCGGGACGGTGACGGACGAGCATGGCCCCATTCCGGAGCGCTACGCCGAGGCGGCGGGCGTTCTCGCGGCGCTCCATGGACGCGAGCTGCCGGCCGTGCTCCCTGTCGAGCATGACGGCGAATACGCCCTGCCGCCCTATGATCTCGACGCTTACCTGATCGAGGCCGAGCTGATCCTCGACTGGTACGTGCCGCACATCCTCGGCGCCGAAGTGTCTGGCTCGGTGCGCAGCGCCTTCGTGCATCTCTGGCGCGCCGCCCTGGCTCCGCTCATCGAGGCGTCCAACACCTGGACGCTGCGCGACTACCATTCCCCCAACCTGATCTGGCTGCCGGAGCGCCAGGGCCTTGCGCGTGTCGGCCTGCTCGACTTCCAGGACGCCGTGATGGGCCACCCGGCCTATGACTGCGTGTCGTTGATGCAGGACGCCCGCGTGGACGTGTCGGAGGAGCTCGAGCTCCGGCTGCTCGGCCATTACGCCCGCAGCCGCAAGGCCGCCGACCCGAGCTTCGACATGGGCGACTTCGCCATGGCGTATGCGGTGCTGGGCGCGCAGCGCGCCACCAAGATCCTCGGCATTTTCGCCCGGCTCGACCGGCGCGACGGCAAGCCCCAATACCTCAAGCACCTGCCCCGCATCGAGCGCTACATCCGCCGCGACCTGTCCCATCCGGTGTTGTCGGACCTGAAGAACTGGTATGAGACCAACCTGCCGTCGCTGTTTGCGACGGACGATTCGGCCCCGCCCGCCTGACCGTCGCGGATTGGCTCCCGACCGGGCGAGCCGCACAGGCGTGGGCCGGCTGCGGCCCTCAAGGCCATGATTTCTGTTCCTGGGACGGCGCTCACGCATGCCTGCGCAGACACACACGACGCCCGACCACGCCATGGTGCTCGCCGCCGGGCTCGGCACGCGCATGCGGCCGATCACCGACACGATGCCGAAGCCGCTCGTGCCCGTCGCAGGGCGCGCGCTGATCGACCACATCCTGGATCCGCTCGCCGAAGCGGGCGTGACCACGGCCGTCGTCAACGTCCACTACCGGGCCGACCAGATGGAGGACCACCTGCGGGATCGGCGCGATCCCAAGGTGATCATCTCGGACGAGCGCGACCAGCTGCTCGATTCGGGCGGCGGCGTGCGTAAGGCCCTGCCGCACTTGGGAGCGAACCCGTTCTACGTGCTCAACGCCGACTCCTTCTGGGTCGACGGCCCCCGCTCCAATCTGCGACGCCTCGCCGAGATGTTCGATCCCGACATCATGGACATCGCCATGCTGGTGGCCGCCACGGCGTCGTCCACCGGCTATGACGGCGCGGGCGACTTCCTGATGGGCGCCGATGGCCGGCTTGCCCGGCGTCGCGAGCGCATCGTCGCCCCCTTCGTGTATGCGGGCGTTTTCATCGTCTCGCCCGCACTCTTCGCCGATACGCCCGAAGGGCCGTTCTCGCTGAACCGGCTGTTTGATCGCGCGATCGAGCGCGAGCGGCTGTTCGGCCTGCGGCTGGATGGGCTCTGGCTGCATGTCGGCACGCCCGAGGGCATCACGCTCGCCGAGCGCGCCTTGGTGCAAAGCGCCCGCTGAATGGCAGCCTCCGCCCGCGTCTTCACGATCTCTCCCGGCGCGCCCTTTCTGGCGACCCTAGCGGATGCGTTGCTGGACGGCCGGCTGATCCCGGGCTGGCCCGATCGTCGCGACCCGCTGTCGCTGGCCGAAGGCGCGATTTTCCT
Source organism: Alsobacter sp. P4_H11 (assembly GCF_056400925.1). Lineage (NCBI taxonomy): Bacteria > Pseudomonadati > Pseudomonadota > Alphaproteobacteria > Hyphomicrobiales > Alsobacteraceae > Alsobacter > Alsobacter sp. P4_H11. The sequence continues at coordinate 40,686 of NZ_JBFUKI010000001.1, forward strand.
GCCCACCCGTCGCGCCGCCCGCGCGCTGGCGACGATCCTGGCCGAGCGCATGGATGGCGGCGCGGTGCTGCTGCCGCGGATCACGCCGCTGGGCGACGTGGACGAGGCGGAGGAATCCGCCCTGTTCGAGGCGCTGCGGAGCGGGCTCGACGACCCCGCCTTGCCGCCCGAGGTTCCCGAAGCTCAGCGCCGGCTCGAACTCGCCTCGCTGGTGCTCGCCTGGGCCCGGCAGGTCGACCGCGCCATGCTGCGGCTGGACGCCAACGAGCCCCTTCTGGTGCCGTCCTCGCCGGCCGACGCCCTTGGGCTCGCAATCGATCTCGGGGCCTTGATCGACACGCTGTCGATCCACGGCAAGACGGTCGCGGACATCCACGCGCTCGTGCCCGAGCGCTACGACCGCTACTGGGACATCACGCGCAATTTCCTGGGCATTGCGGCCGAGTTCTGGCCGAAGCGAGGGCAGGAGCTCGGCCTGATGGACGCGGCCCTGCGCCGCCATCGCGTCCTGTGCGCCGAGGCCGAGCGGCTCGCCGCCGCGCGCCCGCACGCGCCGATGATCATCGCGGGCTCCACCGGCTCCATGCCGGCCACCGCGGCGCTGATCGCCGCCGTGTCGCGGCTGCCGCGCGGCGCGGTGGTGTTGCCGGGGCTCGATCTCCATCTCGACGAGCCGTCCTGGCGCAAGATCCCGGCCGACGGCGCGGAGGCGGGCCACCCCGGCCACCCGCAGGCGGTGTTATCAGGGCTCCTGCGCGTGCTCGGCGTCGAGCGCCGGGACGTCGAGGAGCTGGCCCGCCCCTCGGCGGCCATGGACGCCCGCGAGCGCTTCCTGTCCGAAGCCCTGCGGCCGGCCGAAACAACCGACCTTTGGGCGACGACCGCCGGCCGCGTCGCGCCGGCGCTGGCCGAAGCCGCGCTCGCGGACGTGACCGTCGTGGAGGCCGCCGACGACCGCGAGGAGGCCCAGGCCATCGCGCTCGCGCTGCGGCAGGCCTTGCTGGACGACGCCGCGACGGCCGCCCTGATCACGCCCGACCGCACCCTCGCCGAGCGCGTCTGCGCCGAGCTGAAGCGCTGGGACATCGCGCTGGATGATTCCGCCGGCCTCCCTCTCGGCCGTTCCGGCCCCGGCGTTCTTGCCCGCCTGGTCGCCGAGGCGGCGGCAGAACAGTTCACGGCGGCCTCGCTGCTGGCGCTGCTGGACCATCCGCTGTGCCGCTTCGAACTGCCGCGCGCCACCGTTCTGCGCGGTCGCTCGACGCTGGAGATCGGCGTTCTGCGCGGACCCGCGCTGCCGCCGGGGCTTCCGGCGATCGAGGCCGCTTTGGCGCGCGCCGAGATCGACGCGCGGGATGATGAGAAGCGCAGGCGCATGCCCGGTCCGCGCCGCCGCCTGCGGGATCGCGACTGGCAGTCGGCCAGGGATGTCCTTCAGGCGCTCGCCCGGTGTTTTGCGGGCTTCGGCCCGACCGAGGTCGCAACCAATCTGGTGTCCGTGCTGGCCGCCCACGAGGCTGCGCTGAACCAGGTGGGCGCCCCTGCGCCCGGCGAGGACGGCGGCGTCTTCGTCGGACCTGCGGGCGAGGAACTGGCGTCGTTGTTCGATGACGCCACCGTGCGCCCGACGGAGGGCATCGAGGGCCGCTTCGTCGACTACCCGGCCTTCTTCTCGGGCCTGCTGGCCGGGCGCGTCACGCGCCGGCCGGACACCGGCCACCCGCGCCTGCGCATCTGGGGCCTGCTGGAAGCGCGCCTGCTCGGCGCCGACACGGTCGTGATCGGCGGCCTCGACGAGAAGACCTGGCCGCCCGAGGCCCGTGGCGACGCCTTCCTGAACCGTCCCATGCGGCACGATCTCGGCCTGCCCTCGCCCGAGCGGCGCATCGGCCAGACCACGCATGATTTTGTCCAGGCCATGGGCGCCCGCCGCGTCGTGGTCACGCGTGCGCTGAAGCGCGGGGGCGACCCCACCGTGCAGTCGCGCTTCCTGCAGCGCATGCAGGCCGTCGCGGGCGCGCCCGCGTGGCAGGCGTGTAAGGCGCGCGGCGACGCCATGCTGGCGCTCGCGCGCCTTCTCGACCAGCCGACCCGCGTCGCCTCCGCGGCCCGCCCGCGGCCGATCCCGCCGGCAGAGCGCTTCCCCAAGCGCCTCAGCGTCACCGAGATCGAGACGCTGGTGCGCGATCCCTATGCGATCTACGCCAAGCACATCCTGCGGCTCGAGCCGCTGGACCCTATCGCGGGCGAGCCCTCCGCGGCCGTGAAGGGCATGCTCGTGCACGAGGTGATCGGGCGCTTCGGCAAGGACTGGCCCAAGGACCTGCCGGCCGACGTCTATGCGGCGCTGCGCGATCTCGGCGTGGCCGAATTCGCCAGGACGCCCGAACTGCGCGACCGGCCGGATATTCGAGCCTTCTGGTGGCCGCGCTTCCTGCGCATGGCCGCCTTCATGGCCGAATGGGAGCATCGCCGCCGCGAAGCCCGGCCCACGGTCGCTGCGGAGATCGGCGGCAAGCTCGCGATCACGTTGAAGGACGGCTTTGCGTTCGAGCTCACCGGCCGGGCGGACCGCATCGAGCTCCTGCAGGGCGGCGAGTTCGCGATCGTGGATTTCAAGACCGGCGTTATGCCGGGCGTCGACGAGGTCCGGGTCGGCTTCAGCCCCCAGCTGACGCTGGAAGCCGCGATGGCCAAGCGCGGCGCGTTCCAGAACGTCCCCGCAGGCCTGCGGACCCGTGAACTCCTCTATGTGAAGCTCTCGGGCGCGGCCGAGCCCGGCAAGGAGCGCGCGATCGCGGATTCGAAGAACCCCTTCGACGTGGACGAGCTCGCCGAGGACCACCTCGACAAGCTCATGACGCTGCTGGCCCAGCACCGCGCCGGCGAGCGCGCCTTCCTGTCCCGGCCCCATCCCAAATACGCCAAGCGCTACGCTCCCTACGATCACCTCGCGCGCTATCGCGAATGGTCGCTGGCGGGCGAGGCCGGCGACGAGGCCGCCCCGTGAACGAGATCCTGCGCGTCCCGGACACGACCCGCATCGCCCAGCTGGAAGCCTCGGACCCGAAGGCGTCCGCCTGGGTTTCGGCCAATGCGGGTTCGGGCAAGACCTATGTGCTGTCGCAGCGCATCATCCGGCTGCTGCTTGAGGACGTGAAGCCCGGCAAGATCCTGGCGCTCACCTTCACCAAGGCGGCCGCCGCCAACATGGCGAACCGGGTTTTCTCGATCCTGGCCCAATGGGTGACGCTGGACGACGCGAAGCTGTCGGCCGAGATCGAGCGCCTGGACGGCAAGGCCCCGCCCGCCAGCCGCCTCGCGCTGGCGCGACGCCTCTTCGCCCGTGCGGTGGAAACCCCGGGCGGCCTCAAGATCCAGACCATTCACGCCTTCTGCGAGCGCGTGCTGCATCTCTTCCCGTTCGAGGCCAACGTGGCGGCCCGCTTCGAGGTGCTGGACGACGCCTCGGCGGCCGACCTGATGGCGCAGGCGCGCGCGCATGTGCTGACGCATGCGCTGGGCGAGAACGACGCCGAGCTCTCGCGCGCGCTTTCGCTCGTCAACGAGGTCGCGGGCGAGGACGGCTTCGTCAGCCTGATGACCCACGCGCTGGCGCTGGGGCCGTTGCTGGCGCGTTATGGCCGCGGGCGGGAGGGCATCGCCAAGCTGGCCGAGCAGATCGGCGAAGCGCTCGGCCTCGCGCCCGGCGAAACGCTGGAGAGCGTCGAAAGCCGCATCCTCTCCGAGGGCTTCGCGCCAATCGAATGGCCGATGCTCTGCGAGCGCTTCCTCGCCGATGGCAAAGCCACAGAGACCAAACACGCGCAGGCGCTCGCCCGCGCCGCCGAGGCGCAGGGGCTCGAGCGGCTGGGAGCCTACCTGTCGGTGTTCCTCACCAACGAGCACAAGCCGCGGGCTGATACGAGTTTCATTACCATGGGCTTCTGCGCCGCCAACCCGGCGCTCGCCGATCGCCTGAAGGCCGAGCGCGGCCGTGTGCACGATCTGCTGGACCGGCGCAAAGCCGTGGAGGCGACCGAGCGCACGAAAGCGCTGCTGACCCTCTCGGACGGGGTGATCGGGCATTATGCCCGCCAGAAGAGCTTGCGCGGGGCGCTCGATTTCAATGATCTCATCGGCAAGACGCTGGCGCTGTTCGAGCGCAGCGACGCCGCCTGGGTGCTTTACAAGCTCGACCAGGGCATCGACCACGTGCTGGTCGACGAGGCGCAGGACACCAGCGATCCGCAATGGCGAATCCTGCGGGCCCTGACGGACGACTTCATCGCCGGCGCGCAGGCGAGCGACCGCATCCGGACATTGTTCGCGGTGGGCGATCCCAAGCAATCCATCTTCTCGTTCCAGGGCGCGTCGCCCGAAGCCTTCGAGCGGTCTCGCCGCCATTTTGCATCCCGGATTCTCGCTCTGGAAAGCGAAGACCCTCAGCGCTGGGCGTGGCGCGAGCGGCCGCTGACGCTGTCGTTCCGCTCCGCGCCCGACTTGCTGCGCTCGGTGGACGCCGTCTTCGCGCACGCCGCGCACTACGAAGGCCTGAACCGCGGCGACCCGGTCGCCACCGTGCACGAGAGCGCCCGCGCCGAAGCGCCCGGCCTCGTCGAGATCTGGGACGTCGAGACCCCGGTTGTGACGGCTGACCCTGACGCATGGTCGAAGCCTCTGGACGAAGCCGACGAAAAGGCGCCCAGCGTGCGGCTGGCCAGGCGTATCGCCGGGTTGATCCGCCGTTGGCGCACGGTCGGCGACGAGAGCGGCCGCCGCATCCCGGCAGGCGACATCCTCATTCTGGTCCGCAGCCGCAACGCATTCTTCGAAGCCATGATCCGCGCCCTCAAGGACGCGGACGTGCCGGTGGCGGGCGCTGACCGCTTGGCCCTGACGAGCCATATCGGCGTCATGGACCTGCTGGCGCTGGGCCGCGCCTGCCTCACCCCGCGCGACGACCTGACGCTCGCGAGCGTGCTGAAGTCGCCGCTGGTCGGGCTCTCGGAGGATGATCTCTACACGTTGGCGGCGGACCGGCCGGGCAGCCTGTCGCGCGCCCTCGCGGAGGCTCAGGAACCGATTTTTTTCGCCGCGCAGAACCGCATGGCGCGCTGGAACGCACTCGCGGCGTCGAGCGGCCCGTTCGGCTTCTACGCCGCCGTGCTGGGCCCGGATGGCGGGCGCAAGGCCATGCTGTCGCGGCTGGGGCCGGAGGCCGGCGACGCCGTGGACGAGTTCCTCCGCCTCGCCCTGGAGCACGAGCAGCGCGCGACGCCCTCGCTGGCGCTGTTTCTCCACGCGATGGAGAGCGCCGACATTACGGTGAAGCGCGACATGGAAGCCGGGCGCGACGAGGTCCGGGTCATGACCGTCCATGGCGCCAAGGGCCTGGAGGCGCCCATCGTCTTCATGGCGGACACCTGCTCGGAGCCGCATGGGCGCCACGACTCGCCCATCTTTGGCGTGCCTTACCCGGATGGCCCCGACGAGGCGTTGCTGCCGGTGTGGTCGCCCAAGTCGGCCTGCGACACGGCCGTGATCCGCAAGGCTCGGGAGGCGCTGCGCGAAGCCGCGCGGGACGAGTACCATCGCCTGCTCTATGTCGCGATGACCCGCGCCCGCGACCGCCTCTATGTCTGCGGCTTCGAGGGGGCGCGCAAGCGGGGCGACTCCTGCTGGTACGAGATGATCCGCACTACGCTCGCGCCCTTCATGGAGGAGCATCCCGCCGGGGAGGGCGACGCCGTGGTGCTGCGCAGGCAGAGCCGGCCGTGGCCGGCCATCGCCGGCCAGACGCCCGCGCAGGTGCCCGTCGCCGCCGTCGCGCCCGCATGGCTTACCGCCAAGGCGCCGCCCGAAGCCTCGCGCCGGCCGCCGCTGCGCCCCTCCAGCGCCATCGACGCCGCCGACGGCGAGCCGGCCCGGGTTGGGACCGGCCGCGACCGCGATGGCCGCACCGTCGGTCGCCTTGTGCACGCCCTTTTGGAGGCGCTGCCCGGCTGCCCCGCCGCCCTGCGGCCGTCGGCGGCCCGGCGGCTCGTGGACGCCAGAGGGGCCGGCCTCTCGGCCGAGCGGCGCGCCGGGCTCGTCGCCGAGGTCCTCGCGATCCTGGACGCGCCCGCGCTGGCCCCGCTGTTCGGCGCCCATAGCCGCGCCGAGGCGCCCATCGCGGGCACGCTGCGGCTCGGCGGCGCGTCTCACCCTGTGTCCGGCCAGATCGACCGCCTCGCGGTGCTGCCCGACGCCGTGCTGGTGGCCGACTACAAGACCGGCGCCCCAGCCCCGGGCGAATCGGTCCCCGAGCCCTACCTCGCGCAGCTTGCCGTTTACCGGGCGCTGCTGGCCCAGATCTACCCGGACCGGCCGGTGCGCTGCCTGCTGGTCTGGACGTCCGGTCCGAAAGTGGTGGAGATCCCGTCGCTGGAGCTCGACGAGGCCCTTGCGCGGATCAAGCCTGCGTGACGGCGCCTTGACGCTCCGCCAGCCCATCCATAGCTTCCCCTCAACCAAGGCGGCGGGTGCGCCGCTCCCCTCTTCGCCCGCGAGGCTCCCATGACCGAGAAAGTCACCGACAGCTCCTTCGCCACCGACGTCCTGCAGGCGTCCACGCCCGTGGTGGTGGATTTCTGGGCCGAGTGGTGCGGCCCCTGCCGCATGATCGCCCCCGCCCTGGAGGAGATCTCCAAGGAGATGGGCGATCAGGTGAAGATCGTGAAGCTCAACGTCGACGAGAACCCCCAGGTGGCGGGCCAGTTCGGCATCCGGTCGATCCCGACGCTGCTCCTGTTCAAGGACGGCAAGATCGCGTCCCAGAAGGTGGGCGCCGACTCCAAGGGCGGCCTGTCCAAGTGGATCCAGTCCGCGATCTGACAATCTGCAGTTGATTCAGCGAAAAGCCCCGGAGCATCGCTCCGGGGCTTTGTTTATGCGTGCGTTGCTGCCGGTCTAGAACTCGTCCCAGCCGCCGTTCGCCGCCTTGCGGGGCGCCGGAGCGACCCGCGCGCGGGCCGGCGCCTTGGCGGCCTTCGACTTGAACGCCTCCGCGGCCAGCTCGCGCAGGCGGGCCGGCTCGGTCTCGGCCGGACGAGCCGTGTGGCCGATCGATCCTCCGCGCGTGCGGAACGTCGCCACGATCTCGTTCAGGCGCTCGATCTGCGACGACAGCGACGACGCCGAGGCGGCGCTTTGTTCCGCTAGCGCGGCGTTTTGCTGAGTCATCTGGTCCATCTGGGCGACCGCCTGGCTCATCTCGTCGATGCCGTTCGCCTGCTCGGCGGAGGCGGTCGAGATCTCTCCCACCGTGCTGGCGACGCGCTGCGACGCACCCACGATCTTGTCCAGCACCTCGCCGGCCGAACGCACCAGCTTGACGCCCTGCGCGACCTCCTGGGTCGAGGAGTTGATCAGCCCGGTGATGTCCTTGGCGGCTTCGCTGGAGCGCTGCGCCAGCGTCCGAACCTCCGACGCCACCACGGCGAARCCCTTGCCGGCCTCGCCSGCGCGCGCGGCCTCGACCGCGGCGTTCAGGGCCAGSAGGTTCGTCTGGAACGCGATRTCGTCGATGACGCTGGTGATGTCGGTGATCTTCTGCGACGCCAGCTCGATCCGCGCCATCGCGTCCACCGCCTGGGARACGATCTTGCCGCCATTCTCGGCCACCTTGGTGGCGTCCTCGGCCARCTCCACGGCCTGSCGCGACGACATCGCGGACGCCTTCACGGACGCGGCCAGTTCCTCGGTGGTCGCCGCGGTCTCTTCCAGCGACGCCGCCTGGTCCTCGGTGCGCCGCGACAGGTCGTCCGCGCCCGAGTTGATCTCSCGSGCGGCGCTGCCGACGTCGGTCGCCGTCACCTGGATGGTYGCMACYGTCTCGGACAGGCGCTCCACGGTGTCGTTGATCGCCGACTTCAGGTCGGCGAAACGGCCCCGGTAGGCTGTCGCGACCGTCTGGGTCAGGTCGCCCTGCGCGATTCTGTCGAGCACGCTGGCGAACTCCGTCGTGGCGCTGTCCACCACGGCGTTGATCTCGTTGATGCCTTGAACGAGTTTGCGCATCTCTGCGTCGGTCGTATCGATCTCCAGCCGTGCCGAGAAGTCGCCCGCCGCCGCGGCCGCCACGACCTGGCCCACATCGTTGACCACAGCGAGCATGGATTCTGCCCGCGCGGCTCTTTCGGCCACGGCGGTGCGTTCCTGTGCCTCCAACTCCCGCATGCGCACCGCACGCTCACGAAAAACCTCGAGAGCCCTGGCCATCGCGCCGATCTCGTCCGTCCTTTTCAAATGAGGGATTGCCGCTTCGTACTCACCGTCGGCAAGTAACTGCATTCGTGCCGTCGTATCGCCAAGTGGCGTGGTCACAGACCTTGAAACGAACCGCCACGCCATGATGCCGCTGCCCACGAGCAAGAAAACGAGGGCGACTGGAAGCAATCGACCGACAATCGCCGAAGCACGGTCGGCCTCTTCCTTTAGGGCAACTCCAGCTCGCTCGTTGCTCGCGCTAAAGCTTGTAAGGACGTCGTTAAGAGCCTGGCGATTCTGCCGGTTCAGATCGTTGTTGCCTTGCGCATCCGCCGCCGCGGCGGACACCTCCCGGGCCAAACGAATCGTCTCATTCCTGAACGCAATGAAGTCGGCGATTGTGGCAGAGAGTTTCTCGAAGCGCGCCCGATCCGACGCAGGGATAATTTTTCCGAGGTCTGCCGCCGAGCTCTGAAGCGTGGCGAACCGGACCTCGTTAGGCTTGGCAAACTTTTCTACATCGTCTCGGGTCTTCGCAATATAGATCCCGCGAGAGTCCATTACGACGCCGGTGACGAGGTGATTGATCTTCTCGGTCCTGAACGAAATATCCTGCTGAAGGTCCTGTAGCTGTCCGATACGGCCAATATGCCAAAGAGCCATCAAGCACATCATGCACGCGATGGCGCCCGCCGCGGCTACAGTGAACACCAGAATAGATATTTTCGCACGAATCGACTTCACAGCTTCGCCCCACAGCCCAAGAGCGAGCAATTTTGCAGCTGACCTCCAAATGGAGAGTTAAGCGCGCGACGTTCGGGATTCAGTCTGCTTCTGACCCAAAGCGGACCTGGCGAGTTACCGCTCCGAAAGTCAGCTCTAAAGCTGGAAGGAGGCCATCGCGGGGGGCCATACCCGCGCCCGACAAGCGGAGCGTAGCGGGGCTATTGGCCGCCGGTGCGAAGTGAACTAGATCAGTTCAGCCGGCTCCCTCGTATGACGACGCAGAGCCGACCCCCTCCCGCGAGCGCCCCTCAGCCGATGATCCCGTCCTGGATGACACCGGAACAAGCCTACCAGTGGCAGCTCGCCCTGGAGGTGCGGCTGCTGCGCGCAAGCGGCGACGCCTTCCAGCAGTTCTTCTCCGACGTGATGGCGCGGCGGCACGGCGACGACTTCGTGCGCACGCGCCCGTGGGGTTCCGCCGGCGACAAGGGGTGCGACGGCTACCTGGTTTCGACGGGCGACCTGTTCCAGTGTTACGGCAGGATCCACGACGCCGGGCTATCGCTTCCGTCCGTGATTGCCAAGATGGGCGAAGACTACGCCAAGGCAGTCGGGGCGCTCGCGCGACTCATAAAGGGCTGGAGCTTCGTTCACAACCTTGTAGACGGTGTTCCGGTCGACGTGATGGCGAAGCTCCACGAGCTGAGCGCCGCGAACCCACACCACCGTTTCGGCTTCGTCGGTCCGGAGGGCATAGCCAAGCGAGTTTTCGAGCTGAGCGAGGCGGAGATCATAAGGCTGATAGGGCCGGCCGCTAACGCTGCGGACACGCAGAACCTGCGGATTGAGGAGGTCGCCGGGCTGATCTCGGTCGTGATGGGCAGCGTCTCCGGCGACGTGCCCCCCGCCGCAGCGCCCAAGCCGGTACCGTTCAACAAGATGGAAACAAACGAGATCCCGACGCTTTGGCGGGGCATCCTGAAAGCCGCGACTCCCAACGCTGCCTTTGTTCAAGACTACGTCAACGAGCACCCCGATCCGGAGATGGGCGGGCGGCTCGCCCGCATCTTCCGCGGCAGGTACGATGCCCTGAAGCTGCAGGGGCTGGGGCCGGGCGAGATCCTGCACACCCTCTACGAGGGCATCACGGGCGTCGGCGCCGTCGCCCCGGCGCGGCAGGTGGCGGCGCAGGCGCTTCTAGCGTACCTGTTTGAGGCTTGCGACATCTTCGAGGATCATCCGGCCAAGGTAAAACCATGATCCTTCCTGGCAAGCATCTGTCGCCCCAGCGCGCCCTGATCGGCGTCGGCGCGGACATCCTGGCGCAACTCGATCGCCCTCGCGACGTGTCGGAGCTGTGGGACCGCGTGCGGGTGGTGCGCGCTGGGCGCCCGGCGGCTGCGATCACCTACGACTGGTTCGTGCTGGCGCTCACGTTCCTCTACGCCATCCGGGCCGTAGACGAGGCAGACGGCGTCGTGCAGGCGGCGCGGCCATGATCCTGTCGATCGGCAGCAGCCTCCCCACCTTCAGGCCCGTGACGTTCCACGCGGGACTGAACATTGTGCTGTCGACCTCCGCTCCGGGGTCGGGCGAGCGGCTGACCCGCAACAGCGCAGGCAAGTCCAGCCTGATCGAGATCGTGCATTTCCTGCTCGGCGGAAAGGCTGATCCCGGCAGCCTGCCCCGGCACAAGGAAATGGAAGAGCATGCGTTTTTTGGGGTGTTCCGCATCGCGGGGCGAGAGGTGAGAGTCGAGCGCCGCGGGGCGAAGCCGTCACGCGTCGTGCTCGACGGCGCTACGGTCGCGTATTTCGGCCTGGACGCGAAGGAGAGCAAATCGGGCGAGCTGTCCGTCTCAAATGAGGCCTGGAAGGAGTTCCTGGGCCACCAGTTCTTCGAGCTCCCGAAAACTGTGAAGGGGTCCAGCTTCGAGGAGAGCTATACGCCTTCGTTCAGGCCGATGTTCGGTTACTTCGCCCGGCGCGCCGGCGCGGGCGGCTTCATGCATCCGGAAAAACAGGCAGAGCAGCAGCAGCGCTGGGACTGGCAGGTCAGCCTCTCCTACCTGCTCGGGCTCGACTGGCGTCCTGCCCACGACCTTCATCGTCTGCGCCAGCGCGAGGGCCAGCTCGAAGAGCTGAAGAAGGCTGCCAAGGGCGGCGTCCTAGGCTCCGTGATCGGGTCCGTGGCCGAACTGCGCCCGGAGATGGTTCAGGCGCGCGACCGGGCCGACCGCCTGCGCGAGGAGCTGGCCCGCTTCCAGGTGCACGAGCAATACGAGACCATGATGGCTGAGGCGACCCAGGCCAAGGCTGAGATGCAGGCGCTGCTTCGCAAGGCTGTGCCCCTGCGTGAGACGCTAAGTCACTTGGAGGAGGCGCTCAAGCGAGAGCGGGTGCCGGACCGCGGCGACGTTAGCCGGCTATACGAGGCTGTGGGGGTTGAACTGCCCGAGACGGCGCGGCGACGCTTCCAAGATGTGGAGCAGTTCCACCAATCGGTTGTCGAGAACCGCCGGCTGCGACTCCAGGAAGAGCTTGAGCGTTTCAGCAGGGAGATCAAAGGAGGGCAGAAGCGCGTGGCCGAGCTCGACGCTCTCCGTGGCGCCGTGCTCCGGGATCTCGAAGGGCGCGGGGCGCTCGAAGACTTCACCGCGATGCAGAGGCGTCTGGCGGAAGCCGACGCGGAGGCGGCGAGCCTGGCTGAGCGCTTCAAGGCGGCCGAGGCGCTCGAAAGCGAGAGCACCCAGCTCAAGATCGACCGCGCCAGCGTGAAGCGCCGGCTTCAGGAGGACCACCACACCCGGCGTGACCGGCTCGACAGGTCAATCCTGCTGATCGGGCGGGCGATCCGGGCGCTTTACGCCGACCGGAAGGGTAACTTCGAGGTCGCCGCCACCGACAACGGCCCCGAGTTCCGGATTTCGATCGAGGGGGACCGGGGCGGCGGGATAGCCAACATGGAGATCTTCTGCCTGGACCTCGTCCTATTCACCCTTTGGGCCGAGCGTCACAAGGGGCCCGGCTTCCTGATCCACGACAGCCACCTTTTCGACGGCGTCGACGCCCGCCAGGTGGCCATTGCGATTAGAACCGGAGCGGAGGTCGCGACCATGGCGGGCGGCCAGTACATCGTCACGATGAACTCGGACATTCTCAATAGCTTGGTCTTTCCACCCGAGATCGAGATTCGGTCCGCCGTGGTCGCGCCTACCCTTTCAGACGCGGACGTGACTGGCGGTCTCTTCGGCTTCCGGTTCGACTAACATGGGCGTTGTAAGCGGGCCTTAAGTCTTTTCCGTCATAGAGGGAGTGGGTCCTCATGCGGGAACCCCGGGACCGTATGCCTCATTGACTAGGCTGCAAACGTGCAGGCATATGCAAGGATGTAAGCGCCATGTGCGGGCAAGCGCCTACGCGAACGGGGCCAAGGAGGGCCGCCATGAGCGAACGCATCTCACTCGTCCACAGGACGATAGATGGCTTCCACACTTTCACCTCGCCGCAGCTCAAAGGACTCTTCGCGACCGGCGAAACGCTTGAGGAAGCGCAGATCGAGGCCGTTGCTCTTACCCAGAAGCTTCTTGAGTTGCGCGGCACGAAGCCCGAGATGCTGTCCGCTCTGATCTTCGAGGACGAGACGGAAGCGGCTTGGTGATCTACTGCGTCGACTTCGCGGAAGTGGTCGCACACTTGCGTCAACGTGGATTTCGAGTTGTCAGCCAAACCCCGGCCACCTTCATTTTCTTCGACGGGGACTCGTATCTGTCTTTGAGGAAGCCAAACGTCAACGGGCACACGCCAGAGAACCTGATGCTGGCCGCCTTTGATGCAGCAGGCCTCGATCCGCCAGGCGACATCACTGTCTTCTACTGCGATTGAGTGACCAGCTTATCCAGAAAAGCGGCGCGCCAGCGAGGCGTCGCGCCTACGAAAGGTGCCCGCCCCTGCTGCATTGCGGCTTAGGAACGGGACCACTCAATTGAGCCTCCGTCCCCTCCCGAGGGCATCCGCGGCCGCAAAGGATGGCAAGGCAGATTCAAAGGCGAACCTGCGGCGACGTTAAACGTGATTGGCGGTCTTGCTCCGGCCGACGCTTTGCATGTGGCGCACCATCAGAAGGTTCTGTTCGCCCGAAACGTAGCCGCGGTTGTCTGCTCTCGCTCAATGAGCAGAAACTCGGGGGAAATCATCGGAAGTCCGCTTCTGGCGCAACGCGGACCGGGTCGAACGCGTGCGTATTGTCCGTTTGCTAGTTCCCTTAGAGAAATCCGATTGAGAACCAAGGAATAAACGTTAGGACCAATAGGCCGATGAACAAGGACCCGAGGTAAATCCAGATCCGTCGCATGCCCGCTTCAGGCGCAACCTGCCCAATGATACAGGCTGCGTAGTAGCAAAGCCCAAAGGGAGGGGCGAAGAGGCCGAGGCCCATCGCGAGGATCACCACCATGCTGTAGTGGACTTCATGAACCCCGAACTGCTTGGCGATGGGAAACAGGAGCGGTCCGAACAGGACGATGGCCGGGATGCCCTCAAGTAGGCTGCCAAGCACCATGAAGGCGACCACCGAAACCAGCAGGAAGCCGATCTGACCACCCGGGACCGCCGCCATGGCGGCGGCGAGCGCGTGGGAGAAGCCCGACTGGGTTAGCGCCCACGACATGGCGCTGGCCGCGCCGACGATGAACAGGATGGCCCCCGAGAGTGACGCCGTGCGGGCGAGCATCGGGATCGCGGCGTGCCATTTGAGCCCGCCCCGGTAAACGAGCATGCCGAGCACGAGCGAATAAGCGATGCCGATGGTCGACACTTCGGTCGCGGTGGCGAAGCCTTCCACGACGGCGGTGCGGATCAGGAAGGGCAGGAGCAGCGCCGGCAGCGCGATCGCGAGCGACTTGGCGACGACGCTCATGGGCGCGCGGGCCACGACCGTCTGGTCCTCCTCGCGCCCGGCGCGCCAGCGCGCCACGACGGCCAGCACGAGCGCCAGCACCAAAGCCGGCATGATGCCGGCCGTGAACAGGGCCGCGATGGACACGCCGGTCACCGACGCGATTGCGATCAGCACGATGGAGGGTGGAATGGTCTCGCTCATCGCGCCCGAGGCGGCGAGCAGCGACAAAAGCTCGCCATCCTTCATGCCGCGACGCCGCATTTCCGGAAACAGCACCGGCGCAACCGCGGCCATGTCGGCCGTCTTGGAGCCCGAGATGCCGGACACCAGCAGCATGGCGCCCAGCAGCACATAGGACATGCCTGCCTTCACGTGGCCGAGCAGGGAGGCCAGAAAGGCTACCATGACCCGCGCCATGCCGGTGACCTCCACCAGCTGGCCAAGTAAGACGAACAACGGAATGGCGAGGAGGATGAGCCCGCTCATGCCCTCGTCCATGCGGCCGACCACGATGGTCAGCGGCGTGGAGGTGGTGGTGAGGAGATAGGCCGCCGTGGCAAGCGCGAACGAGAAGGCGATTGGCACGCCGGCCAAAACGCCGGCTCCGAGCAGGCCGACAAAAAACACCATCAGCGACCAGTTGCCGGCCGCCACCAGGAGTGGCGCGGCGAGATAGAGGCCAAGCGCGATCCCGCCGAGAAGCGCACCGACGGCGGCGACATCCACCAGCCGATGCCGGGCCAGCTTGATGCCGCACGCCAGCAGGGCCAGCACGAAGCCCACCAGCACCGCCGCGGCCCGGACGACCCCCGACCAGCCGAGCGCCGGCATTTCCACGAACGATTGGTCCTCGGTGTAGTCATAGGCCGAGTGAAGCATCAGCGCGAAGAGCATGAACATCGCGCCCACCGCGAGCGTCTCCGTCCAGGCCCGCATCCGCGGGGAGAGCCCGCTCACCAGGAAGGTGAGGCGCATGTGCTCGCCCCGCAGCAGCGCCACCACGGCCCCGAACATCGCGAGCCACAGGAACAGGATCGACGCCAGCTCATCCGACCAGATAATCGGCCGGTGAAAGGTGCGGGCGCAGATGCCCACGAACAGGATCAGCACCTCCGCGGCGACGAGCAGAGCGGCCGGAACCTCGACGAGGCGCCTGAAGCCGGCGTCGAGGGTGTCCAACCAGCCTGGCGACGCGAGCGTGAGCTCGCTTTCGCAATCGCCGTGTTGAGGGGCCGCGATGCTCATGCAAGCTCTCCGGTGACGGACTCGAGCACGCCCCAGGCTTCGGCGCCGAACTTCTCTTTCCAGGTTTTGTAGAACCCCGACGCGGTCAGCGCCGACCGGAACGCCGGCTTGTCGGCGGCCTCGAAGACGAGTCCCTTGGCGGAGAGCTGCGCCTTCAGCGAGCCATTGAGCTTGGCGACGTCGTCGCGCTGCTCCAGCGAGGCGCGATCGAACTCGCGGCCCACGATCTCCTGCAGGTCGGCAGGGAGGCGTGCGATGGCGCGGCGGTTGCCCACCAGCCAGAAGGGATCCCAGATGTGGTTGGTCTCGGAGACGTATTTCTGCACCTCATAGAGCTTGCCCGAGTCGATCGCCACCAGGCCGTTCTCCTGCCCGTCGACCAGCTTCGTTTGCAGGGCAGTGTAGAGCTCGTTGAAGTTGATCGAGGTGGGGTTGGCCCCGAGAGACGAGAACAGCGACGTGAAGATCGGAGAGACCGGCACCCTGATGCGGTAGTCCTTTAGGTCCGCAGGCGTCTTGATCGGCTTCGTCGCGGAGGTGATCTGGCGGAAGCTGTTGTCGGACGCCTTGGAGGCGATCTGCAGGCCGGCCTTCTCGATCTGCTTCTTGACGTATTCGCCAATCGCGCCGTCGACCCCGCGCCAGGCCTGATCGTAGTCCACGAACGCGAAGCCGACATTCGTGATCGCCGCGCCGGCCGCCACCGTGGAGATCACCGAGCCCGCGATGTTGAGGAATTCGATGCCGCCGGAGCGGACCTGCGTGATGAGGTCCGTGTCGGATCCCAACTGGCTGGCGGGAAAGAACTTCATCTCCAGCCGGCCACCCGAGGCCTGCTGGATGCGCGCGCAGGCCTGTTCCAGTCGCGCGTTGATGGGCTGCGTCAGCGACTGGCCGGTCGCTACCTTGAAACTGAACTCAGCCGCGCGGGCCCGGCCCGTGCCGATCGCGAACAGCGGGATGCTGGCGGCCGCGCCGGCCAGAAGCGAGCGGCGCGAAAGTTCCGGCGTCCGGTTCGATGTGTTTTTGAATGTCATGATGTCCTCCCCTGGCGCGCAGATCTCGCGTGCTGCGTCCGTCGTGCCGAGCCCTGTCGGGAGCAAGCATCCAACAGTGCGTTAGGAAGGGAGCAATGCGTCGCCGGAGCACGATGCGTGCGTCGGCCGCTCTTCCTCCCGTCGTTTCCTCGAAGCGCCCGGTTGGTCCCGGAGGCATTCCTTATGGGCCGACAGTAGGAAGCGGGTCAGTGAAGATCAATTCAGATCGACAGTCCCTTTGTTTAGCGGAACTAAACGATCGAGGGCCCGCCTGGGCAACGCGTCGCGGCCTTTCGGAGCGGGCGGCAGCTTTCTTCAAGTCACGTTCATTAGCGCAGCTACACGATGAAGGTGTGTTTCTAAATTGAGCTAAAGACTGAGGTTGCTATCCTTCCCGCATACCGACGGCCGCGCTTCGCTGCGAGGGTCACGTCGGCAAAGGAGGATGCGGCCGCCGTCTCAGGCGGCTGGGTCACACGGACCGCAATCACCAAGGACGGCGAACATGAACCTCTACTCTTTGCTGGCCGCGCGCGCTGCGGCGGGCCGGCCCGTGCGCGTCGGCCTCATCGGCGCAGGCAAATTCGGCTCGATGGTGCTGGCCCAGGCGCAGCGGATCGCCGGGTTTCACATGGTCGCGGTTGTCGACCTCAACGTCGACAAGGCGCGGCAATCCCTGGAGCGTGTCGGCTGGGCCGCCGAACGCTACGCCGCCAAGGCGGTTGGCGACGCCATGAAGAGCGGCCAGACCTGTGTCCTGGACGATGTCGACGCCATGCTGGCCTGCGACGAGATCGAGTGCATCATCGAGGCGACCGGACATCCGCTCGCGGGCGCCCGGCACGCCCTCAAGGCGATCGACGCCGGCAAGCACGTCATCATGGTGAATGTTGAGGCGGACGTCATGGTCGGCCCGCTTCTCGCCGAGAAAGCGCGCCAGAAGGGCGTGATCTACTCCATGGCATATGGCGACCAGCCGGCGCTGATCTGTGAGCTGGTGGATTGGGGCCGGGCCTGCGGGTTCGAGATCACGGCGGCCGGCAAGGGCATGAACTTCGAGCCGCGCTACCGCTATTCCACCCCCGAGACGGTGTGGGGCTTCTTCGGCTGGACCGAGGAAGAGGTCGCCCAGGGCGATTTCAATCCCAAAATGTACAACTCCTTCACGGACGGCACGAAGGCCGCGATCGAGATGGCGGCGGTCGCGAACGGCGCCGGTCTGGACTGCCCCGACGACGGGCTCGCATTTCCGCCCGCCGGCTTGCAGGACCTCGCCAAGGTGTTCCGGCCTGCGGCGGATGGCGGCCGCATGGCGCGCTCCGGCCTCGTCGACATCGCGGCGAGCCAGGAGCCCGATGGGCGCGAAGTGCTCAACAACATCCGCTACGGCGTGTTCGTGACCTTCCAGGCCCATAACGAGTACGCCCGTGCGTGCTTCAAGCAATATGGCCTCCTGACGGATCCGTCCGGCTGGTACGCTTCGATGTGGCGTCCCTTCCATATCATCGGGCTCGAGACGTCGATCAGCGTCCTGTCAGCCGTGCTCCGCAACGAGCCGACCGGCTGCTCCAAGGAGTTCCGCGGCGACGCCGTCGCGACCGCCAAAAAGGACCTCGCGCCCGGTGAATACCTCGACGGAGAGGGCGGCTTCGCGGTCTGGGCCAACGCCATTCCGGCGGAACGCAGCCTGCGGCTCGGCGCCTTGCCGATCGGCCTCGCGCATCACGTCAAGGTGGTCCGCCCGGTCGCGCGCGACACGATCGTGACGGTGAACGACGTGGAGCTCGTCGACGACATGGACGTGGTTGCATTGCGTCGCGAGATGGAGGCCCGCTTTCGGGTTCCGGCGCCAACCCGGCTCGCGGGCTGAGGGTGTCATGGCGCAGCCAAATCCCTTCGTGGTCATCGCCGAGTTCCGGGTTAAGCCGGAGCGCCTCGACGCCTTTCTGGAAGCGGCGGCGGACGACGCCGCCCACAGCGTCGCGGACGAGCCCGGTTGCCGGAGATTCGACGTCGTTATGCCCGAGGGCGGAGCCACGGTGATCTTCTACGAGGTTTACGACGATCGCGCCGCCTTCGACGCGCATCTGCTGACGCCGCATCTGCAACGCTTTAGGGTGGCTTTTCCGCCGCTTATCGAAGCGGAGCTGCCGGTGCGGTTTGGCCTGCTTCAAAATCCGACGTCGCGCTGAGAATGAGAATAGGTTGAGGGCCGTCATGTTCGGCATGGCGGCCCTCAACCGTTCGGGCGGCGGCGCGACAAAGCCTGAGCGGCGTCGGTGTCAGCTCACGGTGCCTTGCCGGCGTCGAACTCTTGCCGCCAGATAACTCGCTCGGCCCGGATCCACTCTAGAAAGCGCTGCACCTTCTTCTGGCGTAGGTGGTCCGTCGGGCAGACGATCCATTGCGTCGTCAGCCGGACCGGAGGGGACTCGCGCACCGGGCAGACGAGCCGGCCCTCCGATAGCTCACGCCAACTCATTAGCGTGCTCTCGAGCGCGATGCCCATGCCATTCACCGCCGCGTCGATGGCCATGTGGCTGCGGTCGAACAGAAGGCGCCGCCACTGGCTCGCCGGGGCTACGCCCGCGAGCTTGAACCAGTGGGGCCACTGCGCCTGCGCCTTGACCGAATGGATCAGATTACGGCTCGCCACCTCGTCGGCGCCAAGACTTCCCGCAGCCGCGTAGTGTGGAGCGCAGACGGGCATGAAGGTCTCCTCCGTGAGGCCTTCAACGAACAATCCGGGCCACCGCCCGTCGCCATGGCGGATTTCGATGTCGACCAGCTCGCGATTGAAATCGGTGGGCTCGTTGGTACCGTCCAGCCTCAGCTCGATCTCGGGGTTCCCATCCAGAAAGGATTGAAGCCGCGGCAGGATCCATTTGTTGGAGAGCGTCGGCGTGGCGCGGATCGTCAGCCGAGTGACAGTGCGAAACCCGCGAATTTCGTGAGTGGCGTCGGTAATGCGTTCGAAGCCATCGCTGATTGCCGAGAAGTACCGCTCGCCGGCTTCGGTCAGGACCACGCGCCGACCTTTCTTGCTCAACAGCGAGACGCCGAGCTGCACCTCGAGAGCACGGATCTGCTGGCTCACAGCTGACGGAGTTACGCTTAGCTCCTCGGCGGCGCGCGTTATGCTTCCCGCCCGCGCGGTGACGTGGAAGACACTGACCGCCTTGATGGGAAGCTGCATGCTTGCGCCAGAGTTCAGCAACACCGATCCAGAGACCCTCACGGGGAACTCACACTTGGAGGTGCCGGACCTTATTACAGGGTCCGATCCGTCAGCGCCACCGGCACAGCATGACAAGCAGAACTAAGTGACCGCAAAGGGCAGCACGAACGGGCCCGGAATGGGAGCTCAAGTTAGGAAGGGCGAATAACGCCAACTGCAGCGTATCGTACAGGATCAAGTAATCGCGCAGCGGTGGGCGTTATTGGTGGGTACGTCTGTATCCGCCCTATTTCGGCTTCTTGTTTGCTATGCCGTCAATTCCGCATAGGCCGTGTCCAGCACGTTCTGGTATCTTCGTGCGCTCTGGACAGCACGGGCTTGATTGTAGTGCTTCTCCGCAACGGCATCATTATTGCCCAGCACAGTCGCGACATCACCCACGTAGCTGGGATTATCGACCGCGATTGCGGTCGCACCGGCATCGCGGAACCAATGAGGCGGGATCTCGACCCCGAAGGCGTCCTTGGTCCGCTTCCGGATGCGATAGTGCAAGGGTACCTCACCCAATGGCTCGCCCTGCCGCGAGATCCAGATCCGGTTCGTTGGCTTCGGATCTTTGCGTCCGCCAACACTGAGAAGGATGGGGCGATGGCGCGACATGTACAGGCTCACGGCCTCGGCCAGATCGGCCGGCAGGGCGAAATGCCGATACCGCTTGGACTTCATCTCAGCTGCCGGGAACTGAAGGCCCATCACAGATCCGTCGTGCGTAAAATGGTCGAGCGTGAGCCCGGCGAGATTGCGCAACCGGAGCAGACGTCGAACGAGCAATACGACACACAGCCCATCCCTGAAGCTGGCTGCACGCCGAAGCGGGGTGGAATTGTCATCGTCCGCCGCCCGGATGAGCGACCAGCCGAGCTCCTCGAGTTCGCGGGCGCTGCGGAGCCGAGCCAATTTGTTGCGGACCGGCTTTGGCCTGCGTCGCACACGCGCGCGGATGTCTCTCAGCCATCGCCAGTTCTGATCTGGATCCAGCACCCGGCACGCGTCATAAAGCTCCTGCACCCGGCAGAGAACAGTGTAGTCAGCCTTCTTCATCTTCCGCAGATCAGTGATGTAGGCGACGACCAGCTTCGGATGAACCAATCGCCCGGGGGCCCTATCCAACTCCGCGCCCGTGCTCGAGAGCCACCGCAAGAAGTAGCCCCAGCCCTTGATCGTTTTGCGCCGGGTGGACGGCCGCCAGAGGGCGGCTTCGCCACCCGTCGATCCGAGGTCGTCCTCGCTGCAGGCTCGCTGCCAGGCAGCCTGATGCTGTACCGGCCATTCAGTGAACTTCAGCCCGAGAATGCGCT
The DNA here is from genome assembly GCF_056400925.1 of Alsobacter sp. P4_H11. NCBI lineage: Bacteria > Pseudomonadati > Pseudomonadota > Alphaproteobacteria > Hyphomicrobiales > Alsobacteraceae > Alsobacter > Alsobacter sp. P4_H11. The sequence goes on from NZ_JBFUKI010000001.1 coordinate 61,379, forward strand.
TGGTCATGGCGCGTTCTCCTGCTGGTAGGAGTCGAGCAATTCGTCGTAGCGCCGAAAAGCGTCCTCCTGCTCGATGTCGCAGTAGAACGTCACCGTCGTGCGCAGCGACTTGTGCCCCAGCAGCACGCGCACCGTCTCGAACTCGCCCGGGTGCTGACGCAGGAACAGGTATGCAACGAGGTGTCGGAAGAGATGGGCGTTCATCTCAAGTCCAATTGTTTCCGCCAAGGCGGTTTGGATGGCCAACCCGATATAGGCCGGCGATTTGTGACCAAAACCGTTGCGGCCGGCCCCTGGGAAAAGACAGGGGGTTTCGACCTCGGCCAACAGCGGGCGATATTGGGCCAGATACACGTCGAGCAATTCGATCAGCCAACCGGGGAGGGGGAACTCAAGATCCTTGTCGTTCTTCACCTCGTGGGCCGGGAGGACAATGTGCACCGCCCCCTGCCGTCCCGACCGCGACGAACTGATGTGCCGGTCCAACCGCAGGCTGGCGAGGTTCTTTTCCCGCATCGGCGCGACGAGCAGGATCCCAATGGCCAGCGCCCGTTCCATCCGGGAAGCGTCAGCAGCATTTGGTGGACGAAGCTTTGCTTCAGCCATCAGGTCGCGGGGCGCCGCAAGCAGACGCGCCAGATTGGCGGGGTCCTTGAATTGCCGGAGGCGACGTTTGTTCTTCTCGGTCATGCCACTGTGGGGCGGGCGCACTCTGCCGGCCATGCGGCGCAGCTGCTGCAACTCTGGTTCTGGCAGAGCAAGCCGCCGCGCGACGAGCCGCAGGGCCGCGGCGATGTTCGCCATCTGGCCGCTCGCCTTGACGCCGTGGCGCTCCCGCAGCCGGTTGAGGATGGCGCGCACGGCGGCCGGCTGAACGAGATCTTCCAGTGTCTGGATGTCGTGCGCTGGCGTGCCAGCTTCCACCAACGCGGTCGCGGCCTGCAGAAGCTGCGCTCGACGATTGCGGATCGAGAACGGGCTCATTTCGGCGGTATCGGACTCGTCGAGCAGGTCCGGCTCGGCGAGCGTGCGGAGCAGGCCCTCCAATTCCTGCCGAAACGATGAGGGCATCTCATCCAGGGTCAACGCGCGGTAACGGAGACCTTTAGGGATGGGGAGATCCGCCGCGGGCCAACCGGCAATGGTGTCCCGGCTCTTGTTCCAGGCTCTGGCGACCTCGCGATGCGCCTGCTTGGCGCGGTCCACTCTGGTCGCAGCCAAATGCGAGCCGAAGGCGGTGAAGAGCGCCGCATCGAGGGTGTCCGGATCGCGACTCTGCCAATCACAGAATGACGCGAAGCGCCTCAGCGCGCAGCGGTCATAGCGGTTCCCCACGCTGGCCAGGAGATGCTCCCAAGCGTCGGTCAAGGCCACTTTGCTGCGCTTGCGCGGTCGCGCCTGCAGCCCCGCCAACTGCAGGGCGCTGTCGAGCAGCTTGCAAAGGTGCCGCCACTCGCGGGCGGTCAGGGCGACGCGACTGTGATCGAGGGTCGCCATGCGGTTGCGCAGCCCCAACGGGTCTGCGGCGATCATCTCGGCCGGCTGGCCGAGCATGCTCGCGACCTGGTCAATAGCCCGGGCGCAGTCTTGCGCGCGTTGCTTCGAGACCCGCTTGGAGGCGAACACCGCTGCGCCCACAGCTGCGAGGGTGAGGGGGCGAACTCGGATCGGAGAGGGAGCTTGCGGCATAGGGGCGTGGTCCTGCGTTTCGAGGCGGTTGTCGGTCGCCAATTTGCAGGTCGAGTTCACGACGAATTGTGGTTCTGGCGCATTCGCTTGCCCGTTTGCAGCTTTCTGAACCGGCTCCTCGATCTCAAAAAGGTCAATCTGGACAGCACGCGGAGAGCCGATTTTTGAGCTGCTCTTCTGCTGCTTCGTGCGCCGAGTATTCTGAGAGTTCGTCTGCTTCATCACCGCGGACGTCCTTCGGTTTGAAAACGGGGTCAGCTCCAGTTCCGAACTGCCGAGCGAGCAGGCGCGCTAGACGCTGCAGCGCGTCGCTTTCACCGGCGATGCCCAGCCCTGCTTGGCTCTTCGGCGTGCGACTCGCATTCACGGTGATCGGCCTTTTAGAGCAGACGACAGAGTCGGAATGTAAGCGTTGTGTTCGAAAAAGTATACCGGACACGATGTCCGGTTGAAGAGAAGTGTAGGGCGTATTCGACGTCAAAAACGCTAGATAGTGAAGTTCGTGTTTTGAAAGTCGATTCTAGAGTTGTTTGATTGGATCAACATGGTCGAATGGCGGTGTTGTGATAACCAAAATTTTTTGGCCGATTACAGAGGGTCCGCGCTCACGCTTATCCTTGCACCGGTTTTTTTGTCCGTTTTCAGCGGTCGGCATCGCCAAAAGCAAGGCAGAGTTTGGGTTGGAGCGTGCCGCTGGCTGAAGCTCGCCGACGCATCGCGCGCTGTATCCGAAAGACGCCGACGCTTGCCTTCACGCAGTTGAGCGCAGGGGGTCAGCGCGACGTGAGAGTGCCGTTCAGGCTCGAGCTCCTGCAGGCCGCCGGCTCCTTCAAGGCGCGCCGCACCATGAACCGGCTGCCTCACCGACACCCAGCGCGATCGCGGCATCGTCAGGATTTCGGGTGGCAATCACGGACTCGCGATCGCGCGATCGGCGCATGTTCTCGGCGCGCAGGCGAAGGTCTTCCTGCCCTCCAACGTCACGACCGACAAGGTCGCCAAGCTGAAGCAGTGGGGCGCCTCGGTCGAGATCGTGGGCGATGTCTGGGATGACGCCAACGCCGCAGCGCTTGCGCATGCGGAGAAGACCGGCGCGACCTACGCCCACCCGTTTAGCGATCCGGTCGTTGTGGCTGGGCAGGGCACGCTCGGCCTCGACATACTCGACGACATGCCGGACGTCGATGTCATCCTCGTCGCGATCGGCGGCGGTGGGCTCATCAGCGGTCTTTCGACCGCCGTCAAGGCCAAGCGTCCCTCCACCCGCATCATCGGGATCGAGCCATTCGGTTCGCCGACACTGCATGCTTGTTTCGAGGCAGGGAGGCTCGTCGCTCTCGATCGGCTCGAAACTCGCGTGGCAACTATGTCCTGCCGGCAAACCAATCAGGAAACCTTCGAGAACCTCGGCGAAACGTCGACGAGATCGTTCTGGTTAGCGATGACGAGATGCAGTTGGCTTCACGTTCGCTTTGGTTTGAGTTCGGAATTGCCGCGGACCTTTCAGGCGCAGCATCGGTCGCAGTGCTCCAATCGGGCCGTGCTTCGTTCTCACCAGGAGCACGCGTGTGTGCCTTGGTGTGTGGGGCCGGTGCAGACGGGCTTTCATGACCGCGATTACTGGGAGAAGCGGCTGAAGCAGAGGTCGCGCCTTGTTCTTAGGGCGTCTTTTCCGACGCCTTCCGAACACCTGTAGTCGGGCTGGCGTCGGCTGGATCCTGGAGGGCCGGCAAAGCTGCACTGACGAGATCTGCTTTCATGCGCAGGCGCATGTCATGCATGATTTGAATAGTGGAAGGCAGTGCAACGCGCCTTCCAAACCGGGTTAGCGTAAACATATCTAGCCACCTTCCTGCCTTTGATCGAGTTTCGGATCAGATCTCCTATTCGCCCGGCCAAACAGGCGAGGCCCGAAGGCGGCGTAGAGGGAAGCTTAGTAGCTTCCCTCCAATAGATATGCCACTAGAAGCCCATTCCACCCATGCCGCCCATACCTCCGCCACCAGACATCGGGTTAGCGGAGTCCTTGCTGGGGCGGTCAGCCACCATCGCTTCTGTGGTGACCAAAAGGCCAGCGACCGAGGCGGCGTTTTGGAGAGCCGTGCGGACGACCTTGGCCGGATCGACGATCCCGGCCTCGAGCATGTCGACATACTTCTCGGTCTGGGCGTTGAAGCCGAAGGTCTCGGACGTGTTCTCGCCGATCTTGCCGACCACGATGGAGCCTTCGACGCCAGCGTTCTCGACGATCTGGCGAAGCGGAGCCTCAAGGGCCTTCATCACCATGTTGATGCCGGCCTGCACGTCGGCGTTGTCCGACTTCAGCTTGGAGACTGCACCCTTGGCGCGCAGCAGCGCGGTGCCGCCGCCGGGGACGATGCCTTCTTCCACCGCAGCGCGGGTGGCGTTCAGCGCGTCGTCGACGCGATCCTTCTTCTCCTTCACCTCGACCTCGGTCGCGCCACCGACGCGGATCACCGCGACGCCGCCCGCAAGCTTGGCCAGACGCTCCTGGAGCTTCTCGCGGTCGTAGTCGGAGGTGGTCTCATCGATCTGCGCCTTGATCTGAGCCACGCGCGCCTCGATGTCGGAGCGCTCACCGGCGCCGTCGACAATCGTGGTGTTTTCCTTCTCGATGCGGATGCGCTTGGCGCGGCCCAGCATCTCGAGGGTAACGGACTCAAGCTTGATGCCCAGGTCCTCGGCGATCATCTGACCCTTTGTCAGGACCGCGATGTCTTCCAGCATGGCCTTGCGGCGGTCGCCGAAGCCCGGAGCCTTGACGGCCGCGACCTTCAGGCCGCCGCGCAGCTTGTTCACCACCAGGGTGGCGAGGGCCTCGCCCTCGATGTCCTCGGCGATGATGACCAGCGGCTTGCCGGTCTGCACCACGGCCTCGAGGATCGGCAGCATCGCCTGGAGCGAGGACAGCTTCTTCTCGTGGATGAGGATGTAGGGGTCCTCGAGCTCGGCGACCATCTTCTCCGCATTCGTGATGAAGTACGGGGAAAGGTAGCCGCGGTCGAACTGCATGCCCTCGACGACGTCGAGCTCGGTCTCGGCGGTCTTGGCCTCCTCGACCGTGATCACGCCCTCGTTGCCGACGCGCTGCATGGCCTGGGCGATCATCTCGCCGATGGCGCTGTCGCCGTTCGCCGAAATGGTGCCGACCTGCGCGATTTCAGCGGAGGAAGCGACCTTGCGGGCGCGGTTCTTGATGTCCTCGAGGGCCGCTGTCGTGGCGAGATCGATGCCCCGCTTGAGGTCCATCGGGCTCATACCGGCCGCAACAGCCTTGGCGCCTTCCTTCACGATCGCCTGGGCGAGAACCGTGGCGGTCGTGGTGCCGTCGCCTGCGACGTCGCTAGCCTTCGATGCCACTTCGCGCACCATCTGTGCGCCCATGTTCTCGAACTTGTCTTCGAGCTCGATCTCCTTGGCGACGGTGACGCCGTCCTTGGTGATGCGCGGTGCTCCATAGCTCTTGTCGATGACGACGTTGCGGCCCTTGGGACCAAGCGTCACCTTCACGGCGTTGGCGAGAGTGTCCACGCCGCGCAGCATCTTGTCGCGGGCGTCGGAGGAAAAGCGAACGTCTTTGGCGGCCATGATGGAGTGATCCTATCTGAATAAAAAAACGTGGATGAAAGCGTCGTTCAGGCAATGACGCCCATGATGTCGGATTCCTTCATGATCAAGATGTCTTTGCCATCGATCTTGACCTCGGTGCCCGACCACTTACCGAACAGGACGCGGTCGCCGGCCTTGACCTCCAAGGCGACGAGCTTCCCAGCTTCGTCACGGGCTCCGGGACCGGCAGCGACGATTTCGCCCTCTTGGGGCTTCTCCTTGACGGTCTCAGGGATGATGATTCCGCCTTTAGTCTTCTCGTCTGCTTCGATGCGTCGGACAGCAACACGGTCGTGCAGGGGACGGAAATTCATGAGGGCCTCCTAGATTTCGAAGTGAGGCACTGGTCCGCGCCAAACTCGACCTTAGCACTCGCCCAAGCAGAGTGCTAAACATATCGGGCTGGCCCCACTCTCGGCGGATTAGGACGACGCGATGCCGGATGGCTCAGAGAACCACGATTGCAACGCCTTCTTCGCCCAACTGCCGCGCCTGAGTTCTCCTGCCGACACCTTTGATGCAAGTTTACACCGACCCGCACCTGACGCGTGGTTCCTAGCGGCGACCGACATTCAGGGTTCGACGGCGGCGATAGCCCAAGGAGGGCATCGGACAGTGAACTACATCGCCGCTGCGGCGATCGCGGCGTTGCGGAATATTTGTAGCGGCTGTGAGATCCCCGTGCTGTTCGCCGGCGACGGTTGCGCCGTGATGGTCCCGCCGAGCTACGCTCGCGAGGCCCGCCTGGCGTTGGCGCGGTTGCGCAGGCTTGCGCGAGATGAGTTCAATCTGCATCTACGGGTCGGATTAGCTCAGGTCGCCGAGCTTCGCGCCTTGGGCGCGGATGTTCTTGTGGGCCGGTATGAGCCAACACCTGGCAACTCGTTTGGTGTCTTTCTCGGCGGCGGCGTCGCGGCTCTCGAGGCCTCAATGAAAAGCAGAGATCCTTCCCCGCTTAAGGCTGTCGCGGAAATTCCAGAATCACTGGATGATGGAGCCTCACCTGATCTCACCGGGCTGAGCTGCCAATGGCAGGAGCTCAAGGCCCTTAACGGGCGCATGCTCACCTTGATCCTCGAAGGTGCGGACTTATCGGTCGCCTACTCAGCCATTCAACGCTTGGCTGGCGCAAGCAGCCCTTCTCCTGCAAAGCCTGCCAATCTTACACCACGCTGGCCAGCTTCCGGAGTTTGGATCGAAGCTCGTGCGACGCACGGCCGAGCGCCGGCCAGCCTAGCGGCAGCGCGCTTATTCATGCGAGCGCTTGCAGCCTACCTTGTTCTGCGAACGAGTTGGCGTGTGAGGGGCTTTGACAGGCAGCGCTACCTTGCTGAGATCGCCAGCAACACGGATTTTTGTAAGTTCGACCGGCAACTGAGTCTTGTTATCGACTGTGACGGCGCGGCCGAAGCAGCCATTCGCGCCGAACTGGCATCGATTGCGGCAGGCGGAAATCTAGAGTTTGGCGTGCACGTTTCCCCCACAGCCCTGATGACGTGTTTCGTGACCTCGGCCAGCGACAGTCAACACGTCCACTTCATCGACGGCGGTGACGGTGGTTACACACGGGCAGCAAAACTGATGAGGCAAGACCGGCCACTATGAGGGCTTACTGGCGCCGCCCTGGCAACTCGCCTTCCTCGGCTCCCACCCTTTTACCCTGTGCGGCTAGGAGCACGAGTAGTCCGACTACGGCCAAAATTCCAAAGGTTGCGTTGTTGCCAGCTGCAACGATCAGGACGCCCGAGGCTTCGCCTGGTCCCACCCGGCATGCGTGAACAGGAAGGCGCCCACATAGCGTCCGAGGCCGCCGCGCACATCTGTGAGTTAGGAAGTTCAACCAGTCGAGGGTTGGGCCGGCGGCAGTTGGCTCAGCCTGCACAGCAAGGTCGCCAGTTGCTGGCGCAGGCGGTTCCATGAGGGAACCATTTTACACGCGGGCGCTGGCTAGAGCTCAATTCAGCTCGACCCAAGCTCCAACGTGGCGCGGCGGTGCCGCCCATGTACATTCGGCCAGCTTTTAAGCTCAAATCGTAGGCTGAATCAGGGTTTTTCTGGCTGCCCGCACACCGATTATCGAGCCTTCGGAGGGCAAGCGCCGCCTCACCTCAACGCTAGCTCGCGGTAAGTCGATTGTCGCGCGGCCTAAGCTGTCATTCCGAGTGTCCGGTACGGTTCAGGAGCAGTCTTTTGGCTTGCCTGTACTCCGGACTCGCTGCGACCTTCGGTTAAGGTGGTTGCGGGCCCCCCGCACCAGATTCGCCTGCGAAGGCGCTGGCGCTCTCGCCACGAGTTTGTTCTCGCCCCCCCCCGCCTCGCGTGGGTTGATGACGACACGCTCGATCAGGCTACCCTGAGGCGACAATCGTTTCAGAACAAGCGTCGCAGATGCGACATGACGCTCGCGCGGACGTTGTCGATATGCTCGCGCATGGCGTCTTGCGCGCGCGCCGCGTCTCGCGCCGCGATGGCGTCGATGATGGCCAGATGCTCGCGGACCCCGGGGTCGAACCGCTCGGGCACCCGCCCCATGTCGAAGATCTTCGTCTTCTTGCGCAGATCTTCGATCAATTCCGCGAGCAGGCGCGAACCGGCCAGACTTGCGATGATCCGATGAAGCCGGTCGTCCACCGCGACGTGCTCGGCGGGCGTGGGCTCGACGCCGTCGCGGAACTCGGCGATGCGGGCCCCGACTGCACTAAGTTCGGGAGATCCGCCCGTCTGGGCGGCGCGGCCCGCGGCTTCGACCTCGAGCAGCCGCCTGATGTGCAGGACCTCGATGAAGTCGTCGATGGAGAGCCGACGAACGACTGGCGTGGCGCCGGCGCTGCGGAGCACCAGCCCTTCCGTCATCAGCCGCATGGTGGCTTCGCGCACAGGCGTCCGGGATACGCCCAGACGCTCCGCAAGCTTGGTTTCCTGCAGCGACGCGCCTGCCGGCAGCTCGCCGTTGAGGATCATGTCGCGGAGCCGCTCATAGGTCGTATGACCCAGCGTCGAGATCGTGCCCTGATCGGCGGTCACCCATCAACTCCGCTGTTGGGGGCGTCAATGCATTGCTGAACCGCGTCTTCGCGCGTTCCTGACATGCACACTCACCGCAACCCTGGCTTTCCCTCTCGCTATCCCCACAGTATACACACTGTATGTCGAAGTCACGCAGGCTCGGCTGCACGGTGGCCAGTCTGCAGGGCGTAGCGCCCAAGCAGAATGGCTGGTGTGCGGCGGCCCGCATCCGGAGTCCACCATGGTCGACATGCACTACGACACCGTGATCCGCAACGGCGTCATCGCGACCGCCAATGACGTGTTCAAGGCCGATCTCGCGATCGCGGGCGAGACGATCGTGGCCATTGGCGCGTCGCTGCCGGCTGGCCGTCGGGAGATCGACGCAAGAGACAAGCTCGTCCTCCCGGGCGGCGTCGACGTGCACTGCCACATCGAACAGCTGTCAGGCGGCGGGTTGATGAACGCCGACACCTTCGAGAGCGCGACGCGCTCGGCCGCTTTCGGCGGAACGACCTCGGTCATCTCCTTTGCGGCCCAGCACCGGGGCGCGCGGCTCCGCACGGTCGTGGAGGACTATGCGGCGCTGGCCCGGCGCGGGGCGGTGATCGACTACGGTTTCCACCTCATGGTCGCCAATCCGGACCAGCAGACGCTCGACGAGGACCTGCCGGCCCTGATCCGGGCCGGACACCGCTCGGTCAAGGTGTTCATGACCTACGACGCCGTCCAGGTGAGCGACCAGCAGCTGCTGGACGTCATGCTGGCGGCCCGCAGCGCCGGAGCGCTCGTCTGCGTTCACGCGGAGAACCACGGCGTTTTGAAATGGATGAGCGAGCGGCTGGTCGCCCGCGGCTATGTTCTGCCGAAATTCCATGCCGTGAGCCATCCGCGCGCGGCGGAGGTCGAGGCCTTCCACCGCCTGATCGCCTTTTCCGAGTTGCTCGACCAGCCGATCATGATCTTTCACGTCTCCACCGCGGAGGGCGCGGCCGTGATCCGCGACGCGCGTGGACGCGGGGTGAAGATCTTCGCCGAGACCTGCCCGCATTACCTGCTGATGACGGGGCAGGATCTCGACCGGCCGGGGCTTGAAGGGGCCAAGTGGATCTGTTCGCCGCCCCAGCGCACGGCCGCCGACCAGGAGGCGCTCTGGCGAGCGCTGGCCCTCGGCGACCTGCAGATCCTGTCGTCCGATCACGCGCCCTATCGGTTCGACGCGAGCGGCAAGCTCAGCGCCGGGGACAGTCCGACGTTCAAGCAGATGGCGAACGGCATGCCGGGGCTGGAGCTGCGGCAGCCGTTGCTGTTCGACGCCATGGTGTCGCAAGGGCGCATGGGGCTCAGCAAGTTCGTCGAGCTCACCGCGACGGCTCCGGCCAAGATCTACGACCTGCCCGGAAAGGGCTCGCTCTCGATCGGGGCGGACGCCGACATCGCGATCTGGGACCCCGAGCGCCGTGTCACCCTGGGGAACGACCTGCACGACAATGCGGGCTACAACCCCTTTGAGGGCCGCACGGTCACGGGCTGGCCCGAAACGGTGCTGCGGCGGGGGGAGGTAATCGTCGCGGATGGGGCCATCGCCGCCGCGCCTGGCTCCGGCCGGCTCCTGTTGCGTGCGGCGGGCGAATCCACGCGACCCACGGGCCGGCTCTCGCCCGAATTCGATCCCGCACGGAATTTCGGCGCGGATCTTTACTGAGGCCGCGGCTTGGAGCGCTCCGCCATGGGCAACACGATCTACGTCATCAACCCGAATTCCTCAACGAGCGTCACCGACGCCATCGACCGGGCCGTCGCGCCGCTGCGCACGCCGGAAGGGCCGGCGATCGCCTGCCTGACCTTGCCGGACGGACCGGCCGGGATCCAGAGCCAGCGCGATGTGGACGGCGTCATCGGGCCGCTTCTGCGGCGCGCCGGCGAGCTCGAACAAGACGCGGCGGCCTTTGTGGTCGCGTGCTTCAGCGACCCGGGTCTCCACGCCATGCGCGAGCAGAGCAAGCGCCCGGTGTTGGGCATCGCCGAGGCCGGCGTGTTGACGGCGCTCACTTTGGGCCAGCGTTTTGGCGTGATCGCCATCCTGCCGACCTCAATCCCTCGGCATCTGCGCTATTTCGGCGCGATGGGCGTGATGGCCCGCTTCGCCGGCGATCTCTCGATCGGGCTGGGCGTGACCGAGCTCGGCGACGAGGCGCGCACCTATGAGCGCATGACCGCCACCGGCCGCGCGCTGCGCGACGCCCACGGCGCGGATGTCATCGTGATGGGTTGCGCCGGCATGGCGCGCTATCGGCGGCGCCTTCAGGACGAGCTCGGCGTCCCGGTCGTGGAGCCGACGCAAGCTGCGACCGCCATGGCCTTGGGCCGCGTTCTTCTGGGCGATCTCTGAGCGTCATCCCGGTCACCCGAAGATTGGAATCCAATGCCCCTCATCAGCGAAGCCGCGTCAGGCGTGTTCGTGATCGCCGTCACGCCGTTTACCCCGCAGGGCGCCATCGACGACGCCAGCCTGGACTCGATGGTGGATTTCTACCTCGAGAAGGGCGCGAGCGGCCTCACCTTGCTGGGCATGATGGGCGAAGCTCCGAAGCTCACCGCAGCCGAGTCCTTGGCCGTGGTGAAGCGCGTGCTGGGGCGCGTGGGCGGGGCGGTTCCGGTCGTGGTGGGCGTCTCCGCGCCGGGCTTCGCGCCGATGCGGGAGCTCAGCGCTGAGGTGATGGACGCCGGGGCGGCGGGCGTCATGGTGGCTCCGCCTTCCAGCCTTAGGACCGATGACCAGATCTACGCTTACTTCGAGACGGCGGCGGGGATGCTCGGCGAGACGCCGTTCGTGTTGCAGGATTATCCGCTCGCGACCGGCGTGCAGATTTCCACAAGCGTGATTACCCGCATCGTGCAGGCGCTGCCTCGTTGCGTGATGCTGAAGCACGAAGACTGGCCGGGGCTGAACAAGATCGGCGCGCTGCGCGCGTCCAGCGATCGCGGCGAAGCGCGCAGAATATCGATCCTGTGCGGCAATGGCGGGATCTTCCTTCCGGAGGAGATGAGCCGCGGCGCCGATGGGGCGATGACGGGCTTCGCCTATCCGGAGATGATGGTCGAGGTCTGCAGGGCGCATGCCGCCGGGGACATCGAGCGCGCCCACGACATCTTCGACGCCTACCTGCCGTTGGCCCGCTACGAGTTGCAGCCGGGGCTGGGATTGCAGATCAGGAAACACATCCTGGCGCGCCGTGGCGTGATCGCGTCTGCGGCGCTGCGCGCGCCGGCCGGCCGCTTGTCGGCAGGCGATCTCGCCGACATCGAGCGACTGATCGCGCGCCAGGAGCGCAAGCTGGCGGAGCTGGGCTGACACGTCAGCCCAGGCGAGCTGCGCGCGGGCGCTTACAGAGCGGGCAGGGCGCGGATGTCGACCACGCCGTCGCGGCGCATGCGCCAAGCGGGATGATGGCCGCGAAGGCCGATCACCCGGCGGTGATTGTAGAGATAGAGCCAGGGCGGGTCCTGCTGCAGCAGCCGGTAGCATTGCCGGTAGAGCTTTTCGCGCGCCTCGGCCGAGACCGTCCGGCGCGCACGATCGAGCAGCTCTTCCACGGCCGGGTTGGCGTAGCCTTCCCACCAGGAGCCGCGCACGCGGGAATCGATCTTCTCGTGCAGCACGCGAAACACGCTCATCGGGCTCGAGTCGAACACGCAAATGTCGCGAATGGCCTTGAGCCTGACCTGGTTGGCGTAAAGCACGCGATCGGGCTCGATGTGGCGCTCGAAGCGAACGCCAAGCGGGGCGAGTTGCGCCTCGACGGCGTCCGCCAGGGCCTGCGCTTCGTCGGGCAGTCGCGTCGGGCAGTAGAGGTGCAGGGTCAGGCCGTCCGCATGGCCGGCCTCGTCGAGGAGCCGCCGGGCTTCGGCAAGGTCCTGCCGGAAGGGCGGCGCCTCCGGGTCGGCGCCGTAATGCGCCGGGCTCACGAAGCCGTGCAGCGGCTGCCCGCCGCCGCCCAGCACATCGTCCACCAAGGCCTGGCGGTCGATGGCGAGATTGAGGGCGAGGCGGACGCGGGGATCGCTGGCGGGTCCTTGCGCCGCGTTGAACATCATGATCAGCGCCGTGGGGGCCAGGAACTCCTCCACGGTGAACGACGGCGACGGGAGCTCGGACAGCGCCGAGCGCGGCAGGCCGTTGGCGATGTCGACCTGTCCGGTCCTGAGCGCCTCGGCGCGGCCGGCCGCCGTGTCGCCCTTGACCCATGTGACGCCCTCGAAGGTCGGCTTGCCGTCGAAGTGGCCTGGATTGGCGAGCAATTCGATGCGCTCGCCGGGCTCGTAGGCGCAGAGCCGGTAGGGGCCCGTGCCGACCGCGCGGCGCGCGAGGTCGTCTCCGGCCGCCTCCACGGCGCGCGGCGAGACGATGTGCCCGTAGGCCAGGATGTCGAACAGGTCGGCGATGGGCTGCGCCAGCGTCAGCGCGAGTTCGTGGCGGCTCAGCACCTCCACCTCCAGCCCGGCGAGATACTGCGCATAGACGCCCGGCGCGCCCAGCGTCGCCCCCATGTCGGGGCGGGCCATGCGCAGCAGCGCGTAGCGGACCGCCTCGGCGTCACAGGGCTCGCCGTCATGGAACAGCACGCCCTCGCGCAGGCGGAATTGGTAGCGGCGCGCATCCTCCGAGACTGTCCACTCCGTGGCGAGCGCCGGCCCGTAGCCGCCATCCGGGGTGCGCCGGACCAGGGTGTCGAACAGCGCGCCGAACACCGTCAGGATGTCGTTGGCGTCCGTGCAGGCATGGGGGTCGTCCAGCGCGACGCGGCCCTGGCTGATCGTGATGATGGTCATGCGTGGGCCTCCAGGGGGGACGCGGTTGCGATTGCGTCGTGCAGGTGGCAGGCGACCGCCTGTCCGTCGCCCTGCTGGCGCAACACGGGGCGCTCGACGGCGCAGCGATCGAAGGCGAGGGGGCAGCGTGTGCGAAAGCAGCAGCCGGACGGCAGGTTGAAGGCGCTCGGCACCTCCCCCCTGATCTCCTCGGCGGCCGCCGCGATGGGGGCGCCGAGAACGGGCGCGGCCGCCAGCAGCGCACGCGTGTAGGGGTGCTTCGGGCTGTTGAAGATCGCGTCCGTCGAACCGGTCTCGACCATGAACCCGAGATACATCACCCCGATCCGGTCGCTGATGTGCCGCACCACGGACAGGTCGTGCGTGATGAACAGGTAGGAGAAGTTCATCTCGTCCTTCAGATCCATCATCAGATTGAGGATCTGGGCCTGGATCGACACATCGAGAGCGGAGACCGGCTCGTCCGCGATGATCAGCTCGGGCTCCACCGAGAGCGCGCGCGCGATGCCGATCCGCTGGCGCTGGCCTCCCGAGAACTGGTGCGGGTAGCGGTCCGCATGCTCGGGGCCGAGGCCCACCTTGGCGAGCAGCGCGAGCGCCCGGTCCTTGGCGTCGCGGACCTTGCCGGGCGCGTTCTCGATAAAGGGCTCCATCACGATGTCGCTGACCCGCTGCCGCGGGTTCAACGACGCGTAGGGGTCCTGGAAGATCATCTGCATCTTGCTGCGGATCGGCCGCATGCGGGCGAAGTCGTGATCGGTGATGTCTTCGCCGTCGAGGATGATGCGCCCGCCGGTCGGCTGGTGGAGCTTGATCACCGTTTTCGCCAGCGTGGACTTTCCGCACCCGCTTTCGCCGACGATGCCGAGCACCTCGCCGCGGTTAATCGACAGGCTCACGCCGTTCACCGCGTGGACCACGCGGCGGGGCGCCGACAAACGGCCGTTGCGCCAGCGCAGCCGGTCAAAGAAGCCGCCGCTCGCGTCGAAGCGTTGCTGGAGATCATCGACCTGGAGCAGCGGGGCCATCAGAGCTTCGCCTCCAGCGGGAAATGGCAGGCCGCGGCGCGGCCGGGCGCGAACTCGGTCAGCGCCGGTTCGACCTCTCGGCAGAGCGCCTGGGCGGCGCTGCAGCGCGGCGCGAAGGCGCAGCCGGGCGGCAGGGCGCGGATGTTGGGAACCGAGCCGGGGATCTGGTGCAGCCGCCGACGCGTCCGGTCGTCATGCGGGATCGAGTCGAGCAGGCCGCGCGTGTAGTGGTGCACGGGGCTGCGGATGAGCTGCGCTGTCGGCCCCCGCTCGACGATGCGGCCGCAATACAGCACCACGACCTTGTCGGCCATCTGCGACACCGCCGCGAGATCATGCGTGATCAAGATGAGCGACGCCCGCGTCTGCTCCACCTGGCGCTTCATCAGCCGCAGCAACTGGGCCTGGATGGTCACGTCGAGCGCCGTGGTCGGCTCGTCGGCGATCAGGAGGCGAGGGCCCGCGATCATCGCGATCGCGATCACCACACGCTGGCGCATGCCGCCGGAAAACTGGTGGGGGTAGCTGTCGAGACGCTCCTCGGGCTGCGGAATGCCGACTTCGCGCAGCATCTCGACGCATCGCGCCCGTCGTTGGCCTGAGGACAGGCCGGAATGCAGCCGCAGCATTTCTTCTAGCTGGTTGCCCACCGTGTACAACGGGTTCAGCGCCGTCATCGGGTCCTGGAAGATCATCGCGATGCGTTTGCCGCGGACGCTGCGCATGCGGGCCTCGTCGAGCCGCAGCAGGTCCTGTCCCTCGAAGCGGATCTCGCCCGCCTCGATGCGGCCTGGCGGATCGATCAGCCCCATGATCGAAAACCCGATCATGGACTTGCCGCCGCCCGACTCGCCGACCAGCCCGAGGATCTCGCCCGGCGCGAGGTCGAAGCTGACCCCGTCGACCGCCTTCACCACCCCGGCGAAGGTGTGGAAGTAGGTTTTCAGCCCGGTGACGGACAGCAACGGCGTGGCCATCGGGTCTGCGGCCACGACAGGCTGGAGCGGGGTCATCGTCATTTCAGGCGCGGGTTGAGCTCGTCGCGAAGGAAATCGCCGAGCAGGTTGATGCCGAAGACGATCAGCATGATGAACAGGCCCGGGAACACCGAGATCCACCACAGCCCGGAAAACAGCACGTCGAAGCCGTTCTTGATCAGCAGTCCGAGCGAAGGTTCGGTGATCGGCACACCGACGCCGAGAAACGACAGCGACGCCTCAATGAGGATGAACGTGCCGACCTGGATCGTCGCCACCACGATCAGGGGTGTCAGCACATTGGGGAGCACGTGGCGCAGGATGATCTTGCGGTTCGGCAGGCCCGAGACGCGGGCCGCCTGGACGTATTCCTTTTGCGATTCCCGCAGCGTCGAGCCCCGCACGATCCGCGCATACACGACCCAGCCTACCGAGATAAGCGCGATCAGCACCTTGTCGGCGCCTGTCCCGAACGCCGACATCAGGAACAGGGCCGTCAGCACCGATGGAAACGAGAGCTGGATGTCGGCGATCCGCATGATGACGCTGTCCAGCTTGCCGCCATAGAAGCCGGCGACGAGCCCGAGCGCGGCCCCGAGCACGCAGGAGCCCAACATGGCCGCGAAACCGATGAACAACGAGATGCGGCTGCCGTAAACGATGCTGGCGAGCACGTCGCGTCCCTGGCCATCTGTTCCGAGCCAGTATTGCGGCACGCCGCCTTCCAGCCACACCGGCGGCTTGAACGAGTCCATGAGTTCAAGCTGCGCGACGTCATAGGGATCCTGCGCGACCAGCCAGGGGCCGATCGACACCATGACGACGAACATCGCCACGATCGCCGCGCCGATCTTGGCCGAGCGGTTGTGCCGGAAACTGTGAAAGAGTTCCGAGCCCGCGAAGCGCCTCATGGCCCCTGAAAGCATGATCATCGGGCGCTTCACTTCACCTTGATGCGCGGATCGATGACCGCATAGAGGATGTCGACCACGAAGTTGACCACCACGAACATGAAGGCGACGAACATCAGGTAGACGACGATCACCGGCCGATCGCCGCGGTAGATCGAGTCGACCAGCAGCTTGCCGATGCCGGGCCACGCGAAGATGGTCTCGGTCAGCGTCGCGAAAGCGATGAGGTCGCCCATCATCAGTCCAAAAACCGTGACGAGCGGGATCAACGCGTTCTTGAGCCCGTGCTTGAACAGCACGCCGCGCCGGTCCGCCCCCTTGGCGCGCGCGAACTTGATGTAGTCCTGCTTCATGACCTCCATCATCTCGGCGCGGATGATGCGGATCAGGATCGCGAGCGTGCCGACCGATAATGTCAGCGCCGGCAGGATGAGGTGGCGGAAGCCCTCCCAGCTTAGGAAGCTGACGCGCATGCCGAGCCATTCCTGGGTCGGCCCTCTGCCCGACGAAGGGACGAGCTGGAACTTCACCGCGAAGATGTAGATCAGCACCATGCCGAGCCAGAACCCGGGGAGCGAAATGCCGACGAGCGAACCGGCCATTACGGCCTGGCTGCTGGCCCGCTCCGGGCTCGCGCCGGCGTAAACGCCGAGCGGGATCGCAACCACAAGGGCTATCGCCATGGCGAGAACAACAATTTCTAGCGTCGCGGGCAGCCGCTCGAGGATCAGCTGCATGGCGGGCTGGCGAAACACGAAGGAGCGCCCGAAGTCGCCCCGCGCAAGGCTCGAAAGGAAATGGCCGTACTGCACGAGGTGGCTGTCGTTGAGGCCGAGCAGCCTGCGCGCCTGCGCGATCTGCTCCTCCGTGGCGTCGAGCGGCACCATCATGTAGGTCGGGTCGCCCGTGAAGCTCATCATCACGAACACGAGCACCGACACGGCCCACAGGACCACGACGATCTGAACCAATCGCTTGGTGAAGTAGCCGAACACGATTGCATTCTCTCAGGGCGTGGCCGAGGGGGCGGCGGCCGGCGGGCTCCCGGAAGCCCGCCTGCGGACGATCAGGTGCTTGAAGACGTGGTCAGTTCACGTCCATCTCGTAGGCCCAGATGAACTTGTCCATCCGTGGCACGACCTTGACGGTCTTCTTGGCCGCGTAGATGTCTTGCTCGTAGTGCAGCGGGATCATCGGGATCTCGCGCGCCGCCACCTTGGTGGCCTCCTTCAGGAACTCGTCGCGCTGCTTGATGTCGGCGGTGGCGTCGGCCTTGTCGATCCAGCTGTCGAACTCGTCGTTGGAGAAGGAGCCGCGATTGGCCTGGCCGAAGCCGGGCTTCTTGCCGCGGCTGTACATCAGCGTGCTGTACATGTTGCCGGCGTCGCCGGAGGGCGTGTCCCAACCGCTCATGATGAAGCTCGACTTGTCGGACGGCACGCGGATGTAGCCGAAGAAGTTCGACCGGGGCATCAGGTTCAGGTTGAGCTTGACGTTGATGCGCGCCAGCATGCCGGCCAGCGCCTGCGCGATTGCGCCGTCGTTGACGTAGCGGTTGTTGGTGGTGTCGAGCGTCATCGAGAACCCCTTCTCGAAGCCCGCCTCCTTCATCAGCGACTTCGCCTTCTCGACGTCGAACGGGTAGAGCTTGTGGAAGTCGAGACCAGGCACGTAGCCCAGGTGCGACGAGGGGACATACTGCTCGCTGGGGGTCGCGAAGCCGTTCATCACCACGGTCTTGATCGCCTCGATGTTGATGGCGCGCGCCAGCGCCTCGCGCACCCGGCGGTCGCGCATCGGGTTTACGGGCAGGTCGATCGTCGGCGACTTCTCGCGCGTGTCAATCGCGATCACCATGTTGAGCAGGCTCGGCCGGGTGACGACCTCGAAGGCCGGGTTAGCCTTCACGCTGGCGACGTCACGCACCGACAGGTCCTGGATTACGTCGACGCCGCCGGTCAGCAGCGCCGCCGTGCGGGTGGCCGGGTTGGTGATCGGCTTGAAGACCACGGTGTCGATCTTCGGCTTGCCACGCCAGTAATCGGGATTGGCCGAGAGGGTGAGCCGATCTTCCTTGACCCATTCGGCGAGCTTGTAGGGTCCAGTGCCCATGGGCTTCAGACCCATCTGCTCGTCGCCGGTCGCTTTGGTGTACTTCTCGTTGACGATCAGCACCTCGGCCAGCGCCATGTGCAGCACCGCGTAGGGCTTGGGAGTCTTGATCTCCACCGTGTAGTCGTCGATGGCGCGCGACGACGCGATGTTGGCGACGAGGTTCGACATCAGCGCCTTCTTCAGGCGCTCGAACGTGTAGACGACGTCGGAGGCCTTGAGCTCGTCGCCGTTGTGAAACCGGACGCCCTTGCGCAGCTTGAAGACCCAGGTCGTGTCGTCCACGACCTGCCAGCTCTCGGCCAGTCCGGGCTCGAAGCCGAGCTCCGGCGTGCGCGTCACCAGCGGGTCGTAGAAGTGGTAGAACATGATGTTGCCGGTGAGCTCGTTGGCCGCATGCGGATCGAGGATCACCGCGTCGGCGGTCAGCGCGATCGAGAGCGACTTGCCCTGCGCGTGGGCGGCTCCGGAAAGCGCTACGCCGCTCAGCATGGCAAGCGCCAAAAGATTGCGGCGTGTCAAACCCGTGAGGCCGTTCGTCATCATCTAATCGCTCCCCTGCGCATGGTCCGAATGTGGTGAACGCCCCGATCAATCGAGCGAGGACTGGATCTCGAGCTGGTAGCCTTCAGGATCGTCGAACACGAAAGCCCGGATCTTGAGTTCGGCGTTGCTGCGCGGTTCGCGTAGGCCTGGAGGTTCGACGCTGCGGATATACGCGTACCATCCGTCGACGTCGTCGACGCGCATGCAGATCTGTACAGGCTTGATGTCGTTCGCGCGGTGACTGCCGCGACTTTCATCGACTAAGCCGATGTATCCATTGGCAGTGACCCTGTAGATCTTCGACCAGCCTTGGTCGATTTCCAGCGTCAGGCCGATAACATCCTCGTAGAAGCGCATCGCGGCAGGCAGATCACGATAGTAAAGGAAGGTGATCAGCTTTTCTGTCGCCGAGTGGGGCGGCCGGTCGGAATTTGTCATCGGTCAGCCCTTCTTCGTCGGAGCGAAGCGTCCAGAGCCCAAGCTCGTTTATTATCCCGACGGTATACAACACGTATTCCGTGTCAAGGCGAGGTCGTTGCAGTCGCTTCGGAGGCGGCCGGCCTAGCCAGAGAAACGCGTGAGAATGCAGCGCACAACACGCGTCACACGAATTGTCGGGGCGTTGAACCTGCTATAGCGTCAACGACACAGCGGGTTGTTCAAGCCCTCTGCAGGGAGGATCTTCATGAAGAATATCAAGCCGTTCAGGCTGGTCGCGGGCCTTGGCGTGGCGCTCGGTTTGGGGCTGTTTGCATCCGCGCCCGCGCAGGCGCAGGCCACGCTCGACGCCGTCAAAAAGCGCGGCAAGGTTTTGTGCGGCGTCTCGCCCGTTGCGGCCGGGTTCTCCTTCGCGGATGACAAGGGCGTGCGGCGCGGGTTCGACCAGGATGTCTGCCGCGCGGTGTCGGCCGCTGTATTCGGCGATCCGGACAAGGTCGAGTCAGTGCCTCTCAGCACCAATGTTCGCTTCCAGGGGCTGCAGTCCGGCGAGGTTGACCTTCTCTCGCGCCAAACCACCTGGACTTTTTCGCGCGACAATTCGCTCGGGCTTGATTTCGGACCGATCGTCTTCTACGACGGCCAGGGCATCATGGTTCCGGCCAAGCTCAACGTGAAGAGCGCGGGCGAACTCGGCAGCGCCGTTGTCTGCGTGCTGCCCGGCACCACCACGCAGCAAAACCTTGAAGACTATTTCCGGCCTCGCAACATCAAGTACGAGGCGGTTGTGTTCGAGAATTCGGACGAGTGGCGCAACGCCTACTTCACCGGCCGCTGCGACGCGATCACGACCGACCGATCCGACCTCGCGTCCGTGCGCGCGGTGGCGCCCAACCCGAAGGATCACGTCATCCTCCCCGAGACGATCTCCAAGGAGCCGCTCGCGCCTGTCGTCCGGCAGAACGACGCCAACTGGCGCGACATCGTCACCTGGTCGTTCTTCGCCATGGTGGCGGCGGAGGAGCTGAAGATCACGCGCGCGAACGTCGATACCTTCCTGACCAGCAAGGATCCGGAAGTGCAACGTCTGCTGGGCGTCAGCGGAGACCTCGGCAAGATGCTCGGGCTCGATGCGAAGTGGGCCTACAACGTGATCAAGGGCGTCGGCAACTATGCCGAAATGTTTGACCGCAACGTTGGGCCCGACACCCCGATCGGTCTCACGCGCGGACCCAACAAGCTCTGGACCGAAGGCGGCCTCCTGTACTCGCCGCCGTTCCGGTAAGCCGGCCCGCGAGGCCTGATTCGGCCTTTGCGATTAAGCGGGCAGGCGGCCCACATGCCGCCTGCCGTCCCGTTCCGTCCCGTCCATCCCCGCCCTGATGAGCCGAGCGAGCACGCCGCGATGACGCGACTGTTCTACGACCTGCGTGTGCGCGCCATCCTGTACCAGGTGCTGGCGGTCGCGTTCGTCGCCAGCGTGGCGTGGTATCTGGCCGCCAACGTGTCGCAAAAGCTCGCCGAGCAGAACATCGTCACCGGGTTCGGCTTCCTGAGCCGCGAAGCTGGTTTCGTGATCAGTCCGAGCTTCATCGACTACAAGCCGACCGACAGCTTCGCCCGCGCGTTGCTGACCGGCATACTCAACACGATCTTCGTGTCCGCGCTTGCGGTTGTGTTCGCGACGATCCTCGGCCTCATCGTCGGCGTCGCGCGCCTGTCGGGCAATCCGCTGCTGAGGGCGCTCGCCTTGGTCTATGTCGAGGCGCTGCGCAACGTTCCGCTGCTGCTGTACCTGTTTCTCTGGTACGGGCTGATCGTCAATCTGCTGCCGCCCGTGCGTGAAGCGGTGGAGTTGATGCCGCATGTGTTCATCTCGAACAGCGGCGTCACCATCCCGGCGATGAACTGGACACCGTCGCACACCAAGGTGCTGCTGGCTCTCATGGCCGGCATGGCCCTCGCGATGACGGTGCGACGGCGCATGGTGGCCCAGCGCGTCTCCACCGGCGTGGAGCGGCGCATGTGGCCCTGGGTGCTGCTCGCGTTGCTGGGGCCGGCGCTTGTCGCCTTGCTGCTGTTTCAGCCCGAGATAACGATCGAATACCCGGAGAAGGGGCGGTTCCGGCTCGCCGGCGGCGCGCATCTGAAGCCCGAGTTCACGGCCCTTCTGCTGGGCCTGACCCTCTCGGCCTCTGCGGGCATCGCCGAGACGGTGCGCTCCGGCATTCTCTCCGTGGGCAGGGGACAGTGGGACGCCACGAAGTCGCTCGGGCTGGATCGCGGCATGGCCCTGCGCCTCGTGGTACTGCCGCAGGCGCTGCGGGTGATCATCCCGCCGCTGACCAGCGCCTATCTCAGCCTGTTCAAGAACTCCTCGCTCGCGACCGCCATCGGCTATCCCGACCTCGTCCTCGTGACCAACACGACCATGAACCAGACCGGTCAGGCGGTCGAAGGCATCGCGATCATGATGCTGGTCTATCTCAGCATTTCGATCACGATCTCGCTCTTCATGAACTGGTACAACGCCCGCGTCGCGCTGAAGGAGCGTTGAGCCATGTCGCAGACCGAACTCATGGCGACCGCGCCGCCGCCCAGGCCTGGCTTCTTTCAACGCTCCGTTCAGCCGCTCTTCGGTACGCCGCTCAACGCGGTGATCACGATCGTCTGCCTTTGGCTGTTCTGGATCGTCGCCAAGGCCGCCTGGGGATGGGCGGTGACGCGCGCCGTCGCGGAAGGTGGCGGCGCGATCTGCCGCGCCGGAAGCGGGATCTGCCTGCCATTCCTGACCGCCAAAGCGCGCTTCATGATCTTCGGCGTCTACCCCTATGACGAGCACTGGCGTCCTGCCCTCGCGATGGCGGTGTTCTTCGTCGCGATCGGAGTCTCGATGATCCCGCGGTTCTGGGGGCGCTGGCTCCTGGCCGTCTGGGCGTTCGCTCTGGTCGCCGGCATGGTGCTGATCGCCGGCGGCGCGTTCGGGCTGCGTCCGATCCCCACGACGCAGTGGAGCGGGCTGCCGCTCTCCTTCATCCTCACCGCCGTGGGTTTGGCGCTGGGCTTTCCGCTCGGCGTCGTTCTCGCTTTGGCGCGAGCGTCGAAGCTGCCGGCCATCCGCGTCATCGCGGTTTTCTTCATCGAGGTCATTCGCGGCGTGCCGCTGATCTCGATCCTGTTCATGGCCACCGTGATGCTGCCGCTGTTCATGCCGACCGGCGTGACCGTCGACAAGTTGCTCCGCGCCCAGGTCGCGATCATCATTTTCGCGGGTGCCTATATCGCGGAAGCGGTGCGCGGCGGGCTCCAGGCCATTCCACGCGGCCAGTACGAGGCTGCGGCGTCACTGGGCCTGCACTACTGGCAGGCGATGCGGCTCATCGTGCTGCCGCCCGCCCTGAAGATCGTCATCCCGCCGCTGGTCAACATCTCGATCGGCTTCTTCCAGGACACGACACTCGTGACGATCATCGGCCTGCTCGACTTTCTGTCGACGGTCCGCACCGCGATGCTCGACCCGGAATGGGTCGGCGCCGCCGTGCTGGAAGGCTATTTGTTCGCGGCCACGATCTACCTCGTGTTCTCGTACGGAATGGGCGCCTACAGCCGCTATCTCGAGCGCAGGCTGAGAACGGGGTTTGACTAGCGCCGCCCTTTGCGTCGCCGGCTGGATCAGCCGGCTCGCGCCGCCCGGAATTCCTTAGCCAAATCCAAGGCTTGGTAGGTCCAGTAGGTCATCTGCGCGACCGCGGCGCCGACCGGGCCGCCGGCCCAGTTCAGCCCGAACGGCGCGAAGAGCTTGTAGCGGTCGCTGGCGCCCAGGATGCCTTCGGCGACGACCCGCCCGCCGACGGCGGTCGTATTGAGGCCATGCCCGCCAAAGCCGAAGCAGTGCCAGACGTTTGGCGTGGTTTGCCCGATCATCGGCATGAGGTGGCGGGCATACGCCATCAGCCCCGACCAGGCTGCATCGACGCCGATGTGGGCGAGGCTCGGATAGGTCGACACCATGGTCGCCCGCAGCATCTCGGCCAATCGCGCCGGCTCGCTCGTGCGCGTCGTGATGCGCCCGCCCCAGAGGAGCCTTCGACCGCCATCCACGATGCGATAATAGTCGCCAGCACGCCGGTTATCGCTGATAGCGTAGGGCACGCCGATGACGTCGGCGATCCGCTCCGGGGCGGGCTCCGTCAGCAGCACATAGGTGGCGATCGGAAGCATCGCGCGTCGCAAGTGCGGCGACACGTCCCCCGTATAGCCTCCCGTCGCGAACACCACGTCGCGCACCTCGATCCGCCCGCCGGACGTTTGCAGCACCTTGGTCGCGCCATCCAGGTTTGCGCCGATCACCGGCGAGCCTTCAAAGATCTGCGCGCCCAGCGCTTCGCATCCGGAAGCCAGGGACAGCGCGTAATTGAGCGGATGAAAATGGAACGCCTGAGGATCGAACAGCGCTTCGTGATACTTGGTCGATCGCAGCACGCCGCGAACCTGCTCACGATCGCGGAACTCCAGCGCGTAACCAAAGTCGCGCGCCATCTGCTCCTGCCGGGCCTTCAGGGCCGGGGCGGCGGCGTGGCGCATCACGCTCATCTTGCCATAGGTCGCGACATTGTCGGTCGAGCGGAGCGCGGAGAGGTTGTCCTCGACGATCCGGACGCCTTCGATGGAGAGCCGATACAACTCGTGCGCCGCCTCCCGGCCGGCCATCAGCGCGATGTGCGAGAGGCTCGTGGCGTAGCCAGGCCCGACGAAACCGCCATTGCGGCCCGACGCTCCCCAGCCAATGCGCTGCGCCTCCAGAATGGCGACGCTTCGACCGGCGCGGACCAGTTCGATTGCGGCGGTCAGCCCAGCGAGCCCGCCCCCGACGATTGCCACGTCGACATCGACAACGCCGGTCAAAGACGGCCGCAACGACGACGGATGGCGCGTGCGGGAGTAGTAGGAATCAATGTATTCGGTCATAACACCACTATAGGTGCACATCGGCCGTCTCAGCCATGGGCGCCGTTGCGGGCGTGGGCTTGAAGCTCAGGGCCGAGCCCATGGCGAGCCGTCACGGGCGTCCCGCAGGGCGGCGCCGCACTAGGTCTTTTCACACCATCGAACAACGGAACTCCGATGAGCGAAACCGCCGGCGTCACTGTTTTCCGCAACTGTGATTGGCTGGTGGCCTGGGACCAGGCCGCCAAATCCCACGTCTATCTGCGCGGCGCCGATTTCGCATTTTCGGGTCAGGATATCGTGCATGTCGGCAAAGGTTATGCCGGGCCGGCCGCGCAGGAGATCGACGCTCGCGACCAGATGATCATTCCCGGCTTCGTGGACGTACACAGCCATCCCGGGCACGAGCCCGGCTGGAAGGGGATGCTCGAGGAGCTGGGGTCGCCCAAGCTCGGCCAGAGCTCGCTGTACGAGTTCATGCCGGTGTTCCAGGTCGGCAAGGAATATACGCGCCCGTGCCTGCGCGTGGCCGTGTCCGAACTTCTGAAAAGCGGCGTGACGACGATCTGCGATCTCGGTCGCCCGCGCGAGACCTGGGCGGATGAATATGCCGAGACCGGCATCCGCGCTGTGCTGTGGGGCATGTTCCGGTCCGGACCGTGGAAGACCACCAACGGCCACTCGGTCGAGTACGATCTCGACTTCGCCGCCGGCGACAAGGCGCTGAAGGACGCCATCGAGATCGCCGACAAGGCGTCGCGGCATCCGTCGGGTCGGATCACCGGCTTTTTTGGTCCGGCGCAGATCGACACGTGCTCCGAGGGGCAGATCCGTGACGCCCTGGCGGCCGCCCGCGAGCGGAACCAGCCCATCCAGATCCATGCGGCGCAGAGCATCGTCGAATTTCAGGAGATCGTGCGTCGCTACGGGGCGACGCCGGTCGAGTGGCTCGACCGCATCGGCGCGCTGGGGCCCGACACGATCATCGGGCACTGCATCTTCCTCAACGATCACCCGTGGATCCACTATCCCCACGCCAACGACTTCGAGATGTTGCGAGACTCTGGCGCCATGGTGGCCCATTGCCCTGTCGTGTTCGCGAGGCGCGGCATCGCGCTCAACACGCTGTCGCGTTATGTGAAGGCCGGAATCCGCTGCGGCATCGGCACGGACAGCTTCCCGCACAACATGCTCGATGAGATGCGCATGGCCTGTTACGCGGGGCGCATCATCGGCGGCAGCTTCACGGCCTCGACTACGCACGACGTGTTCATGGGGGCGACCGCCACCGGCGCGGACATGATCCGCCGGCCCGACCTCGGCCGGCTGGCGCCGGGCTGCAAGGCGGATTTCTCCGTCGTCGACATGCGCAACCCCTACATGCAGCCCGATTACGAGCCGATCCGCAGCCTCGTGTACTCGGCAAACGACCGGGCCATCCGGGACGTCTATGTCGATGGCCGACAGGTGGTGAAGGCGGGCGAAGTCATGCATTTCGACATCGCCGAGGACATCGAGCTGCTCCGGCGGGCTCAAGGCGAGGCGATCGCGGCGGCTCCTGGCCACGATTGGGCTGGCCGCAGGCTCGATCAGCTGAGCCCGCGCGTGTTCCCGATCAGGTACTGAGCGGCAGGGACAAGGGCGCCAGCTTCGCCAGGGGCCGGCGCTGCGGGTCGCCCCGCTCCGCCGCCCGGCAGGCGCGCTTCTGCGCATCCTGCAGCTGGCGGACCGCGCCCTCGACGTCCAGCGTCAGCACGCGATGGTCTCGCACTACCTGTTGCCCGTCGATGAAAACGTCGCGCACGGCGCGCTCGGCGGCGCAGTGAATGAGGTTGCGAAGCGGATCGTGCACCGGCTGCATCGTCGGCTGGTCGAGATCGACCAACACGAGATCGGCCTTGGCGCCAACCGCGATGCGGCCGATGTCCTCGCGGCCGAGCGCCCGCGCGCCGCCCGTGGTGGCGATGTCGAACAGGGTTCCGGTATCCAGATCGAAAACCGACCCCGCCGAAACGCGCGAGCAGATCAGGGCTTCGCGTATCTCTTCCAGCATGTTGAACGGATAGCTGTCGGTGCCGAGCCCGACATTCACGCCGGCGCGGCGATACCCGCCGAGCGTCTGCAGCGTCATCCCGGAGCGCGCGAACGTCACCGGGCAGTGGGCGACATTTGTGCCCGAACGGGCCAGCCTGGCGAGGTCGTCGCGCGTGCGCTGGCGCGTCCAGCCGTGGTGATCCAGAAAGATGCAGTGGCCGATGATGAGGTCCGGGCCGAGCAGCCCCAGCCGCTCCATCATCTGTGGCGCGGTCTCACCGGTGCGGCGCAGCAGCTCCTCGTGCTCCGCCATGGTCTGCGCGCCGTGGATGGTGATGCGGGCGCCTCT
The DNA here is from genome assembly GCF_056400925.1 of Alsobacter sp. P4_H11. NCBI lineage: Bacteria > Pseudomonadati > Pseudomonadota > Alphaproteobacteria > Hyphomicrobiales > Alsobacteraceae > Alsobacter > Alsobacter sp. P4_H11. Next base: position 87,879 of record NZ_JBFUKI010000001.1, read on the forward strand.
GTCGCGCGCCGCGGCTGCCGCTTCCTGCAGCAGCGCCTCCGAACAGGTCTCGATCTGAGAGGGGGCGATGACGCCATCGAGCCGACCGGAGGGATGGGCCTTGGCCTGATCCACCAGGTTCAGCGCCTCCTCGTAGCGGGCCCGCCCGCGAGCCATATCCCACTCGAAGTCCAGCCGGTGACTTCCTTCCATTCGCCAGGCCGCCTCGCGGAAGCCCGGCGCGAGCCAGGCCCGGATGCCGCTCTGAGCGGCGAGCGACAGCCAGTGCGGATGGAAGCCCGCGATGTCGAGGCAGCTGGACACGCCCGAGCGCAGCAGGTCGGCCAGCATCACGATCTGGCAAGCGTCCTTGGCGTCGGCGTCTGCATCAATCAGCGCCGAAAACTCATAGAGCGCATTGCCCCACAGCGCGGCCGACCCGACATCCTCGAACAAGCCCTTGGCGATCGGCTCGTCGCCTGAATGGCAGTGAATATTGACGAGTCCCGGCATGACCATGCTGCGCCGGCCGTCGATGACCACATCGGCCTGACCCGCGTAGGCGGAGCCGACATGGATGATCGTCCCGTTACAGAAAGCGACGTCGACGCCCTGCCGGTAGCGATGCTCGGTCTCTCCGTCGGCGCGGGTGACGGCCCAGTCGCAATTGCGAATAACGGTGACGGGACCGGGCATGCTGGTTGCTCTCGAAGGGTTTCAGGGCGCGGTCGACCATTGGCGAAGCTGCTCTTTCAAGTCAATTGCGGCCGTCGCTAGGGCAGGGTAGGACTGGGCGCGTCCATCGCTGCCTGGGCGCCAGCCTTGAAGATGCGCTTCAGCGTTCGTAAGTCGACCTGCGACGGGCTGCTAGAACGGCGAGTCGATCTCCGCCGCTCGATCTTGCTGTACGGTTCGAGATAGCTCCCGTCCGGCCGGAAGTGCCCGGCGTTGATTTAGGAATGCGTCCACCTACCAGGAATTACAGAAGTTAGCCCAAGCTGGTGTTTACCGCGACCGGCAACGACGGCATGCAATTGGCTGCCCGAAACAGCTTCATGGCGCCTGAGTGCTGAGGGGCGGGCCGATTCCCAGTCAGAAGCGATCTTTCTGTTTGCGCCTGCTCCGGATGCGTAGTGTCGTTCGGTTAAGGTAGTTGCGCGTCCCCGCAACCAAAGCCCCTCAGACGCAAAATGCAAAAACGCCGCCCAACAAAGGGCGGCGTTTTGCGTTCGGGATTAACAGCATCCAAAGCCGCCCTTCCTGGGCGGCTTTGGATGCTCAAACAACAACATTGAGGAGACCTTTGCCCTCGTCGAGCCGGCGAACATTCTCGGCGATCGTCTGCTTGCGCCGCCTGATGGTCCCTTCCGTCCAGCCCGACATGTGCGGCGTCATCACGACGTTCGGCAGGCTCTCGAACGGCAGGTTTCCCGGCATGGGGGTCTGGTCCTCACCGGCCGGATAACGGTACCAGGTGTCGATGATCGCTCCGCCGATCGCGCCGCTCCGCAGGGCGTCGAAGAGCGCCTGCTCGTCGATGACGGGACCACGTCCGACATTCAGGATGACGCCGTCGCGGCGCATGGCGGCCAGTTCAGCCGCGCCGACGATGCCGGTCGTCGTAGCGATGTGCGGCAGCGACACCACGATGGCGTCCGCTGAGCCCATGAAAGCCTCCAGGTCATCCAAACCGTAGCTCTCATCCACGCCGGGTCCCACCGGAACCGGCGTGCGGTTCGCGACCGTCACCCGCATGCCGAACGCCTTGGCGCGCGCCGCGATGGCCTTGCCGATGTGCCCATATCCGAGCAGCCCAATCGTGGTCGAGCCAAGCTCGGTCCGAAGCCCGGTAGGGCGTCCGGCCCAATAGCGCCAATCGCCCTTGCGCAGGCGCGCGTCGGCGTCCGGCAACGGAACGTGTCGCAGCAACAGCGCCGCCATGACGTATTCGGCGATGGCGTCCTCGTGCCCGAACGCGTTGCAGAGGGCGGCGCCTGGCGGCAGCCTGTCGCGCTCGATCTGGTCCACGCCGGCTGCCGGCGCCTGGTAGAGGCGGAGGCGTTCGGGCCGGGGCATCGAGGCGTTGAGGCGAATGCCCACGATCATTTCGGCAGTACGGAAGTGCTCGCGCTCTGCTTCCGATTCGAGCGCGTCCGACAGGCTGACAATTTCGTGGCCGCCGTCGATCAACGTTTCGAAGCCGGCGCGGAAGCTCTTGGCGTTCTCGCCGTGGAAGACGATTTTCATGAAAGTACTCCTGCCGCGCCGGGCTGTCGCGCAACTGCGTGGGCTTTCAGATTCAAAGGACGGAGATCATGCCGCCGTCGACATAGATGATCTGCCCGTTAACGTAGTCGGAGGCCGGCGAGGCGAGGAAGACGGCGGCGCCGATCAGTTCCTCGGGCCTGCCCCAGCGGCCGGCCGGCGTGCGCTTCTTCACCCAGGCGTCGAACTCGGGATTGTCGATCAGCGCCTGGTTCATGTCGGTGATCATGTAGCCGGGCCCGATGGCGTTGGCCTGCAGGCCGTGAGCCGCCCACTCGGCCGCCATGGCTCGGGTCAGCATCTTGATGCCGCCCTTGGCGACCGTGTACGGCGCGACCGTCGCCCGGGCGAGCTCGCTGGTGAGCGAGCCGATATTGATGATCTTGCCTCGTCCGCGCGGGATCATCCGCCTGGCGGCTTCGCGGCCGATCACGAAGGCGCTGGTGAGGTTGGTGTCGATCACCCGCCGCCAGTCTTCCGTGGCGAGATCGACCATGGGCTTGCGGAACTGGATGCCGGCGTTGTTAACCAGGATGTCGACCGCGACCCCGCGGGCGTCGAAGTCCGCGAACGCCGCCGTGACGGCGGCCTCGGAGGTCACGTCGAACGCCGCCGCATCCGCCCGGTAGCCAGCCTCAACGAACGCTGCCGAGGTCTCGCGCGTGCGCGCCGGGTCGACGCCGTTGATGATGACGGATGCGCCTGCGGCCGCCAGTCCCTCCGCGATGGCGCGCCCGAGGCCCCGCGACGAGCCGGTGACCAGAGCCGTGCGGCCAGCGAGGTTGAACAGTGCAGGTCCCATGTCCGACTGCCTCACAAGCTGCTGCGGCGAACGGTGAGGTCCGTCCGCTCGAAGACGGCGGGCAGCAGCTCGACGCCCAGGCCCGGTCCCTCCATAGGATAGACGTAGCCGTCCTTGATCACCGGCATGGTGGTGACGAGCTCGTTGTACCAGCCAGTGTAGAAGGCGCGGACGCTTTCCTGGATCAGCGTGTTGGGCTGGCTGAACGAGGCGTGGATCGCCGCGATGAAGCCGACCGGACCGATGCAATCATGCGGTGCGAAGGGGCGATGGTAGGTTTCCGCCATGGCGGCGATCTTGCGGCCCTCCGTGAGGCCGCCCGTCCAGCACAGGTCGGCCATGACCACGTGCGCCGCGCCGCGATCGAGATATTCCTTGTAGGCGTAGCGGGTGCCGAGCGTCTCGCTGGCGCAGACCCAGACATTGGTGGACGCCGCGTATTCGGCCAGCGCCTGCGGGGAGTTCATCCGGATCGGGTCTTCGTACCAGGTCGGCTTGTAGGGCTCGAGCGCCCGCGCGATCTGCATGGCGGCCGGCAGGTTCCACAGCGAGTGGAACTCGACCATGATCTCCATGCGGTCGCCCACCGCCTTGCGGATCTTCTCAAAGGGCTCGGTGGCCTTCTTCATCTGCTCGGCCGAGATATAGAGGCCCTGGTTCTCCTGGGCGGCGGGATCGAAGGGCCAGATCTTCATGGCCGAGATGCCGCTCTCCAGCAGGCTTTCGGCCACGCCGTCGGCGCGGGTCATGAAGCCGACGAGGTCTTCGTACGGTCCCTCGTTGCCGTCGAGGTTCCAGTTGGAGACCGGCTTGATGTTGTTGGACCGCACATAGCGGTAGCCCGCGCAGGTGTTGTAGATGCGCTGCTTGTCGCGGCACAGGCCGCCCAGCATCTGGTGCACCGGCTGGCCGCACACCTTGCCGAACACGTCCCACAAAGCGATGTCGACCGCCGACGCGGCGCGGTGCTCCACGCCGGTTGAGGCCTGCGCCATCGGCAGGTTCAGCATGTCCCTGTGGATCGCCTCGATGTGCAGCGGATTGCGCCCGAGCAGCCGCATCGCCAGCGTGTCGTGGATGTGCGCCTCCACGGCTCCGGCGCCGTAGAAGGTTTCGCCGAGGCCGATGACGCCCGCGTCGGTATGGACGCGGACCCAGAGCACGTTGGCGAATTCCTCGGTGCGCAGCGTCTCGAGAGCTGTGATCTTCATCGCACTAGCCTTTCACGCCGCCGGCGGTCATCCCGCTCACGACGTATTTCTGGACGAACAGGTAGAAGATGATGGCCGGCGCCGTGTAGATCACCGCGATGGACATCACTGTGTGGATCGGCGTGGAGAGCTCGCCGACGAAGCCAGCCAGTCCCACCGAGGCGGTGCGCAGGCTCTCGCTCGACACCAGCGTCTGGGCGAAGACGTACTCGTTCCAGCCGTGAAAGAAGGCGATCACCGATGCGGCCGCCAGCGTCGGGGCGATCAGCGGCAGCACGATGCGCCACACGACGCCGGCCTGGCTGCAGCCGTCGATGCGGGCGGCCTCTTCGATCTCTTCCGGTACGCCGTCGATGGCGCCTTTCAGGATCCACACCACGACCGGCACCGTGAAGGCGGTGTTAGCCAGGATCAGCGCCGACAGCGTGTTGAGAATGCCGAATTGCCCGAACAGCGCGTAGAGCGGCACCACCAGCATGGCTTCGGGCAGCATCTGGGTGGCGAACAGCGACAGCCCCATCACGCCCTTGCCGGCGAAGCGGAAGCGCGACAGCGCATAGGCGGGAAACAGCGCGATCGCGAGCGACAGCACCGTGGTGCCGGAGGCCACGATCAGCGAGTTCAACAGCCAGGTCGCGACCGGCACGGTCCGGAAGGCATCGCTGTACACGCCGGTCTCGCTCCAGGTCGGCCAGAGCCGAGGCGTGGAAGCGAACAGCTCGGACGACGGCGTCAGCGACGTCACGAACATCCAGTAGAACGGGAAGCCGGCCAGCAGCAGCAGGAACAGCACGGCCGTCAGGCGCACGGGAAGCGGCAAGGAGGGCATCGCGTCACCGGGCCTGGAGTTCATACCGGCGGCTCAGCCGGTGGTGGAGCATGGTGATCAGAAACGCGATCGAGAGGCCCACCATGCCGACGGACGCGCCGGCGCCGAGATCGCGATACACGAAGGCGCGGCGGTAGAGGTCGATCACCAGCGTGTTGGTGGAGCCGATCGGGCCGCCCTGCGTCATCAGCCAGATCAGGTCGAAGCGGCGCAGCGACCAGATGGTGATGAACAGGCCGAGGATCATCACGGTCGGCCGGATGGTCGGCCACACCACCGCATGAAAGATCGCCCACGCGCCCGCGCCGTCGAGCGCCGCGGACTCGCGCAGCTCCTTGGGCACGCCCTGCAGGGCCGCCAGGATCACCACCGAGGCGAACGGGAAGATCTGCCAGATCGTGGCGATCAGGATGGCGGCCAGCGCATGCTGGGGCGTGTCCAGCCAGTTCTCGAACGCCTCGAAGCCGAGCAGCCGCTGCGCGTGATTGAACACGCCATACTGGGCGTTGTAGATCCAGCTGAAGATCAGCGCGACCGCCACGGGCGGCGCCGCCCAGGGCAGCGTGACCAGGACGCGCGCCACGGCCCGGCCGGCGAACGGCGCGTCCAGCAGCAGCGCGGCGCCCAGCCCGAAGCCGATCGCCAGCAACACGCAGGCGATCGTATAAACGGCCGTGATCCAGAGCGAATGCAGGAAGTCCGAATTGCCGAACAGCTCGCGGTAGTTGTCGAGGCCGATCCACTTGTGGATGGCGGGCGTCAGCAGCGAGGTCGACGTAAAGCTGAGATAAAGCTCGTTCAGCAGGGGAATGAAGTCGAACACGAGCAGGTAGAGCACGACGGGCGCCATGAACGCATAGGACGTCCATCGAAACGCGAGGGGATTGTCGATCTGGGCGCCGGGGGTCATGGCCGCTCCTGGGCTGGCCCGGCGTCCGCCACGGCGGACGCCGGCTCGAGGCTCGAGGTGGCGTTACTTCTTCATCCGGGCGACCGCGAGGTCCTGCGCCTCGTCCATCGCCTTCTTGGGATCCATTCCGCCCTGCAGCACCTTGAGCACTTGCTCGATGATGATCTGCTGGAGTTCGGGCGTGCGGACCTCGAAGCCGCCGACGAGCTGCGGCACGGCGTTTTCGGTCTGGTCGTCATAGACCTTGAGCCAGGGCTTCTTGGCGAGTTCCTCCGGCGCGCGCGGCACCACGGTGGCGACGCTGGAGGCGCCGAGGATGTCCTGCAGGTCCTTCTGGTTCTCGGGCTGCAGCGCCCACTTCACGAAGGTGAAGGCCGCGTCCTTGTTCTTGGTGTTGGCGTTCACGGTAAGCGGCGCGAGGATCAGGCCCTGCGCGCGGGTCGGGAACGGGGAGGGCGCGGCCTGGAAGGCGAGGTTTGGGGCCTGCTGGTTGAAGATGCCGGCGACGCCGCCGTTGTCGATCTCGATCGCGACCTTGTTCTCCCAGAACATGCGCCGGTAGGTGGCCGCGTCCGCGCCCTTCGGGATCGCGCCGCTGTCGTACATCTTCTTGTAGGCGGCGACGCCCTCGATCACCTTGGGGCTGTTGAGCGTCAGGTTGGTCCCGTCGCTCCAGCGGCCGCCGAAGCCGAACACATAGTTGCACAGGTCCTGCCAGAAGCCGTTGCGCTCGGCCATGGTCGCCCGGTAGGCGTAGCCATAGTTTCCGCCGCCTGTCGCGGCCTTGGTGACCGCCAGAAGCTCGTCGAAATTGGTCGGCGCCTTGCCGTCCTTGAGCAGGGCCGGGTTGTACATCATGACGTAGTTCGAGATCTCGAACGCGACGCCGTAGCGCTTGCCATTGACCTTCAAATAGTCGTTGGGCGCGCTGAACTTGAAGTCGCTGTCCTTGACGAAGTCATCGAACGGCAGGATGCGGCCGGCCGGCACTGCGGCGAAGAAATCGATCGTGTCGAACCGGATCAGGTCCGGGCCGCCGCCGCCGCCCATCTGCGTGAACATGGTGTTCGCGAAAGTCGCGAACGGCATGCCGAGCGTCTGCACCTCGATCTTGGATTGCGACTTGTTGAACTTGTCGACCCAGGCGCGCAGCCGATCGCCGCGGCCGGCCTCCGAGAAGGTGACGCCTGCGAATGAGATCGTCGTCTTGTCCTGCGCCCACGCGGGCTGCATCAGCATGGGCGCAAGCGTGAGAGCCATGGCGGCTCCCGCGACAGCAAGGCGGCGCGACACCTGCAGCATGATCAATCCTCCCGGGGCTTTAGGCGCGCTTGAACATGCACGCTCATCCGTGTGACATTTTGTGAAATATCACTGCTCGTCATGCTATGCAAGTGGCGGGAGATAGCTGGAGCATGAGGATGCCAGGGCAGAAACGCGCTGAGACGGAGCCGCCTCGGCCTGGAGCCGAGTCTCCGGCTCGCGAAATCGACGGGGCGTCGCGCAGCACCGAGAGCCTCTCCGAGATCGCCTATGATCGCATCGAGGACCTGATCGTCCACCGCGTCCTCGCGCCCGGCGCCGGCGTGACCACCAAGGATATCCAGGACGCCGTGAAGGTCGGCCGCACGCCCGTGCATCAGGCCGTTCGCCGCCTCGCGGCCGAAACCCTGATCCAGATCCGGCCGCGCGACGGCCTGATGATCAGCCCAATCAATCTGGAGCGTGACCGACGCCTGCTGCAGTTGCGCCGCGACATGGATCGCTTCGTCATCCGCTCCGCCTCGCGCAACGCGACCGGCAACATCCGCAGCCAGCTTCTTCATCTCAATCACCAGATGAAGGCGAGGCGCGCCGAGATGACCCTGGCGGAGTTCAACACCTACGACAGGCAGCTCGACCGGGCCCTGATGAGCGCGACCGGCGAGCCGTTTCTCGACCGCACGCTACGGCCGCTCCACACCGTGTTCCGGCGCATTGGCGGATTGTACCTGTCGCAGATCGTTGGACCCGAAGGTCTGCTGGACACGATCGATCATCATCTCGATCTCCTGCAAGCGGTGCTGCACGCCGGGGTCGAAGACGCGCTGCGCGCCTCCGATCGGCTGATCGACTACGCCGACAGCATGTTCATCGGCCTCGAAGCCGAAATCGATCCGACCCTGCTGGATGTGCGGCTGGCCGACCATGTCATGCCGAGATAGACCGTTTAGCGGCGGATGTCGTTCAAGCGCTGAAAAACTGTCGCATTGCGGCGATGATCCTGGCGATTTCTGACTGGTCGAGGTGTCCGTGGATCGGCAGTGACATCGTTCTCGCCGCGTGCAAGCAAGCCCGCTCGAATTGGCAATCGGATGCGGGCTCGAACATCGGCTCGCGGTGCAGCGGCCTCGGGTAGTGGATCATCGAAGGCACGCCGGCGCCTGCGAGGTGGCGCATGAGCTCGTCGCGCCGATCGGTGAGCAGAACGAATTTTTGCCACGCATGGGTCGAGCTGGCTTCGATCTCCGGAATTGAGATCGGCAGATCGCGAAAGGCGTCTGCCATCTGCTCCGCCGCCTGCTGGCGCCGACAGAGCCAGATCGGCGCCTTGTGCAGCTTCAACGAGAGCAGGGCGGCCGAGAGGCTTGGGAGTTGCGAGTTAAAGCCGAGACGCACGAAGCGCCCGCCGCTGCGGCCGTGATAGCGCAGCAGCCGGACCTCGTCGGCCAACGCGTCGTCGTCGGTCAGCACGGCGCCGCCGCTCCCCGGTGCGCTCAGCACCTTCATGGGATCGAAGCTGAGCACCGACGCGGCGCCGACGGCGCCCGACCTCCGGGCGCCGAAACAGGCGCCAAACGATTGGGCTGCGTCTTCGATGATGGTTATGCCGTGCCGGCGCCCGAACGCCTCGACGCGCTCCGGATCCGTCATGGAGCCGAAGAGATTGACGAAGAGCATCGCTCGCGTGCGTGGTGAGATCCGCAGCTGCGCCTGTTCGAGATCGAGGTGGCAGGACGGCCCGATATCGACGAACACAGGCCGAGCGCCCGTTCGGAGCACGGCCGCGGCGGTCGCGATAAAGGACACGTCCGGAACGAGCACGTCGTCGCCAGGCCCGATCCCCGATGCGATCATCGCGAAGTAGAGCGCATCCGTGCCCGACCCGACGCACACGGCGTGCTTTCGACCGCAGAACCGCGCGATCTGCTCCTCGAACACGGTCACAGCCGGACCCTGCAGAACGCGTCCGCTGAGGAGAATTTCGGCGATGATCTGCTGAGCTTCGTCGGCGATCTCCGCCGCTTCGCGCCGGATGCCGGCAAAGTCGATGGGTGGGTGAAGCGCGATGCTCATGCGGCGCCCGCACGTCTGCTTGTGAGATGCTGCAAGTAGGCGAGCACGCCGTTCTCGAGGCTGATCTGGGGTCGGAAGCCCAAGATACGTCGTGCTCTGGCGCAGGACAGCGTGCCGCGCCTTGGCGTCTCCTGGTCCACGGTTTTGCGTGCAACGACCATTGATCCCGGCTCGATGCTCAGGACGATCCGGGCCAAGTCGCCAAGCGAGCGGCCCTGGCCGTAAGCAAGGTTGAAAGTTTGCCCCGCTGCGCCCGGGACGGAGCCGGCTAGGTGGAGGCCGGAGACGAGGTCGTCGATATAGGTGAAGTCGATGTGGTTGGCGTCGGGGTTCACCAGTTCGATGGGCGATCGCCGCAGGGCCGCTTCGCAGACGTTCCTCACAACCCGGGGATGGCGCTCGCCTGGGCCATAGACGCCTGTCGGCCGGACCACGACGCACTCGACGTTCGTTCCCGCCAGGAGGCCGCGGGTGATGGCTTCGCCGGCCAGCTTCAGGCCGCCATAAACATTTAAAGGCTGCGTGAAATGGTCTTCATGAGCTTCGTCGTCCACGAAGTCGCCATAGACCATGCTGGACGATACGAAGACGAAACGCTGGATGTCAGCCTGTGCGCGAACCTCGTTCAGGCAGTGCGTGAGACCATGAACCATGGACCGGCAGGCCTCGGCCGGGCGCCGCGCCGCTTCGCGCACCATGGCTTCGGCCGCGAGGTAATAAACCAGGCTCGGTCGTACGTGTGAGAAAGCGGCCCGCAAGGCCATCGGATCGCCGACGTTCCCGCAGATGAAGCTCACATTCGATGTTTGCGCTGGGTCGAAAATGTCCGCATCGGCAAGCCAGTCGGGATCATTGATGTCGAACACAGTGGTGTCCGCGCCCTTGGCGTTCAGAGAAACGGCAAGATGACGCCCAATGAATCCGGCTCCACCAACGATCAGGGCGCGCATACGGTCTCCGAGGAGCTGAAGCACCCAACGCAATAGGGGTGTTACCAAGCATCAAAAAGAATTCGTCTGCAAAACTGAATTCGACAATAGCGCCACGGCGCGCTACGTCCAGAGTTGTCTACGATTTGTCCACTTCAGAGTATTGGCTGCAGCCAGATTTTGTTCATGATGAAGCTGCAGGATGAAGATGATCAAGCGATTCATACTTCTAACCACCGCGGTACTCGGCCCGACCGGGCGAGCAAGCTACCGGGACATGGTCGCCAGCGTCGGACAGACGCGCTCGGCCGAACATGCCTGGGACATCGTCGTCATTTGCCTGTTCCAGCGCGCTTCCGCCGACGCGCGGATCGCCATCGAAGCGGATCTGCCCAAGGCTGTCGTGCCGCTCTATTCGGATGAAGCCATGGGCACCGCCCAGGCGCGAAATGTCGTGCTTGGGTGTTTGAGCCAGCATCGCGCAGGATTTCAGGACGATGAGATCATCGTCGGCATTCCGGATGACGACGTGATTTTCTCGCCCGGTTTCTTCACCGGGCTCGCTGCGCTGTTTGACCCGAGCCCGGACCTGGATTTCGTCGTTGTCGGGTCGGGCGATCCCCCGAGCGGGGAGCCCTTTCCGTCCAGCCCAGAGCCTCTGTCCACCTACCAGCTCGTGCGGCGTGCAACCTCCAACACGGCCTATTTCCGGGCCGGCCTGCTGCGCCGCCCTCGGTCTTTCGACACGCGGCTCGGGCCGATGACCCCGACCGAAGGCGGCGAGGACTCCGAGTTCCTTTTCGCGCTGGCCCGGCGCAGCCGACGCCTGGGATTGGTCCCGGGCGTCTACGTCCGGCACCGGCCCGAGACCATTCAGCATACCGCGCGATACTTCATGGGAAGCGCTCTGGCGCTGCGCTCCCACCTTGGCTGGAATGCGACGATCAAGCTCGTCTTCCTTCGCAAGATGATGGTCGGGGTCTATCTGGTTCTCACGGGGCGCATGCCGCTCGGGCGGCTCTGGCGGACAATGGTCCGGTGCGTCATCTGGCGCTCTCACTGAAACCAGCGCTCGTGCTCGTACCGCCACCGGCGCATTCTGCGCGTGGCCCTCTCGACGAAATTTGCCGCCCGCGAGCGCAATTCGTCGCTCCGGTCGACCTGCAGGCTTTGCCCATCGGTCACGCGCGAGAAGTAGAAATTTGGCACTCGCTTCATATCCCGCATCGGCCGGTGGTAAACCGGGCACAATGACGGCGCCTGCGGCGGGACGATCCAGGACCATTTCGACGACGGAGTGCGTCCGGCCGACAACTCCCGCTTCTCGAACTCGACATATTGCTCGCTGGCCTGATGATGATCGAGCATCGTCACGTTTGCTGCGCGGAACGAGTGCAGCACGGCCCGATTGAGCTCCAGCGCGACCTCGTCCTGCCACAGCGGGATCGCGGCGTAATCGGCCGTGCCGAACCACTTCACGGCGACGGCACGCAGCAGGTCATATCGACGCTCGTCGGTAAAATTCCGTGAGGCGATCTCTGTGCCCATGTAGAAGCCGTTGAACGGCGCGCACGGGTATTCGACCCCGCCGATCGACAACACCATGTTGGTGACAAGGGGAACCGCATACCATTTCAAGCCGAGTTCGCTGAAAGCCGGGCAGGCCGGGTGGGTGATCGCCACTTCGTGCACGGCCTCCGGCGGCAGCGGGTAGAACCGCTTGCTCCCGGAGTTGTCGCTCAGGATGAGAGGCAACAGGTCGAATGACCCCGGCTCGACCGGCGGCTTCCATCCCAGCGCCCGTGCGGTGCGGGTGATCTCGACATTCTTGCCGTCGCCGACGATGCGCCTGCCCGGAGCCTGGTAGCCGGCATACTGGAGGGCCTGGGGGCTAAGCGAGTAGCTATTCTGGAGATCCGCCGTCTCGGGCGCGAAGATCGTGATCCGGGATCGGATTTTTCCGGCCGAACAGACCTCGCCAAGGTGGCGGAAGATCTCTGCCGCGATTTCGTCGGGATGCCTGACATGCCGGCGATCGACGACCTCCAGGGATTTCCAGAACAGCCTGCCGATGCATTTGGCGTGATTGCGCCAGGCCAGCCGCGCCCCGAAGGCGAGTTCCTCCGGCGTATGCGTGTAGGTCCCGGTTTGTCTCAGGCTTTTCTTCACTTCGCCCAATCGTGCGGTCAGGGACGAGGAGGGCAGATCCGCTTCCTGATAAAAGGACTTCAGAAACGCAACCGCCTCCTCGCGGCGCTGGCCATCCGTGATCTGGCGCAGGCGACGGCCGAGCGGGCCGGTTCTGACGGGTTGCCGGCCAAACACCGCGAGACCTCACATCAATCCGTCGAATGCACGGGCCGACCCGCGCAGCGGTTTGCGGTTGATTTCGTGAACATTCGCCAGAACGCGCGATTTCGCCTTGCGGTAGGCTTTGCCGAAGCCGTCCGGATTGACGTATTGGGCCCGGCCTTTCCGGTAGTCCCAATTCTTGATCGAAAGATTGGCCGGACCCCGACCGCTCGCGATGTCGCGGTAAACGGGCGTGCTCTCGTGCAGTGAAAACTCGTTGTAGCGGAGCCGATCGATATAGGCCTCGTTGCGCTCCAGGAACGCCGCCGTGAGCTCCATGTCCTCGGCTGTTTCTCCGGGATAGCCCTTGATCATCGTGCAGCGCACGCTGATCCCGGCCGCGTGCGCATCGCGGATGAACTGCTCGTTCTTCTCGATCGAGCTGCCTTTGCGCATGAGATCGAGCAGGCGCTGGCTGCCGCTCTCCAGGCCAAAGCTGACGCGCCTCATCCCGGACGCGGCCGCCTTCTTCAGGTCCTGCCTGGACAATCCATTGTCGCGCCGAAGATCGACATGAACGGTCCCGACCCACTGGGCGCCCGGCACTTCCCTCTGGATGTTCTCGGTGAGGCCGCGGAAGAGGCCGGGATTGGAGTTCAGCTTCAGATCGATGAAGAGGAAGTTGTTGGTCTCGTTCACGCGCGCTTGTTCACGCAACTCGCCCAGAACCGCATCGACGGACCGGGTGCGGAACGTGCGACCGCTCACCGACGCGACATCGCTGCAGAACGTGCATTTGTCCCACTGGCACCCGCGCGTCGCCATCACCGGGACCACGCGGAACCGATAACGGTGCCAAGGAAAATCGGAGAAGTCCGGAACCGGAAGGTCGTCGAGGCCTCTCAGAGGCGCCGCAGGGCTGGACCGCCGCCCATCCGGCAGCGTGACGCCCGGAAACTGCAGGAGGTCGCCGCCGCGCCGCAGCGTCGCCAGAATGTTCGGCAACGAGAAGTCGACCTCGCTGCCGACGATTGCGGTCAGGCCCGGGATGCCACGCCAGGCGTCCACGGTGTTCTCGAAGTTGAACACCGGCCCGCCGAGAAGCACCGGAATGTTCCGCTCGCGCGCCTGCGCCGCCAAGGCCACGACGGTGTCGTAGTGCTGCAGGTAGGCAGACAACAACAAGACGTCAGGACGCTGGTCGAGCTTTGCGGCGACTTCCCGGATCACCTTGCTGCGTGTCCGGTTGCCCCACGCCCAATGGGCCGAGCGCGCCAGGTCACGGATGGGACGGACCATCGGGGCGGTCGAGAGATGCAGGCGCCGGATGAGATCGTCGATCTTGGTCTCGGGATATTCCCGTTCAGCCGCCGGAACGTCGAATTCCAGTGGACACAAAACATCAACCTGCCATGCCGCATTCCTCAATGTTGCGACGAGAAGCCCGATAGCAAGAGTGGGGAAGGTCGAGAAATTATTGAGATCTACCAACAGCGCGCGGCCAGGAAAATCGCATAGCTGTTCAACATTTGTTTGTTCGTTGGCAGAAAGCATCTATCGCTACCTCTTCGATAGCGGGAAAATACGCATCTGATAGGCTTGCAAACAAGACAAAAATTTAACAAAGTCCAAAATGGCGCACAGGAGTTATTCAGTGCCGGAATTCCACCACGTGTTTATTACACGCTTCAATCTTGCCGCGCCTGGCCGTGACGCGAGGCACAGAGCCTCGAAAAACTGGCTGGAGCACAGGGTGGACCTGTTTCAACGCTTCTGCCTGCCGAGCGTGCTTGCGCAAAGCGTCGGTGACATTCACTGGCTCTTGTATTGTGACCTGGATACGCCGCCGGCGATTAAAAGCCAGCTGCAGGCGATGACCGCAGGGGACGCGCGGATCCAGTGGCTTTTCGGACGGCTCAGCGATTTTCCGCTTCACGCGATCCAGCGCCGTGTCGCCGATCTCGCGCCCGCGTCGGCGCGCTGGCAGCTGACCACTCAATTGGACAACGACGACTCACTGCCGCGGGACTACGTCGCGTGCGTGCAGGAGCAGGCCCGAATCGGACGCACGGAAGTGTTGAACTTTCCGGATGGGTACGTCCTGGCGCATGACAAGCTCTATAACTTTCGGCATCTCAGGAACCCGTTCTGCACCGTGTCCGAGGACCTTCGATCGAATCAGACCGTGATGTCGGCCGCCCACATGGTGATCGACCGCATCGCGCCGATCCGGCAAGTCTGCGAGGGCAAGAGGATGTGGATCCAGAACGTCCACGGTCGCAATGTCTCAAACCGGATTCGAGGGGTTCGCGTCCGCTACACGGATGACGGACGCTTCCCTGTACTGCGCAGCCAGACCGTCCAGAACCCGAGCCGGTCGGCCATGGTCGTTGAGCGCGCTTTGCTCCACCCGATGCGCCTGGGCCGTGAAGCCGGCATTCGGCTCGCCAAGCAGGCGATCGGCGGATTGAAGCGCTCAGACTGAGTCCGATCACACCGCCTCACGACATCGGCGTTCCGGCCATCAGGCCGCCGTCGATCGAGAAGGCGCTTCCGGTGCAGAATGCGGCTTCGTCGCTGAGCACATAGGCCAGCAGGGCCGCGACTTCGTCCGGCGTTCCGTAGCGTTTGAGCGGGAGGCGGGCGAGAGAGGCCCGCGCGGCGGCTTGCGGGTTTTCGGGCGCGAAGCCGTGCTCGATGTTGTGGATCATCGCGGTGTCGATCGGCCCGGGATGGAGGGTGTTCACCCTTACGCCCTGCGGAGCCCCCTCCAGCGCGGCGCAGCGCATCAGGCCGAGCACCGCATGTTTGCTGGCCACATAAGGCGCCATGGCTGGGCTGCCGCGCAGGCCGGCGGTCGAGGAGGTGAGGACGATCGATCCGCCACCCTGGCGCTTCATCAGCGGCATCAGACGGCTCAGGCCGATGAACGGGCCGCGGACGTTGATCGCCATCACGCGATCGAAGTCCGCGACCTCGGCCGCTCCGAGCATCGCGATCTTGCCCTCGGTCCCGGCGTTCAGGAACGCGCCGTCGATGCGCCCGAAGGCGTCGAGCGCCGCCTGGATCGCGTCGTCCATGGCGCTTTCCTGCGTGATGTCGCCGACGCTGCACACCACGCGTCCGCCGAGTTCGCCCGCCAGAGCATCCAGCGGCTCGCGCGTGATGTCGGTCAGCACGAGCTGCGCGCCCTCGGCGGCGAGACGGCGCGCCGCAGCCCTGCCGATCCCGCCGGTCGCGCCGGTGATCAGGACGGTCTTGCCGGCGAAACGGGTGTGCGTGGTCATGAGGTCGGTTTCCGATTTTGTCGGGCTGGCAACTCGAGTTCGAGCAGCGTGCCGCTGAGGCTTTTGCCATGGGGATCGAGGGCGAGCGAGCGTGTGACGCCGCCGCCCAGCGCGCCCGTCATCACGAAGTTCAGCGAACCAATTCCCGGCAGTTCGTAGCGCACCACGTCACCGTGGACGACGCCTGTGAACAGCGCCTTCACGCGCTCGGCGGTGACGTGCTCCACGAGGAACGCGTAGTCGCCGGGTTCGTACGCGATCACCGAGATGTTGGAGATGTCGCCTTTGTCGCCCGCGCGGGCGTGGGCGAGTTCGCGCAGCCGCATCCTAGGCCTCCAGCCAATGAACGGTCGGGACCACGAGCGACCGCGGCACCAGCGCAGAAGCCGCCGCGACGACCTGCCGTGCCGACCAGGTCGCGCCGCCGCCCCCGGCCGGTCCGTTGATCCAGACCGCCTCCACCTCGCGGCCGATGCGCTGGGCGTCCTGCAAGCTCCCGGTGCGGCCTGCGACGCGGGCGCGAACGTCCAGGACCTCGGCGTCGGGCCTTGGTCCGCGGTAAACGGAGTCGACGCCGATCACCTCCAGCCGGAGCTCCGAAACGGCGACGCCGAGCATCCGCAGGCGCTCCTCCACGATGGCGAGCGCGAGCCGCGCCCGGGCCTCGGCGCCGGTTCCCGCATAGGAAATCTGGCCCTCGCCGATGAAGCCGTCATGGTAGCCGATCGTGACCTTGAGGCTGTCCGTTCGGGGCGAGCCGCCCCCTCCTGAAAGCCGCACGCGGTCCGGTCCAACCTGCTCGAAACGCGCGCTCGTGAAGTCGGCGACGACGTCCGGCTGGATGTACCGCGCCGGATCATGCACCTCGTACAGCAGTTGCTCCTTGCAGGTGCGCAGGCTGAGTTCGCCTCCGGAGCCGTCGACCTTCCCGAACAGCGCGCCGCCATCGGCGTCGACCTCCGCGAAAGGAAAGCCGAGGCGTGCGAGACCGGCCACGTCTTTGACGCCAGGATCCGCGAAGTAGCCGCCCGTCAGTTGCGAGCCGCATTCCAGCAGGTGCCCGATCAGCGCGCCGCGGCCGAGGCGCTCCCAATCGTCCTCGCGCCAGCCGAATTCGTGCGCGAGCGGGGCCATGAACAGCGCCGGATCGCCCACCCGGCCTGTAATCACCACGTCCGCGCCGCCCGCCAACGCCTCCACGATCGGGGCGACGCCCAGATAGGCGTTCGCGGAGATCGCCCGGTCGGCGATATCCGCGAAGGCTGCGGGTCCATCGGTGAGCGCGGGGCTGGTCTCCCGCACCTGGTCGAGCACATCGTCGCCGAGCACATAGGCGATCTTCAGCCCGGCGAATCCGAGCTCGCGGGCGATGGATGCGATGGCGTGCGCGGCCGCCGCAGGGTTCGCCGCGCCCATGTTGCTGACGATGCGCACGCGGTTGCGGCGACAGGCCGGAAGCACCGCGCGCATCCGCTCATCGAGAAGCCTGTCATACCCGGCGTTCGGGTCCTGCAGCCGCGCCTGCTGGGCGAGCGCGATGGTGCGCTCGGCCAGGCACTCGAAAACCAGGTAATCGAGGTCGCCCTTCTCGGCGAGCTCCACGGCCGGCTCGATGCGGTCGCCGCCGAACCCCGAGCCTGCGCCGATCCTGATCGTCTTCAAGGGACGGCTCCGCCGCGATGCGCCGCCATGGCGTCACTCCGCCTCGATTCCGGCTTCCTTGACGAGCGTCGTCCACTTGGCGACCTCGCTCTTCACATAGGCCGAGAAGGTCTCGACGGACTGAGGCTGCGCCTCGATGCCGAGCGTCGCGAAGCGCTCCTTGACCTCGGGCATGGCCAGAACGGCATTCACCTCGCGGTTGAGCCGCTCGATGACGTCCTTGGGCGTTCCCGCCGGCGCGAAAAGCCCGGTCCAGGAGGCGAGGTCGAAATCCTTCACGGCTGTTTCGTCGATCGTCGGCAGGTCGGGGGCGAGGGTGCTGCGCGCCTTGGTGGTCACCGCCAGCGCCCGCAGCGAGCCCGCCTGCACGGAGGTGACGGCCGACGACATGTCGCAGAACATGATGTTGACGCGGCCGCCCATCACATCCGTGAGGGCAGGGGGGTTGCTGCGGTAGGGCACTTTCAGCATCTGCACGCCCGACCCCCGGGCGAAGCTCTCCGCCATCACGATGCTGGTCGAGCTCCCCGCCGCATAGGTCACGTCACCGGGCTTCGCCTTGGCCAGCGCCACGAGCTCGGCGACGTTCTTCACCGGAAGCTTGGGGTCGACCACCAGGAAATAGGAAAACACGCCCGTGTGCGCGATGGGCGCGAAATCCTTGATGGGGTCGTAGTTCAGCTTCTTGTAGAGCGCGCTGTTGGAGCCGTGGGTGGAGTTGGTGCCCAGGAGCAGCGTGTATCCGTCCGCGGCCGCGCGGGACACCGCCGTCGTCGCGATCGCGCCCGTGGCGCCGATGCGGTTCTCGACAACGAAGCCCTGGCCCAGGCGAGGCGCGAGGTATTGGCCGAGGATGCGGGCCGCCGTGTCGCTGCCGCTGCCGGCCGCGAAGGGCACCACGATGGTGATGAGCTTGGTCGGATAAGTCTGGGCGCCGGCCGGAGCCGCGATCCCCACACAAGCCAGCAAGCCCAGCACGGCTTTCGCCAAGCTCCTCATCGTCATCTCCCTTAGCCGCGTCTCGCCGACGTCATTGTGCGTGCGCGTTGGACCGGCGCACGTCGTCAGGGCACGTTAGAGTCACAACGGGGAGGGATCAACTAAAAGGTCTGATTATTTCAATGATCGCCAGAAAGGCAGGATCATGCCGGCTCGGCGCCCGCCGCAGCCGTTGAAGTCGCGATGTCTCGATAGCCGCTGACATGCCGGTCCATGCGCTTGAAGGCGGCGTCCTCGTCCTGGTCGCGGATGGCTTTCAGGATCACCGTATGCGCCTTGACGGCGACGGCCCGCAGTTCGGGCGTGGTGACGTGCTGGTAGTCCATGGCGTCCCGGATGGGCGTCGCGATCGCCTCCATCAGGGCCATCAGGGGCTCGTTGCGGCTGGCCCGCGCGATGGCGAGATGCCAGTCCAGGTTGATGTTCTTGTAGACGGCCACGTCGTCCACGGAGGCCACGAACTGCTGGTGGATCGCGTCCATCTCGGCCAGCTGCTCGTCGGTGCGATGCCGGGCGGCGAGGCGCGCCAGCGTCGGCTCCACGGCCACGCGGCACTCCAGCAGCGAATCCAGGCGAATGCCGTGCGTGCGCACGAACAGCTCCACCGACCGCGCCACGGACGCCCGGCCGGGCAGCGTCACCATGGAGCCGCCGGTCCGGCCGACCTTGGTGGTGATCAGCCCTTCCGATTCCAGCACGCGCAGGGCGTCGCGCACCGATGTCCGGCTTAGCCCGGACTCGACCACGAGGTCTCGTTCGGTGGGAAGAAAGCTCCCAGGAGTGATCTGGCCCTTCACGATCAGTTCGCGCAGCCGCGTCGCCAGGATGTCCGACGCCTTCGGAACCACAACCGGCGAAATGAGCGTGTTCATCTTGATCGTCATGCAGGTCTCCCCGCGCCTGTATCGGTCATTCCCGCGGAATGGTCCAACTGTTTACTAGAGACCCATGTAGGTTTCCTGAATGGATCGATCCGCCAGGAATTGCGCGGCTGTCCCGGAGCGCGCGATGCGGCCGTGATCGAGGATATGCGCCTCGTCGGCGATCTCCAGGACCTCGGTGACGCGCTGCTCGACGATCACGACCGTGAGCCCTTCCTCCCGCGCCAGGCGGGTGACGATCTCGAGCACCCGCTCGGCCATGAGGGGCGAAAGACCCACCGAAGGTTCGTCCAGCAGCAGCAGGGTAGGCCGGCACATCAGCGCCCGAGCGATGGCGCACATCTGCCGTTCGCCGCCCGATAGTTTGCCGGCGTGCTGGTCGCGACGCTCCAGCAGGATCGGGAAGGCGTCCATCACCTCGCGCATGCGCGCCGCCAGATGCGGCCTCGCGGTCGGCGCGTAGGCGCCCAGCTGCAGGTTCTCCTGCACGGTCATGAACGGAAACAGGCGCCCGCCCTCGGGCACCAGCGCCAGGCCGAGGCCCGGGAGCGCGTCGGCGCGGGCGCCCGTGATGTCCCGGCCATCGAAGGTGACGCGCCCGCGGCTCGGCTTGATCAATCCCGCGATGGTGGCGAGCAACGTGGTCTTTCCGGCCCCGTTCGCGCCGACGATCGCCGTCACCGCGCCCTTGGGCACACGGAAGGCCACGTCATGCAGCACCGGCATGTCGTTGTAGCCAGCCGAGAGATCTTCGACGACGAGATGATCGCTCATGCGCGCCTCTTGCCCACATAGGCCTCGATCACCTCGGGGTCGGACAGGACGTCCTCGGCCGACCCTTCGCGCAGCATCTTGCCCCGGTTCATCACGATGACGCGCCGCGAGAAAGCGCGCACGACCTTGAGATTGTGCTCAATCACCAGGAAGGCCACGCCGCCGGCGTTCAGCGTGTGCACCATCTCGATGATGTCCTGCACCTCGGTCTGGTTCAGCCCCGCCATCACTTCGTCCAGCAGGACGATCTGCGGCTCCATGGCCAGCGCCCGCGCGACTTCCAGCCGGCGCCGTTCGCCCAGCGTGAGATCGCCGGCCCGGTCGCCCGCCCGCTTGGCGAGGCCAACGAGCTCCAGCGCCTCGGCGGCCTTGGCGGCGGCGGCCGGAAGGGAGCGGTGGTGCAGGAAGGCGCCCACCATGCCGTTCTCCAGCACGCTCAGCGATGTCAGCGTCTGGGAGATCTGGAAGGTCCGGCCAAACCCCAGCCGCGCCCGCTCGTTCGGCCGTAACGGCCCGATGTCCCGGCCCCGAAACAAAATCTTGCCGCTCGACGGCGGCAACTGGCCGGTCAGCAGGTTGAACAGCGTCGTCTTGCCGGCTCCGTTCGGCCCGATGATGCTGACGATCTCGCCTGGCGCTACGTCGAAGCTGACGGCGTCCACGGCGCGCAGGCCCCCGAAATGGCGCGACGCGCCTTGCACCTGAAGAAAAGCGCCCGTCATCGGCCGGCTCCCTTCGCGGCGCCCGGCCGGCTCCACAACGACTTCAGGCCGCCCACGATGCCGCGGCGCAGAAATAGGGCCGTCAGCATCAGGATGAAGCCGAGCACGATCAGGTTCGCGCCCGGGATCGACCCGCCGAGCTCGGCCCGCAGCCAGCTTTCGAGCGGGATGATCAGCAGCGCGCCCAGCATCGGGCCGTAGATCGTCCCGATCCCGCCGATCAGGGCGATCAGGGCCATCTTCACGCCGATGTCGAACAGCGAGAACAGGGTCGGCGGGTCGGCGACGCGCACATACATGATGTAGAGCACGCCGCCCATGCCGGTGAGCGCCGCGCTGATCGCCATTCCGGCGAGCTTGGTGCGCAGCACGTCGATGCCGGCCGCCGCGGCCGCATCCTCGTTGTCGCGGACGGCCTGCAGCGAATAGCCGAGCCGGCTGCGGGTCACGGCCGCCATGACGACGAGACAGACGGCCAGGAAGCCGAGCATCAGCACGGCGTAGGACAGCCGGTCCCGGAAGATCATGTTCTGGAGTCCCGCCCGAAACGGGATCGAGACGCCGCGCGAGCCGCCGGTGAAACGGTCGAAGTAGAGCGAGAGCGACAGCAGCACCTCCGTCATCGCCATGGTGGCGATGGCGAAAAACGGCCCCCGCAGGCGAAACACCGGCCACGAGATCAGGACGCCGAGCACGGCCGACAGCAAAGCGGCGGGCAGGAGCGCCAGCCAGGGCGAGACTTGCAGGCCGAGATAGAGATTGCTGACCGTGAAGGCGCCGATCGCGAAGAAGACGCTGTGCCCGAGCGAGAACTGCCCGCCGAGCCCGCCGATGATGTTCCACGCGGTCGCCAGCCCGGCGAACAGAAACGTGCTGGCGAGGATGTTCAGCGTGAAGCTGTCGCCGGACATGGCCGCCACCAGCGCGCCCAGCGCCGCCAGGGCCCCGAAGGTGACGGGCAGCTCATGGCGCAGCGTCTTCACGCCGCCTGTTTTGCGCCAGGCGAGGCGCTGCTCACGATTGCTCACGGAGCCCCACTTCCTCCGCGCCCGCGACGCCGAAGAGACCGGCGGGGCGAATGATCAAGACGGCGATGAAAACGAGGAACAGCACGGCGTGCTTGAGCGCAGGATCCAGGTAGAAGCCCGCCAGCGCCTCCGTCAGCCCCACGATGAAGCCGCCCACATAGGCGCCCGCGACGCTGCCCAGCCCGCCCAGCACCACCACCGCGAAGGCCGGCATGATGAAGTTCATGCCGATCTGCGGCGACATGGAATAGAGCGGCGCGAGGAGGCAGCCGGCGAGCCCGGCCAGCGCCGCGCCGACGCCGAAGCTCACCATGTACATGCGCTCGACATTGATCCCCATCAGCCGCGCGGCCTTGCGGTCCTGCGCCACCGCGCGGATCGCCTTGCCCGGGAGGGTGACGCGTAGCCACCAGCCGAGCGCGCCCGCCACCACGGTGGCGGCGACCAGCACGAGGATGCGGGCCAGCGGCATCTGCACGGGCCCAAGCGACATGGAAATCTGCGCGGCGGCCGAGTTGACGCTGAGGCTCACGCCGCGCGTCAGCGCCAGCACCACGTTCTCCAGAACCATGAGGAGGCCGAAGGTGGCGAAGACCTGCATCATCGGCTCGCCCTGCAACGGCCGCAGCAGGATCCAGTAAACGACGCAGCCCAGAGCAAACAACGCCGGCGCGACCACCACCGGGGCGATGTAGGGGTCCATCCCCATCGCCATTTGGGCCGCGAACGCGCCGTACATGCCCAGCATCACGAACTCGCCCTGGGCGAAGTTGACGATGCGGATCACGCCGAAGATGAGGTTCAGGCCCACGCTGACGAGGCTGTAGATGCCGCCCAGCAAAAGGCCGATCGCCACGATGTTGAGAAATTCGGCCACGAGGGGCTCTCCGGTTGCGAGCTTGGGGCGAGGGCGCCGGGACGCCCCCGCCCACGGCGTCAGGCTCGGGGAACGTTGATGACCGAGACGCCCTCGGACGCCGCCTCGGTGGGGTAGACGGCCTTGACGGCGCCGCCCTGCCACTGCGCGACGACCGGCAGCGCCCGGGTGTTCTGCATCTTGTCGTCGAACTTCACCCCGTAGCCGGTCTCGTAGGCCCCGAGCGGCTTGTCCATGGCGGCCGCCGCCTTGATGACCTTCTCGAATTCGACGCTGCCGGCGGCCTTGATGGCCTCGAACAGGATTTTCATGCCCACGAAGGCGTTCATGCCCTGCGGGGCGACGGGGTCGCGGCCGAGCTTGTCGCGATAGAGCTTCAGGAAGGCGCCCGCGCCGGGCCCGTACTTCTCGCTCACGTCCGGCCGGGGGTAGGACACCAGCAGGATGCCGTCGAGGTAGTCCTTGCCGATGGCCTCCAGCGTCTCCTTGGTGTCGCCGACGCCGCACGACATCATGGCGGCGGGCTTGAAGCCCTGGTCGCGGGCGGCCCGCAGCAGCAGGTTCGTGTCCACCACATAGGCGGTGCTGATCCAGACGTCGGGCGCGAAGTTCTTCGCGCGCAGAATGGAATCCGTGACGTCGATCGCCTTGGCGCTGTGCGAGCCGATGCCGACCGTGACGCCGGCCGCCTTGAACAGGCGCTGCTGCTCCAGCGCGATGGACGTGCCGTAGGCCGAGTCCTCGTGCTCGATCCAGACCTTCAGGTCCTTGGGCTGCTTGTTCAGCTTCGCGCCCACCACCTTGATGGCGCCTTCCACGGCGCGGGACGCGAACTCGTTGCTGCTCGGGCCCGTGCGCACGAAGTTGGGAAGCCCCCGGTCGGTCAGGTCGCGCGCCAGCGCATTGGTTTCCCAGTAGAGCTTGCCGTAGTTCAGCGCGCTCTCGCTCGCCGCGTTGGAGATGGCTGTCACATAGGTGCCGGCCAGGATGTCGACCTTGTCGCGCCCGACGAGCTGCTCCACCGCGCCGATGCCCTCCTGCGCCGAGGTGGCGTTGCCGCGCACGATCTGGACCTGACGGCCAAGCAGGCCGCCCTGGGCGTTCGCCCATTCGGCCGCGAGTTCGTAGCAGCGGGTCACCTCGTCGCCATATTGCGCCATCGCGCCCGAATAGGGGTTCACGGCCCCGATCTTGATCGGCGCGCCCTGCGCGAAGCTGGCGCGTGAACCGGCCATGATGGCCGCGCCCGCCGCCAGGGCTCCAAACTGCCGTCTCGTGAGCGTCATGCTGTCCTCCCGCTGTGTTTTTTTGTTTGGTGTCGTTCTAGCCGGCGCGGCGCTGATCCGGCCGCATGCCGCACCGTTTCGCCCCGCTGCGCTCCGCGTCCAGCGCGTAGACCGGGCGGTCGTCGATCATCCGCTTGGTCGCGACCACCGCGCCGTAGACGGTCTCCGCCGCCCCGGCGTCGATGAACCCGCCATTCAGGTCGGCCTCCACGGCCGCAAGGTCGCGATCGAGCGGATCGCCGAAGCCGCCGCCGCCCGGCGAGCCGAGATGGAAGCTGTCGCCGGCCGCGAAGGGGACCTTCTCGGCCTTGCTGCGCATGGGCGGGATCCACGTCTTTCCGCCCGTATGAAGTTCGACGCTGTTGGGCGCGGCCGAAGTCCCGCCCTGCACGCCGAATGGCGCATGGTCGACACGGTCGCCGAGGATGGACACCACCGCGTCCGAGAGCGTCTCGATCTCGTAATGCGAGCCGCACCCGCCGCGGTGCATGCCGGCTCCGCCGGAGCCCTCGCGCACCCCATAGCTGCGGAAGCGCACGGGGTAGCGATGCTCCGACATCTCAACCGACATGAACTTGGCCATGGAGCCCGGCGGCGTGCCGTTCAGCAGACCGTCCGACGCCTGACTGGCTCCATAACCGCCCGGATAGGGATACACGGCGACAAAATACTTGCCGGTCGCCGGATGACGGCCAGAGACCGTCGCCACGCCGGTGGTGCCGAACGGCGCGGCGGGCGTGTGCTCCGGAATGGCCTGAGCCAGCGCGCCGAACACCACGTCGACGATGCGCTGCGTGACGTCGGTCGTGCCGCCCACCGCCGAGGGATACTCCGCCGCCAGGATGCTCGGCTTCGGGATCACGAACTTCGCCGGCCGGAACGCGCCGCCGCTCACCGGCGCCTCCGGGAAGATGTGCTTCAGCGCCACGAGGCAGAGCGAACGCGTGGTCGCGTCCGAGATGTTCATCGGGCCGGCCGCCCTGGCGGACGTGCCCGTGAAATCGAATGTCATGTCCGATCCCGCCACCGTGACGGCGAGCGCCACCGTCAAGGGCTCGTCCACCACGCCGTCATTGTCGAAATAGTCGGTGATCCGGTACGTGCCGTCGGGGATTTCCGCGATATAGGAGCGCATCTCGGCCTCCGAGCGGCGCATCATCTCGTCCATGCAGGACTTGAGAACGTCCGCGCCGTAGCGGGCCACCAGCGCGTCCAGCCCGCGGCGTCCGAGGCTGAAGACGTTGGTCATCGCTTCCAGGTCGCCCAGCAGCTGCTGCGGCAGCCGCACATTGGCGGTGATCAGCCCCACCACGGCGTCGTTGCGCTTGCCGTTCTCGAACAGCCGCAACGGCGGAATGATGATCCCTTCCTGATGGATCTCGCGCGCCGTCGGCGCCCAGCCGCCCGGCACGCTGCCGCCCATGTCCATCCAGTGGCCGGTGTTGGCGAAGAGCGCGAACAGCTTGCCGTCCACGAAATGCGGCGACACGAGCACCACGTCGTTGAGATGCGTGCCGCTCAGATAGGGGTCGTTGGTGATCCAGACGTCCCCCGGCCTGAAGCCGCCGGCCGCCTCCGCGATCGGGATCAGCCGCTGCACGGTGAACTGCATGTTGGCGAGGAACATCGGCAGGCCATACCCGCCCTGCGCGATGGTCTCGCCGGTCGTGGGCTCATAGAGGCCGTGCGCGCAGTCGTTGGTCTCCGAGATGATGGGCGAGAGCGCCGCCCGGATGAGATGCAGGTCCATCTCGTCCGCGATCTGCTCCAGGGCGCCGCGAACCACGGCGAGCGTCACCGGATCCATGTCAGGCCACCTCGATCAGGATGTTGCCGAAGGCGTCGACCCTGGCGTGCATGCCGGGCTCGACCACGCTGGTGGTGTCCGCCTGCTCGATGATGGCGGGGCCGTCGAAGACCATGCCGGGCGACAAGGCCGTCCGGTCATAGATCGGCGTACGCTTCCAGCCGCCGAAATACACGTCGCGGTGGTCGCGGACCGGGGCGGCGCGATGCTCCAGCCGGCCGGGCGCGCTGGCCGGCTTCGCCCGCACGCCCTGGACGGCCGTTTTCAGGCCGACCAGCACGACCGGGATGTCGCCCAGCACATTGCCGTATTCCAGCCGGTAGACCTCCTCGAAGGCCTGCACCATGCGGGCGTGGTCCCAGGACGGCTCCACGGCGGCGCGCAGCGTGTGGATCTGGCCGAGATAGGACATCTCGGCCGCATGCGAGACCGCCACGGTGTCGAGCGGCGTGCCGCTGGCGGCGAGCCGCTCCTCGCCCTCGCGGCGCTGGCGGGTGAGCACCTCGCTCACGAAGGTCGGCGCGACCTCGGCCAACGGCGTCTCCACCGTCTGGGAGAGGTCGTAGCGCAGGTCCGCGACCGCGCAGCCGAGCGCGCAGAGCACGCCCGGATGCGGCGGCAGCAGCATGGTGCGGATGCCGACCTCGCGCATGATTGCCGCGCCGTGCAGCGGCCCCGCGCCGCCGAACGCCACGAGCGCGAAGTCGCGCGGATCGTGTCCCTGCTCGACGCTGAGCAGGCGCGTGCGGCGCGCCATCACGTGATCCACGATGGTCAGGATGGCTTCCGCCGTCTGCTCGACGCCGAGGCCCAGCGGCTCGCCCAGCTTCGCCATGGCGACGCGGGCGCCCTCCACGTCGAGGCGTGTTAGATGCTTCATGCCGATCGGATGCTCGGCGTTGATGCGCCCCAGCACCGCGTTTGCGTCCGTGACGGTCGGCTCAACGCCGCCGCGGCCAAAGCACACCGGCCCCGGCACGGCGCCGGCGCTGCGCGGCCCGACCTGCAGGGTGCCGCCACGATCCAGAAAAGCGATGCTGCCGCCGCCCGCGCCGATCGTGTGCACGTCGATCATGGGCAGCCGCAGCGGCACGCGGAAGTCGAGCTCCGTGGTCTCGGCGATCCGCGGCGCGCCGTTCACCACCACGGCGACGTCGTAGCTGGTGCCGCCCATGTCGCCCGTGATCACGTGCGTGAAGCCCGCCTCGGCGGCGAGCCGCGCCGCAGCCATCACGCCGGCCGCCGGGCCGGAGCGCACGATGTTGGCGGCTCGCTGCGACAGCTGCGACAGCGGGATGAGCCCGCCATTGGACTGCATCACCAGCGTCTGGCGCTCGAATCCGAGTTCGCCGAGCCTCTCGGTGAGATTGCGGGCATAGCGGGACACGAGCGGCTGTAGATAGGCCTGCACGGTCGCCGTGCTGGTCCGCTCGAACTCGTAGTATTCGCGCACCACGTCGCTGGAGATCACGACCTCCCAGGCCGGGTTGGCGGCCTGGACGATCTCCTTCGCGCGGCGCTCATGCGCCGGGTTGGCGTAGGCGTGCAGAAACGAGATCACCACGGCGTCGATCGGCTCTCCCGCGAGGGCGCCGGCGAGACGCTGCAGGCCGGCCTCGTCCAGCGGCGTCAGCACCTCGCCGCGATGGTCGAGGCGCTCCTCGACCTCCCAGCGCATCTCGCGCGGGATCAGCGGCTGCTGCACTCCGGTGAGGCCGTACATGCGTTGCCGGTCGCGGCGGCCCAGCTCCAGGATGTCGCGGAAACCCTGCGTGGTGATCAGCGCGCAGCGCGCCCCGCGTCGCTCGATCACCGCATTGGTCGCGATGGTGGTGCCGTGCAGGATCACGTCCAGCGAAGCCGGCGCGGCGCCGACCGCCTTCAGGGCGTCGATCAGCCCGCGGCTGGGGTCGTCCGGCGTGGACGGCACCTTTAGCACCGCGTCTACGCTCAGGCCGTCGGCCGAGTAGAACAGGTCGGTGAACGTGCCGCCCACGTCGATGCCAACGATTCCGCCCATGGCGCGTCCCGCTCTCTAAGCTTGCGTGCGCGACAGGCGCGGCAGCGCCTCCGCGATCGTGGCGTCGTCCCAGCCGAGCCGCTCGCGCAGCACGGCGGCGGTGTCGGCGCCGAGGAGGTGGCTGGGCTCCAGCGTGCGGCGCGGCGCGCCCGCGTAGCGCAGCGGCGAGTGCTGCACCACGATGCGGCCGAGCTCCGGGTGGTCCTGCCATTGCAGCGAACCGCGCGCGTGCATGTTGGGGTCGTTCACGACCTCCTCGAGGTCGCGCACCGGCGCGCAGGGCACCTTGTTGGCCATCAGCGCCTGGAACGCCTCTTCCTTGGTGCGCTGGCTCGTCCAGGCGGTCACGAGCGCATCCACATCGTCCATGGCGGCGACGCGAAGCTTCAGGCTGGCGAAGCGCGGTTCCTCGGCCAGCTCCGGCCGGCCCATGGTCCGCACCAGCGAAGCCCAGTGCGCGTCGCCGACGCAGATGATCGCGATCCAGCCGTCGCTGGTCGGGTAGACGTTGTAGGGCGCCTCGGCGAGGCCGCCGTGGCGGTTGCCGGTGCGCGGGGGAGGCGGGTTCTCGGCGCCGCGCTGGCCCCAGAACATGCCGAGGCTGGAGCTCAGCGACGGGTACACGGCGTCCTGCATGGCGACTTCAAGCTTGCGCGCCACCCCGGTGCGCTCACGCTCGAACAGCGCGGTCGCGATTGCGCCGTAGAGATGCACCCCGGCGAAGAAATCGCACAGGGCCGGGCCGGCCTTCACGGGCGGGCGATCCGGAAAGCCGGTCGTGCTCATCACGCCCGCCATGGCCTGGACGGTCAGGTCCATGGCCGGGTAGTTGCGATAGGGCCCGTCGCTGCCAAAGCCCGAGCTGGACGCGTAGATCAGGCGTGGATTGAGCGCCTGCAGCACGTCGGCCCCCAGGCCGAGGCGCTCCATGGCTCCCGGCGCAAAGTTCTCCACCAGCACGTCGGCGTCGCGCACCAGGTCGCGCAGCGCGGCCTTGCCCTCCTCGGCCTTCAGGTCGAGCACCACGCACTGCTTGCAGGCGTTCAGCATCGCGAAGGGCAGGGCGGCTCCGCCCACCACGCCCCTGCGCCGCAGCGGCTCGCCGCCCGGGGGCTCGATCTTGATCACCGTCGCGCCCGCGGCCGCCATCAGGAACGTCGCGTAGGGGCCGTTGTAGATCTGGCTGAGGTCAATCACCACCACGCCGTCGAGCGGCTGGCGCGCGCTGTCCGGCGTCGGAGATGTGGCAGTCCCGTTCGCGAGGCTCACGAGGCGCGTCCCTTTCTGGCGTCACGGCGGAAGGCCGACCAGCGATGCACGGGCCACATGTCCTGGTCCTCGCCGTGCCCGGTCTTGCCGTTGATCGTCCACTCGATCAGGCCGTTGCTGTCGATGAAGCTGTGGCGGTTGATGATGATGCCGCTGAGCCGGCGGCCGGTCGCGTGGAGGTCGCGCCCGAACTCGTCCTTCGCCTCGATCGTGATGGTCGAAACGATCCCGGTCTGCGGATCGCGCTCGACGCTGCGCCGGCCGGACACGAGGTCGCCGATCTTGCCGTCCCTGATCATGAACCCGTAGGCGATCGGGTCCGCCTCGTCGTTCCACTTGGTCACCGCCAAGAATGCATCCTCCGGCGACGCGATGCCGGTCACATAGGCGCTCTTGCCGGGCCGGTGCTCGGGGCGGGGACCCCAACTCCGGTCGCGAATGGCGTAGCAGTCGATCGGAATGCGCTCGCCGTGCAGGACGATCTCGCCCGTTAAATGACCGAACTGGTCGAAGTGATTGAGATGCTTGAATGAAGAATCGCCCTTGCGCAGCGGGCGCGCCGGCATCACGGCGTCGAAAGTCAGGTCGACGCTCAGGCGGTCCTCGTCCTCAAAGCCAATCGCATAACGCTTCAGCGGCTCGAGTGCCTTGATCCTGACGCCGGTCGGCAGGGCGATATCGGAGAGGTTCTGGTCCCGGGGCAGGCGCAATGCTGTGTAGTTGGCCGAGTAGGGCACTTCCCAGGGGACCACGGCCGTCTCGTCCCAGATCCAGCACCCGCCCGCGATCGTCCCGATATTGGGTCGCGCCATGCTGTAGAGCCATCCGCCGAGCTTGCGCTCGGGGTTGCAGAACGCGAACCAGGCGGTTTCGGTCTCCCACCACCGATCGCTCATCTGATCGAAATGAAAGTCGTCGTCCCGGGCGGTGAACGGCGAGGCGGGGGCGGTCTCAGACATGGTCGGTTCCGGAGCTGGTCAATGGGGGGAAGCTGCGGTTCGCGAGGCCGCCCGACGCGGAGGCGGCGAGTTCGCCGTCGCGTGCGACGCTCGCGGCGAAAAATCGGAGCGCGGTCTCGAACGGCGCTCGCCCGGCCTTCAGGGCGGCGCTGAGCTGCGCCATTCCGGCCGCCACCGTCGCGGGGCGCTCGCCCAGCAGCGCCGCGAGTTCGTCCCGCTCCTGCGCCTCCAGCGTCGGTCCGAGCCGGTCGTGCTCGCGCAGGAACTTCACCACCTTGGCGGCGTTCTTGGCCGCCGTGACGACGCCCGCGTCAGCGCTCGCCTCCGCGATGTCATGGCGCAGCTCGTTCAGCACGTGATCGAACAACGCCGTGCGGTCCGACGCCGGCGCGCGAATCGGCTGCGCCGGCGGCAGCGTGACGCCCGTCGCATCCGCGAGCGCGGCGACAAGGAGGCGCCGGTTCAGGGCGCGCGACACGATGGAGTTCGCCGGCAGCCCCGTGACGTTACGGTGCCGGATAATCACCACGCGGGTCGACACGAAGACGCGGTGGTAGCGAATGCGCGTGAGGTCGGGCTTGGCGCCCGTCAGCCGGCCGTACTCCCGCAGGCACGCCGCAAAGTCGGGCACCGGCTCCATCACGCAACGCATCGAGAACCAGGCGAGGTCCTCCATCGGGTCGCCCGGATGCGCGAGCTCCCAATCGAGCAAGGCCGTCAGCCGTCCGTTGTCGAACAGGAAGTTGCCGGGCCCCGCGTCGCCATGGACGAGCACCGGTCGCCCGGCCGGCTCGGGGACGTTTTGGTCGAGCCACGCCAGCGCGAAGTCGATCAGCGGATCGGCCGTTCCGGCCTCGTCATACATGGCGCGCCAGGCGGCGAGTTCGCGGCGCACGCAGTCGGCCATCGTGGAAGCGTCGTCGAGGCCGGGCAGGCGCATGCCGGCCGTCGACGTCCCGTGCAGGGTCGCGAGCGCCGCCACGAAATCTTTTGCGATCGCGGCGCGCTCGGCCTGGTCGCCGATCCGGCGATAGTCAGCGCGGCCGGGGACGCGTTCGGTCAGGATCGCCTGCGAGGTGGGGTGAACGGCGATGAGCCGGGGCGCCGGCACGCTGGTGCCGCCGAGCGCCTTGTAGAACTCCGCCTCGCGCCAGACCGTATAGGGCTCGGCTGAGGGCGGCCGCGGCGGCTGGTAGCGCAGGTAGAGCGGCTCGACGCCCGACCCCGTGTCGACGTCCACCGCCCAGGAGCGGCACCGGTTGCCGCCGCTGATCTGACGCCAGTCGACGATCGACGCGCCGGTCTCGTGCTGGATCCAGGCGCGGAGTTCGTCGGTGCTGGCCGCCCGGCCTTCGGCCGCGCCATGCGTCTCGACTGGCCGCTTTGCCGGCTCGTGGTTCAACGGAGCGTTTCCTCGTTTGCTTGCCACGACGATAAGAGGCTCGACAACGCCGTGCAAGTAAATTATCAGACCTTATAAAAGAGCGATGAATTAGGGAGGCTCAGGGATGGCCGGTCTGTTTTTTGACGAACTCACCGTCGGGCAGGTGTTTCGCCACGAGATCCGGCGCACCGTCACGGAGGCGGACAATGTCTGGTTCAGCTGCGTCACGCACAATCCGGCCTATCTGCACCTCGACGAGGAGTATTGCCGGACCGAGACGGAGTTCGGGCAGCGCCTCGTCAACAGCGCCTTCACGCTCGGCCTGATGGTGGGCATCTCGGTCGGCGACACCACGCTCGGCACCGCGATCGCCAATCTGGGCTGGGACGAGGTGCGCTTCCCCAAGCCGCTGTTCCACGGCGACACCGTCCGCGTTGAGACCGAGGTGGTCGAACTGCGCGAAAGCCGGTCGCGACCCGAAGCCGGGATCGTGGTTTTCCTGCATCGCGCCTTCAACCAGCGCAACGAGCTCGTCGCCCACTGCAAGCGCTCCGGCCTGCAGCGCAAGAGGCCTGCGGCATGACGCTCCGGTCCTTTCTGTTCGTTCCCGGCGATAGCGAGAAGAAGCTCGCCAAGGGCGCCGGCTCGGGCGCTGACGCGCTGATCCTCGACCTCGAAGATTCGGTTGCGCCCTCCCGCAAGGCGTTGGCGCGCGACATGGTGCGCGAGTACCTCGCCGCCCCGCGCATGGGCGGGTCGGAGCTGTGGGTGCGCATGAACCCGCTCGCGGATGGCGGCCTCGACGACCTCGTCGGCGTGGTCCGGGCCGCGCCGGACGGGATCGTGGTCCCCAAAGCGGACGGCCCGGCCGACCTCGTCCGCATCAGCGCCTTCCTGGATGCGCTGGAGCGTCGTGACGGCGTCGCCAAGCCGATCCGGCTGCTGCCGGTCGCGACCGAGACCCCGAAGGCGCCCTTCGGTCTCGCGCACTATCACGACACGCCGCTGCCGCGCCTGTTCGGGCTGACCTGGGGCGCCGAGGACCTCAGCACGGCG
This sequence comes from Alsobacter sp. P4_H11, assembly GCF_056400925.1. Classification (NCBI taxonomy): domain Bacteria; kingdom Pseudomonadati; phylum Pseudomonadota; class Alphaproteobacteria; order Hyphomicrobiales; family Alsobacteraceae; genus Alsobacter; species Alsobacter sp. P4_H11. The sequence continues at coordinate 120,443 of NZ_JBFUKI010000001.1, forward strand.
GTGGGCGCCAGCACCAATCGGGACCCGTCGGGCCAATGGGCCTTCACCTACCGGATGGTGCGGTCGCAGTGCCTCCTGGCCGCCAAGGCTTGCGGCGTCGCCGCGATCGAGACGCTCTACGCCGATTTCCGCGACGATGCCGGCCTGCGGGCCGACTGCGCCGAAGCGTCCCGCGAGGGCTTCACCGGCCGCATCGCCATCCATCCCGACCAGGTGGCGGGCATCAACGAGGCGTTTTCGCCGTCGCAGTCCGAAATCGACCACGCCCGGCGTGTCGTGGATGCGTTCTCGGCCAGCCCGGGCATCGGCGTCGTCGGACTCGACGGCAAGATGCTGGACATCCCGCATCTCAGGCAGGCCGAACAGGTGCTCGCCCGCGCGGCCGCGATCGCCGGCCGGGCCGGAGCGCGCGCCTGATGCGGGAGGCCGGCACACCGGGCGCCGCGCGGCGCGTCAACGATACAGCCGGGCTCGTGCGGCTGCTTTCGGCGGGCGACCGCATCTTCCTGCCGGGCGCCGGCGCCGAGGTTCCGGCGCTTGTGGATGCGCTCTGCGCCGCCGATGCGCCGCCTCTCCGTATCACGGGCACTTTCGTGCCCGGCATCAACCCGGCCCCGCTGGAGCGTTTGCCCGAGGGCTCCACCTGGTCCAGCACCTTCGCGCTGCCCGCGCCTCCCGGCTCGCAGGCGGGCGGACGCTTGCGGCACCTGCCGATGTCCTATGGCGCCTACGCGTCCCACCTGCGGGGCGCGGAGTTCGACGTCGGCTTCGTCCACTTGTCGCCGCCGGATTCCGACGGCCTCTGCTCCTTCGGCGTCGCGGTGGAGTTCACCCCCATCGCGCTGAAGCGCTGCCGGCGCATTTTCGCGGTGATCAACCCGCGCATGCCGCGCATTCCGGGCGCCGAGACATTCGCGCTCGCCCAGGCCGACGCCGTTCTGGAATTGGACGCGCCGTTGCGCGAATATGATGTAGGCGCGCCGTCTCCTCAGGCCTCGCGCATCGCCGCCTTGATCGCCGGCTTCGTGACAGACGGGTCGACGCTTCAGGTCGGGCTCGGCAAGACCCCCGACGCGCTGATGCGCATGGTCGCCGACCGCCGGGGGCTGCGTCTCCACTCCGGCATGCTGTCGGACGCGGCGCGGCTGCTGGCTGAAGGCGGCGCGCTCGACCCGGACGCCCCGCACGTCAGTTGCGTCCATGTCGGCACGGCTGGCTATTACGACTGGCTCGCCCATCGCAACGACTTCGCCGTGCGGGCCTGCGACTTCACGCATGGGCCCGCGACGCTGGCCGGCCTGCCGCGGCTCGTCGCCGTGAACTCGGCGCTGAGCGTCGACCTGTTCGGCCAGGCCAATCTGGAAATGCTGGACGGCCGCATGATCAGCGGCGTCGGCGGCGCGGCGGACTTCGCGCAGGCCGCAAGCCTCGCGCATGACGGCGTCAGCATCATCGCGCTGCCGGCGACCTCCGGCCGCAACGCCGTGTCGCGCATCATGGCGCGCCTCGATGGCGTCTGCTCGCTGCCGCGCAACGTCATCGACGTGGTGATCACCGAGCACGGCGTGGCGGACCTGCGCGGCCTCGCCGTGACCGAACGCGCCGAGCGACTGGTCGCCATCGCGGCCCCGGTGCATCGCGGAGCGCTGCAGGACGCCTGGAAGGACATCGCCGCGCGGTTCTGAACGCGCCGCAACAGGGAAACGCACATGAAACGCGCCGAAAAGGTCATCATCAGCTGCGCCATCACGGGCTCGATCCACACGCCCAGCATGTCGCCGCATCTGCCGGTCACGCCGGACCAGATCGCCCAGAGCGCCATCGGGGCCGCCAAGGCGGGCGCGGCGGTCCTGCATCTCCACGCGCGCAACCCCGAGACGGGCCGGCCGACGCAGAATCCCGAGATGTTCAAGCGCTTCCTGCCCGCCATCAAGCAGGGCTGCGATGGCATCATCAACATCACCACCGGCGGCGGCCTCGGCATGACGCTGGATGAGCGTCTGGCGGCGGCCAAGTGGGCGCAGCCCGAGATCGCCTCCATGAACATGGGCTCGTTCAACTTCAACATCTCGGCCGCGGGCGGGCGCATCGCCGAGTACAAGAACGACTGGGAGCAGCCCTATCTGGAGATGACGAAGGACTTCATCCTCTCCAACACCTTCACGCAGATCGAGCGCGGCATGACCGAGCTCGGCGCGCTCGGGACCCGCTTCGAGTTCGAGTGCTACGACGTCGGCCACCTCTACAATCTGGCGCACTTCGCCGATCGCGGGCTGGTGAAGCCGCCGTTCTTCGTCCAGTCGATCTTCGGCATCCTGGGCGGCATCGGGCCCGAGCCCGAGAACCTGATGCACATGAAGGCGACTGCCGACCGGCTTTTCGGACAGGACTACTACCTGTCGATCCTGGCCGCTGGGCGCCACCAGCTGCCCTTCGTCACGATGGGGGCCATCCTGGGCGGCAATGTCCGCGTCGGGCTGGAAGACAACCTCTATCTCGGCAAGGGCCAGCTCGCGCCGTCAAACGCCGACCAGGTCGCCAAGATCCGCCGCATTCTGGAGGAGCTGTCGCTCGAGGTCGCCACCCCCGACGACGCCCGCCGGATGCTCGGAACCAAGGGCGCCGCCAACGTCGCCTTCTAGGAGCGCCCGATGCCGACCGACATCCCGACATATTCCACCCCAGGCGAGAACCGGCAGGTCCTGCTGGCCCGGCGCCCGGCGGGCGTTCCGCAGGCGAGCGACTTCGAGCTCGCCAGCGCGGCCGTGCCCGAGCCGCGCGACGGCGAGATCCTGGTCCGCAACGTCTACCTGTCCGTCGACCCGGCCCAGCGCGGCTGGGCGTCGGCCGAGGCGAACTACTCCGCCCCCGTGCCGCTTGGCGGCCCCATGCGGGCGCTGGCGGTCGGCATCGTGCAGGAGAGCCGACATCCGGACTTCAAGGCCGGCGATGCGCTCTATGGCTGGTTCGGCTGGCAGGACTACGCGGTCGCGACGCCCGCGCAGGTGATCCACCGCGCCACGCAGGACCTGCCGCTTGCCGCCTTTGGCAGCCTGCTCGGCATCAACGGGGTGACCGCCTATCTGGGCCTCACCGAGCTGGGCAGGCCCCGCGCGGGCGACACGCTCGTTGTGTCCACGGCGGCCGGCTCCGTCGGCAGCTTCGTCGGCCAGATCGGCCGCAATCTCGGGGCCCGCGCGATCGGCCTCACCGGCGACGACCGCAAGGTGGCGCTCTGCCGCGAGCGCTACGGCTATGCCGATGCGATCAACTACAAGACGGCCGACCTCGACGCCGCCGTCGCGAAGGCGGCGCCGGATGGCGTGAACGTCTATTTCGACAACACCGGCGGCAGCATTCTCGACACCGTGCTGCGCCGCATGGCCATCGGCGGGCGCATCGTCCAGTGCGGCACCGCCTCCGTGGCCTCGTGGAACCCGCTCCCGACCGGCCCCCGCAACGAGCGCGAGATCATGTTGCGGCGTCTGGTGTGGAGCGGCTTCGTGATCTTCGACCACATGGACCGCTACGCGGCCGCCTGCGACGACCTCGCGCGGCTCTGCAAGGCCGGAACGCTCACCTACGACGTCGACCTCGCGCAAGGCATCGAAGCCGCGCCCGGCGCCATCGCATCCCTCTACGCCGGCGAGAACCTCGGCAAGAAGCTGATCTTCATCGGCTGACGCGCCGCCTGCCCCTTTCCCCAGCATCGGACACCCTCATGGACATCCAGCTCAGCGACGACCAGAAGGCCATCGACGCCAGCGTCCGCCAGATCTGCTCCTCTTTCGATGACGACTACTGGACGGATTGCGAGGAAGAGGCTCGCTTCCCCAGCGAGTACTACGACCTGATGGCGCAGAACGGCTGGCTGGGCATCACCATGCCGGAGGAAGTCGGCGGCGCGGGCCTCGGCGTCACCGAGGCGGCGATCATGATGCACGCCGCGACCTCCAGCGGCGGCGGCTACTCGGCGGCCTCGGCCATCCACATCAACCTGTTCGGCCCCCACGCCATCGTGGTTCACGGCTCGCCCGAGCAGAAGCAGCGCTGGCTGACCCCGCTGGTGAAGGGCGAGCAGAAGGCCTGCTTCGGCGTCACCGAGCCGGACGCCGGCCTCGACACCACCAGCATCAAAACTTTCGCCACAAAAGCGCCGGGCGGCTACGTGGTGCACGGCCGCAAGATGTGGACCTCCACCGCCCAGGTGGCCGACAAGATCCTGCTGCTGACCCGCACCACCCCGAAGGACCAGTGCCGCAAGCCCACCCAGGGCATGACGCTGTTCTACACCGACCTCGACCGCTCCAAGATCGAGGTTCGGCGCATCAAGAAGATGGGCCGCAACGCCGTGGACTCCAACGCCGTGTTCATCGACAGCCTGTTCATCCGCGAGGAGGACCGTGTCGGCGAGGAGGGCAGGGGGTTCGAGTACCTGCTGGACAGCCTCAACCCCGAGCGCATCCTGGTCGGCATCGAGGCCATCGGGGTCGGCCGCGACGCGCTCAACCGGGCGGCGCAATACGCCAAGGACCGCGTCGTGTTCGGCCGGCCCATCGGCCAGAACCAGGGAGTCCAGCACCCGCTCGCGGAAGCCTGGACCTATCTGGAGTCGGCCTACTGGATGCTGATGCGGGCCGCCTGGCTCTATGACAACGGCCAGTCCTGCGGGGCGGAGGCCAACGCCGGCAAGTTCCTCGGCGCCCGCGCGGCCTTCGACGCCTGCACCAAGGCCGTGATGACGCATGGCGGCATGGGCTACGCCCGCGAGTACCAGGTCGAGCGCCTGTTCCGCGAATCGATGCTGCCCCGCATCGCGCCCGTCACCGAACAGCTCATACTGTCCTTTATCGCCGAACGCGTGCTCGGCCTGCCGAAATCCTACTGATGGGGCGCATGTTCCGCCTTCCCGACGCGCTCGAACCGGGTGTCGCGGCTGCGGCGGAAACGCCCGGCGCGCTGCCGCCCGGCCGCGCCTTCCTGGAGAATCCGGACGTCTTCGCCGAGCGGGTGCGGAGCCTCACGCCCGCCCAGCGGGCGATCCTCGGCCTCGTGGCCCAGGGGCAGCTCAACAAGCAGATCGCGCATCGGTGCGGGATCAGCGAGGCGACCGTGAAGGCGCACATCTCCGCCGTGCTCGGCAAGCTCGGCGAGCGCACGCGCGTGTCGGCCGCGGTGCGCTTCGCGGTGTTCTGCGAGCGCGAGACCCGCCGGGCCGGCGACGCCTGACGGGCGGTCTGGGGAAACACGCGCCCGGGTAAGCGCAGATCCGCACCTCGCCAAGCGGCTTTGCGCCCAATCATTGGTTGACCAATGAATTCATCGTGCCAAAACTAATGTGAAGCGCCGAGCAGAATGGCGCAGCGCCGTATGGCGGGAGGAGAGCACCATGACGCGGACCACAGGCCGTCGGCCCAACATTGCCCTTGCGGCCGGCGCGCTGGCCATCTTCGGAACACTCGCCGGCGACGCGCTCGCCCAGGCCAAGCCGCTCAAGATCGGCCAGCTCAGCGACATGTCGGGCATCGTCCGCGATCTCTCCGGGCCGGGCACCAACACGGCCATGACGATGGCCATCGAGGATTTCGGCGGAACCGTGCTGGGGCGTCCCATCCAGCTTTTGAGCGGCGACCACCTGAACAAGCCCGACGTCGGGCTCGGAATGGCCCGCAAATGGTACGACGAGGACGTGAACGCGATCTTCGACATCGGCATCACGACCGTGGCGCTCGGCATGCAGGAGCTCGCCAAGAACAAGGACAAGCTGGTCATCTACCTGTCGACGGCCAGCTCCGATCTGACCGGGCCCAAGTGCAGCCCCAACGGCATCCACTGGACCTACAACAACTACAGCCAGGCGCTCGGCGTCGTGAACCAGCTGATGAAGCAGAAGCACGACAGCTGGTACTTCATGACGGTGGACTACGGCTATGGCGTCAACGTCGAGCGCGACACCACCGCGATGGTGAAGAAGGCCGGCGGAACGATCCTCGGCTCCACCAAGCACCCCTTCGACACCACGGATTTCTCGTCCGATCTCCTGAAAGCGCAGGGGTCCGGCGCCAAGGTCGTCGCGCTCGCGACCACCACCGCGCACGCGGCCAACATCGTCAAGCAGGCGGACGAGTTCGGCATCCGGCCCAAGCAGCAGCTCGCGGCCCTCAGCCTCACGCTCCATGACACCAAGGCCATGGGCCTCAAGACCGCGCAAGGCCTGCTCGAGACCGCGCCCTTCTACTGGGACCAGAACGACCAGACGCGCGCCTTCTCCAAGCGTTACTTCGACCGCTTCGGCAAGATGCCGAACATGATCCAGGCCAGCGCCTATGGGGCGGTCATGCACTACCTGAACGCCGTGAAGGCGGCCGGAACGGACGAAACCGCGGCCGTGAACAAGAAGATGCGCGAGACGCCCATCAACGACTTCATGACCCGCAACGGCTCAATCCGGCCCGATGGACGCGTGATGCGCCAGATGTACGTCTTCGAGGTCAAGAAGCCCGAGGAATCGAAAGGCGAGTGGGACCTCTACAAGCAGGTCGCCGAAATCGCCCCCGAGGACGCGTTCGCGCCCGCCGATCCGGCCGTGTGCCCCCTGGCCAAATAGGCCGCCGGCCAGCGCCCCACGCCGGCGTAGCCCGCGAGCTGCGCCGGCCCCACGATCCGGGAGTTGAACATGTCCGCTCGCACGCTCAACGATGGCCTGCTCGACGTCGCGGTGGTCGGCGCGGGCTTTTCGGGGCTCTACCTCATCCATCGGCTGAGCCGCATGGGCTTCTCGGTGAGGGCGTTCGACAGCGCCGGAGACGTCGGCGGAACCTGGTACTGGAACCGCTACCCCGGCGCGCGCTGCGACGTCGAAAGCATGCAATATTCCTACTCGTTCGATGACGAGCTGCAGCAGGACTGGAACTGGTCGGAGCGCTTCGCGACCCAGCCCGAGATCCTGGCCTATGCGCAGCACGTCGCCGAACGCTACGGCCTGAAGCGCTTCGTCCAGTTCAACACGACAGTGACCAGCGCCGAATTCGACCAAACCACGCAAAGCTGGACGCTCACCACCGACACGGGCGAGACGATCCGCGCCCGCTTCTGCGTCATGGCGACCGGGTGCCTGTCAGCCTCGCGCATGCCCGAGATCCCGGGCGCGGAGTCCTTCGGGGGCGAGGTCTATCATACCGGCGCGTGGCCGCATGATCCGGTCGACTTCGCCGGAAAGGCCGTGGGGGTCATCGGCACCGGTTCATCCGCCATCCAGGCGATCCCGGAACTCGCCCGGCAGGCGGGACATCTCACCGTTTTCCAGCGCACGCCCAATTTCAGCGTCCCGGCCCGCAACGCGCCGCTGACGCCCGATGAAGTCGCGCGCTGGAAGGGGGACTATCCGGCGCTCCGCAAGCGCGCCCGCGAGGAAACGCGGTCCGGCACGATCTACGAATTCGCCGTGAAATCGGCGCTGGAGGCGACCCCGGAGGAACGCGAGGCGGAGTACCAGCGGCGCTGGGACAAGGGCGGCGCGAACTTCATGCATGCCTACAACGATCTCGTCGTGAACGAGCAGTCCAACGAAACCGCGGCCGACTTCGTGCGCCGGAAGATCCGGGAGATCGTCCACGACCCGCAGACCGCCGAACTCCTCACCCCGACGGACTACCCGATCTTCACCAAGCGCATTTGCGTGGACAGCGACTACTACGCCACGTTCAACCGGCCGAACGTGACGCTCGTGGACATCCGCCGCGACCCCATCGAGGCGATCACGCCGGATGGCCTCGTCACTCGGTCCGCCGCCCGCTACTGCTTCGACGCGCTCGTCTACGCGACCGGGTTCGACGCCATGACGGGAGCGCTGCTGCGCGTTGACATCCGCGGCGAGGGTGGCGCCTCGCTCCGGGACAAGTGGCGCGATGGCCCGCGCGCCTATCTGGGCCTGATGAGCGCGGGCTTCCCCAACCTGTTCATGGTCACCGGCCCGGGCAGCCCGTCGGTGCTCAGCAACGTGATCACGTCGATCGAGCAGCACGTGGAGTTCATCACCGACTGCATCGACCACATGCGGAACGCGGGCCTCGCGCGCATCGACCCGGACGCAAACGCGGAGGAACGATGGGTGACGCATGTCGGCGAGGCGGCGGCCGGCACGCTCCTGCCGAAGGCGGCGTCCTGGTACATGGGCGCAAACATCCCCGGCAAGCCACGCATCATGATGCCTTATGTGGGCGGCGTGGACCGCTACCGGCGCATCTGCGACGAGGTCGTGGCCAAGAACTACGAAGGCTTCGTTTTCGCATGACCGGCGATCGCGAGCGGAGCAGGCCATGACGCTCCACCCCTTCATCGCCGCCATGATCGAGCAACTGAAAGGCCGCCCGGCCTTGTCGGCCGGGTCGCCCCAGGATGCGCGCGCGATGGTGGCGGCCGCCCGCGCGGTGATCGGCCAGGGACCCGCAATGGCGGAGGTCCGCGAGCTCGAGATCCCGACCCGCGCCGGCGCGATCGCGGGTCGGCTCTATCGGCCGTCCGATGCGCCAACTGGCATGCTCGTTTATTTCCACGGCGGCGGATGGGTCATCGGCGCGCTGGACGACTACGACACCCTGGCGCGGACCTTGGCGGCCCTGAGCGGCTGCGCGGTTCTGCTGCCCGACTACCGCCTGGCTCCGGAACACCCCTTTCCGGCCGGGCTGGACGACGCCGTCGACGCCATCACGCATGCGCGGGCGCTCGCCGGGCCGGAAACGCCGCTGCTGGTCGCGGGCGACAGCGCGGGCGCGAACCTGGCCACGGTCGCGGCGCGCAAGCTGCGCGGCGCGGTCGCGCTGGCCGGGCAGGCACTGGTCTATCCGGTCACGGACAGCGATTTCGATCGGCCGTCCTACCGTGCCTTCGGGGCCGGCCTGCCGCTGACCCGGGACGACATGGTCTGGTTCTTTCGCCATTACGCGCCGGAGACCCTGTGGACCTCGCCCGACATCGCGCCGCTGCGGGTGGCCGACGACCTAGCCGGGATGCCCCCGACGCTGGTGGTGCTCGCCGAGTGCGACGTGCTCGCCGACGAGGGGCGCGCCTTCGCGGACGCGCTCGAACGGGCGGGCGTTCCGGTGACGCTTCGCACGGCCGAGGGCGTTACCCACGGCTTCATTCGCCTGCACAATCTGTTCGATGTCGCCGCGCGGGAAGTCGCCGCGCTGGCCGATTTCGCGACGCGGGCCGCAAAGTCGGCCACTGCGGCGCACTGACATTCACGAAAAGGAACGCAGCATGAAAGCCTGGGCCGTCGTTCGCCACAGCGAGCCGCTCGAATGCATCGAGGTCAAACGGCCGGAGCCGACCGGGACCGAAGTCGTGGTCGCCGTGGAGGCGTGCGGCGTCTGCCATTCCGACCTGCATTTCTGGAAGGGCGTCTACAACATGGGGGGCGGCAAGGTCCTGACCCTCGCCGACCGCGGCGTGACGCTGCCGCGCGCGCCCGGCCACGAGATCGCCGGCCGGGTCGTTGCGACAGGGCCGGACGCGACCGGCGTCACGGTGGGCGAGCGCTACGTCGTCTACCCGTGGGTCGGCTGCGGCCATTGCGAGCATTGCCTCAACGAGGACGACAACCTCTGCGCCAGCCAGAGCAGCATCGGCGTGATGCGCCATGGCGGGTTCGCGAGCGAGATCGTCGCCCCGCATCCGCGCTACCTGGTGCCGCTCGGCGACCTCGACCCGGCCCTGGCCTCCACCTTCGCGTGCTCGGGCATCACCGTGTACAGCGCCATCCAGAAAATCATGCCGATGGCGCCGGACAAGCCCATTGTCCTCATCGGCGCAGGCGGCCTCGGGCTCGCGGCCATCTCGATGCTTCGCGCTTTCGGCCACCATGCGATCGTCTCGGTCGACATCGACGCGGCGAAGCGGCAGGCCGCCCTCGACCTCGGCGCAACCGCCGTGGTGGACGGATCGGGCGACGACGTGTCCCAGAAAATCGTCGCCGCCGCGGGCGGCCCGGTGAGCGCGGTGATCGACTTCGTCAACGCCAGCGCCACGGCGGCGGCCGCCATGGGCGCCCTGGCCAAGGGCGGAACGCTGGTCAATGTCGGCGTCGCGGGCGGCGAACTCACCCTCTCGCTGGCCGGCATGGTGTTTCGCGCGCTCAGCGTGCTGGGCAGCAACACCGGCACCGTGAAGGATCTGCGCGCCGTGGTCGCGCTGGCCCAGTCCGGCAAGTTGCCGGCCGTGCCTGTGACGCGGTTTCAGAAGGACGACGCCAACCTCGCGCTGCTGCGGTTGAAGGCCGGCGAGATCACCGGCCGCGCGGTTCTGATGGACGGCTGAACGCCGCGAACTGATCCCGGCGCCCAGAACGCCAGCACTCCAAAGCCGCCCCGCAAAGGGCGGCTTTCGACGTTGGAAGGGGTCCCGGCCACGCTGCGATTGGCTCAGCCGCCTGCGGGAATCGACCACGCGCGATTGATCATGCAGGCGGCCGTGGCGGCTCGATCTCGCAACAGCGCAATGCGCTTCGCAAACGCCGAGAATCGGGTGGTCTAGAGCATTCCGCCGCCAGACGATCTGCGGGCAAACGGCGCCTCTGCCTCATCATGACCTTTTTCGTCCGCAAACCTTGCGTTGATTCGGGAGGAATATTCGTCCGTTTATGGTGGGGGTATGATGAAGGATCTTAGCGGATACAAGCTGACGTTCAGCGACGATTTCAACGGCCGCAGCATTTCTCAGACGGGCGCGGCGACGAAGTGGTCCGACATTCGGCCGGAGTGGCGGTACGACGCCAATTCGGACATCGGCTTCGGAAGATCGTCGTTCGTGGACGCGGCCTCGGGCTACGACCCGTTCAAGGTAGCCAACGGCGTGCTCACGATCACGGCGCAGCCGGACAAGACGCCCTACGGCTATCCGGGCAGCTGGGAATCCGGCTTGATCCACACGCGGGGCGAGTTCGCGCAAACCTACGGCTATTTCGAGATGCGGGCGGACATGTCCGACGTGAAGGGCGCCTGGGATGCGTTCTGGTTGATGCCGGTCACCCCGGCCAACAACAAGCCCGGCTGGCAGGAGCTCGACGTGGTCGAGCACTACGGACGCTACACGCCGGGCGTCTATAGCTGGATTCACACCACCGATTACCATCCCAACCCCAACGAGACGCTGCAGGTCTTCAGCAATCACCCTGACCAGACGCAGGGTTTCCACACCTACGGGATGGACTGGAACGACAAGACGATCGGCTTCTACTACGACGGCCAGCTGATGGGGACGCGGGCGACGCCCAGCGACATGCACGGCCCGATGTACCTCCTGGCCAACCTCGCCGTGGAGGACGGCGCCGACCCGGCCGGCGCGCCGCTCGACATGAAAATCGACTATATCCGCGCCTACTCCAACGATCCGAACGCGACGCCGACCACGCCGCCCACGACTCCGACCCCGACGCCCACTCCCACCACCGGCCTGACCCTGAACGGAACGGACGCAGCCGACAGGCTGTCGGGGCAGGGCGGCGCGGACGTGATCGACGGCAAGGGCGGCAACGACGCCCTCCTGGGCGCCGGCGGCAACGACACGATCAAGGGCGGAGCCGGCAACGATTCCATCAATGGCGGCGCCGGGGCCGACTCCATGTCGGGCGGAACCGGCAACGACATCTATGTCGTGCTCGACACGGGCGACAAGGTGATCGAACTCGCCAACGAGGGCGTCGACACCGTGCGCAGCGGGATCACCCACACCCTGTCGGCGAATGTCGAGCGGCTGGAGCTGATCTACAGCGCCGCCGCGAACGGCTTCGGCAATGGGCTCGACAACCAGCTCACCGGCAACGGCGCCGCCAACCAGCTGCACGGCGGCGCCGGCGCCGACACGCTGGACGGGAAGGGCGGCGCCGACGTGCTCTTCGGCGACGCCGGCAACGACATCTTCCGGTTCACGACCGCCCCGGGCGCCGGAAACGTCGACACGATCGCGGATTTCTCCAACGCGGCGGGCAACAACGACACGATCCACCTCGAGAACGCGATCTTCACCGCGCTCACCAAGGCTGGCGCGCTCTCGGCGGGGTCCTTCGCCGCGAACGCCGCGGGGGTGGCGCAGGACGCCAACGACTTCGTGGTCTACGAGACCGACACCGGCAAGCTCTTCTACGACAGCAACGGCTCGGCCGCTGGCGGAGCGGTGCAGATCGCGACGCTGGCCAACCACCCCGTTCTGACGGCCGCCGACTTCTGGATCGTCTGACGCATCACCGCGATCGGCGCCCCGCGCGCCGGTCGCCCTCCGGCTGCGGCCGGACCTGCGCTGGATATTGCGCCTCCGCGGTCGCGATGCGCACCGGCTCCGTATAGCCCTTCAGCGGGACGGCCCCGAGGTCGCGGAAGCGCGTGCGCGCCAGCGCGGCCAGCACGGCCGGGTCCGTCCCGGGCTCGGCCCGCGCCTGCTCCAGCGTCTCGGCCGCGATCACCACCGAGACGCCGTGCGGATTGCAAAGCCCCTCCAGCCGGGCCGCGAGGTTCATCGGATCGCCGATGGCGCTGAAATTGGTTTTCTGCTTGGAGCCGTAGTCGCCCACGAAGGCGAGCCCGCTCGCCACCGCGGCCTTGAAGCGCAGGCCCTCGCCGCCGTCCTCGCCCGGCAGCGCGTCCTGTTCGATCAGCTCGATGGCGGCCGCCACCGCCCGCGCGGCGTGGTCCGGCTGCTCGCCCACGCCGTTCCAGAACGCGATCACGGCGTCGCCGTCGAACTTGTCCAGCGTCGCCTCGTAGCGGTCCAGCACCGCCTGCGCGGCCGCGAACTTGGCGTTCAGCGCCCCGATAATGGCGGTCGGCTGCCGGCGGCGGCTCTCGCAGAACTGGATGAACCCGCGCAGGTCCGCGACCAGCACCGAGATCGGCCGCTCCTCGCCGCTCACCACGTCCTCGCGCCGCAGCGCCGCCGCCACCACCTTGGCGGGCAGGTAGCGGCCAAAGGAGCGCCGCAGGTCCGCCAGCGCCAGGTCGCGGCGCACCGCCAGCGTCATCGCGCCCATGAACCCCGCCGCGCTCACCAGCATCAGCGTGTGCCCGAGCGGCAGCCACAGGCCCAGCATCCGCACGGCCAGCGCGGCGACGCCCAGAAACGCCGCCGCGAGCCCCACGATGGCGGCGACCACCCCGGCGAACGCCACCGCGGTGGTGGAGAACAGCGTCGGCCGCTCGGCCGGCATCCGCGCCAGCCGCCGGCTCAAGCCCAGAAACACCAGCACGGCGGCCGTCGCCATCAGCCCGCTCGCTGCGGCCCGCGCCGGCGCGTCCGCAAGACGGGGCGTGCGCGTCGACGCGGCGCTCTCCACCGCGGCCGCCTGCACGAGCACGCCCGGCGCGACGTTGCGGTCGCCGAAGTCCAGCGTAAGCCCGCCCGGCGCGCAAGGCTCGGTCGGCGCTGCGGCGGTGGCAGGCTGGCGCATGAACCGGTCCGGCCCGCGCCGCAGGTCCTCGCCCACGATGCCGGTTCCGATCAGCACCACGCGGTTGCGCAGCGCGGCCTCCAGCCGCCCCGACCCGTCCGCGGACGAAAGGCAACTCTCGAAGCGCCGCACCGTGATCACCGGCGCGGTGCGCAGCGGCGCGCCCGGGAACAGCAGCACGCGGCTCTGCTCGCGCACGCTGAGGTCGTCGTCGTCATCCGCCGCGAGACGATCCGCGAAGCCGGCCTGGATCTCGCCCGTCGCCAGCCGCAGCCGCGTCGCGACGCTGCGCACCACGCCGTCCTCCTCTGCCTGGAGGTCCACCACGCCGACGCCGCCCGGCCCGACCAGGTCGCGATAGGCCTGCGCCGGCCGCACGGTGGGATAGGAGCCGATCACGACCCGGTCGCTTTCGCGCTCCAGCAGCGCCCGCAGCGGCGCGTCGAAGCTCCGCAGGTCCGCACCCGCGATCGCGAGGTCAGCCGGGTCCAGCGCCAGCACGAGGTCGAAGCCCACCTTGCGCGCGCCCAGGTCCAGCGCCCGGCGGCCAAGCTCGGCCAGCTGTCGATGCTGCAGCGCGCGCGGCGCCAGCGACCAGGGCGGCCCGTCCAGCGTCTCCTGGTCGATCAGCAGCACCACGGCGTTCGGCCAGGCGCTGGCCGCGTCCGGGCGTTGCAGCAGCGCGGCTGACAGATCGTAAAGCGGCGCGTTCGGCCCCGACAGGGGCGAAAACGGCCCCGAGAACCCGCTCCAGGCGCCCATCGCCGCGCAGGCCGCCACCAGGGCAATGCAGGCTCCCGACGAGAGCGCGCGCTGTCGCCAGAAGGGCTTGCCGGGCGCCGCGCCTGTGATCATGGAACGCGGGCGCCTCCTATTTCGGCGAGGCCGGAGGCCGCACCGATCGCAACAGCACGCCGCCCGTTTCGCTGGGCGAGGCCGGCGGCGCGCAGGTTCCCATGGGGGCGATCCGCGGCCCGTCGCCATCGGCGTCGATGCCGCCCTGGCCGACATGCACCGCGCCCGCGCCTTCCACCCGGAAAATCTTGCTCGCGCCCTCGTGGCAGAACGCGAAGCCCTCGCGGGCGCGCAGCACCACCATCGCGCCGGCCGGCAGCGTCTGCATCAGCGCCATGGGAGCGAGGCGGCCATCGGCCAGCACCTGCGGCTTGCCCCGCATCGCCGAGACATAGCCTGCCGGCTGCTCCTGCGCGCAGGTCGCGCCCGGCGTGAGCAGGGCTGCGGCCATAAGCGCCAAGCCGGCCAGCGGCGGGCCATGTCCGGACCATTTCGAGCCAATCATGCGGGCCCTCCTGTGGCGACGCGTTCGGCGACGAAGCGAGAGCGCCAGCATAGCGCAGATGGCGGCCCGCGCGGTGCCGAAAGACACGCGCCGGTTGTGGTCCGTCCATGTGCGCCCGCGCACGTCGCGCGCCGCCGGCGAATTGCCGCATCCCGGGATCGCGCTTACGCTTTCGGCTCCGCGAGGCGCGCTCCGTCGCGCCTGCGATGCGGGCTGGATGTGATGGCGATGCTCAGGATCCCATCGCGGAGCGCCGGCGCCACGGTCGCTCTCGTCTGGTTGCTGTTTCTGGCGCTCGCCTGCGGTTCCGCGATGGCGGATCGGCGCGTCGCGCTCGTGATGGGCAACGCCCACTACGGCAAGATCAACCGCCTCGAAAACCCGCTCAACGATGCGCCCGACCTCGCCGAGGCGCTGCGCAAGCTCGGCTTCGACGTCATCCTGCGCACGGACGCCGACAAGGGCGGCTTCGACCGGGCCCTGTCGGAATTCGCCCGCAAGGCCGCCGGCGCGGATGCGGCGCTGTTCTACTACGCCGGCCACGGCATCCAGTATCAGCGCCAGAACTACCTGCTGCCGATCGACATCGAGGTCGAGGACTACAACGACGTCGAGTTCCAGGCCGTCAACGTGGCGCGCGTCATGTCGGCGCTGGAGCGCTCCAGCGGCGTCAAGATCATCGTGCTGGACGCCTGCCGCGACAATCCGCTCGACCGCCGCCTCACCCAGGCGAGTCGCGCCGTCTCGGCCTCGCGCGGCCTTGCCCGGATCGATCGCACCGAGGGGCTGGTGATCGCCTACGCGACCGCGCCCGACCAGGTCGCGCAGGATGGCCGCGGCCGCAACAGCCCCTTCACGGAAGCGCTGATCCGGCGCCTGGCGGAGCCGGGGCTGGAGATCGCCACCCTGTTTCGCCGCGTCACGCAGGACGTCTACGAGCGCACGGAGGGCCGCCAGCGGCCGGAGGTGTCGATCTCGCTGCTGGGCGACTACTTCCTGAATGGCGGCGAAACGGATGCGCTGGCCTGGGCGCGGGTGCGCGAGTCCTCCGACGGGGCCGATTTCCAGGCCTTCAAGGCGCGCTATCCCAATTCGCCCTTCGCCCGCGAGGCGCAATATCGCCTCGATATGCTGGACCGCTTCCGCAAGGTCGAGGAACAGCGCGTCGCCTTCGAGCAGGAGCGGGCCCGCGAGCGCGAGCGCGTCCAGCGCGAAGCCCAGGAGCAGGACCGCATCCGCCTCGAGGCGCAGCGCCGCATCTTCGCCCGGCTGGAAGCCGACGCCGCCCGCGACGCGGAGCGCCGCGCCGCCGAACGCCGCGAGGAGGCCCGCCTCGAAGCCGAGCGGCAGGCCGCCGAGAAGCGCGAAGCCGAGCGCCAGAGCGCCGAAAAGCAGGATGCGGCGCGCGAGGCCGAGAAGCTCGCGATCCAGCGGCGCATCGAGGCCGAGCGCGTCGCCGCCGCCCGCCGGGAAGCCGAGCGCGTCGCCGCCGAGGACCTCGCCCGCCGCGAAGCCGCCCAGCGCGAGGCCGACCGCCGCGAGGTGGAGCGCATCGCCGCGCAGAAACGCCTCGACGCCGAAAGGCAGCGCGCCGCCGACGCCGAAGCCGACCGCCAGGAAGCGCTGCGCATCGCCGAGCAGAGCAAGGAGGCCCTGCGCCGCGAAGTCGAGCAACTGGCCGCCCGCCGCCGCCAGGACGGCGACCACGTCGCCGACCTCGGCTCCGCGCCGGCTGACCCCGGCCTCTCCCGCCGCCTCACCGAGGCCGAGCGCCAAGCAGTCGAGCAACGCGCCTTCGAACGCCGCCAGGCCCTGGAAGCCGACCGCCGCGAACTCGCCCGCCTCTCCGAGCTGCGCAAGCACGCACCCCCGCGCGAAGCCCGCCGCCTCGACGCCGCCATCCGCAAACTCCAGTCCGCCATCGCGGCCCGCGACAAGCCCGCGACGGCCCAGACGCCCTGAGCGCTTGCCTGGTGAGGGAGCGGCGCCCACCCTCCGAGCGCCTCGCCGTCATTGCGAGCCAGAGGCGAAGCAATCCAGCCTAAGGGCCCGGCGTTAGCTGGATTGCTTCGCTGTTGCTCGCAATGACGGGGAGGGTGGATCGACAACTCAGCGCCTCGCCGTCATTGCGAGCCGGAGGCGAAGCAATCCAGCCTAAGGGCCCGGCGTTAGCTGGATTGCTTCGCTGTCGCTCGCAATGACGGGGAGGGTGGATCGACAACTCAGCGCCTCGCCGTCATCCCCGGCGACCTGCGCAGCAGGTCGGGAAGGGGATCCAGGGGCCATTGGCGCGGCTGCCCTGGATC
Source organism: Alsobacter sp. P4_H11 (assembly GCF_056400925.1). NCBI lineage: Bacteria > Pseudomonadati > Pseudomonadota > Alphaproteobacteria > Hyphomicrobiales > Alsobacteraceae > Alsobacter > Alsobacter sp. P4_H11. The sequence goes on from NZ_JBFUKI010000001.1 coordinate 137,487, forward strand.
CCCTTCCCGGCGCTACGCGCCGCCGGGGATGACAGGAAGTTGGTGCCAACAGCCCAGCGCCTCGCCGTCATTGCGAGCCGGAGGCGAAGCAATCCAGCCTAAAGGCCCGGCGTTAGCTGGATTGCTCCGCTGTCGCTTGCAATGACAGGGAGGGTGGATCGACAACTCAGCGCCTCGCCGTCATCCCCGGCGACCTGCGCAGCAGGTCGGGAAGGGGATCCAGGGGCCATTGGCGCGGCTGCCCTGGATCCCCTTCCCGGCGCTACGCGCCGCCGGGGATGACAGAAGGGTGTAACCGGCATCGCAGCGCCTCGCCGTCATTGCGAGCCGGAGGCGAAGCAATCCAGCCTAAGGGCCCGGCGTTAGCTGGACTGCTTCGCTGTCGCTCGCAAGGACGGGGAGGGTTGCGCCCACAACCCAGCACTCCCGGCGCCAAACAACCGACGATCACGGCTCCCGCGCCACCCGCATGCCGTTGGTGTAGAAGCGCACGTCGAAGTCGTATTTGTAGCGCGAGGCCGAGCGCACATAGCGCTGGTCGGTGTTGAAGGAGCCGCCTCGCAGCACGCGTTCGGGGCAGCGGGGGCGGGTCCAGGCGGAGCCGTCGGCGGGCGCGCCCTTGAAGCTGTCGTTCCAGCAATCCTCGACCCATTCGGCGACGTTGCCGGTCATGTCGAAGAGCCCGAATGCGTTGGCCGGGAAGCTGCCGACCGGCGCGGCCGCGGCGGCGGGTTCGGGGTTGCAGCCCACGCATTGGGCGCGGCCCTTTTCCATGGCGCCGCCCCACGGATAGGCGGTGGAGCCGCCCGCGCGGGCCGCGTATTCCCACTCGCTCTCGGTCGGCAGGCGATAGGTTTTGCCGGTCTTGCGCGACAGCCAGGCGACGTATTGCTGCGCGTCGTTCCAGTCGAGATTGGAAACCGGGCGATTGCCGCGCCCGGCGCCGCGATCCGGCGGCGAATAGGCGCATCCGCCGTCGGCCACGCAGGCGTCCCATTCGGCGAAGGTCACCTCGTGCACGCCCAGCAGAAACGGCTTCCGGATCGTGACTTGATGCACGGGGCCCTCGAACGGGAAGAGCTCGGTCGATCCCATCGAGAAGGACCCCGGCTGGATCGCCGTCAGCGGCGGGCAGCCGTCGCAATCCTGCACGATGGCGGCCGCCGCCGGCGCGGGCTGGCGAGGCTGCTCGGCCTGGCGGGGCTTTTCGACCGGCCCGGGCTTTTCACCTTGCAGAGGCCTTTCGACCTGCCGAGGCGCCGCCGCGGGAGCCCGCGAGGGCGTTTGTGGGGCTGGCGTCGCCCCGGCTTCCAGTTCGCGTAGCCGGGCCCGGGCCTGCGCGGCGAAGCGGCCGTTCGGGTAGGCGTCGAGATAGGTCTGGAAATCCGCCGCCACGTCCGCGCCCCGGATGGAGTTCCAGAACCGCGTCTCGAGCGTGTCTTCCGCCGACGGCGCCGCGCGGGGCGCCTCGGCCGGCCTGCGCGCCTGCGCGTCGGCGCGGTCGATCCCGGCCACGAGCAGCGCCGCGGATGCGCCGAAAACTCCGCAAAGGACGCCGCGCAAGATCAGGGACGCAAGACCGGCTCTAACGCACATAGACGGTGATCTTTTTCGAAACGACCGGCGGCGTGTGCGGGACGTGGTCATGGTCGCCCACCACGAGCTGCAGCGTGTGCGGCCCCGGCGGCAGGGTGAGCAGCACCTCCGTCTGGCCGTTGCCGAGGTGGATGTGATTGTAGTCCGACGGGATCGGCCGGGTGAGATCGAGCGGCTCGGCGTCCACGAGCAGGTGGTGGTGGCCGGTGTTCGCCTTGGTGACGCCGGCGGGGGCCACGCCCATCTCCTTGAGCCCGATGCGCACCGTGAAGCGCTGCGGCACATGGATGCCGTCCAGCGGATAATGGAAATACACGGTCGCGCCGGGCGGAGAGGCCGTGCCGGCCGCGGCCGCGACGACTCCCGTTCCGAGCCCGGCGAGCAGGCCCAGGAGCGCGACAATCATTCGTCCCATCGCGGTCATCGCCATGCTCCCTCAGCGCCGGCGCTTCTTGGACGCCGCCTTCGCGCCGCCTTTCCGAGGCGCCATCACGGTGACGTCGATCCGCTCCGTCATCACGGGCGGATCGAACGGCACATGCTGCGCATCCGCCAGAATGAGCTGCAGCGTGTGCCGGCCGGGAGCGAGCGAGATCTTCTTCTCGGTCTGCCCGTTGCCGAAATGCAGGTGCGCCGGATCGTTCGGGATCGGCTGGTCGAGCGGCGGCGTCTCGACGTCGACCAGCAGGTGATGGTGGCCGGTGTTGGCCTTGGCGACCCCGGCCGGGGCGACGCCCATGTTGCGCAGGCCGAACCGCACGGTGGTGTTCGGGTAGATGGTCGCGCCCTTAGGCGGATAGATGAAATACACCGCCGCATCGGGCGGGGCGGGGGTGCGGCCGGATGCGCCCTGCGCACTTGCGGAAGCCGCCTGCGCGACACCCGGCGCAGCGGAAGAAGCGGGCCGGTCCGGCGCGCGCGGCTCCTCGGCGACCACGTGAATCGCCTTAGAGAACACGGGCGGATCATGAGGCACGTGCTCGTGGTCGGCCAGCGCGAGTTGCAGCGTGTGGGGACCGGGCGACAGCGTCACCTCAGTGGCGGTCTGCGCCTTGCCGAAATGCAGGTGGTTGGGATCGTTCGGGATCTCGCGATCGGCGTCGGGCGGCGGCGCGTCGATGATCAGGTGATGATGCCCGGTCGCGGGCGCGCTTGTTCCGGCGGGCGCCAGCGCCATCCCGGTCACGCCGAAGCGGATCGTCATGCGCGTCGGGACGAGCGCGCCGTCGTCGAGCCCCTCGAAAAACACCGTCGCGCCGGGCGGGGAGGGCGTGCGGGCCCGCTCCACCGTGGCGGCGTCGACCCGCACGCGCAGCACCTCCGACATCACGGGCGGATCGTGAGGAGCGTGGTCCTGGTCGCCGAGAACGAGCTGCAGCGTGTGTTCGCCGGCCGGCAGGATGATCTCGGCCTCGGTCTGGCCGCGGCCGAAGTGAAGATGGTTGGGATCGCTCGGGATCGGCTGGTCGGGCGCCGGCGGCGGAGCGTCGATCACAAGGTGGTGGTGGCCGGTGTTCGGCCGCGCCACGCCGGCCGGGGCGATCTCCATCTTCTCGAGGCCGAACCGCACGGTGAAGCGCGACGGCACGGTCGCTCCGTTCTTGAGGTCGACGAAGAAGACCCGGGCGTCCGGCGGCGAGGCTTTGCGCTGCGGCTGCTGCGCGTCGGCCGACCGCGCCGCGAGAGCGGCCAGCATGGCGACGAGCATGCGAAGGGACGCGTGGGTGAGCATCGCCGACCTCCGATGGCCGCAGGACACAAAATGCTCGTCTGGGTTGAAAGTTAACAAGCCCGGACGGGCGAAACAAGGCAGGCTTGAGCGTGTCGCCCTGGGCTCATCATGCTCCGGGCCGGCGCAAACGGGTGTGACGTTGCGCACATGCGCGCTTCGGTCGCCGGCTCAGGGTTCGGGCGGAGCCCCGGCGTTGCGCGCCTCCAGGAGCCGCCGCTCCACCTCGGCGGTCCGCTGGATCTGCGCCTGCAGCAGCCGCAACCCGAAATCCGGATACTCCAGCACCAGCTCGGTGAGGACGTCGCGGCGGATGCGCAGGGCGCGCACGGGCGTGTTGGCGGTCACGGTCGCGGCGCGGCGGCCGCGGGTGAGCGCGCCCATCTCGCCCACGATCGCGCCCGGCTCGGTGACGCCCAGGCGCAGCGCGCCCGCGTCCCCCTGGATCCACACGGTCGCGTCCCCGGACAGGAGCACGAGCGCGTCGTGCGCCTCGTCGCCCTGGCGCATGAGCACGTGCCCGGGCGCGAACGTCACGCGCTCGCCCGTGAACGCGAGCAGCTTCAGGCGCGCGGTCTCGAGCGAGGCGAGCATGGGCACGGCGCGCAGCGCGCGCACCTCCTCGCTCATGGCCTCCGGGCGGGCGGGCTCGGGCGCGCTCTCGCGCGCGCCTGCGCGGATGCGGGCGCGGCCGCCCCCGAGCTCGATCGCCTGCGTGAAGCCCGCGCGCTCCACGCCCGGCCCGCACGCCGCCACCAGCGTGCGCCCGTGCATGAACGCCCGGATGGCCGCCAGCGCCTGCGCGCCGCGCGCGTCCCCGTAGGCCTGCAGCGCGCCGTCGATCACGAGCACGGCCGGGCGCTTGAGCAGGCAGCGCCCGAGCGCCAGCGCGGCGCGCTGGGTCGCGTAGAGCTCGCGCCCGCCCGGGCCCACGGGCTGGTCCAGGCCCACGTCGAGCACGACGCGCGTCAGGCCCGTCTGCGCCAGCGTGCCCTCCAGCGCCTCCGCGAGCCGCTCGCCCGCGCTGGGCGCCTCCGAGACCACGCGCCCGAACAACAAATTGTCCCGTAAACTCGCGCCGGGCGTGTAGGCGGCGGGGTCGTAGACGGGGAGGGAAACGCCGGCCGCCGCGGCGGCTTCGGCGACGGCGGGGCGCGCCGCCAGGATGCGGGCCCGCAGGGCGTCGTCGAGCAGGCCCAGCCGGTGCACGGGCTCGCAGTAGCGCAGCGCCAGCATCAGGAAGTTCAGCCGGTCCTCGGACGTGGCGCGCCCCAGCCCGTGCCGTTCCAGCGCGCGCCGATGCCCGTCCAGCGCCTCGGCCGACATGAAGGCGAAGCGCTGCACCACGAGGCTTTGCGGGCCGAAATCGGCGAAAATCTCGACCATGGTCGCCGCGAACCCGCGCCCGATCGCCTCCAGGGCGTCGCCCAGCTCCAGCCGGTAGAGCGTGACCGCCAGAAACGGCGGCGCCGCCGAGGCCGCCTCCGGCTCGGGCAGGGGCCCGAACAGCAGGTTCTCGCGGATCGACAGGCGCTCGCCATAGCGCTCGGGGTCGAATCGCTCCACGAGGTCGGAGGCGTTGGCGGCCGCCAGCCCGTCCGCCAGGGCGTCGCGCGCCGCGACGATCCGGGCGGCCAGATCAGGCTCCGCGGCCGGGTCGATCCGCGCTGCGAGCCCGGCCCGGCGCATGTCGGCCTCCAGGTCCACGACCCGCACCACCCGCAGCACCGCCTCGCCGAGTTCCTCGGGCGAGGAAACGCCTGCGGCCTCCAGATCGAGCCATTCCGCATCGCCGCCGCGGCGCAGCCCGTAGAGCAGGTTGTCCCGGAACGTCCCGGCGAACACGGCCGGGTCCGGCCCCGCATAGGCGAACAGCCGGCCCAGCGTGGCGTCGTCCATCTGGTCGAGGCGGTTGTCGCCATAGGAGACGTGGCCGGAGGCCGGCCGGCGCCGTCCCGCCAGCGCGGATGCGAGCGCGCTCACGAGTTCGTGCGGCCCGAACAACGCCACGTGGTCACCGGGCGCGATGGTCAGCGAAGCCTTCTCGGAGCCAGGCTCGCCCGGCGAACCGCCAAGCTCCACCGCGACCGCCGCCAACACCGCGCCGGCGGGCTCGGCGGGCGTGAGTGCGCCAGTCGCCGCGGGGGCGTCCAGCGCCGGGAACTGCTCCACGACCTGCTGGAACTTCACCTCCACGTCCATGCGCTGCTGATCCCAGTCGATCAGCTCCTTCACGGGCGGGGGCAGGTCGCGATAGGCCGCGATCACGGCCACGAGCTGGCCGATGGCGAGCTCGCCGCGCAGTGCGAAATAGCCGCCCAGCGAGTAGAACAGGAACGGCGTCGCCTGCGCGAGCAGGTTGTTGGCGAACTTGGCCGCAAATTTCCGCCCGTAGAGGCGGTAGCGGATTGAAAACAGCTCCTCCAGGCGGCCTGCGATGCGGCTCATCTCGTAGGGGGCGGCGCCGTGGTTTCGAACCTCGTCGAGCCCGTCCACGACCTCGCCGATGCGCCCGGCCAGCGCGCGCGACTGCAACTGCCGCATCCGCCCGAGGCGGAGCTGCTCGCGCCGCAGCCGCGGAATGATCACCGCCTGCACGCCCACGAGCGCGCCGGCGCAGATGCCCAGCGGCAGGCTCTGGATGAGAATAAACGCCAGCGCGGTCGCGGCCTGTCCGAACAGGAAGATCGGCTGGATAAAGGCGTCGCCCACGAACCCGCCGACCGGCTCCACCTCGTCCTTGATGATGGTGGCGGCCTCGGAGGCGCTGATGCGCCGGCCCGCGTCGGGCGTGCGGGCCACCAGCGCGGCGAAGAGCTCGAAGCGCAGGCGCTGCAGCACGCGTTCGCCCAGCGCCCCCTTGCGCATGTTGATCACGTATTTGAAGGCGCCGTTCACCAGCACCAGCGCGAGGAACAGCCCCGACAGGGCGAACAGGTAGGAGGTGCGGTCGAACTCGATCCCGGGAAACAGCACCGCGCCGCTCCAGGGCGAGACGATGCGAAACAGCGGCGCTGTGGCGGAAGACTGAAAGGCCCGGCCCTGGATGGCGTCGGTGACGATCAGCTTCGGCACGTCCAGCGACGCGTAGTAGAACGGCATCGACAGCAGCACGACCGCAAGCACGCGCAGCTGCTCGCCGCGGCTGCAGCGCCAGATATAGGCGAACAGACGCTCGCGCTGGAGTGTGGCCGGTTGCACCGTTTGACGCCCTGATTGGCCCCGACCGCCGCTCGGATTCAGGGCTGGCGAGATTACCCGCAGCGGCGGCCCCGCGCTACGTCGGGCCCGTGCAAGAACGCACAGAGCGCAACCGGGCGGCGGGTTATGGAGGCGGGGTTCGGGGGGCGCGCGCCCAACGAGCAACCCCGACGTCGCCTTGCGGGCGGAGTCGAGATTCTCCCCAATCCACCGCGCATGTCCGGGTTTGTTTGATGAGGTCGTGGTATGTTGATCCGACGAGCCCGCCGCTGTCCGCACAACCTTTGACCGCGATCGTCGCCAACGGGTGGGGCCTGCGATGCGATCCGCGCTAATCAGCCTCGCCGGCGTGCTCATCGTCGTGTTCGCGCGCTTCATCACGGCCGTGCGCGGGCTCTGGGCGGGAACCGCGCCCACCGACGAGCAGCGGATCTATTTCGCCAACCACGCCAGCCACGGCGACTTCGTCCTGATCTGGACGGTGCTGCCGCGGCGCATGCGCTTTGCGACCAGGCCGGTCGCCGGCAGCGACTACTGGCTCGCCAACCGCCTGCGGCGCTTCATCGGCTGCGAGGTGTTCAACGCGGTGCTGATCGATCGCGATCGCGTCAGCCGAACCAACGATCCGATCCGAATGATGACCGACGTGCTGGACGCCGGCCGCTCGCTGATCGTGTTTCCGGAAGGCACGCGCAACGCCACCGACGCGCCGCTGCTGCCGTTCAAGAGCGGGCTCTTCCATCTGGCGCGGGCGCGATCGGGTGTCCCGCTGGTCCCGGTCTGGATCGACAACCTCAACCGCGTCATGCCGAAAGGCGAGTTCGTGCCCATTCCGCTGATCTGCACCGTCACGTTCGGCGCGCCCTTGTGGCTCGAGGAGGCTGAGAGGAAGAAGGCCTTCCTGGCCCGCGCCGAACGGGCGCTGCTGGCTTTGTCGCCCAAGGCGGCCGCGCCATGACGATGCCGCATCCCGACCTCGTGATCGTGCTCGCGTGCCTGCTGGCCGTTCTCATCGTCGCGTCCGCGATCGGCTACGCGCTCCAGCGCAGGTTGTCGCCGGATGGCCAGAACGCCGTGGTCGAGAACCTGAACGACCGGATCCGGGCCTGGTGGATCATGGTCGTCCTGATGGGCCTGGCGCTGATCGGCGGCAAGACAGGCGTGACGCTCCTGTTCGCGTTCTGCTCCTTCGCGGCCCTGCGCGAGTTCATCACGCTCACCAACACGCGCCGCGCTGATCATTGGGCGCTGGCCGCCGCGTTCTTCATCGTGCTGCCGGTGCAGTACTACCTGGTCTGGATCGACTGGTATGGGCTCTACGCCATCTTCATCCCGGTCTATGCTTTCCTGCTGATGCCTATCATCGCGGCGCTGCGCGGCGACACGGACCATTACCTCGTTCGCATCGCCGAGGTGCAGTGGGCCCTGATGATCTGCGTCTTCTGCACCTCGCACGTCCCGGCGCTGCTGACATTGCAAATCCCCGGCTACGAGGGGCGCAACGTCCTCCTGATCGCGTTCCTGGTGATCGTCGTGCAGATGAGCGACGTCCTCCAGTACATCTGGGGCAAGCTTCTGGGCCGCACCAAGATCGCGCCTCGCCTGTCTCCCTCCAAGACAGTGGAGGGCTTCGTCGGCGGGGCGCTCAGCGCCACGCTCATCGGCGCGGCGCTGGCATGGATGACGCCGTTCCGGCCGCTCGAGGCCGCATTCCTGTCGCTCGTGATCGTGCTGATGGGTTTCTTCGGCGGGCTCGTGATGTCGGCGATCAAGCGCGATCGTGGCGTCAAGGACTGGGGCCACCTGATTGCCGGCCATGGCGGCTTCATCGATCGGCTCGATTCGGTGGTCTTTTCCGCCCCCATCTTCTTCCATCTCGTCCGTTACGGCTGGTCGGCCACATGACCGCATCGCGCCGCGGCCTGATGGACAGCAGCGTCGTGCATGTCGGCTTCGCATTCGTCGCGATGGGCGGCTGGGCAGCTTTCGCCAACCGGGCCCATCCGACGGCGGCATGGCTGCAGGCCGGCTTGATCCAGGGCGCGCTGTCGGCCGCCATCACCCTGCTGCTGAAACGCGCGATCGAGCTGTTGGCCGATTGGTTCGAAGGGCCTGTCGGGCTCGTCGCCCCGCCGCTGGTCGCCTTGATCGTCTCGGCCTGCGCGCTGACCACGCTTCATGCGCTGGGCGGCACGCCCGAAATCGCCCACACGATCGCCGTGCCGCTCACCGTTTCGACGAGCTACGCGGCGCTCTACAACCTCGCGCTCTGGCGCGCAAAGAGGGCCTGACCGGTGGCGGTGGACGACAACAGAAGACCCCTCGCGAGCCGCGACTCCGGCTTGGCCCAAGCCGTCGCGCGCCGCCTGAGCGCCGCATCCGTCACCCCGAACCAGATCTCCGTGGCGAGCATCGGCATGGCGGCCGTCGCCGGCGTGGCGTTCAGCCTCACGGCCCATGCCGAGCCATGGCCGCGCGCCGGGTTGCTCCTCCTTGCGGCCCTGTTTTGCCAGTTCCGGCTGCTCTGCAACCTGTTCGACGGGATGGTGGCGATCGAAGGCGGCAAGCAGGCCCCCGACGGGCCGTTCTGGAACGAGTTTCCCGATCGCGTCGCCGACATCCTCATCCTGGTCGGGGCCGGCTACGGCGCCGGCGCTCCGGCCCTCGGCTGGGCGGCGGCGGCCTTTGCGGTCCTCACCGCCTACACGCGCGAACTCGGCCGGGCGTGCGGGCTTCCGGTCGATTTTTCCGGCCCGATGGCCAAGCAGCACCGCATGGCGACGATCACGGCCGCCGCGCTGGCCTCCCTGTTGGAGCCGCTCTGGCTTGGCCGGGGAGGGGTCCTGGTCGCAGCTCTGGGCGTGATTGTGGTTGGGGCTGCGGTCACGGCGCTCAGGAGAGCCAGGACCGTGGTGCTGGCGCTCCGCAGCCGCTGACCGGTCGCCTTGCTAATCAGGCTCGCTGAACCCCCTCAATCCCCTCATCCTGAGGAGCGGGCCCCCTTGGGCCTGCGTCTCGAAGGACGAGGGATTCCAGCTTGCACGAGCTTTCAGCCCTCTGGACCCCTCGTCCTTCGAGACACATCGCCAAGGGGCGATGTTCCTCAGGATGAGGGGTGTTGAGGAATCAAACCACGGGGAAGCTCTCGCGAAAACGCCGCCCGGAGGGGCGGCGCTTTGCGTCGATGTCAGCCGCGCGGATGCGCAGCCCGCACGGGCAGGGTCACTTCTTCGTCTTGCTGCCGATTTCCTCGTCCCAACGGCGGAAGGCGACCACCATCTTGTCGGGCGTCAGCGGCAGCTCGATCGGGTTGTCGGCGATCAGCTTGGCGTATTCCGGCCGGCCGAACTCGCGGATGACGTCCTGGCTCTTCTGCGGCGCCAGCTCCAGACCCACATTGCGGACCGCAGGCCCGGGATAGAGGTAGCCCTCGTCATACGCGAAGGCCTGGATCTTGGGCTGGAGGATGAAGTTCATCATGTCCAGCAGCACCGCGAAGCGGTCAGCCGGCACGCCCTTCGGCACCGTCATGAAGAACGCGTCCGACACCCAGTGGAAGCCCTTCAGCGTCGCGATGGCGGCGGATTTCGGCACGATGCCCAGCGCGCGGGGGTTAATGTCCCACCCGGTGGTCGAGATGATGATGTCGCGTGAGCCCTCGCCGAACTCCTTCATGGTCGCGCCGGTGCCGGTCGGGTAGTACTCGACGTACTTGTTGAGCTCCTTCAGGTAGGCCCAGGTCTTCTCCCAGCCGTTCACCGGATCGGCCGGGTCCTTGTCGCCCAGGAGGTAGGGCAGGCCCATCATGAAGGTGCGGCCCGGGCCAGAATTGGCCGGCCGCGCATACATGAAGCGGTGGGGGTTGGCCTTCGCCCATTCCAGCAGCTCCTCGGCCGAGCCCGGCGGCTTGGCGACGCGCTCCGGCGCGTATTCGAGCAGCGGGCCGGACGGGTAGTAGGCGCACACCACCGCGAAACCCTGGCCCTGCGCCTTGAACAGCCGCAGCGCGGCGGGCTCGTAATTCGCCTCTATGCCCGGGAAGGACGCCTCGTGCTCCGGGAACAGCTTGGTCCAGAGCCCCTGGTCGAGGCCGGCCGCGAGGCCATCGCTGCCGGTCAGGATCAGGTCGAGGTCGCTCTTGCCGGCGTTCTGCTGCGCCTTGATCTTGGCGGCGAGCTCCGGCGCGGGGGCCTTCACGTAGGTGATGCGCGAGACCACTTCGGGCTTGGCGGCCTTGTAGGCGTCGAAGCCCGGCTGCAGCAGCGCGAGCGCGCCGCCAACGTCCATGATGGTGATCGCGACCGGCGATGTCGGCAGCGCCGGCCCGGCCGCACGCGCGCCCGTGGCCAGCAACGCCGAACCGGCGATGCCCCCGAGGACCTCGCGGCGTGAAAATGGCCCCTGCATGATGTTCAGCCCTCCCGTTGTTGTTGGCAGTGTGTGGCGGCCCGGGGCCGCGGTCTAGCGTCCGGTCACGACGGATCCATTCAGCCGGACCTCGTCGATCGTGAGCGCGGGCGACCAGGTCACCTCGCTCGGCGGCTCCACGACGCCATGCCGCCGCATCGCCGGCGCGAGCAGCGCGCGCGGATGGGTCGAGGCCATCGCGACGGCCTGCTCGGGCGTCGCCAGCCCCCAGCGCACGACGTTGCGGACCGCGTCGTCGAGCGTCAGGCAGGAGCCCGCCAGATAGGGCGTGCCGGGCTGGCTGACGCGGCCATCGGCTGTCTTCTCCACCGTCATGCCCGCGAAGGGATAGAGGCCGGGCGGCGACGCCGCGGCCGCGACCGCGTCCGTGACCAGGATGGAGCGCTCCGGCCCCTTGGCGCGCAGCATGACTTTCAGGGCCGTGGGCGTCAGGTGGACGCCGTCGGCGATGAAGTCGGCCCAGAGCCGGTCCTCGGCGAGCTGCGCCACGATGGGGTTGTCGAACTTGTGCTGCTGGTGTGCGACGCCATTGCCCAGATGCGTGGAGAGCGTCGCGCCGGCCTCGGCGGCCTCGGCGACTTCGGCCGTGGTCGCGTTGCTGTGCCCGATCGCGACCACGATGCCGGCGTCGGCGGCCCAGCGCGCGAAGGCGCCGCCGGGGTCGCGCTCCGGCGCGATCGTGACGAGCAGCATCGGCCGGGTGAGACGCGCCTGCAGCGACCGGACGAGCTCGGGGTCCGGCGGCGTCATTGCGGCGGCCGGGTGGCAGCCCTTGTAGCCGTCCGCCGGGTTCAGGAAAGGCCCCTCGAGGTGGTAGCCCAGCGCCATCGCGGGCCCGAGCCGGCTGCCCGCCACGGCCGCGTCCAGCGCGGCGAAGCGCTCGGCGAGCTCCCGGGGGTGGGCGGTGATGATGGTGGGCAGGCAGGCGGTGACGCCGGTCGCCAGCATGGCCTCCAGCGCGTGGTCCAGCGCCTGCGGGGTTAGCGCGCCGTCGTTGAAGTCGACGCCCGCGAAGCCGTTCACCTGGATGTCGAAGAGCCCTTGCGAGCGCATGGTCAGGTCCGCTGCGCCGGGTAGCCGGCCGAGAGCTCGGCCGCGGCGGGGGGATCGAGATACGCCACCGTGTCGGGATGGCGCTGCAGCACGGAGGCCGGCACATCCGGCGTAACCGGACCCTCCAGCGCGCCGCGCACCGCCGCGGCCTTGCGCGTATCGAGCACGGTCAGGACGATGAGGCGGCTTTTCAGGATCTGCCGGACGCTCATCGACACCGCCTGCGGGGGCACGTCCGCCAGCGTCGGGAACCAGCCCTCGCCGAACTGCTGGCGCCGGCAGGCGTCGTCGAGATCCACCACGATATAGGGCTGCTCGGTCTCGAAATTGGCGGGCGGGTCGTTGAACGCGAGGTGGCCGTTCTCGCCGATGCCCGCGAAGCACACGTCGATCGGCGCCGCGGCGACCAGCGCGGAAAGCCGTGCAAGCTCGGCCTCGATGTCCGCCGCCTCGCCGTCGACGAAGTGGAACGCGCCCAGCGCCGGCAGCCGGCCGGTGAAGCGCTCGCGCAGGTAGCCGCGGAAGCTGGCGGGGTGGCTCTCCGGCAGGCCGATATATTCGTCGAGGTGGAAGCCCGTCACCTTGCCCCAGTCGATGTCCGGCTCCTGAACAAGCGCGTCCAGCATCTCGAACTGGCTCGCCCCCGTGGCGACGATCACGCGCGCCTCGCCGCGGTCGCGGATCGCGGCCCGTATGGCCGCCGCGCCCGTGCGGGCGGCCTCTTTCCCGGCGAGAAGCTTGGATGGGGCGATATGGACTTTCAAACGGCGGCTCCCTTGGTCAAGGGGCCATGACGGCTCGTTTGGGCCCATCCTGTCAACCGCGCCGGCGCGCATGGCCCCCCTGCGGCGACCGCCTCCTTTTGCGCCACGACCGGGCCGTGTTGGGGGCGCATTTGCAGCGTGAAGATGTTAAACGACTAATCTGAATTAGTGGTTGTGCCCGGCGTCCCCTCGCGCCGTTCCCGCCGCACCATCTTAAAAGCAGCGTCGTACGCCCCATGAGAGGCTGCGCGTCGGGTTGTCCGCCAGGAGACGGTTTTTGAACGACAGGGCGGAAGACCCTTTCAACAAGGCGGCCAGGCTCGCCGCGTTGCGCCGCTACGGCATCCTCGACACCCCTCCCGAGGAAGCCTTCGCGAGCGTCTGCCAGGTCGCCTCGCGCGTGTGCGACGCGCCGGTCGCGGTCGTGAACCTGATCGACGACGAGCGCCAGTTCTTCAAGGCCGAGATCGGCCTTGGCGTGCGCGAGACGCCCGTCGACGTGTCGATCTGCGCCCACGCGATCCTGCAGCGCGACCTCTTCGTCGTGCCGGACACCACCAAGGATCCCCGCTTCGCCTGCAACCCGCTCGTCACCGGCAGCCCGCATCTGCGGTTCTACGCCGGCGCGTTGCTGGAAACGCCCGAGGGCGTGGCGATCGGCACCATGTGCGTGCTGGACTACAAGCCCAGGCCAGAGGGGCTGACGGCCGAGCAGGCGGAGGTTCTGAAGACCCTCGCCAGGCAGGTCATGAGCCTGCTCGAGCAGCGCCGCCTGATCGCCTCGCTGGCGGAGCGCGAGGCCGAGCTGGAGCGCCTGCACCGGATCGCGCGCATCGGCGCGCTGCATGTGGACCTGCGCGACGGCTTCAAGAACCAGCGGTCCCCCGAGTATCTCCAGATCCACGGACTGCGTCCCGAAAACGCGGACGAGAGCCACGCTGATTGGGTGCGGCGCATCCATCCGGACGATCGCGCCCAGGTCGAGCAGGCGTTCATGGACGCGGTGCGCGGCCGAGACACCGAATATGAAGCCGAGTACCGGATCATCCGCCCCAGCGATGGCGAGGTTCGCTGGATCGCGGCGAGCGCCACCATCGAGCGGGACGCGAACGGCCGGGCCCTGCGCCTGGTCGGCGTTCACCGCGACATCACGGATCGCAAGCAGGCCGAAACCGCCAACGCGCAGCTCGCCGCGATCGTGTCGTCGTCCGTCCATGCGATCTTCAGCATCTCGGCGGCCGATGGGCGGGTCCAGACCTGGAACGACGCGGCCACGCATCTCTTCGGCTACACGGCCGCGGAAGCGATAGGCGCGCCCGCAAATCTGCTTGTCCCCAAGGACGGGCTGACGGAGGCCGAGAACAAAAGCGGCGTGTTCGACCTCGCCATGCGGCACGGCCATGTCGACCTGGAGACCGTGCGCCGGCGCAAGGACGGCAGCCTGGTCGAGGTGGCGGCCAGCGCGGTGCGGATGCACGGCGCCGATGGGCGCGTGCTCGGCGTGTCGGTGATCTTTCGCGACATCACCCAGCAAAAGGAGCAGGAGCGCGCCTTGCGGGCCAGCGAGGAGCGCCTGCATCTCGCGCTGGACGCCTCGGAGAGGATCGGCACCTGCGTGTGGGAGATCCAGACCGACCGCGTCGTCGCGGACGCCCGCTTCTCCCGCCTGTTCGGCGTCGAGGAGGGGCAGGGGGCCGCGGGCGTGCCGATCCAGGCCGTGTTCGACGCGATCCACGACGAGGACCGGGCCCGCGTCATGCGCGAGCTCGCGGCGGCCGTCGAGAGCGCCTCGAGCTACGAGACCGAGTACCGGGTGACCCAGAAGGACGGCAGCGTGCGCTGGGTCGCGGCTCGAGGCCGTTGCCAGCCGGACGCGTCCGGACGCGCCATGCGCTGTCCCGGCACGGTGGTCGACATCACGGATCGCAAGCACGCCGAGGAGGCGCGCGAACTGCTGACGCGCGAGCTCAGCCACCGCATTAAGAACATCTTCACGGTGGTGAACGGCCTGGTCACCCTCTCGTCGCGCGGCCGCCCCGAGGCGCAGGTCTTCGCCGCAGGGCTGCGGGACCGGCTCTTCGCGCTCGCGCAGGCCCACGAATATGTCCGTCCACACAGTCCCGAGAGCGCCGCGACGATGGGCGGCGAGACCATGTTCGGCCTGCTGCGGCTCCTGCTCGCGCCCTATCTCCAGGAGGGGCATCCCCGCGTGGAGATCAGCGGCGACGACGTCGCGATCAACGAGAAGAGCGCGACCGCTCTGGCGCTGATCCTGCACGAGCAGGCCACCAACGCGATGAAATACGGCTGCCTCAGCGTCGAGACCGGGCGCGTTCTCGTCACGGGCGCCATCCGGGACGGCGTCTACCGGCTCACCTGGCGCGAAGTCGGCGGCCCGCCCGTCGCAGGCGCGCCCCAGCACACCGGGTTTGGCACCGTGCTGGCCGCCCGCAGCGCCGCCGGCCAGCTCGGCGGCGAACTCCGCCACGCCTGGGCCAGCGACGGCCTGGAGGTGGTCTTCTCCGCGCCGATCGCCAATCTGGGCTGAGGCCCTACCGCGCCCCCGACGCGCGCGGATTGACCTGGAAGAACTCGATGTCGCTCGCCTCGCCGGCGCGCGGCGCGATGGTCTGGCGGGGCGCGGGCCGGGCCCGGACGGCCCGGGCCGGCTTGCCGTTTCGCGCGCCAGCCGCCGCCGCAGCATTCGCGGGCGGGGCCGCGGGGCGATCGAGGCGCCCGAGGCGAACCGTCACCGATACGATCTTCTGCCTGACCGGGTCGTAGGAGCATTCATAGCTCACCCGCACCCACTCCTTTTGCGGGCTCTGGAAGCGGATGGAATCGCCTCTGTAGCGGATGGCCGGATGCTCGGCGTCCGGCGTGTCGCCTTGCTGGAAAATGCCGCCGAACGGCCTTTGCAGCCAATCGAAGTCGATCGGCGCCTGCGCCTCGATCTGGGGCGCGCAGGCCTGCGCGGCCCTGTCGTTGAAGCCGCGCACGCAGTTGGCGTCGCAATCCGGGCGCGCGGCCGGCGGGCCGCTGGTGGCGGCGGGCGGAGCCGCGGGGGTAGGCGCGGGAGGCGTCTGCGCTAGCGCCGCGCCGGTGGCTGACACGCAAAGCCACGCACAAACGGAAACAGAGGCGAGCCAGCGGCTGGGCCGGACAGTGTGAGGCAGGCGCATCGGCGAAGGTCCCTGGAGGTTGCAGCCGTCATGGCGGCTCGGACAACGGGCGGAGAGGCGATTTGACCTGATCGACCCTGACGCCGTCCCGGGGCGCGCCCGCATGCCCGCCGTGGGGCGTCTTCTCGCGGACGGCCTGGCCGGACCGCGCGCTTTCCGGCCCGGCGGCCTTGAGCAGCGCATCCGGGATGCGGCCTGGAGCGATGGGGGGTTCGGATGTCGGCTGAAGCCGCTGGTCCTCTGCCCGGTCGAGGCAATCGCGCAGCGCCAGCGGCTCGGTCAACCGCGTGCAGTCATGCGCCGTGCCGGGCTTCGCCTGGGCAAGCACGATGGCGCCATGGACCGGTGCGGCGCCCTGTGCGGCTGCTGCAGGGCAGCGCTGGAAGCCGACCGCCGCCAAGGCGAGGCAAAGAAGCGTGGCGCGTCGCAGCACGAAGATTCTCCGGGGATTGGCCACAGCCTATGAACGACGGCGTTAAGCCGCAAGCGCCAAGTCTTACAAGTTTTCGCGGGTCGACGTTTCATGGAAACGAATCAGAGATGCTGCAGCGCACAACTCAAAAGACTGGAAACATGGTAAAACCCAGGAATAGCCCACATTTATCAATTAAAACCGGCAGAGCGCAGAATTGCGGATCGAAAACTGTAGACAATTTTTGTGATTGGCCATGACATTTGGAAATGATGATAAAATTCCAGTCATTCGCAGTAGTCCGAACGTATTAGATGTTAAAAATAGCCTAACAAAACGTATTGCCAGATAAAAACAACTCTCCTAGCGTCATTAAGTTGCCGTTAAATTTATCCGCTGGGCTCAGGGCTGCGGGGAAGGCGCGCAACAAGAGAACGACGCGTCACGCGTCGCGTTGGTGATCAGGGAAGGGTTAGTCCTATGTCTAGGAAGTATTTGCTCGTAACGACCAGCCTCGCCGCCTCGCTCCTGGCGACGGCCGCCATGGCGGACAGCAACACGGTTTATCTTAATCAGAGCGCAGACTCGCAGAGCGCCACGATCAGCCAGAGCGGCGTCGGCAACGCCGTCGGCTCCAACGGCCAGGCCTTCGGCCAGGGCGGCGGTTCGGGCAACACGCTCACGGTCAATCAGACGAATGCCGGCAACTCGATCGGCGTCGCCACGAGCGGCTACCAGTCTGGCAACAACAACCTCGCCAATGCGTACCAGGATGGCGTCGGCAGCCGCATCGAGATCAAGCAGAGCGGCAACAACAACGGCCAGCACGGGACGACGACGGGGTGGGACTGGAACAATTCGTCCGATTATGCTCGCCTTGCTCAGGATAGCTCCGCTAACGGCAGCGTGATCGAACTCACCCAAAACGGAAATGGCAATGCGTTCGACATTGGCCAGGGCGGCGCGTCGAATGGCGTCTCGGTGACCCAGACCGGCACCCTCGGCCAGACCTTCGTGCGCCAGAACGTCGGCCAGGCCGGCTTCCATAACAGCTCGGTCGTGGTCAACCAGGACACGAGCAACAGCATCAACTATGTCAACGTCAATGCGCAGATCGGCAATGGTCTGCAGATCAACATCGCCCAGTCGGGCGGACAGCAGGGCCTCGGCGTCAACCAGCAGGGCTCCGGAAGCGTGTTCATGTCGAACCAGAGCGGCTTCGGCAACTCGTTCGGCGTTACCAACAACCTGTTCGAGCAGGACACGCCGATTCTCCAACTCGGCGACGCGAATAATATCTACAACTATCAGTCCGGCTCGAGCAACATCGGCAACGGCGTGCAGAACGGCAATTCGCTGCTCCTGACCAACACCCAGGGCGGCAGCGGCAACTCGCTGGTCTTCAACCAGACCTACACGAGCAACCGCG
The DNA here is from genome assembly GCF_056400925.1 of Alsobacter sp. P4_H11. NCBI lineage: Bacteria > Pseudomonadati > Pseudomonadota > Alphaproteobacteria > Hyphomicrobiales > Alsobacteraceae > Alsobacter > Alsobacter sp. P4_H11. Next base: position 155,281 of record NZ_JBFUKI010000001.1, read on the forward strand.
CCTATAACGCCCAGTACGGCACGAACGGCTCCGTCTCCGTCACCCAGACGGGCGGCGACGGCAACCTGTTCAACAGCGTGCAGTACGGCAATGCGCTGGGCGCGTCGGTGACCGCTCTTCAGAACGGCACGAGCAACCAGATCATGACCACCCAGTATGATGGCGCCAACACGGCTCTGCTGACCCAGACCGGCTACGGCAACACCATCACGGGCGTGCAGAACAACAGCGGCTTCGGCGCCGCCAACATGGCGACCGTCAACCAGACCAACTCGGGCAACGTCGCCAACTACAGCCAGAACGGTTCTGGCAACATGGCGTCGATCTCGCAGCACTAAGGGCTTAACGGGAGGGCGGGTCCAAGGATCCGCCCTTCTTTTCTATGTTTCCATTTGCCGGAGAACGTCCATGCCGTTGGTCGTCGCCGCGCCGCCCCCCATCGTTACATGCGCGATCGAGCGGAAGACCGTGGATCACGGGCTGCTGTTCCAGGGCGTCCTGACAGCGAACAGCGCTGTGGAGGGTTCCTATCGCCTCACGGTGATCAAGACCAGTGCGTCAGGCTCGGCCAATCTGAAGCAACAGGGAACGTTCTCGGCTTCTCCCGGACAAATAGTGGCGCTCGGACATGTCGGCTTTAACCATGAAAACGGAGTATCGTTCGAAATACGTCTAACGCTTGACATAGCCGGGCAAGAAGTAGTCTGCTCTAAACACGCGGGCGGAAGTGAATGACAATGTATAATAATGCACTGCGGTATGCAGGAGCGATCTGCCTGATGATCATGGCGTCCGCCGACATGGCCGAGGCGCAGGTCTATGTCGACCAGATCCAGCCGAACTCGCGGTCCGGCGCGCGCTCTCCCGCACACAGCTACGCTCCGGCGCCGAGCTTCAATGCCGCCCCGCTCGGTCCCGCGTCTTCGGCAAACACCGTTTTCGGAACGCAGGGTGGAGCGGTGGACGGAGTCACCCAGCGCGCCACGGTCCAGCAGAACGGAACAGGCAACCGGGCCAACGTCTCGACAACGGGCGACGGCAACGTCACCAGCCAGGTCCAGAACGGTCGCGACAATGTTTCCAACCTGTCGGCGACCGGAACGCAAAACAGCCTCGCCACGGTCCAGAACGGCGCCGGCAACACGGCCAGCGTCGCCGTCGCGGGCAATAACAACACGATTTCAAACACCCAGATCGGGGCCGGCTCCAGCTACACGCTTCAGCATGTGGGCAATGGGCAGTCGATCTCGGTCACGCAGGTCAGGTGATCGCAATGACACGCTTCCTCCACGACGCTTGCGGCCGCGTGGCCCTGATGGCCGCGCTCATCGTCAGCGCGCCGACATTCGCCGGCAGCCTCGTCTACCAGCCGGCCAACCCGAACTTTGGCGGCAGCCCGCTGAATGGGTCGTTTCTGACCTCACAGGGCCAGCTGCAGAACACCGAGATCCAGCGCAAGCAATCGTTGCGCAACCAGGCCACGACGGCGAGCGGCGTGGGCTCGCAGACCCCGGGCCAGATCTTCGCCCGGCAGTTGCAGAGCCAGCTCTACGGCTCGCTCGCCAACAAGATCACCCAGGCCATCTTCGGCGAAGGCGCCCAGCAGTCCGGGACGTTCAGCTTCGAGGGCACGACCATCAACTACGTGCGCGTCGGCCCGAACGTCCAGCTCACCATCAACGATGGGCAGAGCGTCACCACCATCACGGTGCCGGCGGGCATCTGATCGTCTCCACACAATACAGAGCCGCCACAGGCGCGTGCAGCGGCGCGCCCGCGGGGTTCTTTGGCCGGGAACAAGTACGAATGCGCGTTTTGAGTGGGGCCATCGTTGTCGCCGTCGCGGCTTTCCTGGGCGGCTGCGCCGCGCCGGGCATGCCGGACGTTCTGGAGCAGGCGCCGACGCTGACGCCGAAAACGGCCGTGCGTCTCAGCCTCGAGCAGTTGCCGGCTCCGGACCGCAAGGTCTATGTGGCGCTTTATGCCTTTCCGGACCTGACCGGCCAGAACAAGCCGAGCGACACCATCGCCGAATACTCGCGCGCCGTGACGCAGGGCGGCGTCGCCTTCGCGGTGGACGCGTTCCGACGCGCCGGCAAGGGCTCGTGGTTCTCCATCGTCGAGCGCAGCGGGTTGCCGAACCTTCTGCAGGAGCGCCAGCTCATCCGGGCGACGCGCCAGGAATTCGAGGGCCAAGGCGCTCGGCCGCTGCCGCCCATCAAGTTCGCCGGCCTCATCGTGGAAGGCGGCATCCTGGCCTATGACGCCAACACGATGACCGGGGGAGCGGGCGCGCGATACCTGGGCGTCGGCGGCGACGTGAAGTACCGCCGCGACATGGTGACGGTCGGCATGCGCATCGTCTCGGTGCAGTCGGGCGAGGTCTTGAACTCCGTCACCACCACCAAGACGATCTATTCGATCGGGATCAGCGGCAGCGCCTACAAGTTCGTGGCCCTGAACAAGCTGTTTGAGGCCGAGGCCGGCGTCACCCGCAGCGAGCCGACGCAGTTCGCGGTGCGCCAGGCGATTGACCTCGCCGTCTACGCCACCGTGATCGAAGGCGCGCGGCAGGGCCTGTGGAAGTTCCAGGACCGCGCCGCCGGCAAAAGGCTGATCGAGGACTACCAGCGCGAGAACGGCCTGACGGACGGCTCGGACGAGGTCGTCGCCGCGGCGGGCTGATCACGCCGGCGGTCGCCCGGATTCGCGCTCGGCCAGCAGGGGCGCGAGTTCGGTTCTGCTCGGAAAGGACGGCACGGTGCCCGGGCGCGTCACCGCGATCGCGGCGGCTGCGGTCGCTGCCCGCATGGCGCGGTCGGGCGCGGCGCCGCGGCAGAGCGCGCCCGCGAAGACGCCGACGAAGACGTCGCCCGCGCCCGCCGTGTCCACGGCCTTGACGCGCGGCGCGGCGACGGGCGTCAGCACGCCGTCCCGCGCCATCACGGCCCCGTCCCGGCCGAGCGTCACGATCGCGATGCGCCCCGGCCCGGGTGCGAGCACGGCCGCGGCCATGCGGGCGTCCGTCCCGGTGACCTGGGCCGCCTCCACGGCGTTGGCGATCACGATGTCGAACAGCGGGAGCGCCTCGGCCATGTCCCACGCGATCGGGGCGGTGTTGAGCACGTTCAGCGCGCCGCGCTCCCGGCCGAGGCGGGCCGCCGCGATCGTGACCTCGCGCGTGAGGTTGCCCTGCAGCAGCAGGATGTCGCCCGCCTGCAGCTCGGCCAGCGCCGCGATGGCGTCGCCTTCTGCCATTCCACGCGCCGCGGCGGCGCTGCTCACGATCATGTTCTCGCCGCCGGCCGCGACCCAGATGGCCGAGTAGTCCGTCGGCGCGGCGCTGTTGATCCAGCGCGGCGCGAGGTCCGGCTCGGCCGCCACGGCGGCGGTCAGCACCGCGGCGTCGGCGTCCCGGCCGAGCGGGGCGATCAGAACAGTCTCAGCGCCCGTCCGGGCGCACGCAATGGCCTGGTTCAGCCCCTTGCCGCCCGGGCAGCGCAGCAGGCTGTCGGCCAGCAGCGTTTCGCCCGGCGCGGGCAGGCGCGGCACGGTCTGGATGCAATCCAGCGTCGCGTTGCCGAGAACGAAGACGCGGCTCACCCGCGCGCCTCGCGCACCACCCGCATGAACGCCTTGACGCGGGCGGGGTCGACCTCGTTCCACCAGCCCCCATCATGCTTCAGCGCGCTCGCGACGATCACGGCGTCCGCAAAACCCAGGATGGCCGCGACATTGTCCGGGTTGACGCCGCTGCCCACCATCACGGGCAGGGAGCTCGCGTCGCGCACGGTCTCGAGCTCGTCGAGCTTCGCGCTGTCGCCGGTGCGCTGGCCGGTGACGATCACCGCGTCGGCGTCGAAGAATTGCGCGTCGCGGGTAAGTTCCGTCAGAGACCGATCCGCCATGATGGCGTGCGAGCCGTGCTTCACGTGCACGTCGGCGAACACCGCGATGTCGCGCGCGCGCAGATTGTTGCGGTAGCGGGCGGCAAGGCCCGCCTTGCCCTCCATGAAGCCCTCGTTGGACACATAGGCGTTGGCCCACTGGTTGACGCGCACGAAGCTCGCGCCCGACGCCTTGGCGACCGCAATCGCCTGCACGGCCGCGTTGGCGAGCACGTTGACCCCCACCGTCAGACCGGCGGCGCGGCGCACCCTGTCGGTCATCACCGCCATGGCGGCCGCGGTTTCGGGCCCGAGCTCCTCGGGCTTCGCGAACGGGATGTCGCCGTGGTTCTCGACGATCAGGCCGTCGACGCCGCCCTCGGCGTAGCGCTGCGCCTCCGCGCAGGCGTGCTCGTAGATGCGCTCCACGGGCTCGCCGTCATAGTTGGGCGCGCCCGGCAGCGGCATAGCGTGGATCACGCCGATCACGGCCTTGCGGCGGCCAAAGAGCCGCTCGACCACGTTGGATTTCGGCTTGTAGACGGACTGGGACAACGCAGGCTCCGGGGTGAGGCGAGGGGGCGGGGGTCAGGTGGACGAAAGAGCGGGCGTCGCCGCGACGCCGGGCAGCGGCACGCCGGCCAGCGCAGCCAGCTCGTCCGCGGCGGGGCGGATCTCCTGCGCGCCGAAGCTGGTGCCGGCCAGCGAGCCGGCCGCGCAGGCGACGCGCGCGCAGTCCAGCGGGTCGCAGCCGTGCAGCCACAACGCCAGGAAGGCGCCCACGAAGGCGTCGCCCGCGCCGGTCTTGTCCACCATGGCGACATCCGGCGCGGGGGCGCGCTGGCCGCCGGCCTCGCGGGTCACAACCGCGGCGCCCTGGGCGCCCAATGTCAGCGTCACGACCTGCGGCCACGCGCCGGCCGGAGCGTCGGCGGCGCGCGCCGCCAGCCATGCGAGGGCTTCGTCGGGCGTTTCCGGGCAGCCCGGGATGGCGGCCAGCGTTTCGCGATGCAGAAACAGGGCGTCGACGCTCGCAAAGAGCTTCTCGGCGTTGGCGGCGGTCCAGTCCGGCGGCAGGCCGGTCGCCTGCACGCTGGTCCGGAACCCCTTGCGGCGCGCCTCGCGCAGCGCCTCGATCTGGATGGGAGCCTGGAACCCTTCGAGATGCAGGCACCAGGTGAGGCCGTCCGTCTCGGTCTCGTCCACGAAGCGCCGAACGTCGACCTCCGCCAGGCTGGAGGGCTCGTTCACGATGGTGCGGCGGCCATCCGCCTCCACGAGCACCAGCGCCCGGTCGAGCCGCCCCTGGCGTCGCTCGCGCGACGCGAGGAGATCCACCCGCCGGGCGGCCAGCTCGGCCGCCGCCCAGTCGCTCTCCTGATCGGCCCCGATGGACGTGATGATGGACGCCGCCACCGGCCACGGCCCGCCCACGCCCGCCGCGATCGCGGCCACGTTCGCGGCGGGGCCGCCGATGGATTTCAGGATGCCGCGCGCCTGCAGGCGCTCCTCCCGCTCGGGCAGGCGGGCGACGCGCGCCACGTAATCCACGCTCACATAGCCGACCGTGGTCAGGCGCGGGACGCTGGCGTCGGCGCGCGGGGCCGAGCGCTTGCGCGCCGTGAGCGAGCGCGCGGTCTCGGCGGGCGCGTAGTCGAGCGCCCGGATGGCGGCGAGCACGCGGTCTCGCGTGTGCGGGCGCACGTAGACGCGCGCGTTCAGCACGTGCGACACGGTCGCCTTGCTCACGCCCGCGACGCGCGCCACGTCCGAGATGGTGGGCGGGCCCCCGCTCACGCCGGCGCGTCCGGGCTTGCCGCCCCGCGCATGTCGGCGCGGGCGGCGCGCAGGAGCGCCATGCGGGTCTGGAAGGCGGGCGAGGGCGCGCCCTCGGCCGCAGGGGCGGTCTCGGGCCCGAGCTCGGCGGCGCGGATGCAAGCCGCCAGGCGCGCGCCGTCCGCGTAGGCGTCGAGCGGGGGCTCGGCGGCCCGGCAGGCCGCGATCGCGTGCGGGCAGCGCGACGCGAACCGGCACCCGGGCTCGCGCCCATAGGGGCTCGGCGGCTCGCCCGTCGCCTCGGCGCGCTCGCGCCGCCCCGCCGCATGCGGCCGCGGCGAGGCGGCCAGGAGCATGCGCGTATAGGGATGCCGGGGTGCGCCCAGCACGGCGGCGGCCGGCCCCGTCTCCACGAGCCTGCCCGCGTACAGCACCCCCACATGCGACGCGAGATGCCGCACCACCGCCATGTCGTGCGAGATGAACACATAGGCGACGCCCAGGCGGGCGCTGAGGTCGGCGAGCAGGTTCACCACTTGCGCCTGCACGGAGAGGTCGAGCGCCGAAACCGGCTCGTCGCAGACGATCAGCTCCGGCTCCACGGCGAGCGCCCGCGCGATGGCGACGCGCTGGCGCTGGCCGCCCGAAAAGGCGTGCGGGTGGCGGTCGGCGTGGGCGGCCGAGAGCCCGACCATATCCAATAATTCGACCACGCGGTCCTTCACGGCCCCGGCCGGCCGCAGGCCGTGGAGGCGGATGGGCGCCGCAATGGCGTCGCCGACGCGCACGCGCGGGTCGAGCGATGCGAACGGGTCCTGGAAGATCATCTGCGCCCGGCGGCGGAAGCCGCGCAGCGCGGCGGGCGCGAGGCCGCGCACGTCCTGCCCGTCAAACAGGATCTCGCCCGAATCCGCCTCCGTGAGGCGCAGCAGCATCCGGCCGATCGTGGTCTTGCCCGATCCGCTCTCTCCGACAAGCCCGAACACCTCGCCCCGGCCCACCGTGAAGCCGACATCCTTCACGACCTGCGCCTCGCGTGGCGCGCGCAGGAAGCCGCCGCCGGAGCGGTAGATCTTGTTAAGCCCACGGACCTCTAGCAAAGGCGGGACATCGAGCAGCGGCGCGGTCATGCGACGTTCCGTTCCAGCGGGGCGCGCCAGCACGCGACCGCATGGCCGGGCGCCAGCTCGGCCAGAGGCGGGTAGGCGGCCCGGCACTTCTCAACCGCGAACGGGCAGCGCGGCGCGAAGCGGCAGCCGGCCGGCATCTGCCCTGCCGCGGGCGGCTGGCCGTCGATCGCCGTCAGCGGCCGACCGACGTCCTCTTCGCGCGGCAAGGCGGCCAGCAACGACAGCGTGTAGGGGTGCTGGGGATCGGCGAACAGGTCGGCGCGGCTGCCGCTCTCGACGATGCGGCCTGCATACATCACCGCGATGCGGTCGGCGATCTCGGCCACGAGCGCGAGATTATGGGTGATGAACAGCACCGCCGCGCCGAGCTCCGCGCGCAACTCGTCCAGCAGATGGAGGATCTGGCTCTGGATGGTCACGTCGAGCGCCGTGGTGGGCTCGTCGGCGATCAGGAGGGCAGGGCGGCAGATCAGCGCCATCGCGATCATCACGCGCTGGCGCATGCCGCCGGAGAGCTGGTGCGGATAAGCGTCGAGCCGCGCCTCGGGGTCGGGGATCTTGACCCGCCGCAGCATCGCGAGCGCAACATCCCGCGCCGCTCTGCGGCCGAGGCCGCGATGCGCCTCCAGGATCTCGGTCATCTGGTCGCCGACCGACATCACGGGGTTCAGCGACGTCATCGGCTCCTGGAACACCATCGCGATGCGGTCGCCCCGCAGGCGGTTCATGGCTTCCTCGGAGGCGCTCGCGAGGTCCTGCCCGTCGAACGCGAAGCGGTCGGCTGAGAGGCGCGCTCCCGGCGGCAGGAGGCGCATCACCGAAAGAGCGGTGAGACTCTTGCCCGAGCCCGATTCGCCGACGAGGCACAGCAGCTCGCCAGGCGCCATCGCGAGGTCGACGCCATCCACGATGGCTGGGCCGCCGAAGCCCACCCGGAGGCCTCGGACATCCAGAATGCGGCCGGGGCCGGCCGACGGCCGGGGCGCTTCGTCGAGGGGTTGAAGGGCGGAGCTGTCCGGCGCCATGCGGGCAAGTTTCTCACGCTTGAAGTGCAGCGACCGCATTGACATCCGCGGTTGCATTTTCGAGTATCAGAACCATTGAACCGGTTCAAGGGCGCTTCGAACACCATGGGACGCTACCTTCTGGGACGGCTCGCCAGCCTTCTCCCCATTCTGTTCGGGACGTCGCTGGTCGCCTTCCTGCTGATCAGGCTCGTGCCAGGCGACCCCGCCGTGGCGCTGCTCGGCATGGAGGCGGACGACGCCGCCATCGCGGCGCTGCGGGCGAAGCTGGCGCTCGATCAGCCCCTGTGGATGCAATATCTCTCCTGGGCGGCGGCGCTCCTGAAGGGTGACTTTGGCCGTTCCATCCAGGGCGGCCGCGAGGTGCTGCCGCTGCTCGCCTCGGCGCTCGGCCCGACCGCGCTGTTGTCCGCCGCCGCGCTCGCGATCTCGCTCGTGATCGCGATCCCGGCCGGCGTGATCGCGGCTACCCGCCGCAACACGGCAGCCGACTATGTGGCGTCCTTCGTGGCGCTGTGCGGGCTGTCGCTGCCGAGCTTCTGGCTGGGCATCCTGCTCATCCTGACCTTCTCGATCACCTTCCCGATCCTGCCCGCCTCCGGCTATGTATCGCCGCTGGCCGACATGGGCGGCTTTCTGCGCTCGCTCGTGCTGCCGGCGCTGACGCTCGGGGCCGCGCTGGCGGCCTCGACGATGCGCATGACGCGCGCCTCCATGCTGGAGGTGCTGCGGGCCGACTATGTGCGCACCGCCCGCGCCAAGGGCATCGCGCCGTCGCGCGTGATCTGGCGGCACGCCTTCGGCAATGCGCAGATCCCGATCGTGACGCTGCTCGGCATCCAGATGGGGCAGCTGCTCGGCGGCGTCGTGATCACCGAAACCGTGTTCGCGTGGCCGGGCATCGGCAAGCTCACGGTGGACGCCATTTTCGCCCGCGACTATCCCGTCGTGCAGGGCGCGGTGCTGCTCACCGCCACGCTGTTCGTGCTGATCAACCTGGCGACGGACCTCATCTACACGCTGATCGACCCGCGCATGAGGGTCGCATGAGCGCGGCCGCGATCGAGCCCGCCGTCGCGACGCGGCGCGCCTCGCTGGGCCGGGCGCTCGCGCAGGATCCGCGCGCCACGCTCGGGGCCGCGCTGGTGCTGCTCGCCGTGGTGCTGGCGGTGGCCGCGCCCGCCTTGGCGCCGTTCGACCCGGAGCTGCCGGACTTCACCGCCATCCTGTCGGGGCCCTCGGCCACGCACTGGTTCGGCACGGACGATCTCGGCCGGGACGTGCTGTCGCGCATCATCTACGGGGCACGGGCCTCCATCCTGGTGGGCGTGTTCAGCGTGGTGGGCGCGCTGATCGTCGGCGCGGTGGCGGGGCTCGCGGCCGGCTTCTTCGGCGGTTGGACCGACACGCTGATCATGCGCGTCATGGACGTGGTGTTCGCGTTTCCGAGCATCCTGCTGGCGCTGGCCATCACGGCCGTGCTCGGCCCGAGCTTGCAGAACGCCATCCTGGCCATCGCGGTCGTGAACCTGCCGGTGTTCGCCCGCATCGCCCGCGCGCAGACCATGGTCGTGCGCGAGCTCGAATATGTGGACGCGCAGCGGGCGCTCGGCTTCGGGCCCTGGGCCATCCTGGCGCGCACGATCGCGCCAAACATCGCCGCCCCGCTGATCGTGCAGGGCTCGCTGCTGTTTGCCTCTGCGATCATCACCGAATCCTACCTGTCATTTCTGGGCCTCGGCGTGCAGCCGCCGGCCCCGACCTGGGGCAGCATGCTGCGCAACGCCATCGGGTTCCTCGACATGGGCCCGTGGCTCGCCTGGTTTCCGGGGCTCGCGATCTTTGTCGTGGTGCTCGGCTTCAATCTGCTCGGCGACGGCCTGCGTGATCGCTTCGATCCGCGCGAGGTTCGCTGAACCGCTTTCTGTACTGGTCTGGAGGGACTTGACGATGCTGAGACGTACATTTTGCGCCGGAATGGGCGCGATCCTGGCGATAGGGCTGGCGCAGCCGGCGGCCGCGCAGGACAAGAAGGCGCTCACGGTCGGCATCGTGTCGGACCCGGTGACGCTCGACCCGGCCCAGATGGCGTCGTTCTTTGAGCTGTCGGTGCAGTACAACATCCACGAGCCGCTCGTGCACATGACCCCCGATCTGAAGATCGAGCCGGGCCTCGCCAGCGTGGCCACGCCCGACCCGCTCACCTACGTTTTCACGCTGAAGCCGAATCTCACCTTCCATGATGGCGCGCCGATCGACGCCGCCGCCGTGAAGGCGAACTTCGACCGCATGCTCGACCCGGCCGCGGGATCGCCCCGCCGCAGCGAACTCGGGCCCATCGACTCGGTGGAGGTTACCGGACCGCTCGCCGTCACGATCAAGCTGAAATCCGCCTATGCGCCCTTCCTGCAGGTGCTGGCCAACCGCGCCGGCATGATGGTGTCGCCGGCCGCCCTGAAGTCGCTCGGGGCGGACTTCGCCACAAAGGCGGTGGGGGCGGGACCCTACAAGGTCGTGAGCTGGACCAAGAACGCCGAGCTCGTGCTGGAGCGCTTCCCCGGCTATTGGCGCGGCGCGGCCCCGATCGAGCGCGTCGTGTTCCGGCCCATGGCGGACGAGACCGTGCGGGTGACGAACCTGCGCTCCGGCACCGTGCAACTCGTCGACGGCGTGCCGGCCCAGACGGTCGGCCAGCTCACCCGCGAAGCCTCGCTGAGCGTGAAGCAGACGGATGGGCTCGGCTTCAATGCCTTCTCGTTCAACACCACCCGGGCGCCCTTCAACGACGCCAAGGTGCGCCGCGCCTTCGCGATGGCGATCGACCCGACGGCCGTGCAGAAGGCCGTGTATTTCGGGACGGGCGCGCCGGCCTATGGCCCCATCCCGCCCTCGATTAGCTGGGCCTATGACAAGAACGCGACGCGGCCCAAGGCCGACCCGGCCGGCGCCAAGAAGCTGCTGGCCGAGGCCGGCGTGACGACGCCGGTTCCGGTCTCGATCACGGTGACGAACTCGCCCGCGCAGGTGCGCACCGCCGAGGTGCTGCAGGCGCTCGCCAACCAGGCCGGGTTCAAGGTGGACGTGAAGCAGATCGACGCCACCAGCCTGATCACGGTGCTGCGCCAGAAGGACTTCGACCTGTGCATGTCGCCCTGGTCGGGCCGGTCCGATCCGGACGGCAACATGTTCAACTACTTCACCAAGACCGGCCCCAACAACTTCGCCGGCTACGCGAGCGACGCCGTCACAGACCTGCTCGTGAAGGCCCGCGGCGTCCCGAGCCAGGACGAGCGCGCCAAGCTCTACAACGAGGCCGAGAAGCAGATCGCCGCTGATGCGCCGATGCTGTTCCTGACCTTCCCGGCCACCATCCAGGCCTCCGTGGCGGGGCTCGACTGGATGCAATACCCCGACGGCGCGCTGCGGCTGCAGTTCGCCAAGTTCAAGTAAATACTCACGAGTCCTTCGGCCCCCGCCTCGCGGCGGCGGGCCGGAGGGGCCTGTCCGATCGAGGAACCATGTCGACCAAAAAGATCCTTCTCGCCGGCGAAAGCTGGACCTCCACGGCCGTTCACATCAAGGGCTGGGACCAGTTCGCCTCCGTGACGCACCATCGCGGCGCGGACCCGTTCATGGCCGCGCTGTCGGGCGGTGACTACGCCTTCGACTACATGCCCTGCCATATCGCGGCGGAGCAGTTTCCCTCCACGCCGGAGGCGTTCGACGCTTATGACGCCGTGATCCTGTCCGACATCGGCGCGAACACGCTGCTGCTGCCGCCGGATGTGTGGATCCATTCCCGCCGCTTCCCGAACCGCCTGAAGCTGCTGCGCGACTATGTGCGCCGGGGCGGCGGGCTCGTGATGGTGGGCGGTTATCTGAGCTTCCAGGGCATCAACGGCGCGGCGCGCTTCCGCGGCACGGCCGTCGAGGACGTCCTGCCCGTCTCGATCCACCCCTATGATGACCGCATCGAGATGCCCGAGGGCGTCGACCCCGTGGTGACCGCGGCCGGGGCCGGCCACCCGGCGCTGGGCGGCGTTGCGGGCGGGCTGCCTTACGTGCTGGGCGTCAACGAGGTGGTGGCCAAGCCCGACGCGCAGGTGCTGCTGGCGCTGCCGGACGGCGAGGGCGGCCACCCTCTGCTGGCCGTCGGCCAGTACGGCCAGGGCCGCACGGCCGCCTGGACCACCGACATCGGCCCGCACTGGCTCCCCAACGAGTTCCTTGCCTGGGACGGCTTCCGCCCGCTCTGGACGGGGTTGCTGGACTGGCTCTGCGCCGGGAAGCGGTAAACCCTGCACCGTCATCCCCGGCGCGCCGAAGGCGCGGGAAGGGGATCCAGAGCAAAGGCGCTCACCCCTGGATCCCCTTCCCGGCGCTTCGCGCCGCCGGGGATGACGCCAGATTGGGAGCCGTCTGGGGAGACGCTGGACAGCCAGCGCCACCCTCCCGTCATTGCGAGCGAGAGCGAAGCAATCCAGCTAAAGGCCGGGCCATTAGACTGGATTGCTTCGCCTTCGGCTCGCAATGACGGCGGAGGGTGGGAAAAAGCCCTCAGTCGTTCGCGGCCTGAATGGCCCCGATCACCGCGGCGGTGACCTCCGCGGTGCGGGCCTTGCCGCCGAGGTCGGGCGTGTGGAACTGCGGGTTGGCGGTGACGCGCTCGATGGCGGTCATGAGCCGGCCCGCCGCCTCCGGCTCGCCGAGATGCTCCAGCATCATCACGAGAGACCAGAACGTCCCGATCGGGTTGGCGACGCCCTTGCCCATGATGTCGAAGGCCGAGCCGTGGATGGGCTCGAACATCGACGGAAACACGCGCTCGGGGTTGAGGTTGGCGGTGGGCGCGATGCCGAGCGAGCCCGCCAGCGCGGCCGCGAGGTCCGACAGGATGTCGGCGTGGAGATTGGTCGCCACGATGGTGTCGAGCGTCTCGGGCTTGATCACCATGCGCATCGTCATGGCGTCGACCAGCATCTTGTCCCAGGTCACGTCCGGGTAGCCGGCCGCCACCTCGGTGGCGATGTCGTCCCACATCACCATGCCGTGGCGCTGGGCGTTGGACTTGGTCACCACCGTGAGGAGCTTGCGCGGCCGCGAGCGGGCGAGCTCGAACGCGAAGCGGATGATGCGCTCCACGCCCGCGCGGGTGAGGATGGAGACGTCGGTCGCGACCTCGAGCGGCAGCCCCTTGTGGACCCGCCCGCCGACGCCCGCATATTCGCCCTCCGAGTTCTCGCGCACGATCACCCAGTCGAGCTCCGGGCCCTCCACCTTGCGCAGCGGGCTGGTGATGCCCGGCAGGATGCGGGTGGGGCGGACATTGGCGTACTGGTCGAAGGGCTGGCAGATGGCGAGCCGCAGGCCCCAGAGCGTGATGTGGTCGGGGATCTCCGGGTGGCCGGCGGAGCCGAACAGGATGGCGTCGTGATTGCGGATCTGCTCGCGGCCGTCGGCCGGCATCATCGCGCCGTGGCGCTTGTAGTACTCGCCGCCCCAGTCGAAATGGTCCACCGCGAACCCGAACGTGCCGTAGCGCCTGGCCAGCGCGTCCATCACCTCGACGCCGGCCGAGATTACCTCCGTGCCGATGCCGTCGCCCGGGATGGCCGCGATCGAGTAGGTCTTCATGGGGGAACTCCGGGGGAGGATGCGGCCGCGGCCGTGCGCAAGGAACGGCCGGAGCTTAGTGACGCGCGCGGCGGGAGGCTAGGCGTGTTTGGCGGGTTGACCGCGCGACTAGGGCCGGGCTGAAACAGGAAGTCGGGTCACCCCCGGCCCAACCTCTCATGCGTGACGATCCGGAACCGCTCTCCGGGTTCCTGTCGAAACAACGCGATGCGATCCACCGGCGTCGGGCCCCCGGCGCGGTGCTCGTCGGCCAGAGCCTGGAGGCGCACCGCGATGGCGCCGGCATGTGCGCCGAGAGGGCCCGTGAGCGTCATGTGGAAGCGAAACAGTTCGCGCACATAGGGATAGCCGTAGCGCTCGAACAAGGCGCGCTGGCGCGGCGTCATCGCGTCCGGATTGCGCCGCAGCCGCTCGGCCGGGGTGGGCGGCGCGCGGAACGGCTCGAAAGCGTCCACGGCCGCGTCGGCCAGCGCCGACAGGGCGGGCGGCTGGTCGCGCGGCGCGAGCGCCACGAACGATCCGAGCGACATGACGGCGAGGTCGGCTTCGACGGCCGGCTGTTGGCGCGCGAGCGTCGCCATCGCGGCGACGAGATCGGCTTCAGACCAGCCCCCCGCGAGCCGGAACGGCGCCTTCAGGGTGGCGTGGAAGCCGTAGCGGCGCGGATCCGCGGTGAGGTCGCGCCACTCGGCTTCGGCGATACCCGCGGGCGCCAGCGCCGGCACGTCCTGGCCGGTCGCGGCGTCGTAGCCGAGCACGGCCGAGCCGAACCGCCAGAGCGCGGTGTCGGTGGAGGGCGCGAAGTAGATGGCGTAGCGGGGCGCATCCATCGGGTCAGCCGCCATGGCGTTCGAGAAACGCGTCGACCGACAGCGCTCGGAAATCCGGCAGCGCCAGACGCAGCCGCTCGTGATCCCAGTCCCACCAGGCGAGCGCCTGGAGGCGATCGGCCGTGCGGGCGTCGAAGCGCCGGCGCACCGGGCAGGCCGGGACGCCGGCCACGATCGTGTAGGGCGCGACGTCCTTGGTCACTACCGCGCCGGCCGCCACCACGGCGCCGTCGCCGATGCTGCGGCCGGGCAGGATGATGGCGCCGTGCCCGATCCAGACGTCGTGGCCGATCGTGACCGGCGTGGAGCGACGCCAGTCGAAAAACGCGGCTTCGTCAGCCTCCCCGTCGAAATAGGCCGACGCCCGGTAGGTGAAATGCGCCTGCGAGGCCCGGTGCATCGGGTGATTGCCGGGATTGATGCGGGTGGCCGCCGCGATGGAGCAGAACCGCCCGATGGTCGTGTAGATGATGTCGGAATCCTGCACCACGTAGGAGTAGTCGCCCATGCGGGTCTCGGCCACGCTCGTGCGGGCGCCGACCTCGGTGTAGCGCCCGAGATCGGATTGCACCACCCGCGCGGTGGGATGGATCAGCGGCTCGGGGCCCAGTTTCGTCGCCACGCCGATTCTCCTCCGCATCCGTTCGCGCCGGTCGGTCGCACGGCGCCATGACGCCGGAATGACGCGATGCGGAGCGGCTGTCACGAAAGCGTTGCGGAGACCCTTTAGCCGGTTCCCTCAGCGGGATTTCGGGGGCGACCCAATGCTGGTGATCGAGGGACTGACGCGACTTTTCGGCGGCAAGGCCGCAGTCAGCGACGTGAACCTAACGATCGAGAGCGGTGGCTTCGTGGGCGTGATCGGCCGCTCCGGCGCCGGCAAGTCGACGCTGTTACGCATGATTAATCGCCTGCAGGAGCCGAGCGAAGGCCGCATCCTGTGCGAGGGCCGCGACGTCACGGCGCTGCGCGGCCAGGCCTTGCGTGACTGGCGGGCCGACTGCGCCATGATCTTCCAGCAGTTCAACCTCAGCGGCCGGCTCGACGTGCTCACCAACGTGCTGATGGGCCGGCTCAACAAGACCTCGACGCTCACCTCCGTGCTGCGGCTGTGGAGCCCGCAGGACAAGGCGATGGCGCTTTCCGCGCTGGAGATGCTCGACATCGCCAACCTGGCCGCGCAACGCGCCGACAGCCTCTCGGGCGGGCAGCAGCAGCGCGTCGCCATCGCAAGGGCTCTGGTGCAGGAGCCGCGCATGATCCTGGCCGACGAGCCCATCGCGTCGCTGGATCCGCGCAACACCAAGGTGGTGATGGACGCGCTGCTGCGCATCAACAAGCACTACGGCATCACGGTGCTGTGCAACCTCCATTCGCTGGATCTCGCGCGCACCTATTGCGACCGCCTCGTCGGCATGGCGCAGGGCCGCGTGGTGTTCGACGGCGCCCCCGAGGCGCTGACCGAGGACGTCGCGCGCGAACTCTACGGCCTCGAGGCCGGCGACGTGATGGACGCCGCGCCCGACCGCGCCCAACCGGCCGCCGCCGCCTTCGCGGCCGCCTGACCCCGCCGCCGTCGCGGCGAAATTTCCACCCAGGAGAGACCCATGTTGAACCGTCGCACTCTGATCGCCGCCGGCGCCGCCCTGGTGGGCGCGACGCTGGCCACCGGCGCCTTCGCGCAGGATTGGAAAGCCAAATATCCCGAGCTCGTGCTCGGCGTGATCCCGGCCGAGAACGGCTCGGGCGTGCTCGACCGCTACGGTCCCTTCGTGGAGTATCTCTCCAAGGAGATCGGCGTGAAGGTGACGCTGCGCGTCGCCCAGGACTACGCGGCCGTGATCGAGGGCCAGCGCGCCGGCAACATCCACATCGCCTATTACGGACCGGCGTCCTTCGCCCGCGCCCGCCTCACGGGCGTCGCCACCGACGTGTTCGCGATGGACGTCAACAATGACGGCGCCAAGGGCTACTACTCGGTGTTCTACGTGAAGGCCTCCAGCCCCTACAAGACGCTGCAGGACCTCAAGGGCAAGAACCTCGGCCTGGTCGACCCGAACTCCACCTCCGGCAACAACATGCCGCGCTTCGAGCTCGACAAGATGAAGATCGAGCCGGAGAAGTTCTTCGACAAGGTCGTGTTCACGGGCAGCCACGAGAACGCCGTGCTGGCGCTCAGCCAGGGCACCGTCGACGTCGCCGCCAACGCCTGGACGGCCGACGACGACAGCTACCTCTACCGCATGATCACCAAGAACATGCTGAAGAACGCCGACGGCTCGCCCGCCAAGGTCAGCGACTACCGCATCATCCACAAGTCCACGATGATCGTGAACGGCCCCTACGCCTTTCTCTCCAGCCTGCCGGACGACCTGAAGGCCAAGATCCGCGACGCCTTCATGAACGCCGCCACCAAGGACAAGGCCGCCTTCGACAAGCTGTCGGACGGCAAGAACAAGCCCTGGGCCGCGACCGAGAACAAGGACTACGACCAGACGATCGAGCTGATCCGCTTTGTCGACAGCCTGCGCAAGAAGTCGTCCTGATCTCCTGCCTGTGGGGGCGCGGCGTTTGCCGCGCCCCATTTTCGTGAGGCCCGCCATGGCGACCGCAGTTCCGTTGAGGCCGGACGCCCAGAACGCGGCGCTCGCGGGAGCCTACGAGGCCGCGGTCGCGGCCAAGCGCCGACGCCTTCTGGCCGGGCTCGCCATCCTGCTGGCGCTGATCCTGATTGCGGCGCGCATCAGCGAAGTCGATCTCGCGACCTTCTTCGGCAATATCGGCCGCTTCACCAGCTATCTCGGCCGCATTTTCACGCTGGAGGACGGCGCCCTCGTCTTCACCCACCCGACGGAATGGTTCTGGGGCCTGCGCAAGTGGCTGCGGCTCCTGGGCGAAACCGTCCTGATCGCCTATCTGGGCACCGTGATCGGCGGGCTCGGCGCCTTCGCGCTCTGTTTCCTGGCGGCCCGCAACATGCTCGTCGCGCCCTGGCTGCGCTTTACGGCGCGCCGCTTCCTCGAGTTCTGCCGCACCGTGCCGGAACTCGTGTTCGCGCTCATCTTCGTGGTGGCGTTCGGGCTCGGGCCGCTGCCCGGCATCCTGGCGCTCGGCATCCACACCATGGGGGCGCTCGGCAAGCTCTTCGCCGAAGTGGTCGAGAACATCGACATGAAGCCTGTGGAAGGCGTGGTCGCCACCGGCGCGAGCTGGACGGAGGGCGTGCGCTTCGGCGCGGTGCCGCAGGTGCTGTCCAACTTCACCAGCTACGCGCTACTGCGTTTCGAAGTGAACGTGCGCGGCGCCGCCATCATGGGCTTCGTCGGCGCCGGCGGCATCGGCCAGGACCTCGTGGAGGCGATCCGCAAGTTCTACTACTCCGACGTCAGCGCCATCCTGCTTTTGATCGTCGCCGCCGTGATGCTGATCGACCTCGTCACCGAACGCGCGCGCCACGCTTTGATCGGCAAGGAGGCGGGACGATGAGCGAGGGAGCATCCTTGGCGCCGTCTCGCCGGGCCAGCCTTGGCGACGTCGATCTCGCCGCCATGGCGGCGCGGCACCCTATGGTGTTCCGGCCGGACTGGCGCCGCCGCGCGATCGTCGGGCTGAGCGTGCTCGCCCCCATCGCGCTCTTCGCCTACGCGCTGGACAGCCTCGACATCTCGTGGGCCCGCGTCTGGTCCGGCATGGGCCGGCTCGGCGACTTCGTCGGCCTGATGCTGCCGCCGAGCTACGGCACGACCGCAAAGCTCGTGATCTACCTGCATGCCTTGGCGGAGACGCTCGCGATCGCGTTTCTGGGAACGTTGCTGGCCGCCGTGCTTGCCTTGCCGCTCGGCTTTCTGGCGGCCCGCAACGTCATCCCGAGCTGGATCTTCCGCTTCGGCGTGCGGCGTTTTCTCGACACCATCCGCAGCGTCGACACGCTGATCTGGGCGCTCATCTGGATCAACGTGGTGGGGCTCGGCCCCTTTGCGGGCGTGCTGGCCATCATGAGCTCGGATTTCGGCGCCTTCGGCAAGCTGTTCTCCGAGGCCATCGAGGCGGCCGACCGCAAGGCGGTGGAGGGCGTCGAATCGACCGGCGGCAGCCGTCTCCACGGCGTGCGTTTCGGGCTCCTGCCGCAGGTCCTGCCCGTGATGGCCAGCCAGATCCTCTATTTCTTCGAATCCAACACCCGCTCGGCGACCATCATCGGCATCGTCGGCGCGGGCGGCATCGGCCAGTACCTCTATGAGGAGATCAAGGTGCTGGAGTGGGGCCACGTGTCCTTTCTGGTGCTGCTCGTGCTCGCCGCCGTGGTGGCCATCGACGCCGTGTCGGCCCGGCTGCGCTTCGCCGTGATCGGAAACGGTCCGCAGGGCTGAATGCGTCATCCGGGCGTCATCCGACCGGCTTAGCAGACCTCCCATGGTCATGCAGTTGAACGCCCGGCGCATCGACGACACCGTCGCCCGCCAGCACCTGATGGCGACCGCCGCTCTGGCGACGCTCGACGAACTCGAACGGGCCGTGGCCCGCCTCGGCAGGCCCGCTTATCAGGACATCCGCGCTCCCGAGATCGGCCTCGTGATGCTGCGCGGCCGGATGGGCGGCGACGGCGCGCCCTTCAACATGGGCGAGGCGACCGTCACGCGCGCCGCCGTGCGGCTGGAGACCGGCGAGGTCGGGATGTCCTACCTGCTCGGCCGCGACCCCGCCCGCGCCAGGCTCGCGGCCGTGATCGACGCCGTCTGGCGGCGCGACGTCGCGTTGGTCGAAACCGTGTTCATCGATTCCGTCCAGGCCCGCATCGAGGCGGACCGGCGCGAGGCCGCAGCCCGCACGGCCGCCACCCGGGTCGACTTCTTCACCCTCGTTCGCGGAGAAGACTGATGTCCGCCGCCCTTTCGACCGCCCTTTCGGCCGGCTTCGAGCGTCCGGTCTTCGACGCCCAGGCGGTGTTTCGCTGCGTCATGATGGCGATGGCGCGTCCGGGGCTCGCCCGTACGCTGACCGTATCGGTGAAGCCGCCCGGCCGCATGGCCCCGGCCGCCGCCGCGCTGGCGCTCGCGATGTGCGATTTCGAGAGCCCCGTGTGGCTGGACGACGCGCTGGCGGCCGATCCGGCCGTGGCCGAGTTCCTCCGCTTTCACACCGGCGCTCCGATCGTCGCCGACCCGCGCAAGGCGAGCTTCGCCTTTCTGGCCGATGGGGCCGAAATGCCGCCGCTGGATTGCTTCGCGCTGGGCTCGCCCGAATATCCGGACCGCTCCACCACGCTGGTGATCGGCGTCGACTGGATCGACACCGAGCGTGGCTGGAGGCTCGCCGGCCCGGGCGTGAACGGCGAGACCCGCTTCTCGGCCGGCCCGCTGCCGAACGACGTGCTGGCGCGCCTTGCAGACAACCACGGCCTGTTCCCGCGCGGCGTCGATCTCGTCTTCGCGCACCGCGACTGCGTCGCCGCCATTCCCCGCTCGACCATCGTCGAGAAGTGAGATCGAACCATGTATGTCGCAGTCAAAGGCGGGGAGCGGGCGATCGAAAACGCCCACCGCCTCCTCGATCACGCCCGCCGGGGCGATCCCGCCGTCCCGGAGCTTACGCCCGCGCAGATCGACGAGCAGCTCGCGCTCGCGGTCGACCGCGTCATGGCCGAGGGCTCGCTCTATGACCGCGATCTTGCCGCCTTGGCGATCAAGCAGAGCCGTGGCGACCTGATCGAGGCCATTTTCCTCGTCCGGGCCTTTCGTACCACCTTGCCGCGCTTCGGCGCGTCCGAGCCGGTCGAGACCGACGCCATGCGCATCGAGCGGCGCGTGTCGGCGACCTACAAGGACCTGCCCGGCGGGCAGGTGCTCGGCCCCACCTTCGACTACACGCATCGCCTCATCGACTTCGCGCTCGCGGCCGGCGTATCGCCGCCCGAGCCCACGATGGCCGGGGAGGGCGAGGCCATCGACGCGCCGCACGTCACCGGGCTGCTGGATGACGAAGAACTGATTGAAGCGAACCCGCCGGGGCGCGGCGACGAGGCGGTCGGCGACCTGACCCGCGAGCCGCTGGGCTTTCCGGCCGGCCGCGACCTCCGCCTGCAGAACCTCGCGCGGGGCGACGAGGGCTTCCTGCTGGCGCTCGGCTACTCCACCCAGCGCGGCTTTGGCCGGACTCACCCCTTCGTGGGCGAGATCCGCTACGGCGAGGTCGAGGTCGAGTTCACGCCGGAGGAGCTGGGCTTTCCGGTCTCGCTCGGGCGCGTCGCCCTCACCGAATGCGAGATGGTCACGCAGTTTTCCGGCACGGCCGAGGTCGCGCCGCAGTTCACCCGCGGCTACGGTCTCGTGTTCGGCCAGTCCGAGCGCAAGGCCATGTCAATGGCGCTTGTGGACCGGGCGCTGCGCACCCGCGAGTTCGGCGAGGACGTGGTCGCGCCCGCGCAGGACGAGGAATTCGTGCTGTCGCACTCCGACAACGTGCAGGCAACCGGCTTCGTCGAGCACCTGAAGCTGCCGCACTACGTCGACTTTCAGGCCGAGCTCGGCCTGATCCGGCAGCTGCGCCGCGAGCATGCCGAGCGCGCCGCCGCGAAACAGCCCGAGGCTGCCCCGCGCAGGGAGGCGGCCGAATGAACGCCCCCATGACGGCCGGATACAACTTCGCGTATCTCGACGAGCAGACCAAGCGGATGATCCGCCGCGCCATCCTGAAGGCCATCGCGGTTCCCGGGTATCAGGTCCCGTTCGCATCGCGCGAGATGCCGATGCCCTATGGCTGGGGCACGGGCGGCGTGCAGGTGACCGCCGCGGTGATCGGCGAGCACGACGTGCTCAAGGTCATCGACCAGGGCTCGGACGACACCACCAATGCGGTGTCGATCCGCAAGTTCTTCGCCCGCACGGCCGGCGTCGCAACCACGACGGCGACGGCTGAGGCAACCGTGATCCAGACGCGCCACCGCATCCCGGAGGCGCCGCTCTCGGAGGAGCAGATCCTCGTCTACCAGGTGCCGATCCCCGAGCCGCTGCGCTTCCTGGAGCCGCGCGAAACCGAGACGCGCACCATGCACGCGCTGGAGGAATACGGCCTCATGCACGTGAAGCTCTACGAGGACATCGCCCGGCACGGCCACATCGCCACCACCTACGCGTATCCGGTGAAGGTAAACGGCCGCTACCTGATGGACCCGTCGCCGACGCCCAAATTCGACAACCCGAAGATGCACATGTCGCCCGCGCTGCAGCTCTTCGGCGCGGGTCGCGAAAAGCGCATCTATGCGCTGCCTCCGTATACGCAGGTCGTGTCGCTGGATTTCGAGGACCACCCCTTCGAGGTGAACAGGTTCGACAAGCCCTGCGCGCTCTGCGCCGCCCACGGCGTCTACCTCGACGAGGTCGTGCTGGATGACAGGGGCGGGCGCATGTTCGTGTGCTCGGACACGGATTACTGCGAGACCCGCCGCGCCGAAGGGCATCGGGGCGAGATGCTGGCCGACGCGCCCGCCGAGGGAGGCGCGCCATGAGCCCCGACCACGAACTGCCTCTGCTTCAGGTCGAGTCGCTGGGCAAGATGTACGGCGCGCGCGTCGGCTGCGCCGACGTGTCGTTCGAGCTCTACGCGGGCGAGGTGCTGGCCGTGGTGGGCGAATCCGGCTCCGGCAAGTCGACGCTGCTCAGCGTGCTCTCCACCCAGCTCGCGCCCAGCGCCGGCGCGGTGCGCTACCGCATGCGCGACGGCGTGTTGCGCGACATGTTCGCGCTCTCGGAAGCCGAGCGCCGCTTCCTGATGCGCACCGACTGGGGCTTCGTCCACCAGGATCCGCGCCAGGGGCTGCGCATGGGCGTTTCGGCCGGCGCGAATGTGGGCGAACGCCTGATGGCGGTCGGCGAGCGCCATTACGGCCGCATCCGCGACACTGCGCTCGACTGGCTCGGCCGCGTCGAGATCGAGGCCGGGCGCATCGACGACCAGCCGCGCGCCTTTTCGGGCGGCATGCGCCAGCGCCTGCAGATCGCCCGCAACCTCGTCACCCATCCGCGGCTCGTGTTCATGGACGAGCCGACAGGCGGCCTCGATGTCTCCGTCCAGGCGCGCCTGCTCGACCTCCTGCGCGGGCTCGTCGCCGATCTCGGGCTGGCGGTGATCATCGTCACGCATGATCTGGCGGTGGCGCGGCTGCTGTCGCACCGCATCATGGTGATGCGGCAGGGCAGGGTGATCGAGACGGGCCTCACCGACCAGGTGCTGGACGACCCGCGCGAGCCCTACACCCAGCTTCTCGTCTCCTCCGTGCTGCAGGTATGACCATGGAAGCGCTCGCGATCGACAACGTCGGCAAGACCTTCACGATGCATCTGCAGGGCGGCGCCCGCCTGCCCGTGGTGCGCGACGTGTCGCTGGCCGTCGCGCCGGGCGAATGCGTCGTTCTCGGCGGCCCGTCCGGCGCCGGCAAGTCGTCCCTGCTGAAGATCGTCTACGGCAACTACCGTTGCGACGATGGCCATGTCTGGGTGCGGGACGGCGACGAGCGCGTCGACGTGGCGCGCGCCGCGCCGCGGCGCGTGCTGCGTCTGCGTCGGACCACGCTGGGCTATGTCAGCCAGTTCCTGCGCGTCATCCCGCGCGTCTCGGCGCTGGACCTCGTCGCCCAGGCGGCGGTGGAGCAGGGCGCCGCGCCGGCTGACGCGGCTGACCGGGCCGCCGCCTTGCTGGAGCGCCTCAACGTGCCGCGCCGGCTCTGGAGCCTGCCGCCCGCCACCTTTTCGGGCGGCGAGCAGCAGCGCGTCAACATCGCGCGCGGCTTCGTGGCCGAGCATCCGGTGCTGCTGCTGGACGAGCCGACGGCGTCCCTCGACGCCCGCAACCGCGCCGCCGTGGTGGAGCTGATCCACGACAAGAAGCGCCGTGGCGTCGCCATCCTGGGCATCTTCCACGACGAGGACGTGCGCGACCGCGTGGCCGACCGCGTCGTGGACGTCACCCGCTTTTCGGCCGCCGCCTGAGAGATCATCATGGACCCGCGCGACTACGTGCTCGCCAACGCCACCCTCGTGCTTCGCGATCGCGTGATACCTACCGGCTGGGTGGCGGTGAGCGACGGCCGCATCGTCGAGATCGGCGAGGGCGCGCCGCCCGAGAAGGGTTTCGACCTGAAGGGCGACACGCTGATCCCCGGCTTGGTGGAACTGCATACCGACCACCTCGAGCTTCACTACACGCCGCGCCCCGCCGTGCGGTGGCCGGCTGTCTCGGCCGTGCTGGCCTATGACGCCCAGATCGCCGGATCCGGCATCACCACGGTGTTCGATTCCCTGCGCGCCGGGCAGGAGGATCGCCGCGACGCCGTCACCAACAGCCTGGAAATCCTGGCCGGCGCCCTCGACGAAGCCCGCGAAAAGGACCTCCTGCGCGCCGAGCACCTCACCCATCTGCGCTGCGAGATCTGTACCCGCGACGTGATCGAGGTCACGACCGCCTTCCTGGCCAAGCGCCCCATCCACCTCATGTCGCTGATGGACCACACCCCCGGCCAGCGCCAGTTCCGCGACGTCGAGAAGTTCCTGGTCTACTACCGCGGCAAGACGCCCCTGAACGAGGCCGAGCTCCAGCAGCTCATCGAGCGCCGGATCGAGGAGCACGGCCGGCTCGGCGTCTCCAATCGCCGCCGCCTCGTCGAGATCGCACGGCAGCACGGCGTGGCGCTCGCCAGCCACGACGACGCCACGCTGGAGCATGTGGAGGAATCGGTGGCGGACGGTGTCTCGATCGCCGAGTTCCCCACCACGGTTGAAGCCGCCGAAGCGTCCCACGCGGCCGGGATCGGCGTCCTGATGGGCGCGCCCAACCTGGTGCGCGGCGGCTCCCATTCGGGCAACGTCGCCGCCGAGGATCTGGCGCGGCGCGGCATGCTCGACATCTTCTCGTCCGATTACGTCCCCGCGAGCCTGATCCACGCCGCCTTCGACCTGCACCAGCGGGTGCCCACGATCACGCTGCCGGACGCCGTCGCGACCGTCACGGACAACCCGGCCCGCTCAGCCGGCCTCAGCGACCGCGGCCGCATCGAGGTCGGCCTCCGCGCGGATCTCGTGCGCGTCACGCAGGGCGACCTTCCCGCAGTGCGCGCCGTCTGGCGCGAGGGGCGGCGCATCTCGTGACCCACGGCGGCGCATGGGGGCCCGGGCGCCTCATTCTGGTGGTCGGGCCGAGCGGCGCCGGCAAGGACACGCTGATCGGCATTGCGCGCGACGCCTTCGCGCATGATGGCCGTGTGGTATTCCCCCGCCGGCTCGTGAACCGGCCGGCGAACGCCTTCGAGGATCACGACACGTTCAGCGAAGAGGCGTTTCTGGCCGGCGAGGCGGCCGGGCTCTATCCGCTGTGCTGGCGCGCCCACGGCCTGTGCTACGCGCTGCCGGCGAGCATCGTCGATGCGGTGCGGGACGGACGCGTGGTGATCGCCAACGTCTCCCGCGCCGTGATCCCGCAGGCACGCGATCGCTTCGCCAGTGTTTCGGTCGTGCTGGTGAGCGCCCCGCCGGAGGTGCTGCGCCAGAGGCTCGCCGCCAGAGGGCGCAACGAAGACGTCGCCGCCAGGCTGTCGCGGGCTCGCGCTCATTTGGATTGGGCGCCCGATCTCGAAATCGCCAATGTGGGCGACCCTGTCGTGGCGGCCGCCGCGCTCCGAGCGCTCATCAGCGAAGCGCTCGCGACGGGCTGACGCGTCTCGCCGTGGGGGTCTGCGGCGCGATGGAATCCACCGACGCTCAGCGACGCCCTCCGCACCGCCTATTCGGCGCGGATGTCGTATTTCGCCAAGCGGTAGCGAAGGGTGTCGCGCGTCACCCCGAGCCGCTGGGCGGCGCGGGTGACGTTGCCGCCGCACTCGCGCAGAGCCGTGGCGATGTGGTCCCGCTCCACGTCCTCCAGCCGCGACTGCCGCGCCGCCGTCGGGGTGGGCGCGCCGACGGGCGCCAGCGCCGCCATGGTAGAGAGCGCCAGGTCCTCGGGCTCCACGACGTCGCGCCGTGCGCTGAGCAGCGCCTGCTCGATGGCGTTGCGCAACTCGCGCACGTTGCCCGGCCACGCGTGGCTGCGCACCAGCCGCCGCGCCGCCGGCGACAGCGTCACCGAAGGCCGCCCGTAGCGCTGTCCCTGCAGCCGGAGGAAGTGCTCGGCCAGGTGCTCGGCGTCATCCGGCCGGTCGCGCAGCGGCGGCACGTCCACGGTGACGACCCGCAGCCGGTAGTAGAGATCGGCGCGAAACCGGCCGCTCTGCACCAGCTCCTCCAGCGGCCGGTTCGTGGCCGCGATGAAGCGGATGTCGACCACGCGGTCGCGCACGCCGCCGACGCGCCGGACGGTGCGGTCCTCCAGCAATTTCAGCAGCTTCAGCTGGATCGAAGGCTCCGTGTCGCCGATCTCGTCCAGAAACAGCGTTCCCCCGTGGGCGGCTTCGGCCAACCCCAGCTTGCGCTCCTTGGCGTCCGTGAAGGCGCCCCGCTCGTGCCCGAACAACTCCGACTCCAGCAGGTGCACGGGCACGGCCGCGCAGTTGGGCTCGATGAAAGGGGCCCGGCGCCGGCCGCCCTCGAGATGGAAGGCCCGCGCCACCAGCTCCTTGCCGACGCCGGTCTCGCCCCGGATCAGCACGGTCGGCGGTCGGCCTTCCACCAGCCGCGCCTCGGCGTCCACGAAAGTCTTGATCCGCTCGCGCAGCGCCTGCATCTGCGAGGATCGCCCAACAAGCGCGGCGAGGCCGCCCGACGGCGCGCCCTGCGTGGCGTAATACGCCATCGCGCCCTCGAAGCGCTCCTGGCCGACCGCCTTGTCGACCAGGACGTGCAAGGCGCTGAGCACCACGGGCTTCGCCACGTAGTCGAACGCGCCGGCCTTCATGGCGTCCACCGCCACCTGCACGCTGCCATTGCCGGTGACGCAGATCACCTTCACGTGCGGGGCGGTGTCGCGAATGCGCTTCAGCACGTCCAGCCCGTGCATGTCCGGCAGGTTGATGTCGAGCAGCACGAGGTCGATCTCGCCCGCCTGGAGGCTCTGCAATCCATCGGCCGCTGTTCCGGCCACGATCACCTCGTAGCCCCGCCGGTCGAGGTAGCGCTTGATGTTGCCCGCCAGAACCGCCTCGTCCTCGATGCAGAGGATGCCTTGCCCCATCCTCAGCGCTCCAGCGCCAGGATCACGGTGACGCGTGTCCCGCGCCCGGGCCTGCTCTGGATGCGCACTTCGCCGGCGTGGCGCTCGACGATGCGGCGCGACAGCGAAAGGCCGAGGCCCGTTCCGTTGGGCTTGGTGGTGAAGAACGGCCGGAACGCCTTGCGGGTGGAAGCCGCATTCATCCCCGGGCCCGTGTCATGGATATCGACGCGCACCGAGCCGCCGACGCGTCCGCCGGTCAGCGTCAGACGGCCGCCGCGCGGCATCGCGTCCACCGCGTTGGCGACGATGTTGCGAAAGGCGTGCAGCAGCGAGGTGCGGCTGCCGATCACGATAGGCAGGTCCTCCAGGTGGTTCTCGACCACGATGGCGCGCATCTGCATGTCATGCGCCATGCCGCCGAGAACCTCGTCGAGCAGCGCGCGGACGTCCACGGCTTCGCGCGGGATCGTCCCGCCGCGGCAGGCGGCGAGCATGTCCCTGATCCAGCCGTCGATGCGGTCGGCCTGATTGGTGATGTCGCGCAGCGAGGCGGCCAGTTGCGGGCCGTCCTCTTCCTGGGCGATCTCGGCCGCCGAGCGGATGGAGGCCAGCGGGTTGCGGATGCTGTGCGCCACCGAGGCGGACATCTCGCCCACCGCCGACAGGGACTCGGACGCGACGAGCCGGTCCTGCTGGTCGCGCAGCAGCGCGTCCGCCTTGCGGATCAGCCAGAACAACGCGGCGTAGAGCGCGATGCCGAACAGGCCCGCGCTGATCCAGACAAGCTGTACGCCCCGGTCTATGGATCGGAACAG
The DNA here is from genome assembly GCF_056400925.1 of Alsobacter sp. P4_H11. Lineage (NCBI taxonomy): Bacteria > Pseudomonadati > Pseudomonadota > Alphaproteobacteria > Hyphomicrobiales > Alsobacteraceae > Alsobacter > Alsobacter sp. P4_H11. Next base: position 182,516 of record NZ_JBFUKI010000001.1, read on the forward strand.
GGATCGCGGCAGCTTGTAGATCTCCACCACGGCGATCACGTGCTGGCGCGCGGAGTCGCGGATCGGCAGGTAGGCCTCCACAAAGCGGTTGTCCTGGCCGTCCTCGGCGCGGTCGCGGATCCAGGTGTGTTCGGCCTTCTTGTCGTTGGGGTTGAACACGCCCGTCGAGGAGACGATCTGGCCCGCCAGGGCTTCGTCGAGCTCGTCATTGTTGGTGAAGCGTCGCCCGATAAGGCTGGTCTCGCTGGACCACAACACGACGCCGTCGACGCTGTAGAGGTTTGCGTTCACGACGCCGGGCAGCGACGGAATGTGCAGCACAAAACGGTTCAGGGCGTCGCGGGCCTGCGCGTCCGAGGCGCCGGCCGAGAAGGACATGTAGCTGTCCTCGGTCCGGGCGATGCTCTCGATGAAGTCGCGGCTGACTTCGGCGTCGCGCATCAGCATGTGGCGGGCGATGAACTGCCCCAGCAGCAACGCCATCGCGACGCCGCCGACCGTGATGATCACGAGGCTGGACAGCGAGAACCACCGCAGCAGGCTGAAGCTGGCGCGAGGGGAGGGAGCCGCCTCGACGATCGGCGCTTCGCTTTCGGTGAGATGCGTCGCGATCGACATGGCGCGTCCACTGTGGCGGGCGACGCCCGCGGCCCGGTCACTGTAGCGTCCGTCGGCGGAGCGCGACAGCTTGGTGAAAATCCGTGGAGCCCGCATGGGCTCCACGGATCAGAATCGCCGCGTCAGCCGTGCCCGGCGCCGTCGCGGCCCTTGCCGCCTCCGCGGCCGCCACGATCTCCCGCACGGTTGTCGGCGCCGTTTTTGGCGACAACGACGCCGCCGTCGATCGACGTGTGCCCGGCGCCGTGACCGCCCTTGCCGCCGCCGCCGCGACCGCCGCGATTGCCGCCGCGGTCGTCGCCGGCGTTGTGGCCTGCGCCGTCGTCGGCGCCGTTGCGCGCGACCGTGGCGGCGCCGTCGATCGCCGCACGGCCGCCCTTCGCCGCTCCGCCGCGACCGCCGCGATTGCCGCCGCGATCGTCGCCGGCGTTATGGCCCGCGCCGTCGTCGGCGCCGCCCCGGGCGAAAGCCGGCGACACGAGCAGCGACGCGAGGTCAGCCCGGATCGGGGCCGGCATGGCTAAAAGCGCGATGGCGGAAGCGCCCAGCAGGGCCGTAGTGAACTTGGTCATGGTGACCTCCGTTTCCTCGAAGGCGGGCCGTGTCGGCTCCGCTGACGACCCCTGCGCAATGCCCGTGCCATCAAGGAGAAAAGATCGAAACGTAAATCATTACAGCAGGTTAGGCCGAAAAGCCGATTGGGGGAGCCCCCGTGGTATTCACCCGTTTCGGGGGATAACACCCAGCTCGCAAGACCCGGAGGCGGCGAGACCCGGCCGCGCGGCGCGTCCGGGGCTCTGCTCGATTCAGGCGAGCGGGGTACGACCAAGCCAGCGCATCGACGCAGTGGGAGTGCGCCCACGCCACGGCGCCCCGGCCCGCAAAGCCCAAGGCGGGCTCAGCGATCCACGGCGCGGACCAAAGCGCTGCCGATCTCGGCTATGGCGGCGTTGCGGGCGTCCATCGACGCTCCGGTTTCGGTGAGGTAGATCGCCGCCACGATCGGCGGCCGGCGCGGGGGCCAGAGCACCGCGAGGACGCTGCGCGTGCCGTGACCGCCGGCGCCGGTCCGGTCGGCGATCCGCCAGCCTTGCGGAAGGCTCGCCCGCAGCAAGGGCCCGGCGACCTGGTTTCCGATGAGCCATGCCTGAAGCTGCCCGCGGCTTTCAGCCGAGAGAACGTCGCCCAGCACCAGCTTTCGAAAGCTCTCGGCGGCTGCGGCCGGGGTGGTCGTGTCGCGAAGATCGCCCGGGACGCCCTCGTTCAGTTCGGTTTCGCGGCGGTCCAGTCGCGTCTCCGTATCGCCGATTCTGCGCATGAACGCCGTCATGCCGCCTGGACCGCCGATCGCGTCGAGGATGAGGTTGGCCGCGGCGTTATCGCTCACCGCCGTGGCGGCGGCGCAGATCTCCGCGAGGCTCATCGAACCGCCGACATGCTTCTCCGTGACGGGGGCGTAGGGCACGAGATCGCTGCTTGTGACAGCAACCCGATCGTCGAGCCGCCTCTCGCCGGCGTCGACCCGGGCCAGCAGTGCGGCGCACGCAAACGCCTTGAAGGTGCTGGCCATCGGGAAACGCTCGTCCTGCCGGTAAAGCCAGCGACGGTCCGTTCCCACCTCCGCGGCCACTACGCCGATCCGCGCCTTCAATCGCGCCTCGACGCCGCGCACGCTGTCGACAAAGGAATCGACCGGTGCGGCCGCCAGCCAGGACGAGTGCGCCGAAGCTACGGAGGCGGCGGCGCCGGCGATGAGGGTCCGGCGGGAAATCAATGGAATCACGGTACGCTCCTGGAGATCCGGGGGTGCCGCGGGAAGTTCATCGCGATGGCGGCGGATGTTGGGCGCGACCATGGATCGGCGCCCAAGCTTCCGGCCTGTCCGCACGGCCGCATGCGACGCGCGAAGCGACGGAGTTGCCTTGCTTATGAACGGACGGTGGACTTCGCAAGGGCGCCCTTGGGAAAGGCGGTCGCGGCTAAACCTCCGCCGCGGTCGCCGACTGTTCGCTGCTTTACTTGGCGGCCAGCAGCTCTTCCACCTGCAACAGCACGAGCTCGTTGTCGTCGGCCTTGTTGGGTTCGCGGCTGGACGAGAACGGCAGGTTGTTGTCGTTGCCGACCACGATGTGGCTGGCGTCGACCACGTCCACATTCTCGATGGTGAAGAACGGGAAGGTGAGAACGCCGGCGGTGAGCGGCTTGCGGGCCAGCTTGTCCGGGTCCTGGATCTTCATGAGGTCGATGTAGCCGATCTTGCGCACCGGCTTGCCGACATTGGCGTCGCTGAGCTCGATCTTGTAGACGCGCTTGAACTTGGCGACGTCCGGGAAGCAGGCCGCGCCGCGCACGCCCGCCGCGCACGCCTTGTCGGCCGTGCCTTCGCCGTTGTCGCGTTCGATCACCAAACCGGTCGTGCCGTCGATCATGTTGAAGTCGCCGATGGCGTTGCCATTGGCCTCGAAGCGATAGTGCCAGTAACGACCGGTGAACTTCTCGGCCGCGACATCGAATTCAAGGATCCGCGACGTTTCGGTCCCATCGACCTTTTCCCATTCCTTCTTGTCGGCGTCCCACAGCGGGCCTTCCAGCAAGCCGTAGATGAACTTTCCGTCCTTGCTGGACGCAAAGCCTTCGAAGCCCTTCGAGCGGCGCAGGTTGACGTTGGTGTAGGTGGCGCCTGGCGCGCCCGGCGACGCCGCCGCGTAATGGTCGGGGGAGCGAACGGGCTTGCCGTCCGCCACGGTCTCGAACACGCCGAGAACCTTGCCGCTTATGTCGGCCTTGATCAGGTAGGGCCCGAACTCGTCGCCGATCCACAACGTCTCGCCGATGATCTGGAAGCCTTCGGTGTCGAAATCCGAGCCGGTCAGGTAGCGCTTCTCGGTTCCCTCGTGCACGATGCGGAAGGGGACCTTCTTGTCCGGATCATGCAGGAAGACCGTCTTGTTGTGCCGCCAGGCGCCGGACTTCCATTCGATCGTCCAGTTGTTGAGGTAGAGCATCGAGTCAAGCGAATTGGCCTTCGAGCCCATGCCGTTGTCGGTGATGATCCAGAACGAGCCGTCCGACATCACCTTGACGCCGGAGTGGCCCTGGATGGGCTGGCCCTTGAACGGCAGCTTCACGCCTGTGGCGCGCTCGAACGACATGCCCATCACGGAGCCTTGCGCGTCCACGCGCTTGCCGGTGGTGTACTTGCCGGACGTTTGCAGATCCAGCGGAGCGTCGGACGGGGACGGGATGAACGTCTCGGCCGCCAGCACGGCGTGGCCGGCGAGCCTGGCCGGAAATTCCTGCTGCGCTGACGCCGCCGTCGCGGAGATCGCGAGCCCGAGGCTCACCAGAAGAATGGCGCGTTGCATACTGACCCCCATGAGTGAATTGGACGGCTTCTTCTGCGAGGGCGGCGCGACGGTGCGATGACGTCCGGCTGTCATTTTAACGACAGTCGCGGGTCTAGCGTCCGCGGAGCCCGGACACGACGCTTTGCCGGTAGGCGGCGAAAGCCGGAACCATGGCCAGCAGGACGCCAAAAGCTGCAGCCAGCCCTGTCATCGCCCACTCGTTGGGGCCAAGGCGCGCGTTCAGCACGAAGCCGAAGCGCTCCGAGAGCAGCGCGGAGGTGCCCGCGGTGGCGCCGAAGCCCAGCGCCATTCCGGCCAGAGCGGCGGCGCAGACCAGCAACGACACGCCGAGCCACACCACCGCGAACACGTACCCCCGCGGCGCGCCGATGGCGCGCAAAACCGCGATGTCGCGCCGGCGGGCGGCCGCGAGCGCGAAGACGCAGACCAGCACCGAGACGAACACGAGCGCCTGCGTGGCCAGCGCCATGGCCGCCATCACGGCCTTGACGTCGGCCAGAGCGCCATAGAGCTGCACCAGCACCTCGGCCGGGAACACCGCCATCGTGCGTCCGCCCCGAAACGCAGCGCGCAGCCGGTAGGCGTCCGCCACGCTGGCGGCCTTGACGACGATCACGGGCGCGTCGCCGGTCGCGTCCGGCCAAGGCGACCCGATCCGCGCGTCGCCTTCCGGCCGCCCCCGCGCGAGCCCATGCGTTTCCCAAACGGATTCGATTGGAACCAGGATCGCACGGTCGTAGGGCGTGCCCGTGGGCGGCATGCGTCCGACCACGGTCAGGTCATGCCCATCGTGGCGCGCTTCGCCGGGGAGGGCGCGCCCATCCTCGCGGGAGTGGCCATGCGACGTGACGATGGTGGTTCCCAGCGCGAGCGGAACGTCCCACCCCACGACGGCCTCGTTTTCCGCCGCGAACACCCGGCCGAGCTGCAGCTGCCGCTTGCCGCCCCGGGTGACGAAATCGGCAATGGTCCCCACCACCGGGCGCCCGCGCCAGGTGTCGCCGAACGCCAGCGGCGCCGCCCAGGCGACGCCGTTGCGGCGGGCGAGTTCGGACCAGACCGCATCCGGCATCAGCGGCAGGGCGCTTTCCTGGAGGTAGACGCCGGTCAGCACGAGCTGCGTCTCGCTGCCGGGCGCGCCGACCAGGAGGTCGAAGTCGTCCGCCGCGCGGGCGCTGCCCTGGCGCAGCGCGCGCTCCTGAGCGGTGACGGTCACGCCGATCGCGATCGCGAAAGCCATCACGGCGAACAGCGCCAGCGCGCCGAGCCAGGAGCGCCGCAGCTCGGCGCCGATGAGCGGCCACGGGTTCATGCCGCCGCCCCGACCAGAGCGCCGCCGGCGATCCGGATCGTGGACCCGAGCCGCCCCAGCAGCGCGGCGTCGTGCGTAACGACCAGCAGGGTCGCGCCGCTCCGGCGCTCGGCCGCCAGCAGCAGATCCGCGACCCGCGCGCCATTGTTCGCGTCCAGGCTCGCGGTGGGTTCGTCGGCGGCCAGGATGCGCGGCTCGCGCACCAGCGCCCGCGCGATGGCCACGCGCTGCTGCTCGCCGCGCGACAGCACCCCGGCGCGCCGTGCCGGCTCCGTGAGGCCCACCGAGTCGAGCAGTTCGAGCGCGCGCTCACGCTGGGAGCCGCTCAGACGCCAATGGTCGAAGCGGAACGGCAGCAGCACGTTCTCCAGCGCGGTGAGCTCGGGCGCGAGGTGAAAGTCCTGGAACACGAGCCCCACGTTACGGCGTCGCCACGCGTCGCGCGCTCCTTCGCCGAGTTTCGCCAGGTCGACGCCGCCCCAGTGGATGCGTCCGGCCGTCGGGCGTTCGATGCCGGTCAGCACATGGAGAAGGGAGGTCTTGCCAGAGCCCGAGGGTCCGCTGACGCCCAGCTGGTCGCCCGCCGCGATGCGCAACGTCGGGATGTCGAGAATGGTCGTGGCGTCGTCGCCGCGCCCATAGGTCAATCGCAGGCCTTCGACCGTGAGCGCCGGAGCCTCAGACGATGCGGAAATCGGCATTCATGATCCGGATCTGGGACACGAATCCCGTGGTCGGATCGGTCGCCGAGCCAACCTCCAGAACGCCCGTCACGGCGATCGGGTCGGAGTAGCGGGTGGGCTGGGCGGCGTTTCGCAGATGAACCACGACGATGTCGGTCGGCCAATCCGCGTCCGACGAGCAGAAGGGACAGAGCGACACGGGCTCGCGAGTCAGCACGAAGAAGTCGCTCTCCGCCTTGAGCGGAGGAGCCATGTAGCCCTGCATCCCCACGGCCGCACCCTTGAGCGACAAGAGCCTGGGGGAGAACCGCAACCCCAGCACGCCGGACGCTTCGTAGAGGTCGGCGAAGTCGAGCGCCGCCGGCGCGGCCCAGGACGGGCGCACGCCTCCGGCAGCCAAGCCGGCCGCCATCGCCAGGAGGGCACGGCGACGGCTGAGCCGTGGAGTTGCAGCGTTACTTCGATGATCCGAGTGCGAGCGCATGCGCCATCACCTTGAACACGTCGGTGTTGTCCATCAAGCCCTTCACCATCTCGGAGCCGGGGCCATAGGCGTTCAGCAGCGAGTCCTCGGCGCTGTGGACGTCGGAGTTGCCGTCCTTGGGCAGGTTTCCGGCCCGCAGTTGCGCGCCCGGCGACTTGGCGTAGATCTCGTTCGCCGCGTAGGTACCCTTTTCCTTGCCGGCGACGGTGGGATTGTTGGGGCCGTCCATCTTGGGCCGGTAGGTCTCGTAGTAATCCGGGAAGCTGGCCGAGAACAGCGCGAGGCGGTCCTTGACGTCGACCTTGTTGGGATAGCCCTCGGCGTCCGGGGCCGGGTAGCTCGGATAGCCTGCGTCCGCATAGATGCCGAGCCGGTCCCGCAACTCGACGTTGGGGGCAGGGCCGTCCATGTCGTCATGCATGACGCCGACGATGCCGACCGGGTGGGTATGGTCGGCCAGCACCAGGATCAGCGTGTCGTTCTTCTGGTCGGCGAAGTCCTTGGCGACCTTCACGGCGTTGTCGAGCATGATCGTGTCGTAGATCGCCCGCTCCATGTCGAGGGCGTGCGTGTACTTGTCGATCAGGCCGGACTCGACCATCAGCACGAAGCCGTTTTCGTTCTTGGACAGCACCTCGATGGCGGACTTCACCTGCTCGGTGAGGTCGGGCTGCTCGGGGTAGCGCTTGACGCTGCCGACCTTCAGGAACTTGCGATCGAGCACGCCGTCCATGTTGCCGAGGTTGAACAGGCCGAGCAGCTTCTCGGCGCCGGCTGCCGAAGCCGCCTTCATCTCGCCCGCCGTGGTGGCGACCGCATAGCCGGCGTCCCTGAATTTCGCGACGTAGTCCTGGTCGTCGCCGCGCTTGGAGCCGGCCATGCTCTTGGGAATGAAGTTCGCCGCGCCGCCGCCCATGATCACGTCTGGCTTCTGGTCCAGGAACTGCTGGACGATGACGTCGTACTCGGCGCGCCGGCGGGTGTGGGCCACCATGGAGGCCGGGGTGGCGTCCTCGATCTCGGTGTTGGTGACGACGCCGGCCGCCATGTTCAGCCGGCGCTGCGCCAGCGACGTGATGGTCTCGACCTTGGGGTCGTCCGTCGTGCTCTTGGTGCGGTCCGCATAGACGCCGAGCGCGTTGGTGGAGGACTTGTGCCCGGTCGTGTAAGCGCTCGCCGAATTGGCCGAGTCGGTGATCACGCTGTCGACGCCGGAGGTCGACACCAGCGCCATGGCGGGCATGTCATCGAGGGTGAGCTTGCCCTTGTACTTGCCCTCCTGGATCCCTCTGGCGAGGATGCGCGCCGCCACCCGGTGGGCGTTCGACATGCCGTCGCCGATGAACAGGATGACGTTCCTGGCCTTGCGCGGCTGAGCCGTTTCGTAGACCTCCCACGCGACCTCGCGGGTGTTGACGCCGTCTGTCGCCTTAACGACATAGCGGCCCGGCTTGTCGATCACAATGTCACGCAGCGTCACGGCCGACTGGTCCTTGTCGTCCTCACGGGCGACGTAGGCCGCGGCGCGGCCAAACGCCTGGGCGTGGTCTTGGCCGTTCACCGTCACGGCGATCTTGCCGGCCTCGACCAGCCCGGGGAACTCGACCTTGAGGTCAAACTTCGCCCCGACCAAAATCTGCGCCCGGTCGATCGGGTATATGGTCTGGCTCAGCGCCGGGGCCGAAACAGTGGAGAGCAGCAAGGCTGCGGCGAACGTCTGGCGCATGGCATGATCCTGAAGGGAGACGAAGAACGCCAACATCGCCTAGAGACGCCGCGTGACGCCCCCATGACAGGTGCCCGAACGGAGCAAACACGGCAAATATTCGCCGCCTTCGACCTGCATTCCACTCCTGCCACAGCATTATGAGAGCCCAGCAAAGGAGGTGGGAGACGGCATCAACGATGCTCCCGCGCTCGCCGCCGCCAGCGTCGGCATCGCCATGGGGGGAGGAACCGACGTCGCCTTGGAAACGGCCAATGCGGCGGTGCTCCACGGCCGAGTCATGGACATCGCTGATATGATCGCGCTGTCGAAGCGGACAATGGCGAACATCCGCCAGAACATCACCATCGCGCTTGGGCTCAAGGCAGTGTTCCTCGTGACCACGATCGCTGGCGTCACGGGGCTCTGGCCGGCGATCCTGGCCGACACGGGCGCGACGGTGCTGGTGACCGCCAACGCCATGCACATGCTGCGGGCGCGAGGCTGACGATCCGCGGCCAAGCTCTTGACGATCAGAGCGGCGGCGGCCGATGCCGAACTCCGTCGTCACCCAAGGGTCAGCGGATCCAAGACCGATCGCTTATTCGCCGAGTTACCGTCCGGCATAGCTTCGTGTCCGCTGTCCGCTATCCGCTATCCGATGGCGGAAACCGCGATGGCTTCGCCGGGCCATGACCTGGCATCTAGTGTGGATGATCCTCCGGTTCGGTCATCCGAAACGGCAGGGTCTCCTGCTGGCCTCGTCGCGACAGGACCAGGCGCGCCTCGAACTCATGAGGCTCCGCGGGCGCGACCTCGCTGACGAGAACGCCGGCGGCGCCGCCGGCGAGGAGCGCCAAGGATTCAATCCGCCCGCCGTCGCGAAGGATTTCGACGTTCGCCTCGAGCGGGAACACGGGTTCGTCGAGTGTCAGCCGCATCCGCTCACCGGACGAGGTATCGACGATCTCGAGCCGGCCGCTCGCCAGCCGGCCGACGAAGACGAACGGGTCAGGCGCGTGATGATTTCCGTGGAGAGTGGGCGCTAGATGTCCTCCGGCAGGGCGCAAGGCCACGTGCGCCGAGGCGAAGCTGGGCAGATGTCCCTCGAAAGCCGCGATCAGCTCGCCGCGCACCCGTTCGGCGTCCGCGATCGTCAGAGCGGGGTCTACCGCCGCCGTGGCCTCGACGTGGAGCTTGTGCCCCAGCCAGCGGAGCTTGACCTCCGGGGCGCCGACGATCCCCGGAACGTGCTCCGCGGCGTGGCGCGCCTCGGCCGTGATGCCGGGTTCGACTCCGTCGATCATGCGGCGGACGACGGACACCGAGGATTGCCAGACGATGCCGAAGATCGCGAGCGTGATCAGCAGGCCCACGATGGGGTCGGCCAGCGGAAAGCCCAGCCACACGCCGAAGGCGCCGAGCACGACGGCGAGGCTCGTCAGGCCGTCCACTCTGGCGTGATAGCCGTCGGCGATGAGGGCCGCACTGTTGATGCGGCGGCCCACGCGGATCCGGAAGACGGCGACGGCCTCGTTTCCGATGAAGCCGACCAGGCCGGCCGCCGCGACCCAGCCAAGGAGGCTGATCGGTTGGGGATGGATCAGCTTATCGAGGGCTTCATAACCCGCCACGAGGGCGCTGGCGAAGATGATCAGCACGATCGCGATGCCGGCGAGGTCCTCCACCTTGCCGTAGCCGAAGTTGAACGTGGCCGTGGGCTGCCGGCGCACCAGGCGGAAGGCCACCCAGAGCGGGATGGCCGTGGTCGCATCGGCCACGTTGTGGATCGTATCAGCGAGCAGCGCCACGGATCCCGACGCGATGACCACCAGGATCTGGAAAAAGGCGGTGATGGCCAGGATCACGAAGGACCACTTGATGGCCCAGATGCCCTGCGAAGTCGTCGCGATGGTGGGATCCATAACCCCGTGGCTATGGCCGTGCCCTCCGTGGCTCCCGTGGGACCCATGGCTGCCGTGCCCGCCATGGGCGCCGTGAGAGCGGGAGGTCACGTTACTGTAGCCCCCATGTCCAAAGCCGAACCAGTCGAGCAGCTTGCTCACGTGCACATCCTCATAGGTATTTCGCGAGCTGCTTGAACTCGGCCAGGACTTTGGTTGGCGCGGCCTTGTCGGCATCGAGCTCGTGGCCGAGGCAATGCTCGATGTGGTCGTGGATCAGCAGTTTCTTGGCGTTGGCGATCGCCGTTTCGACGGCGTGAAGCTGCTGGGCAAGCTCCACGCAGCTGCGCCCACTTTCGACCATGTCGATCACGGAGGCGAGGTGGCCGTTGGCCCGCTTGAGACGGGCGATCACGTCGGGGTGGCTGGCATGGATCATGGACCATGTCCTATCCCCCTGGATAGGATCCGGCAATCAGCCGCGAGCAATGCTGGTTCCATGTTTTGGCGGAAATGGCCGTCGGCGCCGTCGCTAGGGAATCCTGGCGAAGCTTTTCATAGGGTCGGACGGTGGCTTCACGGCCTTCGGCTGTTGGACTGGATGCTTGGTGTCATTGCGAGATAGCTGGAGCACACAGCTACGCAATTCTTTCAAGCTCTCCAAAGTCAGCCGCAAGCCCGGCCGGATAGCGAACCCTGAACCGCCAGCCGCAGCCGTGGCGTTCGGGATATGGCGAGTGTCCCACCCCTGCGCCCCATCCATGTGGCAATAAGGGGAGCGGATTCCCAGACGGAAAATCCGAGGGCTCGTCTGGAGCTGCGCCTGAGTTTGGCTGGGGGACCTGGACCCTCATTTTTCCAGACGTAAGTGCTTGAACCTCTATGATTGTTCACATTTTCCGGTTGCGTGGGCTACCAAGCTGGGCTACTCCGTGGGCTACCAGACGCCCTCAGCGAGAATCCCATGGCGCTCGACAAGCGGTACCTGAAGTGGCACGGCAATCAGTGGATCGTGGTGATGAAGGTCCCCGAGAAGGTCCGTGCGACCATTGGGAAGGCCCATTTCAAGGCCCCGCTCCACACCCCTTCCTTGGCCACCGCAAACGACCTCCGCTGGGATCACGTCACTCGCTTTCGGAAGGCGATCAAGGCAGCGGAGAGCGGCGCTGCGAAGGGTCCAGACCCGCTGGTGGAAGAGGCTCTGGCGATCCGGGCCAGCGAAGGCCAGCACGGGGTTGATGAGGCGGTCGTTATCGAGGTTGCCGAACAGCGGGCCAAGGAGATCGAGGCCAAGTTAGGCGAGGGGAAGGCTTCCACGTTCTACGCCATCGCCACGGGCCAGGAGACGCCCGTAACGGCCTATGTGGATGCGTGGCTCGCTGAGACGCCCATGAAGCCCCGCCAGAAAACCGACTACCGCAGGGCCGTGACTACCCTTAAGGGCTGGCTGACCAAGAAGACCCTTGAGGCCGTCACGAGGAAAGAGGCGGGCTCATACGTCTCAGCTCGGGTTGCCCAGGGTGGCCATTGGAAGACCATCAACAAGGACGTTTCTGCGCTCCGCTCCTACTGGAAGTGGCTGCTCAAGAAGGGCCACGCCGAGCTGGACGTGTGGATGGGTCAGTCGCTTGCCAAACAGCAGACCTCCAAGAAGGAGGAGCCGCGTCCGTTCACGCCTGACGAGGTGGGGAAGCTCCTCGAAGGAAAGGCAAAGGACTTCCTGAAGGATGCGATAAGGATCGCTGCCCTGTCAGGTATGCGCGTCGAGGAGATTGCTCAGCTTCGGGTTGAGAACATCGGCCCCGACGGGATGGAGATCGTGAAGGCGAAGACGAAGGCTGGTGAGCGAACAGTCCCCATCCACAGCGCACTGGCGTCCCTGATCGAGACGCGGGTGAAGGGCGCAGTGAACGGCTGGCTCTTCCCCGAGCTGCCTGAGGTGGCCGAGGATAGCGTCATGGAGCGGTCCCAGAAGATCGTGAAAGCGTTCGTGACCTATCGCCGCGCGTTGGGCATCGAAGACATGGTGGAGGGCTCACGCCAGTCTCGGGTGACCTTTCACAGCCTGAGGCGGTTCTTCGTAACCGAAGCAGAGAGGGCAGGGCAGCCCATCCCCATCATCGAGTTCGTAGTTGGTCACAAGCGTGAGGGCATGTCTGCCGGGAGGTACTCGGGTGGTCCCAGCTTCCAGCAGAGGAAAGCGTGCGTGGAAGCCGTGAAGCTGCCCTAACTCTCGACGCCATAGCCACCTCGATCTCGCATAAGCTCCTTAAGTTCGCCGCTCGTGGTACTCACGCGGACCGGAATGCCTCGCAGAAAGTGACTGCCTCTCTTCCGCCAGATCACGCGAGCAACGAGCGACAGGTCCGCTTCGTCATCGAGGAAGTCGTTGAGGCCCAGGCTGACGAGGCGGGTCTCCCGCTGTTGGATGAATGCGGGCCGAGGGCGGTCGGTGAAGATGCGGACGACCTCTTCAACATCGTCTCCAACGAAGTAGAGGATGCCCGGCCGGTCAAAAACGATGTCTTCGATGATTATCTCGTCGGCCGAGCAGTTTTCGATGCGCAAGCAGATCTGCTTAACAAAGTGACCGGATGTAACAGCGAAGTCGAAGTGGACGATCGGTCGAGAGGCAAGAATACGATCCCATACAGTGAAGAGGAATGTGATTAGCCCGGCAACGGATCCGAGCGTTTTGACGCTTTCGACGACGTCCAAATGTCACCTTCCGCCATCCTCGACGCCGGTGGCGAACGGGATGCCCACCAGCGGCTCGAATTTCAGCCATTCACTAAACCAATGCCTCTGGTCCAGGCAAATTCCAGCCTCCTCCCAAACCTCACATGCAGCCCCAGCCCATCGAGTATAAACGAAGCAGCGTCCACTACCGATCTACATAGTCTGTTCGTTGCCCCAATGTGGAATAGCTCCACGACCAAGGCGTAGCTCGCGCTCACCGAGGGACGATTACAGGGCACGCCTTAGTTACGAGGGTGGATTACTTGCGTGGGTGGGATGCAGAGGCTACCTTTTTGGTCTCGAGATAACCAATTCGGTTCAGGACGTACTTCGAAGCCACGCCAACCGCAACAAATCCTGCAATGATCAACGCGAGCCGCCAAAAGGCTTCGGCGTTGGCTGAGATCATTTGATAGAGAACGATGAACGGTAAACAAACGAACGCGACCAGCTTGGCCAAACCTTGGCCAAGTGCTGCGCGATTAGCTAAGCCTCTATCTCCCTGCCCGTAGCTTTTGCGCCTCCCCACACCCATCTCCATCGCCGCTCGTTGTTCCAGCAAGGTAGCTCTCGGGCGGCCAACATGGCAACGGCTTGGCTCTCCACCGTTTCCCATCAGTGATGGTAAATCGGACGCCATCCCTGGGCCGACAACCGACATCGCAGGACAGGTGCACATCGAAGAAGCGTAAGGAAGAGGCCGTTTGTTTTGTCTCGAAACTGCGAAAGACCATCGATGGGCGGGGCGCGCGCCAATCCCCCCGTGGCCCTCGCCCGAACCACCGCGACGGCAGCCCCTCTTGGGGCTGTCAATGTGGACCCTCGCTGACAAGAGCATCCAAAATCGGCTGGGCTTCATGCAGATAGCGCGGGAACAGTTTCTGGCGCTTGAGCTTGCGAACTACTGGCTTGGCCTCGTCCGCCATCCGCCCGTCACCAATGGTACGTTGAATGCAGACGTCACCTGGACTCGCGAGGCCTCGGCTCAGGTACCAATCCCAGAGCGTTTTTCCGAGAACTATCGTGCGGCCCGGATTAAGCATCCTCCTCTGTTCGCTGGTCAGTCTCCACGCATCATCGAGGGTCGTCCTGTTGGGCGGGTGTTTGGCATCGGTCCTCCACTTACACACGTTTAAGTAGGCGATCTCTTCGAAATCAGCTTTTTGGGCACGTAGAATTTCGTTGATCCCGTTGTTCTCTATCACCTTCCATCGAGGCATGAAGATAGCCAAGTGAGCCATCAGTGCTTCAAAACCAATTACAACAGTTGGTCCTGAAGCGTTCTTCAAAGCTCTTATCAATTTGTATTGTGTTAAATCATCGGCGCTTATCCCGTCCCCGCCCTTTGCGGGGTTTAACGCAAGCACAAGTGGGCAGCCATCGCGATAGCCTTTCCCAACGTATCCTGGCTGGGGCAGGAGGTCGAAACTCGCGCCACGTTGGAGTAGTGACCCGGAATGGGCAAGCGCGGCGGGCACCTGAGATCTTGCCACTTTGCGCCAAAGAGAGGCGAGTTGGTCGCGGCTGCTCATTCCCAAGTTCCCTATCGCTGATGCAGAAGCTTGTACTTAGACCTACGCACAGTCCAGTCCCGGCTGCGTATTGTATAACCACCAAACGTCCGTTAGATGGTTATGCACATACTGCCGTTGAGGACCGAGACGATGACCAGCACGACCGCTTCCTCCACCCGCCTCGTATCCTATGCCCGCGTCAGCACCGACAAGCAGGGCCGTTCTGGGCTCGGCCTGGAGGCACAGGAGGCTGCCATCAAGGCGCACCTCGCGGCCACAGGCGGGACACTGGTGGCATCGTTCGTGGAGGTCGAAAGCGGCAAGCGGGCGGATCGCCCGAAACTGTGCAAGGCGATTGCCCACGCGAAGCTAACCGGTTCAGTGCTGCTGATTGCCAAGCTGGACCGGCTCTCGCGTGATGCTCACTTCCTCCTCGGGCTTTCGAAGTCGGGGGTAGAGTTCGTGGCGGCTGATATGCCATCGGCCAACCGGCTCACGGTGGGCATCATGGCGATGGTGGCCGAAGAAGAGGCGCGGATGATCTCGGCTCGGACGAAGGCGGCGCTGGCCGCTGCAAAGGCTCGGGGCGTCAAGCTGGGCAACCCGCAGGGTGCGAGGGCCATCAAGGACGCTGGGCACCACCGGAAGGCGACGGAGGCCGTTGTGGAGGACGCTCAGACCCGCGCACAGGCCATTCGTGAGACCATCGAGGCCATCAAGGCCACGGGGCGAACCTCGGCCAACGCCATCGCCCGGGAACTGAACGCTCGGCACATCGCCACGGCACGGGGTGGGAGGTGGACAGCGAGGTCGGT
Organism: Alsobacter sp. P4_H11; assembly: GCF_056400925.1. Classification (NCBI taxonomy): domain Bacteria; kingdom Pseudomonadati; phylum Pseudomonadota; class Alphaproteobacteria; order Hyphomicrobiales; family Alsobacteraceae; genus Alsobacter; species Alsobacter sp. P4_H11. The sequence continues at coordinate 197,658 of NZ_JBFUKI010000001.1, forward strand.
GATCAACGTGCTGGAGCGGTTGAGCGCCCCATAGGGCGGCTGATTACCCCAACCTATCGGGGAACCCCGTCCATTTCCCCTCACCCTAGGAATACACGCTCGCCACCTTGCGAGCCGTGAGGGTGCGCCCCGTCGATTTCCGCCCACCCTAGGAATACCCGCGCCACATCGTCAGGTCGGCGGTGGCGGCCCGGTCGATTACCCCACACTTACGGAGAACCGCACCGCCATGAGGCGTTTTGTGGGGTTTCCCGTCGATTACCCCCTCCTATTGGAGAACCCCGCGTCGATCGGGGGACACCTAACGGAGAACCCGCGTCGACTTCGGCTGTCTGTGTGGGTGGGGGTACCGTCCTACCCACCTCACGCGGCGTTCACGACCCATCATGCCCGCTTACGTCGCCAACAGAACCCGGCAGCGCCCCATCGGCGCTCTCTCACACTCATCACCATCATCCGCGCTCACACGGCGCTCACACACCCAAGGAAGGAGGTGCAGCGATGCGCAAGTCCAAGGATGGCCCGCGCCTCTGCCGGGCCGAAGGATGCCAAGCCCACAGCAAGGGCTTCTATTCTGTCTACTGCAACCGCCACGAACTGAACCAACGCCGACACGGTCATGAACTCCAAACCGCCATCGGCCCGACCCAGCTCAAGCCCTACCTCAAGATGGTCGATGACCGCTTGAGGAAGAACGAGAACACCGTCCGCTGGGATGTCATTGAGGACCGCTGGAAGATCATCGTCAGCCACGCTCGGGAGATCGTCGCGAGGACGGGTGCTGGGTTCGGATGGGAGCGACGGGCTGCTCAGACCATCATTAAGGTCAGCGACAACGTGGACTACAAGGAGATCGTAAGGATCGTGGTGGCCCTTTATCTCCTCCAGCGGTTCGACCCTCGGGTCTTCCGTGATGACCGGGCGTTCCAGTTCCAGTTGGTCAGAAACGTGAGGAAGCTGACCGACATCAGCGTTGGTACCTACTACAATCCCAGCGACGGTAAAGTGAAGCGGGCCTACAAGACCCTACCTCCTAAGTCCGTGGCAATCATGGGTCAGTGGATCTCTCAGGTCCTCGGATCACTCGCTCTGTACTTCGTGAAGGCTGAGGAGCGAGACGAAGAAGAACGTCAACGGAAGGTTGCTGCTTTCCGTGAGCCCATCCTTGAAGGCACGGAGCTACTCTGATCCCCGGTAGTCACCCGGTTATCGGGGGGTGAGACCTCATCATCCGCTTTAGAGGTTCGACCCCCGATAAATCCGTCAGTCTCAATCCAGCATCAGCCGCCGTCAGCCAACGACGTCACCCAACTCTCAACATCACAGGAATACACAGCATGGTCACCACGGTGAACCCTGAGGTCTTCGCTTGCGCCATGCGGGACCACTGGACCACGAACTGCAATAACATCGCATCTCCTGCCTTCCTCGATCTCTGGTCGGCGATGGCAAAGACGTTCAACCAAGCTATCGAGAGCCACGGCACCCAGGAGGCCAACCTCTGGCGTGTCCTCCAGCCCTCCACGGGGACCGGAAAGACCCAAGGCGCTCGCATCTACTCGGCGCTGACCATCCTCAACAACATGGTCGTGCCCCCGGAGGACAGGATCGGGATCCTGATCGTCACCCGAGAGATCATCGAGGCTGAGAAGCTGGCCACGGAGATTAACGAGAGTGTCGGGTGGTTCCTGTCGCCCGCGAAAGACGCCCCCCGAGCTACTTCTCCCGCCATAGAGGTTCAGGGGTGTACTTCTCCCGGTGTTTCACTCGCAAAACATTCTCAGTCCCCCAAGGGGGTGACCGGAGATGTAATGGCCACAGCGGATGTCCTGATCATCACCCATGCCGCCTACGTGAAGGCGCTCGACAACCTCAAGCACAATGATGACGAACGTTGGTCGTCGTTCATCCAATGGGCTGGCGGCACCCGCCGTCTGACCATAGTGGACGAGACTATCTCCAACATCGTCGAGATGTACGGGATCGACGTAGAGAACCTCAAGAGGACCATTGCCCACATCCCTGACGACATCCAGAGCGAGTTCCCTATGCAAATGAAGTACCTGAACGAGATGGTCGCGGTACTTCGGAAGCTGCGGGAAACCGTCAGCGGGCGGCGGGATCTGGTGGATGAGGACGACAACCTCAGCCGGATTGTGTGGGATAGCGAGGCGAAGGAGGTCTCAAGCTACGCTCGAAGGAACGCCACAGGGTATGACATGCGGCTCCTCCGTGCCCGCCTCGCCGGGTATTGCTGGGACACTGCGGTGACCGGGGTCGAGGACCAGGTTGTCGGCATGGCCATCGCGGAGCGTGTGGACCGGGCTCTGCGGGATGTGGAAGCGATCTACTCCCGGTGGGCCTGGTACGCGAAGCGAGGGGACTACGACACCCTCAACTCGTCCCGGTTGCTCCTACCTGACACCTTCCCAGCCCCGGTCGTCCTCGATGCCACCGCCTCCACACAAGTCCTCTGGGATCTGTTGGGGGACAAGGTGGTTCGGCCGGTCGTCCCTCCTTATGTCCGCTCGTACCACAACGTGATTCTGCATGTCGCTTGGTCGTCAGCGGGGACCGGCAAGACCGCGATGGTCAAGCACGGGAAGAAGCGGATGGCCCGACTGATTGCCGATCTGAACGAAAGGTTCGGCGGTCAGACCCGGAACGTCTTGCTCGTCACCAACAAGGCCGTCGAGCATCTCGCGATAGACCATGAGGTCACCTTCGGAGAGCTCAAGGTGGCCCATTGGGGACGGATCGACGGGAAGAACGACTGGCAGGACTGCGACACGGTCGTGATCGCGGGGCTCCAGTTCAAGGGCTCCGTATGGGCCTCAAACCTCTACATGAGCGTCAGAGGACCGAAGGGAGCCGAGTGTCTCCACAAGGGCAATCAACTCGCCCAGCAGATGGAGACCAAGGAGGTCATCGTCTCCGTCGTCCAGGCACTCAACCGGGTCCGTTGCCGCAAGGTGGTGGACACGGAAGGGAACTGCCCTCCCACCGAAGCCTTCATCGTTCTTCCTGGCGGTGAACGTGGTCGAGCCATCCTCGACGGTATCACTCAGGAGATGCCTGAGATCGTGGTCGATCCCTCGTGGTCGTTCACTTTCGAGGGCTCTCGGGTCGAGATCCGCCGTGGGTCATCTCACGAAGGCATCGTTCGGCTCGTGGAGAACCGTGGACCGGGGGAGGTCTCGATGGAGGCAGTCCAGCGGGAGTTCTGCCTCGGCCATGAGGCAATGAAAGACCTCCGCAAGGCGTTCCGCAATCCTGAACATCCACTGACGAAGGCGCTCGCTGACCTTGGCGTGGCCTACGTTCAGACAGGATACGGGAAGGGCTCCCGCAGCTACCTCGTCAAGCACTGAGCATCAACGTTTCAAGCAATCAGCGCGGGGGAAGAGCATCAGCCCTCATCCCCGCGTCACCTCGCTACTGCCTGAGCGCCCATACCCCCGCGCCTTTGCCTTCGGGCATCTGGAAGAGGTCAAGGCCGCCTCGGTAGTTCATCGAACTGCTAGAGTGATCCTCAAGGGTGCGGCGGATCACTGCTTCCAATGACATAGGAACGGAGCGACCTGCACTGTTACGAAGCGCCCGAACTTGGGCGTAGATGGCATGAAGGGTGGCTTTCCCTCCGAGCCTTTCCAGCGCCGACCTAACATCGTCTCGCCACGTCATCTCATCACCTTCATCGCGAGTTGAGGCGAGATCGGGTACAGCGACCGGCTGTGTCTCGACCTTGCGGACGGCTATGGTTTGTCGGTCCCTGAGAACGGAGACGGGACGTTTCTTGCCGCCGTCGTCGGTGAAGAACCAGTTCACCCATGCGTTCTCCGTCTTAGCTCCGACCCCTCGGCTGAGGGCATTGAGGCTAGGGTAGTCACGGCCATCTTGCAGTAGTCGCCAGACGCCCCTTTCTGCTTGCGCTTCCCAGTGAGCGCCAAGGTAGATCCGAAAGATCCTGAACCCGGAAGGAAACGCGACCTTGTGGCGGGGATCCACATAGCCGCTCTCCAGGTCGGGTGAGGCGGCCATAGGCGAAAGCCCAAGCAATCGCATGAGGATGTCGTTCTCCGACGCCTCTCCGTTCTGATGCAGTGCCCAGATGCGGGCGAACACGTCGACTGACACTGTGATCTGCTTCATCAATCTACCTCCATGCAAAGATAGTGGAGGTAGATTGAGTGATAGTCAATTGTCCCTCACGCCCGATTCTCTCTCCTTCGCGGAACGGCGAGCCAGTCCGTCTCCAGCCACACCCGAACAATCGTTCGGTGACCCTCAGTTCCCGGTCCCATCAAGTCGAACCTCCGAGACGGAGAGGAGGACGGAGGTGGTCTCGCGACTGTCGCCAAGGCGCTGGACGCGGTGAGCGTCAATTAAGCCAAGGAAACTTCACGTCACCTCTGTCGAGGACACCCGCGAGGATCTCCCGCATAGCTTTCACGTCCTTTCGGAAAAGCCAGCCGGGTTTTGCCCCCTCAGGGCGTCCCTCCTTGGGGACAAAGAGGGGACGGTGGTCCACCACTTCGAGGACATTGCCTCGGCAGTCGGTAGAGACGCCCGGCACGAGGCGGGGCCACTCCTTGTATCCACCGGGGATGTTTCTGTTGTCGTTGGTCGTTTCAGTCATGTCTTGCTTGCGTGTGGTGAGGCCCTCGTCATTGCGCGGGATACTGAGGACGCCGCTACTGCCCCTGCGGTGGAAGGCTTCTCGCCCGCCACTGAGGCCGGTATCGCATCCCTCGTGGCCGTCACGGACGCCTCCACCCAGATCGTCATTGCCCATCAGATCGCCTCCACCGGGGACGTGAACGAGGGCACGATTGGTCGCTTCGCCTCTCAGGCTGGCATCGAGCCACATGAGGCTGCCCGCGCCATCGACGGCATCCGAGCCGAGTTCGGGGGTCAGGCTGCCAAGGCCCTCGGCAAGCTCGGTGTGGACGATCTTGGCCACTTCGGTGACTGGCTGTCCTCCGAAGGCTTCGGTGAGGATCTCTCGCGAGCCATCATGCACCACGTCACGGAGCGTTCGACGGCTGCCTATGGTGACCTCGCCCGCCGCTACGTCGAAGCCATGGATCGTCACTCCCCCGACGCGATCCTGCCGGCTGACTTCGGCACTCTGGCATCACCGCCCAGAAGGTGGACGGAGCCATCGTCCTGAACATCCCCGGAAGGGGCCAGGTGGGCTGGAGTGCTGCCGTGAAGAGCGGCCTGATCTCGGTGGGCTCGCGGTGAACCAACCCCGGCTCCGCAATGAGTTGGTCCACAGGGCACGGGAGGAGGCGATTGGTCCTCCTCCACGATCCACGCCTCCAGAGAGTGGATGGCTTGAAGCTCAGATCGAGTACGCCCGCCTGACAGTGGCCGACTGGGTCAGCTCGCGTCGCCGTGGAGGCACGAGCCTCCGCACCGGAGATGAGGTCACCGGGGTCATCCTCCCTGACCTCCGACCGGAGCCCTTCACCGTCCGCGAGTCGGTCGAGCGTGGGCTGATCTGACCATCACCACCGTCATCTTCCTTGAAGCCCTTGGCGTCCCTCATAGGATGCCGGGGGTCACATCACGATGCCGCTCAATTGTCCATTACCGGAACTCAGTCGTTTCTTTATTTCCCGGTGAACGACCCGGTGGCAGTTCGCGCAGAGGCATTGAAGGTCTTCCAACTTCGTGCGGTGACCCTGGCCCATGTCACTGACGTGAACAGCGGCATGGTGAACCTCGATGCAAGCCGTCCCGACATCGGGCCCGTAGGTTTCAACGGGGTCAATCTTGCAACGCTCACAGAACAGCCGACCGTGCTGGCTCATGAACTGATCCTTCTTGGCCGGTGCGAGGCCATGCCCTCGTTCGCGTGCAAGGTGGGCCACGAGCTTCGGTTTCCCTTCGGTCCATTCCCGGTCCTCGTTCGATGTGGGAATGGCTGCAGACCCAAGTTCCTCCCCCTTTGGTACGACCGAGTATCCCGCGTTTTTCAGGACCTGAAAGGTCGCAGCACCGGACGAGAAGTTGCCCGGCAAAACCTCACGTCCCAGACCCTCACTTGCTGCAATCCCGAAGACTGCTTTCGGTGGCAATCGTTCGCCGGTTTCCGTGATCAGGTCGTAGTCTGTTGAAGGTCCGAAAGGATTGATGAAGCCGGGATCGAGCAGCTTCCCGATAGCATTGAAAAGATGCTGCGGCGTAGCTGCATCGCGCAGGACATCGAATGGGATCCGCTGAGGACGAGTAGAGGTTGCTGCCTCGGGGCTGAGGCCCAGTAGCCGCTGCAAGTCTGGAAGTGGCAAGGTGCGAGCGAACTGGATACGCACCTGCTTCGTCGGGTTCCCTCCACCCTTCTTCCGCTCACTCGCTACACCAGCCATTCGCCTGGACATCAGGCTGAACGCCGTTTCCCCTGACTGATCCAACTCCCCTGCGGTCAGGATCATGCGTTCAGCGAGGGGCAAGGCTTGAACCTTGGCGCTATCCACCCATACGCCTTCCAGCGGGATCTGGAATTGCGCAATCCGACGCAGCAGGAGCCGAAGTGCAGGGCCATACTGAGTGTTCCGAGCTGGCCCTCGGCTCATGAAGGTGACGCCGCGCTCATCAAGGTCAGCATGGGCGTCCAGCCGCGATCCGGCTTCGTCAACCACGCAATGCATGAAGACCAATCTCCATCAATCTTTCTGGCCGAGGCAGTGTAGGGCGGTCCCTCTCAGTGACGTAAGTGAGGATCTCATGGGCACTAATAGAGCGTCTTCGGGCGCTCGGAGTAGCGTTCGCTCTCCCGTCGCCGTGGCAGAACTCCAGATCCCTTGACCTCTCCTAACCTGAACGCCGTCGGTCATAAATCCGGTCGCTCCAGACCGGCGATACCTTTGAGGTCGTTGGGCTTGCTGCATGTGGTGCAACCCGCATGGAATCGTTTGATGCTTAGCGCCAGAGCCCCAATCGCGGCTTGAAAGTATTAGAAGCGCTGGCCACACGGAAGAGAATCAGATCCGATCGAGGCTCAGGAGGCTTGCTGCCCATGAGTACTGATCTCTTTGAAGATGATACTGATCTTGAAGTTCAGGACAACATTCGCGAACGCGAAATACGCGATCTGTTTCAGCTTGAGAAGCCGCCTGGCGAAGGCAGAGGAGGCACGGACGCCTATCTTGTTTGGAAGGGAAAGCAGTTCAACTTCGAGTTGAAATCCACAACACGGGGCTCAGTCACAACCGTCCGCGACTTCGGCCCGGATCACATCGAGAAGTGGAAGTGCCGCCATTGGCTTATCGGGGTTTATAATAAATCTAAAAAAATCCAATCGGTGATCTTTGCGACACCAGAACAGATGGAGCCTTGGATTTCTGAGAAGGCAACATACATAGCTCTAGACTTCAATCTCGCTGAGCACGTACCAGCGCTAATCACCCAGAGCGAACTGAAACGGCTGATGGGCGAAAAAGCTATCTATACTCTTTCAGATGCCCGCTTTGTAATGAAAAAGCAGTGGTCGAAATTGAAATACGTTGCCGAGATGGACCTCAAGGACGGCTATTCACCCAGCCGCATGCTCGCGATTTTACAACACAGATGCGCGTACATCATCCGTCGAGGTTCTACCTTGAATAACCCGCATGTTCCTGCAAGCTACTTCGATGGGTTCCACCACATCAAGGCTGATCATGCTACCGAATTGCGAAGACTGCTTGACACCTATTTGAGCGCGGCGGCCACTGCCAAGGCGACGTTGTAGCCCATAGGAGGAGCAACTGAGTTCCCGATCAGACCAAGCGCCTGATAAGTTGCCCCTTCGAACTGCCAGTCGGTAGGGAACCCCTGTATTACCGCGCAGTCCTCAACGGACATCCGGTAATGCCCATCCTTCGCCGGAAACGCCTGTGCCGCCTCGCGGCTGCGCGCGACCCCGTTGGGCCAGATCGCCAACTTCGTCCATACCTTGAGCGCAGCCGTGCTACTGAGAATGGACGTCGTGTGGCGAGGACCAGTGAGGGCACTTCGTATCGTTGGCGCCAACTCATCATAGCCAATTGCCGGGAGGCCAAGCGCTTCGCGCACACCCATGGTGCGCCTCAAAGTCTCAAATAGAGACAGCGAGGGTTGAGTTGGGAACTGATGGGTTGGCGCTGGCTCTCTGAACTTGGATGCCGCGCTTTCGTCACGAAACCCCACGAAGAACATGCGTGAACGTCTCTGCGGAACACCGAACATTGCGGCATCCAAACGGAAAGCTCTGATAGTATACATCTGACTCAAAGGGCCGAGGATAGTTTGCTTCACATACTGTTCAAACTTCTTACTGCCGAGCCCCGCAACATTCTCTGCTACAAACGCGCGCGGCTGCACCTCCAAAACTATTCTGACGAAATGAGGAAACATGTCGCGGACATCGTCGGCTCCATTCTGCCGCCCTGCGGTCGAGAATGGCTGACATGGGGGGCCGCCGTGAATTACGTCTACAAGCCCTCTGAGCGCGGACCAACGTGCGGTTACGACATCGCCGTCTGTTCCTGAGTTCACGCTCCAAGTGGGCCTGTTTCGGCGCAGCGTAGCTCCAGCGAAGGTAAGGATGTCGTACGCCGCCGTATGCTGAAACCCTGCCCGATCAAAGCCGAGATCGAGGCCACCCCCGCCGCTGAACAGCGAGAGGGCCTTGAACCCATTGGGTGCAAGTTGCGGCATCAGGTCATTGGGATCAAGGCGGGGCTGGTACAGTGGATGGGCAGATGCAGGCAGGAGCCCCTTGTCTGCGTTGATTCTGGCGAGCTGCGAAGCACGCGAGCGGGCTCTGAACACGTCCCGCTCTTCCTCACTGAGTTGCCAGCCCTTGTACCACTCAGTCTGGGTGCCCCTCTTCGCGTAGAGTGGACCTTCTTCGGTCTTTTTCGGACGTGTCGAAGAACTCACTTTGGACCATGCTCCGATTCGAGACGCGATAGCTTCTCACCGTGGCACGCGGCGGATCAGGCCGCCACCCTGCTATCCCAACTACACACAGGGTGCCAGTCCCTGTCTGGCCCTCTGCAAAGACAACGTGGGGCTCGTCTTTTCAACACATCTGGGCTACCACGCTGGGCTACCGCGTGGGCTACCAGAGTAGTTCGACTCTCGATTAAGCAGTTGATTTGAAATGGGAAAAATGGACTGGCTGGGGGACCTGGATTCGAACCAAGATTAACGGAGTCAGAGTCCGCTGTTCTACCGTTGAACTATCCCCCAACGGGCTTCGCCGGAGAGCGCGGGGCGCGGTGGCGAGCGGCGTGTGAATAGCCGAGGGGGAGGGGGTTGGCAACCCCTTCGGCGGCGAAATGGGCGGCGATTTCCGGGCGGCTGGATCTAGACGCTGGCGAAGCGGTCGAGATCGGCCGCAAGGCGCTTGGCGAGTTGCGCCGCAGGGGGGCTCATCTGGCGGGCGGCCGGCGTCAGAAGGCCGATGCGCAGCTGGTTGACGCCGGGCGACGTGAATGGGCGCCACACCAGGTCGCCATGCTCGATCTCGTGCAGGAAGCCGAGGCGGGTGAAGAACGCGATTCCCATGTTCAGCATCACGCACAGCTTCAGCATCTGGATCGAGTTCGACAGCACCTTGGGGGCGATCGAGGCGCGAAACGCGATGTAGTCGGGATCCGCCTCGGCGGCGCGGGGCAGGGGGCCCGGCTGGGTGAAGATGTTGAAGGGCCGGGTTTCCTCAAACGCGATTTGCAGCCGGTTCGCGAGCGGGTGGTCGGGCCGCATCACGACGCCGATCGGCGCCGCCACTTCGGCGAGAAAGCGCACGGTCGGGGGGATCTGGGCCGTCACGAAGGTGAACCCCATGTCGGCGTCACCGGCCGCCACCGCGTGCGCGATGTCGGCGGGTTGCAGCGCCAGCGCCGAATAGCTCACGGCCGGGAAATCAGCCCGAAACCGCACCAGCGCGCGGGGCAGGAAATCCACGAGCAGCGAATCCAGCGCCGCCACCGAGACATGGCCCGAGCGGGCTTCGCGCAGGTCGTCGATGTCGGCGCGCAGGCGGTCGAAATCATGCAGCGTGCTGGTGACGTGCCGCAGCAGCAGCTCGCCCGCCACCGTGAGGCGCATGCCGCCCGGCAGGCGGTCGAACAGCGGCGTGCCGAGCTCGTCCTCGAGCTTCAGGATCTGCCGGTTCAACGCGCTGGCGGCGACGTTGAGCGACGTCGCGGCCTTGCGAATCGAGCCGACGCGGGTGACTTCGCGGAAGTAAAACAGCGCTGCGGCGTGCACGACGATCCCGTTGGCGGCTGCGCCCAGGCGGCGCCCCGCGCCAATGTAGCGGGACCTGCGCGGCGCGCTACAGCATGTCGAGCGGACGCTTGCGGCGCGGAGGCGGATACTCGCGGTCCAGCGCCGCGCAATCCTCCGCGTCGAGCGCGAGGTCGGCCGCGGCGCGGTTCTGGCGAACGTGCTCCAGCGTGCCGGCCTTGGGGATCGCGATCACGTCGTCGCGGCGCAGCACCCAGGCGAGCGCCACCTGGTAAGGCTTCACGCCGTGCTTGCGGGCGACCGATTGCAATGCGCCGGTCTGGGGCAGCGAGCCCTGCTCGATCGGGCTGTACGCCATGGTGGGAATGCGCTTCTCGGCCAGACGCGGCATGAGCTCGAATTCCGGCCCGCGCCGCACGAGATTGTAGAGGATCTGGTTGGTCTGGCAGCTCGCGCCGCCCGCCTCCATCAGCTCCTCCATGTCTGACGTATCGAAGTTGCTGACCCCCCAGCCGCGGATCTTGCCGGCGGCCTGGAGGTCCTCGAACCCCGCGATCGTCTCCTCGAGCGGAACGTCGCCGGGCCAGTGCAGCAGATAAAGGTCGAGATAGTCGGTCGCCAGCCGTTTCAGGCTGTTTTCGCAAGCCCGCGCCATCGCCTTGCGGCCGGCGTTCTGGGGATAGACCTTGCTGACCAGGAACACGTCCTTGCGCACGCCCTGGAGCGCCTGCGAGAGCAACTGCTCGGTGCGGCCCTCGCCATACATCTCCGCCGTGTCGACCAGCGTCATGCCGAGCTCCACGCCAAGCTGGATCGATTCGATCTCCGAGCGCCGCCGTTCGGGCTTCTCGCCCATCCGCCAGGTGCCCATGCCAAGGCTCGGAACCGTTGTTCCGTCCGGGAGCACGAGAGTGCGGATCATCGAGACCTCCGATCGTGAACGCGCCGCCGCCGCGAGCACGTGAAACTGAAACGGGTCAACTCCAACCGTGCGCCAAAGTTGCCCGATTCCGCGCCCGGAAAGAGAAGCGTTCTTCCGCTATCCCGGATTTCGATGAGGCCGAGCGCTTGTGTCGGATCTATGGACGCGCGCGGCCAAGTCCAAGTCTCGGGACTGGATATGCCCGTCGAAATTGCGGGCGGGACGGAACGACACCGCGGCTCTCCGGTTTGCAGACGCACAGCAATGGAGGCCTTCTCATGAGCGACATCGCCCAGTCTTTTTCCAGCGACACGAGCGCACCCACCAATGTGGGCGGGGCGGAGCGGGCGCTGTCCACCATCGGCGGCGCGCTGATCGTCATCGACGGATTGCGCAGCGGCAGCACCTGGGGCGCGTTGCGGGCGCTGGTGGGAGCGGTTCTGATCGCCCGCGGCGTCGGCGGCCACTGCCCGGCCTATGCGGCGCTCGGCATGAACACCGCCGAGGACGATACGCAGGCGAAGCGCCTCGGCGGTCAGATCTGAGGGCGCTATGAGCTTTTTCATGACGAGCCCGCTGTTCACCAACGGGCAGGCGATCCCCGGCCGTTTCACCCGCAACCAGGAGAACATCTCGCCGCCGCTGGTCATTCAGGGCGCGCCCGAGGGCACGCGCAGCTTCGCGCTGCTCGTGGAGGATGCGGACGCCGAGGGCTTCGTCCACTGGGCGGCGTTCGACTTCACCGCCGAGCACCTGCTGGAGGGAGCCGGCGCGCTCGACCAGGAGAAGCGGCCGCCCGGCCTCAAGCACGCGCTGAATGGCTTTGGCCGCCCGGCCTATGACGGCCCGCAGCCGCCCGGCGAGGACAGCGTCCACAACTACTATTTCCGCCTGCTGGCGTTGCCGACCGAAACGCTTGGTTTCGCGGAGGGCTGCGACGCCCGCGAGATGTGGCACGAGGCGCGGGCCAAGCGGCTGGCCGAGGTCGACCTGATCGGCCTCTACATGGGCACGCCGCTCTAAAACCCTGCGGTTTCGCCCGCTTTGCGCTCCCGCAGGCATGGACGAACGCCGATGACCCTGTAATCTCGCTTCGACGCCGGCAAAAGGGCGCGAAGCGAAGAACAGGGAGTTGAAGATGACGGAGTTTTCCCGGCGCAGCCTGGCGCGCCTGGCTGCGGGGCTGTCGATCGTCGCGATCGGCGCCACCACCGCGCTCGCGCAGGGCCCCACCTTCTTCCGCATCGGCACCGGCGGCACCGCCGGCACTTATTATCCGGTGGGCGGCATGATCGCCAACGCGGTGTCCAGCCCGCCGAACCTGATCCTCACCGCGCAGGCGTCCAACGGCTCCGTCGCCAACATCAACGGCGTCGTGAGCGGCCAGCTCGAATCCGGCTTCACGCAGGCGGACGTCGCCGCCTGGGCTTATACGGGCACGGGCCTTTTCGAGGGCAAGCCGAAGGCCGAGGACCTGCGCCTCATCGCCAATCTTTACCCGGAGAGCATCCACTTCGTGGCCGCCAAGAGCGCCAATGTGAAGTCGATCGCCGACCTCAAGGGCAAGCGCGTCTCGCTGGACGAGCCGGGCTCCGGCACGCTGGTGGACGCCCGCATCATCCTCAAGGCGTTCGGCCTGACCGAAGCTGACATCAAGCCCGAATACGTGAAGCCGAACCAGGCCGCCGACAAGATGCGCGACGGCTCGCTTGACGCCTTCGTGTTCGTGGGCGGCTACCCGACCAGCGCCATCGCGGAGCTCGCCGCCACGGGCGGGGGCGTCGACATCATCCCGATCACGGGTCCGCAGGTGGACGAGCTGCGCAAGCAGTACGGCTTCTTCGCCGAGGACGAGATCCCGGCCGGGACCTACAAGGGCGCGGACGCCGCCAAGACGCTGGCTGTCGGCGCGCAGTGGGTGACCTCCGCCAAGGTGTCGGCCGACACCGTCTATGCGATCACCAAGGCGCTCTGGGCCGACAAGACCCGTGCGGCGCTGGATGCAGGCCACGCCAAGGGCAAGATGATCCGCAAGGAGACGGCTCTCGCCGGCGCCGGCGTGCCGCTGCATCCGGGCGCGGAGAAGTTCTACAAGGAAATCGGGCTGATCAAGTAAGCCCCGTCCGCCGGCGAACATCTACGGCCGATCTGCGTGGTGGCCGGGCCCGTTCCGGGCGCCACGCCTTGTCCGCGCTTGAGCGACGCGGGCGCAAGACCCTCGACGAAAAACGACAACGGCAAGAGGACCTGCCTTGACCACCCAAGCCATGAGCAGCCATCCCGCCGTTCTCGAAGACGATCCGCTGAAGCTCGAGGAGAAGTTCGACCCGGAAATTCATTTCCGGCCGCTGCTGCCCGCCACCGCCGTGCTTGTGGCGGGGCTGCTCTTCACGCTGTCCTGCTTCCACTACTACACGGCGGGCTTTGGCCTGCTGGCCGAGACGACGCATCGCGGCGTCCACATGGCCTTCGTGATCGGGCTCATCTTCCTGGTGTTCGCCGCCCGTGGGCGGGACCAGGACCGCATCGCCCCGCATGCGTGGTTTCGCCCGGGCGGCATTCTGCTGATCGACTGGGCCCTGGCGCTCGCGGCCGCGGCGGCGAGCCTCTACGTGCCGTGGATTTTCCACGACCTCGCGTTCCGTGTCGGCAATCCCACCACGATGGACGTCGTAATGGGCACGGTGCTGATCGTCGTGCTGCTCGAGGCGACGCGCCGCTCGGTCGGGATCGCGCTGCCGCTGATCGCGGTCGGGATGATGATCTACGGCTATTTCGGGCCCACGATGCCGGGCATCTTCAAGCATCCGGGCGCGTCCTGGAGCGGGCTCGTCAATCACCTCTATCTCACCAGCCAGGGCGTCTACGGCGTCGCGCTCGGCGTGGTGGCGACCTACGTGTTCCACTATGTGCTGTTCGGCGTGCTGGCGACGCGCATCGGCCTCGGCAAGCTCTTTATCGATCTCGCGTCCTGGCTGGCGGGCGGCTTCGCGGGCGGGCCCGCCAAGGTGGCGATCTTCGGCTCGGCGTTGTTCGGGATGATCTCAGGCTCCTCGATCGCCAACACGGTGACGGTGGGCTCGCTCACCATCCCGGCCATGATCCGCATGGGCTATCCCAAGCACTTCGCGGCGGCGGTGGAATCGACCGCCTCTACGGGCGGCCAGATCACGCCGCCCATCATGGGCGCGGCCGCGTTCCTGATGATCGAGTTCCTGGGCGTGAGCTACTCGACCATCATCCTGGCCGCGATCGTGCCGGCCTTCATGCATTTCTTCGGCGTGTTCTGTCAGGTCCACTTCGAGGCCAAGAAGAAGGGCATGCGCGGCCTAAGCCGCGAGGAGCTGCCCGACCCCGTCCAGACCATCCGCGAGGGCTGGCAGACCGTGATGCCGCTCGCCGTGCTGCTGCTGGTGCTGTTCAGCGGCTACACGCCATACCTGGCGGCCTTCTGGGGCATCACCGCCTGCATGATCGTGGGCGTCGGCCGCTCGCCGCTGATCACGCTCGGCAGCTTCGCCGCCATCGTGGCCGCCACGGCGGCCGGGCTGCTCACCAAGTGGATCTTCATCGGGCCGATGGCGGCGGCCGTCGCGGCGCTGCTCGTCTGGTCCTGGCTGAACGGCGCGGAGCGGCGCGCCCGCGTGGCCGACATCGGCGACGCCTTCGTGGTCGGGGCGAAATACGCCATCTCGGTCGGCGCGGCCTCCGCGACCGTAGGTGTCATCGTCGGCGTGATCACGCTGACGGGCGTCGGCTTCAAGATCTCCTGGATGGTGACCCAGATGGCGGGCCAGATGGGCGACGCCGTGCTGTCCGTGCTGCCCGCCGGCCTGTTCACCCCACAGGGCGCGACGCTGTTCTTCACCCTGGTGCTGACCGCGATCGTCTGCATCCTGCTCGGCTGCGGCGTGCCCACCACGGCGACCTACATCATCATGGTGACGGTGGCCGCCCCGACGCTCGGCATGCTCGGCGTGGCTCCGATCGTGGCGCATTTCTTCGTGTTCTACTACGGCGTGCTGGCGGACGTGACGCCGCCCGTGGCGCTCGCCGCCTATGCGGGCGCGAGCATGGCGGGGGCGGACCCGTTCAAGACCGGCAACACGGCGTTCCGGCTGGCGCTCGGCAAGGCGCTGGTGCCGTTCGTCTTCGTCTATGGCCCCGCCATGCTGATCGTCACGCAGGGCTTCACCTGGTACGATTTCACGGTAACGACCTTCGGCTGCATGGCCGGCATCGTGATGCTCTCGGCCGCGTTCAGCGCCTATATGTTCGCGCCGCTGCGCGGCTGGGAGCGCATCCTTCTCGTGGCCGCCGCCATGCCGACGGTGGCCCCGGGCCTGCCTTCCACGCTGGTCGGCCTCGCAATGGCGAGCCCGGTGCTGTTGCTGCAACTGCGCAAGCGCTCGGCGGCCGCTGCGGCGATAGCCGCCTAGCGGCGCAGAACGAGCACGTTGCCGGCCAGCACCAGCACGAGCCCCATGGCGGCCGGCAGCGTCCACACATAGCCCTCGAACACGGTCGAGATCGCCAGCGCGAACACCGGAAACATCACAGTGGAGTAGCCTGCCCGGGCCGCGCCGATGCGGCCGAGCAAGGTGAGATAGGCCGCGAACGCGACCACGGAAGCCACCACGGCCAGCCAGACGAGGCCGCCCAGATAGGGCAGGGTCCACTCGATCACGAAGGCGTCGCCCTTGATCCAGGCGAAGAGCCCCAGCGCGGCGGAGCCGTAGAGCATGCCCCAGGCCGAGGCCGGGATCACGGCCACGCCCTGGCGCTGCACCCAGGTCGACAGCATGTTGCCCGAGCAGAAGAACAGCGTGCCGAGGATGCACAGGCCAAAGCCGATCTGCGCCGAAGCGCCGAAATCGGCGCTGAGCAGCCGCGGCGCGAACATCAGGAACACGCCGCCGAGCCCGAGCGCGGCCCCGGCCGCCACCCGCGGCTCGATGCGCTGGCCCAGGATCGGCCAGGCGAGCAGCATGTTGAACAGCGACGCGGTGGAAAACACCACGGCGAGCAGTCCGGAAGGCGTGGACAGCCCGCCATAATAGAAGCTCAGGAAGTTGCAGCCGAACAATAAGAGCCCGAGCCCGGCGAAGCGCACATGCATGGCGGCCGGGTAGGCCAGGCGCGCGCCGCTGGCCTGGGCCCAGATGAACATGATCGCGCTTGCCAGCAAAAAGCGCCACATCACGGACACTTCAGGGCTGACGACGCCGAGCTGGTAGCGGATCGCGATCCAGCTCGTCGACCAGGCGAACACGACGGCGGCGTAGAGGCCGAGATCGAAACGCGACAGCCCCGGCCGCGTCCGCGGTTGGGCTGCGGGAGGCGGCGCGGAAGCGCCGAGCGGGGCGGCGGTGGTCGGAGCTGAGCTCATGGCGGCGCAATCTATCGGCGCCGGGGCGCGCTGACTAAGCATAGCTTCTGATGCGTCCCATGCGCGCCCGTGATGCAGGCGCGCCTCAGGCGGAATCGGGTTGCGGCGTGCCCCGGGATGGGGTGTGCTCGCCCTCCATGGACGAGCTATCCGATCTCCCCCAGGACGAAGCGCTGCAGCAGCCGGACCCGGTCGAAGCCGCGTTGAGGCCCGTCGCCACGCTTTCGGCCACGCAGGCGCGCCGCATCGCGCTCGCCGCCCAGGGTTTCGCGCGACCGCGGCCCGACGAGGCCACGCGCACGCATTTCGACGCCATGACGGCCCGGCTCGGCCTGTTGCAGATCGATTCGGTGAACGTGCTGGCGCGCGCCCATCACATGCCGGCCTATTCGCGGCTGGGCCCCTATGACGTCGGGATGCTGGACCAGGCGGCCTATGGCGGGCGGCGTCGCAAGCTGTTCGAATATTGGGGCCACGAGGCCTCGCTGATCCGCTGCGAGCACCAGCCGCTGTTGCGCTGGCGCATGGCACGGGCTCAGCGCGGGGAGGGGACCTACACGGGCATCGCCAAGTACGGCCGGGAGAACCCCGACGCTGTGAAAGCCGTTCTGCGCGAAGTCGAGAAGCGGGGCGGGCTGGCCGCGCGCGACCTCGGCGAGGAGCGCGGCGCCGGCGCGTGGTGGGGCTGGAGCGACACCAAGCGGGCGCTGGAATGGCTGTTCTGGGCCGGCCTGGTCACCACCGCGACGCGGCGCGGCAATTTCGAGCGCGTCTACGATCTCACCGAGCGTGTTCTACCCCGCAAGGCGCTCGACGCGCCGACGCCGACCGAGCCCGACGCCCATCGCGAGCTCCTGCGCATCGCCGCCCGTGCGCTCGGCGTCGCGACGTCGCAGGATTTGCGCGACTATTTCCGCATCGGTCCATCCGCCTCGGCGCGCCTTCCCGAGCTCGTGGAAGAGGGCGCGCTGCTGCCGGTCGTCGTGAAAGGCTGGAAACAGCCGGCCTATCTGTTCGCCGACGCACGCAAGCCGCGCGCCATTGCGGCCCAGGCCATCGTGTCGCCCTTTGATCCGCTGCTCTGGCATCGCAGCCGCACCGAGCGGCTGTTTGGCGTCCGTTACCGCATCGAGATTTACACGCCCGCTCACAAGCGCGAGCACGGCTACTACGTGCTGCCGTTCCTGCTAGGCGACCGCATCGTCGGCCGGTTCGACCTCAAGGCCGACCGGGCCGCCAAACGCCTCGTCGTGCAATCCGCCCACCTGGAGGCGGGCCAGCAACCCGGCCCCGTCGCGGAGGCCGCCGCAGACGAGCTCCGCAAGCTGGCCGCCTGGCTCGGGTTGTCCGCCATCGAGGTGAAGCCCAAGGGCGACCTCGCGGCCCACATCGCGCTCTGACCGGACTGCAACTTTCCCCAACCGCCCTCGTTGGTCGGCGAAGAGGAGGCTGCATGAACGCGCTGCTCGGCGCTTCGGTGATACCGTTCGAGGACCTGCTCTGGCGGCTCGGCGCCGCCGCGCTGTTCGGCATGCTGCTCGGGATCGACCGGGAGATCCGCGGCAAGTCGGCGGGCATCCGTACGCACATGCTCGTGGCGCTGAGCTCCGCGACCACCATGCTGATCGCGCTCGAGCTGTTCGAGGAACTGTCCGGCGCGGGCAAGAGCCCGGACCCCACGCGCGCCATCCAGGGCCTCGCGCAGGCGATCGGCTTCATCTGCGCCGGCGTCATCTTCGTGGCGCGCGGCAATGTCCGGGGACTCACCACGGCGGCCAGCCTTTGGATGACGAGCTCGGTCGGCATGGCGGCGGGCGCGGGCATGAACCGCATCGCCGTGACGGCCGTGGTTCTCGCCCTGCTGATCCTCACGGTGCTCTGGGTCGTCACCCGGGCCTTCGAGCCATGGCGAAAAACGGACGGCGGCGACGGGGACGACTGATCCCCGCCCTTGACCGGCGCGGCGACGGCTTGTCTCTTTGCGGGCGATGGATCGCAAGGGGGCGCGGATGACGGAGCGGATGGCCACGGTGGGCGAGGAGCCCCGGGGCGAACTCACTGTGCGCACCATCGCGATGCCGAGCGACACCAACGCCAATGGCGACATCTTCGGCGGCTGGGTCATGTCGCAAATGGACCAGGCGGGCGGCATCGCGGGCGTGGAGCGCGCGCAGGGGCGCGTCGTCACCGTCGCGGTGGAGGCCATGACGTTCATCCGCCCGGTGGCGGTCGGCGACGTGCTGTGCGTCTACACAGCCGTGGACAGCGTCGGCCGCACCTCCATGAAGATCCACATAGAGGCCTGGGCGCGCCGCTTCCAGACGCGCGTGCGCGAGAAGGTGACGGACGCGACCTTCACCTTCGTGGCCATCGACGACGACGGCAAGCCGCGCACGGTGCCGCCAGTCTGATCAGTAAGGCAGCCCGACATAATTCTCCGCCAGCGCGGTGCGGGCAGCGCGCGAGCCTTCCAGATAAATGAACTCCGCCTCCTGCATGCGCCGATCGAAGGAGTTCTGGTCGGCGAAGCGATGCAGCAGCGACGTCATCCACCAGGAGAAGCGCTCGGCCTTCCAGATGCGGGCCAGCGCGCGCGCCGAGTAGGCGTCGAGACCCGCGCTCGAGCGCTCGCCATAGTGCTCGGCAAACCCCTGCGCGAGATAATGCACGTCGCTGGCCGCGAGGTTCAGGCCCTTCGCGCCCGTCGGCGGCACGATGTGCGCCGCGTCCCCGGCAAGAAACAACCGTCCGAAGCGCAGTGGCTCGGCCACGAAGCTGCGCAAGGGCGCGATGGATTTCTCGATCGACGGCCCGGTCACCACATGGGCGGCCGCCTCCGGATCCAGCCGCGCCCGCAATTCGTCCCAGAAGCGCTCGTCCGACCACGCGGACAGGTCCTCATCCGCGCCGCACTGCACGTAGTAGCGGCTGCGCGTGGGAGAGCGCATGGAG
This sequence comes from Alsobacter sp. P4_H11, assembly GCF_056400925.1. Lineage (NCBI taxonomy): Bacteria > Pseudomonadati > Pseudomonadota > Alphaproteobacteria > Hyphomicrobiales > Alsobacteraceae > Alsobacter > Alsobacter sp. P4_H11. Next base: position 217,145 of record NZ_JBFUKI010000001.1, read on the forward strand.
CACAGCGCGAAGCCGCGGTCGTGCCCGGCATAGATCAGCTCGTGCGAGCAGGGCGGCACGTCGGCCAGCACGCCGAGCCAGCCGAACGGGTAGACGCGCTCGAACGTTTGCAGGCTCCCCTCCGGCAGGCTCGCCCGGCTCGGGCCGTGGAAGCCGTCGCAGCCGGCGATGAAGTCGCAGGCGAGCTCGCGCGCCAGCCCGTTCTCCGTCCATGTGACGCGCGGGGCGGCGTCAGCGAAATCATGGAGCGCGACGTCGTCGGCCTCGTAGATGGTCGCGAGGCCCGCGGCCTCCCGCGCCGCCATCAGGTCGCGCGTAACCTCCGTCTGGCCATAGACGGTGACGACCTTGCCGACGAGGTCCTTGAGGTCGATCCGCAGACGCCGGTTGGCGAAGCCGAGCGCGAAACCTTCATGCGGCAGCCCCTCGGCCCGCAGCCGCGCGTCGACGCCGGCTTGCGCGAGCAGGTCCACGGTGCCCTGTTCGAGCACGCCGGCGCGGATGCGCGACAGCACGTAGTCCTTGGACTTGCGCTCCAGGATGACGGTTTCGACGCCCGCCTTGTGCAGCAGCTGACCGAGCAGGAGCCCGGCCGGGCCTGAGCCGATGATCGCGACCTGTGTGCGCATGGTTGTCCTTGCCTCGACAAAGGGGCGTCGGAGGCCGTCATGAGTGCCCGTTTGGCCGCAAGGTGCAGCCCGTGGCGCAGCCGCGCAAGGGATGACCCAGCAAACCTTGCGTGAATACGAGCTTCGGCCGCCGTTGGACGACAGGCGGCGGAGCCTTCGGGCGGGTTCTCGCATTGCCCGCGGGCGCGCTATGATGGCCGCCTTGTAACCCTGAGGAGTGCCGCTCGTGCCGCGCTATATCATCCTGGACAACGTCACCGGCTCCATCGTCGCCGATACGCTCGATCTGGACGGCGCCCCGCGCGAGGAGGATCCGTTGGAGGCGGTGAAGCGCTTCGACGGGCTGACCCTCGAGGACAAGCGCAGCTACGCGCTGGAGCATCCGACCGCCGCCCTGAACGAAGCCGTCGGCTACATCGTCTATGTCGCGCCGGACGACTATCCCAAGATCAAGGACGGCCAGGACCAGGACGTCATCGACGCGATGATCGCGGCCTGCGAGCCCGTGGCCTTCGTGGAAGTCCGGGAACTCTGACCCAACGCTGAAATCTCCCCGGCCTCATTGATCGCCCGCAATGCGCTCCTCTGCGATTGCGGCCAGCATCCTCCCCGGAAAAACGACCAAAAGGGGAGGACGCCATGGCGTTCAAAGACATTCTCGTGGAATTGGCGGCCGGTCGGGGCGGCGACGCCACCCGGGCTTTCGCGCTCGGGCTGGGCGCGTCCACCCAGGCGCATGTCACCGGCGTGGCTCCGATCGGCGACATCGACGCGGGCTATCTCCTGGCCGAAGCCGGCGCGGTGATGCTCTCCCGGTCGCTGGCCGAGTCGACCGAGCGGGCCAACGCCCTGCGGTCCAGCTTCGAGGCGGACGCGGTCGCGGCCGGCGTGCGCGCCGAGAGCCTGAACCTGAAGCTTTCCGCCCAGCACGGCGACAGGGTGGCGGCTGAACTCGCCCGCCATTTCGACATGACGATCGTGAGCCAGCCCCAGGACGGCAAGGCGCCGGACGAGCCCTCCATTCTGGAAGCCGCGCTGTTCGGCTCGGGCCGGCCCGTGCTGATCGTGCCCTACATCCACCGGGACCCGCCGCGGCTCGACCGCGCCATGCTGGCGTGGGACGGTAGCCGCGAGGCGACGCTCGCGCTAGCCGGCGCCCTGCCGCTGCTGGTGCGGGCCGCGAAGGTCGAGATCGTGACGATCAACCGCGACCGGCACGTGGACTTCCCGGGCTTCAACATCGCCCGCCACCTGGCCCGGCACGGCGTCAACGCCGAGCTGAAGCGGGTGACGACCGATCTCGACGTCGGCAATGCCTTGCTGTCGCATGCGGTGGACACGCGCGCGGACCTTCTCGTGATGGGCGGCTACGCTCATTCGCGTTTCCGCGAGCTGGTGTTCGGCGGCGCAACCCGCACTGTGCTGGAAAGCATGACGCTGCCGGTCGTGATGGCGCACTGACCACCCTCCGGTATCCACTGGATTGCGCACGTCGCCGATCGGGCGCTCCGTGCTCTCAAGGTCGCCATGTCGCTTCACGCCGCCAGCCAGCATCGTCGTCCCGCCCGCTACGGCTGGCGGGCGCTTGCGTCGTCGCCGGCCGCGGTCGTCTGCGCGGCGATCGGCGGCCTGACGCTCCTCGCCTGGGCGGCCCTGCTTGGCGAGGCGCTGCGCGGCGGCGGTTCGCTCGACGCCTTTGTGGGCGCGATCTGCCGGCCCGTGGCGCTGGACGGCCTTGGCGTCTGGAGCGCGGCCGGATCCTTCGCGTTGTCGGCCGGCCTTTGGATGGCGATGGCGGTCGCCATGATGCTGCCCACCGCCGCGCCCCTGGCGCTCGCCTATGCGCAGATCGCGGCCGAAAGGGACGCACAGGGGTGCGAGAGCCCGTCGCCCACCGTCCTCATCGCCGGATATCTGAGCGTCTGGCTCCTGGTCGCGCTCGGCGCCGCGCTGCTCCAGACGGCCGTCGCTTGGGGATGGCCACGGCTCGGCGTACCCCCGCAGGCCGCCGGCGTCCTGGCCGGCTTCGCGATCGGCGCGGCCGGGCTCTACCAGTTCAGCGAACTCAAGCTGCGCTGCCTGGCCTTCTGCCGCATGCCCACAGCGGCCCTGGACGGCAGGGTGACGCCTCGCCGGGCAGACGTGTTTCGCCTCGGGCTCGAACAGGGCCGCGCGTGCCTGGGCTGCTGCGGCGCCACCATGGCGCTGATGCTGCTCGCCGGCGCGATGAACCTGCTCTGGATGAGCCTCCTCGCGCTCCTCAGCACGGTCGAGAAGCTGACCAGCGGCACGGCCGCGCCGCGCCTGATCGGCGTCGCGCTCGTGCTCGCCGGAATGGCCGTCGCGATCGGCGCCGTGGGGGTCGAGCCTGTCTGGCGCGCGCTGGCCGGGCGCTGATCGGCTCCCCCGAACCATACACAACCGTGCGCAACTCTCGGTAAGCTCTGGCCAGACCGCGCATGGTGATGTTTTATCCCGGCAGGTTCATTCCCGCCCGGCGGGTGGAACCGTCTCTCGGGGCCGTCCGTTCGCGTCGGCCAACTCGGATCGGTGTAGACGCGTGGAATCGGAAGAACCCGTAAGCAATCGGCCAAAGCGAAGCTTTGCGGAGCGTCTTCCCGCGTATTTCGTCCATTTCTTCACTGCCTCGGGCGGCGCGCTGGCGTTTCTTGCGCTGCTGGCCGCCATCGACAAGGATTTCTCCCGCGCCTTCCTGTGGCTCGGCGTCGCCCTGATCGTCGACGGCGTGGACGGCACCATCGCCCGCGCCCTCCACGTGCGCGACCGATTGCCGAACATCTCCGGCGACGTGCTCGACCTCGTGATCGACTTCACGACCTACGTGTTCGTGCCCGCCGCCATTCTGGTGTTCTGCGGGTTCTGGTCGCGCGAAATCGCCATCGTCTGGGCGATCGTCATCATCGTGTCGGCGGCGCTCTACTTCGCCGACCTGCGCATGAAGACGCCGGACAACTGGTTCGCGGGTTTTCCGGCCGTCTGGAACGTGATCGTCTTCTACCTGGTGGTGTACCACCCGCCCGTCTGGACGGCCTCGGCCATCATCCTGGCGGCCGCGGTTGGGCAGGCTTTGCCGATCGTCTTCGTGCATCCGTTCCGGGTGCGGCAACTGAAGCCGCTGACGCTCCTGATGGCCGCTGTTTGGGCGGTCGCCGGGTTCGTGACCATCGCCGAAGATCTGCTGCCGGATCGTCTTACGCATGCGGTGCTGTTGATCTGCGCCGCCTATTTCACCTGCCTGGGACTGGTGCGACGTCGGCCCAAGGGGCTCGCCGACACCGCCTGAGGCGCTTATCCAAGGAGTTGACGCACGATGCTGGACTGGCTGACGGACCCCGCCGGCTGGGCGGCCCTGCTGACCCTCACCGCCATGGAGATCGTGCTGGGCATCGACAATGTCGTGTTCATCTCGGTCCTTGTGGCGCGCCTGCCGGAGGACCAGGCCAAGCGCGCGCGGGGCATCGGCCTGCTGCTGGCGCTGGTATTCCGCATCCTGCTGCTCTCCGTGCTCACCTGGATCATCGGCCTGACCAAGCCGGTGCTGACGATCGCCAGCCTGTCGCTTTCGTGGCGCGATCTCATCCTGCTGGGCGGCGGCGCCTTCCTGGTCGCCAAGGCTACGCATGAGATCCACGCCGGCCTCGAAGGCGATCACGAGGCGGACGGCAAGGCGAACGCCCCCAAGGCGTTCGTGGGCGCCATCGTGCAGATCGCCGTGGTGGACCTCGTGTTCTCGATCGACTCGATCGTGACGGCCATCGGCATGGCCGACAACCTGTCGATCATGGTCACGGCCGTGCTGCTCTCGATGCTGGTGATGTATGTGGCGTCCGGGCCGGTCTCGGCCTTCATCGCCGCGCATCCGACCACCAAGATGCTGGCGCTGTCGTTCCTGATCCTGATCGGCGCGTCGCTCTGCGCCGAGGCGACCGGCTTCCATCTGCCGCGCGGCTACATCTACGCCGCCATGGCGTTCTCGGCCTGCGTAGAGTTCATCAACATCACGGCTTCGCGCCGCATGAAGCGCCGCCGGGCCGCCGCCAAGGCCGCGAACCCGCCGCCGGACGCCTGACCGGTCAGGCGGCCTCGGCTGGTTCGTCGGCGGTCGGCGGGCGCGTCGCGTCCGCCACATTGTTCACATAGGTGACCAGCGGCTCGCTGGCGCCGTGCTCGATCAGCGCCTCGCGCACATTGGGCGGCGCCCCGGCCGCGAACACCCGCGCGCCGGAGCGTCCGGCCTTCCGGGCGAAGCTCGCCAGCGACTTCGCCGCCGTGGCGTCCGCGAACGGCACGCGGCTCATGTCGAGCACGAACACGCGCGGCGTCTGGCCGATGCGGTCCAGCACCGCCGCCACCTCGGACGCCGCGCCGAAAAACAGCGGCCCGGCGATCCGGTACACGAGCACGTCGGGATCCCGGCCCGGCCCCTCGTAGTCGCCGCGCGGCGACGCCGTGTCGGCCTCGTCCGTGTCGATGAGGCGGGTCTGCGTCTCCACTTCCACGAGCTCGGCCATGCGGTGCATGAACAGGATGGCGCCCATCACCACGCCCACCGCGATGGCCTCGGTGAGATCGCGGAACACGGTGAGTAGAAACGTCGCCAGCAGCACCGCCGAATCGCCGCGCGACGTGCGCAGGATGGCGGCGAACTCGGCCCGCTCGGCCATGTTCCACGACACCACGGCCAGCACCGCCGCCAGCGCGGCGAGCGGGATGAAGGCCGCCAGCGGCGCCGCGACCAGCATCAGGGCGAGCAGCACGAGCGCGTGGATCACGCCCGCGATTGGCCCATGCGCGCCGGCGCGGACATTGGTCGCCGTGCGCGCGATGGTGCCGGTGGCGCAAATGCCGCCAAACAGGGCCGAACCCATATTGGCGAAGCCCTGCGCCACGAGCTCGCAGCTCGAGCGATGCCGACGCCCCGTCATGCCGTCAGCCACCACGGCCGACAGCAGCGACTCGATGCCGCCCAGCACCGCGAAGGTGAGGGCGTCCGGAAAGGCTGCGGAGATCTTCTCGACCGACAACGGCGGCAGCGACGGCATCGGCAGCGTGCTCGGAATGCCGCCGAATTTCGAGCCGATGGTTGCGACCGGATAGCCGAGCCGCGCCAGAAGCGCCGCCAGCAGCGACGCGAACGCGATCGCGATCAGGAACCCCGGCCAATGCGGCCGCAGCCGCCGCAGCGCCAGGATCAGCCCGATCGACGCCGCCGCGATCACGACTGCGGCCGGCGTGACGGTTCCGCTCGCCGCCGCGATGGCCTGGAGCTTGGGAATGAACGCAGCGGGCTCACGGCCGGGCAGCGAAAGGCCGAACAGGTCCGTGAGCTGGCTGGCGAAGATGATCACCGCGATGCCGCTGGTGAAGCCCACCGTGACGGGATGCGGAATGTACTTGATGTAGGCGCCCAGCCGCATGAAGCCCATGGCGGCCAGCAGCACGCCTGCCATGAGGGTCGACAGCAGAAAGCCGTCGAAGCCCTGCCGCTCGATGCTGGCAGCCACCACGACGATGAAAGCGCCGGCCGGCCCGCCGATCTGGAAGCGGCTGCCGCCCAGCAGCGAGATCAGCAGCCCGCCCACGATGGCGGTGAACAGCCCCCGGTCCGGCGTCGTCCCGCTCGCCTTGGCGATCGCCATGGAGAGCGGCAGCGCCACCATCGCGACGGTCGCGCCCGCAATGGCGTCGGCCCGCAGCTCGCGGGCGCCGTAGCCCTCCCGGAATACGGAAACGATCTTGGGCGTGAACAGCTCGGCGAAGGACGGCGAGCGGCGGCGAAGGGGTTGATGCATGGCTGCGACCGAATAGAACCGGCGAACGCCGTCGGCGGCGCAAGCGCGCAAAATACACGCGCGACTTGTGAAATGAGCATGGCAGACTCGAAGCCGGTTGCCGAGTCAGGGCATCTCCGTAAGATGCCCGAATTATTGGGAGGATTCTGATGGTCAAGGCCATTCGCGTGCACAAGGTCGGCGGCCCCGAGGCTCTGTCCTACGAGGACGTCGAGCTCCCGGCGGCAGGGCCTGGCGAGGTCCGCGTCAAGCACCGGGCCATCGGCCTGAACTACATCGACGTCTATGACCGCTCGGGCGTGTACCCCGCCCAGACGCCCTTCATTCCGGGCAGCGAGGCCTCCGGCGACGTGGTCGCGGTGGGCGAGGGCGTCACCGAGTTCAAGGTGGGCGACCGCGTCGCCTACACGGCGCGGCTTGGCGGCTATGCGCAGGAGCGCAACGTCGCCGCGAAGGTCCTGGTCAAGCTGCCAGACGCGATCGACTACGAAACAGGCGCCGGCATGATGCTGAAAGGGCTGACGGCCCAGTATCTGCTCCGCCGCACCTACAAGGTGCAGAAGGGCGACACGATCCTGTTCCACGCGGCCGCGGGCGGCGTCGGCATGATCGCCTGCCAGTGGGCCAACCATCTCGGCGCGACCGTGATCGGCACCGTGGGCAGCGCCGACAAGGCGAAGCTCGCCAAGGACAACGGCTGCCACCACACCATCCTGTACCGCGACGAGGATTTCGTCGCCCGCGTGGCCGAGATCACCGGCGGCAAGAAGTGCCAGGTCGTCTATGACGGCGTCGGCAAGCAGACCTTCCCGGGTTCGCTGGATTGCCTGCGCCCGCTCGGCATGTTCGTGAGCTTTGGCAGCTCGTCGGGCGCCATCGAGGCCTTCAACATCGGCATCCTGGCGCAGAAGGGCTCGCTGTTCGCGACCCGGCCGACGCTGTTCACCTACACGGCCGAGCGCGCCGACCTGCTGGCCATGTGCGACGACCTCTTCGCCGTGATTGCGTCGGGCGCCGTGAAGATCCCGGTGACGCAGCGTTTCGCCCTGAAGGACGCCGCCGAGGCTCACCGCGCGCTGGAGGGCCGCGACACCACCGGCGTGACCATCCTCACCCCGTAAGCGTCCACCGGCTGGGTCGGGCGCGCAGGATGGCGCCCGACCTGCATAGGAACTCTCGAGCGGGTGGGGCGCAGCGCACAATGGCGGGGGCATCGGGGCAGGACAACCAGCGCGACGGGCCGCCGCTCGTCAGCCTGCGCGGGATCGTGAAGCGGTTCGGCACGCTGACGGCCAACGACCATGTCGATCTCGACATCCGCTCCGGCGAGATCCACGCGTTGCTGGGCGAGAACGGCGCCGGCAAGTCCACGCTGGTGAAGATCCTGTTCGGCCTGCTGCAGCCCAACGAGGGCGATATCCGCTGGCAGGGACAGCCGGTGACGCTGGCCAACCCGGAGGACGCCGGCCGCCTCGGCATCGGCATGGTGTTCCAGCACTTCTCGCTGTTCGACAACCTGACGGTGGCCGAGAACATCGCGGTCGCGCTGCCCAAGAGCGAGGACATGCGGTCAATCGCGGCGCGCATCGCATCAGTGGGAGAGCGCTATGGGCTCGCGCTGGAGCCCGGCCGCCCCGTCTGGACGCTCTCGGCTGGGGAGCGCCAGCGCATCGAGATCGTACGGGCGCTCCTGCGCGAGCCGCGCCTCTTGATCCTGGACGAGCCCACCTCCGTGCTGACCCCGCAGGAGGCGGACACGCTCTTCGTGACGCTGGAGAAGCTCGCGGCCGGCGGGTGCGGCCTTCTTTACATCACGCACCGCCTCGAGGAGGTGAAGCGGCTCTGCAGCGGCGCCACCGTGATGCGGGCCGGCAAGGTGGTCGCCGCCTGCGATCCGCGGGAGGAGAGCGTGCGCCGCCTCGCCAGCCTGATGGTCGGCTCGGAGGTGATGGAGGTCCGCGCCGCGGCCGCGCACCAGCTTGGGCCGGTTCGCTTCGAGCTAAACAAGCTGTCGCTTGCGCCGGACGAGATCCACGGCGTCGCCCTGAAGGGCGTCGACCTCGCGGTGCAGGGCGGCGAGATCGTCGGCGTCGCGGGCGTGGCCGGCAATGGCCAGGACGAGCTCTTCGCCGCCATGTCGGGCGAGTCCAAGGCCGAGACGGCCGGCGCGGTGCGCATCGACGGCGCCGATGCAGGCCGCGACGACATCGACGCCCGACGCCGGCGCAAGGCGGCCTTCGTGCCCGAGGAGCGCAATGGCCACGCCGCCGCGCCCAGGCTGACGTTGTCCGAAAATGTTGTCCTGTCGCGCCACGCGACGGGCGGCGTCGCGCGCAACGGCCTCGTCGACTCGAGCGCCGCCAGGGCGGTCGCAGCCGAGATCAGCCGCGTCTTCGATGTTCGGAAGGGCAGGGTGGATCCGCCCGCCGGCACGCTCTCGGGCGGCAACCTGCAGAAATTCGTGGTCGGCCGCGAGATCCTGCGCGAGCCCGGCGTGCTGATCGTCAACCAGCCCACCTGGGGCGTGGACGCCGGCGCGGCGGCCACCATCCGGCAGGCGCTGATCGACCTGGCTGCGCGCGGCGCGGCCGTGGTGGTGATCAGCCAGGACCTCGACGAGATCTTCGCCATCGCGGACCGCATCGCGGTGATCCATGATGGGCATCTCTCGGCGACCTACCCGGCCCGCGAGATCGATCGCGAGAAGATCGGCCTGTTGATGGCCGGCACGGCCGAGGAGCGCCCCCATGCGGCTTGAACTCGTCCCGCGCGGGGACGTCTCGCCCTGGGCCCGCGTGCTCGCCCCCGTGGCGGCCGTGATCGCGGCCGTGCTGATCGGCGGGGTCGTGATCGCCATCATGGGCCGCTCGCCGGCCGCCGCCTTCCAGGTCTACTTTGTCGACACCCTGTCGGAGAGCTGGGGCCTGCAGGAGATGGCCGTGAAGGCCACGCCGCTGCTGATCATCGCGGTCGGGCTCTCCTTCTGCTTCCGCGCCAGCCTGTGGAACATCGGCGCCGAGGGGCAATTCATCATCGGCGCGCTGGTCGGCTCCATCCTGCCGCTCTACACGGCGGGCTCCGGCGCGGGCTTCTGGGTCATTCCGCTGGCGCTCGTCATGGGCGCGCTGGGCGGGCTCGCTTATGCGATGATCCCGGCGATGCTGCGCGTGGCCTTCGGGGTCAGCGAGATCCTGACGAGCCTGATGCTGGTCTATGTCGCCGACCTCGTGCTCGACTATCTCGTGCGCGGCCCCTGGCGCGACCCGAAGGGCTTCAACTTCCCGCAGACCGTCAACTTCGACGCGACGTTGCCCTTTCTGGCCGAGGGCGGGCGCCTGCATGCAGGCGTGCTCGTTGGCCCCGTGCTGGTGCTGGTCGCCTGGTTCGTGATCAGCCGCACGCTCTTTGGCTTCGGCGTGCGCGTCGCGGGCGAAGCCCCCAAGGCGGCGCGCTTCGCCGGGTTCGACGCCAACCGCATGGTGCTGGCCGCCTTCGCGATCTCGGGCGCGGCCGCCGGCCTCGCCGGCGTGCTGGAGGTCCTGGGCCAGATCGGGCAGCTCAAGCCCGGCATCTCGTCCGGCTATGGCTTCACGGCCATCACGGTCGCGTTCCTGGGGCGGCTGCACCCGCTCGGCATGGTGTTCGGCGCGCTCGTGGTGGCGCTGACGGTGATCGGCGGCGAGAGCGCCCAGATCGCCCTGAAGCTGCCTCTCGATCTCACCCGCACCTTCCAGGGCGTGCTGCTGATGTGCGTGCTCGCCGCCGACGCGCTGGTGTCCTACCGCGTGCGGATCGTCACCATGGCGAGGGCCTGACATGGACATCTGGCAGGCCGTCCTCATCACGGTGATCACGGCGGCGACGCCGCTGCTTATCGCCGCGCTGGGCGAACTGGTGGTGGAGCGCGCCGGCGTGCTCAATCTCGGCATCGAGGGCATGATGGCGGTGGGCGCGGCCTGCGGCTTCGCGGCCGCGACCCTGAGCGGCTCCTCGCTGCTGGGCGTCGTCGCCGCCGTGGCGGCGGGCGTGGCGCTCTCGGCCGTGTTCGCGCTGCTGACGCTGGGGCTCGCCACCAACCAGGTGGCGACCGGGCTGGCGCTCACCATCGTGGGGCTTGGCCTCTCCGGGCTGATCGGCGCCGGCTTCGTCGGCACGAGCCGCGAGGCGATCCCGGCCATCCGCATCCCGGGCCTCACGGACCTCCCCGGCGTAGGGCGGCTCCTCTTTGGCGAGGATCCGTTCGTCTACCTCTCGCTGGCGCTGGCGGTGGCCGTGCTGTGGTTCCTGAACCGCAGCCGGGCGGGCCTCACCCTGCGCTCCATTGGCGAGAACCACACCTCGGCGCATTGGCTCGGGCTGCCGGTGATGCAGGTGCGCCTGCTCGCCATCCTGTTCGGCGGCGGCTGCGCCGGGCTCGCGGGCGCCTACCTGTCGCTCGTCTACACGCCGTTCTGGTCGCCCGGCATGACGGCCGGCCGCGGCTGGATCGCGTTGGCGCTCGTGGTGTTCGCGTCGTGGAAGCCCCTGCGGGTGCTGTTCGGCGCCTACCTGTTCGGCGGCGCGACGGTCCTGCAGCTTCACGCCCAGGCGGCGTCGCTCGGCTTCCCATCGCAGGTGATGTCGGCCTTCCCCTACGTCGCCACCATCGTGGCGCTGGTGATCATGTCGGCGGGCCGGCGCAAGGCCGCTGCCGCACCCGGGTCGCTGGGGACGTCCTTCGTGCCGGATCGCTGATCCGATTGATGTTTTCGGGAACGACCGGGTCGGGTACGGTCCAACCTGCTTATTGATTACCCGGGAGTGGAGACGAGAATGCGCACATTGTTCAAGGTCGCGGGCGCGATCGCCATCGCGGCCGGGCTGGCCACCCCGGCCCCCGCCGCTGACAAGCTGAAGGTCGGCTTCATCTATGTCGGCCCCATCGGCGATTTCGGCTACAGCTACCAGCACAACCAGGGCCGCCTCGCGGTCGAGAAGGCGCTCGGCGACAAGGTCGAGACCACCTTCCTGGAGAACGTGCCGGAAGCCGATTCCGAGCGCTCGATCGAGCAGCTCGCCCGCACCGGCCACAAGCTGATATTCACCACTTCGTTCGGCTTCATGGAGCCGACCGTGAAGGTCGCCAAGAAGTACCCGAACGTGCTCTTCGAGCACGCCACCGGCTACAAGCGCGAGAAGAACCTCGCGACCTACTCGGCCAAGTTTCACGAGGGCCGCTACGTCCAGGGCGTGATCGCCGGCAAGCTGACGAAGTCCAACACCATCGGCTACGTCGCCTCGTTCCCGATCCCGGAGGTCGTGTCCGGCATCAACGCCTTCATGCTGGGCGCGCAGTCCGTGAACCCGGCCATCAAGGTCAAGATCGTCTGGGCCAACACCTGGTTCGACCCCGGCAAGGAAGCCGACGCCGCCAAGGCGCTGCTCGACCAGGGCGCCGACATCATCACCCAGCACACCGACAGCCCGGCCCCGCTGCAGCAGGCCGAGGCCCGCGGCAAGCTCGCCTTCGGGCAGGCCTCCGACATGATCCGCTTCGCCCCCAAGGCGACGCTGACCTCCATCGTCGACAACTGGAACGACTACTATGTCGCCCGCGTGAAGGCCGCGCTGGACGGCACCTGGAAGTCGGAAGACACCTGGGGCGGCTTTGCGGCCAACCTGGTCAACATGGCTCCCTTCACCAACATGCCCGACGACGTGAAGAAGCTGGCGACCGACACGGAAGCCGCCATCAAGTCCGGCGCGCTGAACCCGTTCAAGTGCCCGGTCGTCGACCAGGACGGCAAGACGGTCGAGTGCAAGGGCGGCGCGAACCTGTCCGACGAGCAGGTGCTCGGCATGGCCTTCTACGTGAAGGGCATCGACGACAAGCTGCCGAAGTAAGGCGCGCTCCTCCGGAGGCGACTGGCTCGCCTCCGGAGATCATCCTTCCCGATTTCGATTCTGAGATGACACTGGCCCGCAGCGGGCTCAGCCGCTCAAGCGGCGCTGAGCGTCGGGATGGCCGAAACATCCATGCGCTGCGCGCGCCACTCGTCATGGGCCGCCTGCATCCGCAGCCAAAGTCCCGGCCCATTGCCAAACAGCTTGCCGAGACGCGCGGCCAGTTCGGCCGTGACGCTCTGCTCCTCCCGCAGAAGGCGATACAAGGTCTCGCGGGATATCCCGAGAAGCCCGGCGATCTCCGTTTTCGACTTGGCGACCGACGGAAGAATATCCTCACGCAGGAGAGCGCCCGGATGCGTCGGGCAGCGGTCGGGCGATCGTGCGCTAGCCATGGTAGTCCTCCAGATCGATATCCGCCGCGATTCCGTCCTCGAACGCGAAGGTGATCCTCCAATTGCGTGAGACCGTGACGGCAAAGCGGCCTTTCATGTCTCCCGTGAGTGCGTGAAATCCCAATCCGGGCAGGTTCAATTCGGCAGCCGCCTCCGCCTGGTCCAAGGCGTCCAGAATGCGCCCCACGCGACCGACCCAATCCGGCCTGAGGCCGCGCGAGCGGCCGTCTTCCCAGAACTGGCGTAAAATCTTGGAGCGAAAATGGCCGATCACAACGGCCGAAGCGTGCTACTCCGGCGCTGATCTGTCAACACAGTGTTGACAGCCTTACACCGCCACCCCGTGCAGGTCATACGCGTCCGCGCGCTCGATCTTCACCGTCACGATGTCGCCCGACCGCAGCGGCCGGCGGCTGGCCACGTAGACGTTGCCGTCGATCTCCGGCGCGTCCCACTGGGAGCGCCCTTTGGACACGGTGGGGCCGGGCTGGTCGATGATCACCTTGATGCGCCGGCCCACGCGCGAGGCGATGCGCTTGGCGCTGACGGCCTGCTGGCGCGCCATGAAGCGATCCCAGCGCGACTGCTTCACCTCGTCAGGCACCACCGCGAGGCCGAGATCGTTGGCGGTCGCGCCGGTCACGGGCTCATATTTGAAGCAGCCGACGCGTTCCATCTTCGCCTCGTCCAGGAAAGACAGCAGCGTCTCGAAATCCTCCTCGGTCTCGCCCGGGAAGCCGACGATGAAGGTGGAGCGGATGGCGAGGTCCGGGCAGATCTCGCGCCAGGCGCGGATGCGCTCCAGCGTCTTGTCCTGGTTGCCGGGCCGGCGCATCGCCTTGAGCACGGTCGGGGAGGCGTGCTGGAACGGAATGTCGAGATAGGGCAGCACCTTGCCCTCGGCCATCAGCGGGATGACCTCGTCGACATGCGGGTAGGGATAGACGTAGTGCAGCCGCACCCAGGCGCCGAGCTCGCCGAGTTCCTTGGCGAGGTCGTAGAAGCGCGTGCGCACCTCGCGGCCCTGCCAGGGGCTCGGGGCGTAGCGCATGTCGACGCCATACGCGGAGGTGTCCTGAGAGACGACCAGCAGCTCCTTGACGCCCGCCTTCACGAGCTTCTCGGCCTCGCGCAGCACGTCGCCCACCGGCCGCGAGGCCAGGTCGCCGCGCAGCTTGGGAATGATGCAGAAGGTGCAGCGATTGTTGCAACCCTCTGAAATCTTGAGATAGGCGTAGTGGCGCGGCGTGAGCTTCACGCCCTGCGGCGGGACCAGGTCCATGAACGGATCGTGCGCCGGCGGCACAGCCTCGTGCACGGCGTTGACCACGCTCTCGTAAGCCTGAGGCCCCGTGATCGCCAGCACGCCCGGATGCGCGGCGCGGATCTGCTCGGGCTCGGCGCCCATGCAGCCGGTGACGATGACCTTGCCGTTCTTGGCCAGCGCGTCGCCGATGGAGGCCAGCGACTCCGCCTTGGCGCTGTCCAGGAACCCGCAGGTGTTGACGATGACGGCGTCCGCGCCCTCATGCGTCTTCACCAGCTCGTACCCCTCCGCCCGCAGCTGCGTGATGATCCGCTCGCTGTCCACCAACGCCTTGGGGCAGCCGAGCGAGACAAAGGAGATGCGGGGCTGAGCCGTCATGTCGGTCCGCGATGTTGGAAAAGGGATGGGCCGGCATCGCGTCGCGCGTCCGGCCCTCGGGCGCTCTCATACTCCCGCGCGGCCCTCGCGGCAAGGCGCACGCGCCGCGCCGCCGAAACCGGCAAAGCCCGGCGACGATGTGCGCTGGCGCACATGCAGATGTCGCCGTGATGGATTGAACACGGTTCTCATCTTCTGACGAGAACCAAGGCTTAGATTCTTGACCGTGGGCGCTACTGTCAGAAAAGTGCAAAACAAAGCGGCACAGCCGATGCGCGTCTCATGCGCGACTATCCGTCTGTGCCGGCCTGCTCTTCGGGTTTCGCTGTTGAAGCCTGGCCGGGCGCTTGCGGGGTGGTGAACATGTTGCGTGGGGCTGTCACCCTGCTTGGCGCTGGTTTTGTTTTGCTTGGCGAACTCGATGTCGCCGGCGCCCAGCAACCGGCTCCGCGGCAAGCGTCCGCGCTCGGCTCCATCGTGGCTAACAAGGGCGGCGAGGAACTTCGCTTTGTGCGCGAGGATGGCTGGCGCCCGGCCGAGGTCAGGCAGGACCTGTTGGGCGGCGACACGCTGCGCACCAACACGATCGGCAATCTCGGCATCCTGTTCTCCGACCAGACCCAGATCCGCGTCGGCCCGCGCTCCACGCTGGTGCTCAACGACATCGCGTCCGGCGACAAGCCCACCACGGTGGAGCTCCCCTCCGGCAATGTCTGGGCCCGCGCGGCCCGTGGCGGGACGGGCGTGGTCGTGAAGACGCCGGCGGCGGCCGCGACCATCCGGGGCACCGACTGGTCGCTTGCCGTCGACGGAAACCGGACGACGCTGATCGTGCTCGAAGGCGTCGTGGAGCTGACGAACCCGCAAGGCTCCGTCACCGTGCGCCAGGGCGAAGGCGCGGTCGCGACGCTGGGCTCGGCGCCCACCAAGATCATCCTGGTGCAGCGCAAGGAGCGGGAGCAGATGCTCCTGCATCTCAATCTGCGCGACGCTTTCAACTGGATGCCGACGACGCCCCTCCAGGGCCCGGCGCTCAGGGCCGAGCGAACCCGCATCGTCGCGACCCCGCCGGAGCGGCGCACGGCTGAGCAGTGGCTCACGCTCGCGGAGGTCTCGCTGGGCCGCGACACCCGCCAGAACGCCACTCTGGCGCTGGAGCAAGCGAGGGCGCGCGGCCTCTCCCCCAGCCAGCGTGCGCGCGCCACCCTTGTGGAAGCCACGCTCGCCGCCATGGGCCGGCGTTGGGCCGAGGCGGCCCGGCTGTTCAAGGCCGCCGAAGCCGGCGTCTCCGGCCGGCGGCGCGTGACGGCGGCTTATGGCGCCTATATCGCGGGCTCGCTCGCCGATCCCCGCAAGCGCCTGCCCGAGCCGCGCATCGACTCGCGTGATGGCTACGGCGCGATGGTGCGGGCCTTTCTGTCCGGCTTTACCAAGGACTTGCAGGAGGCCGCCCGCCAGGGCGAGGCGGCCGAGCGGGACCACCCGGACGATCCGCTGCTCACCGCCTTCTCGGCGCAGGTCGCCTATGCGCTCGACCGGCGCGACGGCATGCGGGCGCGCGTCGATAAACTCGCCAGGCTGGATCCGGACGATCCGCTCGTGCTGCTCACCCGCGCCATGCTGAAGGGCGACGTGGACAGCGACCTCGAAGGCGCCCAGAAGGACCTTGAGCGCGCCGCCGCCGAAGCGCCCGGCGACGCCCAGGTCTGGAACGCGCTCGGCCTCGTGCACGACGCCCGCGACGCGCCGTTGGAGTCCGAGGCAGCCTTCCGCCGCGCCATCGCGGTCGACCCGGATGATCCTGTCGCCTACGCCAACCTGGCCATCCTGCTGCTCGACCAGAGCCGCGTGGACGAGGCCGCGATCCTGGTCGACAAGGCCCTGGAGATCGATCCCTCGCTCTCGGCCGGCTACACCGCCAAGGGGCGCGTGCTGCTGCAGCGTGGCGACAGCAAGAAGGCGATCGAGTATTTCCTGGCCGGCACGGCCGCGAACCCGTCCTACGGCAACGGCGTGCTGGCCGCCGCCGTTGGCTACTACATGGACGGGCAGGTCGACCTTGCCTTGCAGCAGTTCGACGCCGCCGACCGGCTCGACCCCAACGACCCGATTACGTCGCTGTTTCGCACCGCGATCGCGATCGACCAGTACCAGGCCGACGACGCCATCGAGAACGCGCGCGAATCCGTGCGCCGCTTCCGCGCGCGCGGCGGCTATTACTCGCCGCTCGCCGTCACCAAGTCGGGCGGCTCCTACATGGCGGACGCCTACCGGCTGATCGGGCTGGATGGCTGGGCGCGCTACTATGGCGACCGGGTTTTCGATCCCTTCACAGCGAGCGGCTATTTCGACGCCGCGAACGCCCGCACGCTGCCTTCCATCGCCAACACGGTGCCGGACCTGCGCAACGAGGCGTCCAGCGCCGACCCGCAGGCGTTGAGCCTCATCATGCAGGGCCTGCTGTTCGATCCGCTCGCGGTGGCCGGCCGGGCAGGGCGCATCGACGTCATTCGCCGGCCGTTCCTTGATACCGAGGTCACGGCCGGCACATTCTCGCGCGACGGGCGCACGGGGTTCCTGTCGGGCGTCACCGTGCAGGGTTTCTCGAACCTGCCGTTCCCGACCTCGTTCGTGGCCGCCGCCAACAGCTTGCGCACGCCGGGGCCGCGGGCCCGCGAGTGGGACACCGGCCACAGCGCCAGCGTCTTTGTCGGCGCGACGCCGACCCCGCAGAACCATGTCGTCGGCTTCGCCAGCTTCGCCGCGCAGGACCCGCGCTATGATTCCAGGCTGCAGGGCCCGAACGGTCGGCAGGTCGACTCGGCCGCGACCGGACAGGCTGCGCTGGAGTGGAGCCATGCGTTCTCACGCCGGAACGTCGTCAACGTCGCGGCCTTCGGCGGCTCGACGAAGACGACGGCCGGAGCGACGGTGAACACCGAGATAGACCTGTTCCGGGTCGGTGTTCCGCTCCCCGCCGTTCTGGCCGACGTGCAGCGCCGTCGGACGTCCTACGGAACGCTGGCCGTCAACCACGTGATCGGCACGGACGACTTCACGTTGCGCTATGGATTCGAAGGGACCACCGGCCGCGTGACCGGCTACGAGACCGTTGATGCGCGCATCGACGTTCTCGGCCTGGCGACGGTGGGCGGCGCCGGCGCATCCCGCGAGAATGCGAGCTTCCGCTCGGGCCTTGCCTATGTGGACGCCTTCTGGCGTCCGTCCGACCGCTTCGAGATGCAGGCCGGCCTTTATGGCCGGGCCACAACCACCCAGGCGCGCGGCGCCGGGGACGTGGTCGGCGCCACGATATTCGGCTCGCCGCTGGATCGCCCCTTCGTGGATCGGGATCGCCGCCTCGCCGCGCCGCGCATCGGCTTCGCGTTCTCGCCGATCGAGGGTCATTGGCTGCGCGCCGCCTACCGGCAGGACATGGACCCGCCGACCGCGCTCACGCTCAGCCCGGTGAACACGGTCGGGCTGTTTCCCCAGTCGCTGCCCACCAGCGTCGGCAGCCGCACCGACTCGGCGATCGCCCGCTGGGACGCCGAGTGGACCAAGCGCTTCTTCACGGCCGTCGAATACCAGCGCCAGAAGGTGACGGACCTCAGCTTCGACATCCCCTATTCCCAGAACACGCTCGGGGTGGAGCGGGCGCGGATCGATCGCGTCACCGCGACCGCCAACCTCTGGCTGGGCTACGGGATCGGCGTCTTCGCCTCGGTGGGCGGGGCCGACAGCGAGGTGACGCGCGGCTTTGGAACGGGCCTGCCCGTGCCCTTCGTGCCGGAGCGATTCGCCCGCGCGGGCGTCACCTTCGTGCACCCGTCCCGGATCAAGTTCACGCTGGCCGAAACGGTCGTGAGCCGCAGGCGCGGCGACCTCGCGGGCACGCGGCTGGACGATTTCGCCACCACGGACGCGACCCTGAGCTGGGAGACCCAGGACCGGCATCTGCAGGTGGGCGTCGGCGTGTTCAACATCTTCGACGAAAAAGCGGAGCGCGTCAGCGGCGTGGTCGGCGCGCGGCGCACCATCACGGCGACCGCCACGGCGCGGTTCTAGCGATGGTCCGATCCCGCCTGCCGCTGCAACGCATCCTGCGTCGGCGGGCCGGACCCGACAGCGCTGGCCGCCCGCATTTCCTGGCGCTCGCGCTGGCGGCCGCCCTCGGCCTCCTCTTCCTGCTGGAGCCGTTCCGGCTCGTTGAAAATCGGCTATTCGACATCCTGTCCACGGTCGCGCCGCCCATGCCGGACGAACCCGGCGTGGTGATCGTCGCCATTGACGAGCCGTCCTTCGCCGAACTCGGCCAACGCTGGCCCTGGCCACGCGCACTGCACGGAAAGCTGATCCGGACGCTGCGGAAAGCCGGGGCCAAGGCGGTCGCGGTCGACATCCTGTTCGCCGAACCATCGGGCGCGCAGGACGACCAGGCGCTCGCGGCCGCCATGGGGCCGGACGTGGTGCTCTCGGCCGAGGAGGCCGTGATCGCCATGCCGCAAGGCGTCCAGACGAGCCGCGTCGAGCCCCTGCAGGCGCTGCTCGACGCCGGCGCTCGCTCCGGCTCCACCTCGGTCGACCTCGACGCGGACGCCTATCTACGCCGCCTTCCCGAAACGCCGGACAGCTTCGCCGCCAGGGTTCTCGAGGCGGCAGGGCTGCGGCCCATGACGCCGCCGGAGGGCGCGCTGATCCAGTATTTCGGACCGGCGCGGACCTATCCGACCATTTCCTACTACCAGGCGCTGGAGCCGGAGCGCTTCCTGCCGCCCGGGCGCTTGCGCGGCAAGACCGTGTTCGTCGGCCTCAGCCTCAGCCATTCGGCGACGGCCAACAGCGGCGCGAGCGACGCGTTTCCAACCGCCTACACGGTCCGCGACCGGACGCTGACGTCGGGCGTGGAGGTGCAGGCCACCCTCTACGACAATCTCCGCACCGGCCTGTTCGTCACGCCGCTGCCCTGGGCGGCGACGTTTATGGCGGGGCTCGCCTTTGCGGCCGCGGCCTCGCTCGTGTCCGGCCAGCGCAGTTCGTGGCGCACGGCCCTGATCGCGGCCGTGTGGTTTCCGGCGATCGTCGCGCTGTCCTGGGTTCTCTTGCGCCATGGCCGCGTCTGGGCGCCGCCGGCGCTGCCGCTTGCGACCTCTCTGGCCGCGTTCGCAAGCCGCGTCGGCCTCGATTACGCGCGCGAGCGGCGGCTGCGCCGCGCGGTCTCGGACGCCTTCTCGCGTTATCTCTCGCCCGCCATGGTCGACGAACTGTCCCGCAACCCGCAGGCGCTGCGGCTGGGCGGCGAGCGCCGGACGCTCACCATCCTGTTCTGCGACGTGCGTGGCTTCACGGAGATCTCCGAGCGCCTGCGCGAGCAACCGGAGCGCCTGACGAGCCTCATCAACCGGCTGCTGGAGCCGCTGTCCGCCGCCGTACTCCAACAGGGCGGCACAATCGACAAATATATCGGCGACTGCGTGATGGCGTTCTGGAACGCGCCGCTGGCCAGCCCCGACCACGCCGTGCGCGCCGTGCGGGCCGGAGAGAGCATGCTCCGCGCCGTGGATGAGCTCAACGCCGTGCTGCTGGCCGAGGAGGGCCCCGGGGCGCCCAGCTTCGCCGTGGGCGTCGGGGTCAACACGGGCGACTGCGTTGTCGGCAATTTCGGCTCGCCCTGGCGCTTCGACTACTCGGTTCTGGGCGACCCCGTGAACCTGGCGTCGCGGATCGAGGGCCTGTCCAAGGCGTTCGGGGCGCCGCTGCTGGTTGGCGAGGAAACCGCAAGGGCGGCGGGCGCCGAGTTCGTGTTCATTGAGCTCGACCGCATCGCCGTGAAGGGCCGGCAGGAACTGTCGCCCATCCTGGCCGTGGTGGGCGAGCGCGCTGCGCTCGGTCCGGCGGCCGACGCCTTCGTACGCGACCACGCCCGCTTGCTGGAGGCGATGCGGGCCGGTGAATGGCGCCAGGCGTTGTCGCTGGCGTCGCGGCTGCGCGGCGAACACGCGCATCTCGCCGGCTATTTCGACCGGATCGAGGCGCGCGTGCTGGCGGATTTCGGCGGGGAAGCCTGAAGCGTCAGCCCGGCGGGATGGTGGCGACCATGGAGGGACGGGCCGCGAAGGTCTCGTACCAGGCCGCGAGCCGGTCGTTGCCGTTGCGCCAGGCCATGTCGCCGAAGCGGAAATCGAGATAGCCCAGCGCGCAACCGACCGAGATCGAGCCGATCGTGATCTCGCCCGTGAGCTCCTCGATCCAGCGTTCCTCGAGCTGCGCCACCGAGGCGACGATCTTGCCCTTGGCGCCGTTCAGCCACGCGTCCCAGCGCAGCGCCTCAGGCCGCATCGTGGTCTCGTAGCGGGCGAGCAGCGCCGCATCCGTCATCTCGTCCGCGAGGGACTGCAGGCTGAGCGCCGTCCAGCGCGCCTTGCCGGCGGGCGGGAACAGCTTGGGGCCGTTGATGGCGTCGATATATTCGGCGATCACGCGGCTGTCGAACAGCGCCGACCCGTCGTCGAGCACGAGCGTCGGCACCTTGCCGGCCGGGTTCTGCGCCACGATCTCGCGGTTGGGATCGATGGGGCTCGCCTGAGCCGGAACCAGCGTCAGCTGGTCGAAAAGCCCGCGTTCACGCGCGACAATAACGACCTTGCGCACGAAAGGGGAGGTCGCCGCAGAATAGAGTTTCATGGATGTCCCGAGTTCCCGAGGAAAGCGGCCGCATTCTCACGGGTTTGCGGACAAAGTAAATCGCCGCCAAGCGGATCGGCGGCGTTCCCCGCGCGTCCGGGACGCTCAATGCATCGAGCAGAGATCCGCCAGCACGATGTCGGTCATCCGCTCGTGCAAATGCGTCAGACGGCGCTCAAAGGCCAGCCGCTCGCGCTTGCGCTCTTCTTCGAGAAGCCGGCGCATCTGGCCCCGCGTGGACTCCGGCCCATCGAGACGCGCGAGGCGGGCGCGTTCCTGCTGGTAGCGCAATTCGATGTCGGCCAACCGGCCGAGCGTCTCCTGCACCTTCGGCAGAAGGTCGGCGGGATAAAATATGGCTTCCTTGGCGGCGCGCTCGGGGCCGCACGGCATCATCCGCGTCATTGGTGGCCTCCACGATTCTCCCTGTTTCAGCAGAGTACCGTGCGACTGTGACGCTGGAAAGACACGAACGCATTTTATTGCGAAAACGTAAGCCGAGACATCTTGACAGAATTGAAACGTTCAAAATCGAACGAGCGCTCCAAGCCAGAGCGGCGCGGCGCGCTTGTCGATCGTTTCAGGCGTTTTAGCCCGTTCAGGCCTGGTCGGAGGCGCGATACTCGGCTGCCCGGAGCAGATCGAGCGGCCGCCAGGGCTTCGGCAGAAACGTCACGGCGTCGTCGGGCCGGCGCGGCGGCTGGCGCCCGGAGGTGACGATGACCCGGACCCACGGCCAATGCTCTGCGCAGCGCTGCCCGAGCGTGAAGCCATCGAGGTCGCCCGGCGTGTTCACGTCCGTGAACAGGATGGCGATTTCCTCGGGACGCGAGCGCATGTAGTTCCAAGCTTCGTCGGCGCGCTCGAATTCCTGGACCCGCAACTCGGCCTCTTCAAACAACGTCGCGGCGAGCGAGCGAAGGTCGGCTTCGTCCTCGACGACAACGATGGTGTTCGGACGGATTGCGCGTCCCATGGTGCATCTCCTGTGCTTGTCCAGAGGTGAGGCAACGGGTCGCGGCACGGGTTGTTCCCGAGATGCTGAACTTTTCCAGCAGCCTTGAAGAAGCAAGGATTCAGCCCGGAATCGGCGCTGCGGCAGGGGCGCGATCCCGCTGGAAGATGGGCGTCACCCGCGCGAGATCGGCGACCGGGATATGGCACGCGATCATGTGCCCATCCGGCGCGACCTGCTCGGGCGGCGGAGTCTCGTCGCAGACGGGGCCGAGCTTGCGCGGGCAACGGGCCGCGAAGCGGCACCCGAGCGGCACGTTGATCGGGCTCGGCGGTTCACCCTCCAGCCGCAGGTGCTTCTGCTTGACGGTCGGGTCCGGCACCGGCACGGCGGCCAGCAGCGCCTCCGTGTAGGGGTGGTAGGGCGGGGAAAAGATCGACGAGACCGGCCCCATCTCCATGACCCGGCCGAGATACATCACCACCACCCTGTCGGCGAGGTGGCGCACCAGCGCGAGGTCGTGGCTGATGAACACGATGGTCGCCCCGTTGCGGGCCTGGATCTGCAAGAGCAGGTTTACGATCGCGGCCTGCACGGAAACGTCCAGCGCCGAAACCGGCTCGTCCGCGACCAGGAGCTTGGGGTCCCCCGCGAAGGCCCGCGCAATGGCGACGCGCTGCTTCTGCCCGCCCGAGAGCCGGCCCGGGCGCTGGCGCGCCAGATGCGGCGACAGCCGCACCATGCCGAACAGCTCCTTCACCCTCGCGTCGAGGTCCTTGCGCGACTGGGCGATGCCGAACTTCTTCAGCGCCCGGCCGATCGAGAAGCCGGCCGTATGCGACGGGTTAAGGGTGGCGTCCGGGTTCTGGAAAACCATCTGGACGGCGGCGAGCTGCTCCAGCGTGCGCTTGTGGGCGGGCATGCGCGACAGGTCGTCCCCGAGCACCATCAGCTTGCCAGCGCTGGCGTCCTGCAGCCCAGCGAGAATGCGCGCGAAGGTCGATTTGCCGGACCCGGACTCGCCCACGATGGCGAGGATCTCGCCCTTGTTGGCCTGGAACGACAGGTCCTCGTTGGCGATCAGCTGCCGCGACGAGCCGAATCCCATGAAGGCGTTGCCGAGCTCGTAGACCTTGGAGAGGTCGGCGGAACGCATCACCTGCTCGACGCCCGGCGTCGCCGGGGCGACATGCTCGGCGTCGGTCTTTTCGAACTGGTCGAGCTCGCGCCAGCGCACGCAGCGCACGCCATGGCCCGGCCCCGCCGGTTCTTCCGGAATGGGCGCGACCCCGCAACGCGGCGCGTCGAACCCGGCGCAGCGCGGCCCGAAGCTGCAGCCGCGCGGCCGGCCCGCGAGGGAAGGGGGCTGCCCGGGGATCGGCAGGAAGGTGGTCGTGTGCTTGTCCGTGTCGAGCCGCGGCACGCAGGCTAGGAGACGCCGCGTATAGGGATGGCGCGGGTTGGCGAAGAGCTCGTGAACGGGCGCTTCCTCGACGAGGTCGCCCAGATACATCACGCCGACACGGTCGCAGACCTTCGCGATCACGCCGAGGTTGTGGGAGATGTAGAGCAGCGTGGTGCCGTACTTCTCCCGCAACTCGTTGACGAGGTCGAGCACGGCCGCCTCGACGGTGACGTCGAGCCCGGTGGTCGGTTCGTCCAGTAGCAGCAGCTTCGGGTTGGCGAGCAGCGCCATCGCGATCACGACGCGCTGCTTCTGACCGCCGGAGAGCTGGTGCGGATAGCGGTCAAGCACGGCGTCCGGATCGGGCAGGTGCACGTCCGTGAGGATCTGCCTCGCCTTGGCGTGGGCCGTCTTCGCGTCGACGCCCTCGTGCAGCATCGGCACCTCGATCAGCTGCTTGCCGATGGTCAGCGTCGGGTTCAGCGCCGCATTCGGGTCCTGGTAGACGATCGAGCAGCCGCGGCCGCGGATCCTGGCCAGCAAGGCGGGGTCGGCCGCCGAGACGTCCGCCCCGTCGAACACGATGCGCCCGTTGGCGATGCGCCCCGTGGGGCCGAGATAGCCCATGATGGCCATCAGCAAG
Organism: Alsobacter sp. P4_H11; assembly: GCF_056400925.1. NCBI lineage: Bacteria > Pseudomonadati > Pseudomonadota > Alphaproteobacteria > Hyphomicrobiales > Alsobacteraceae > Alsobacter > Alsobacter sp. P4_H11. The sequence continues at coordinate 241,197 of NZ_JBFUKI010000001.1, forward strand.
GTCGACTTGCCGCAACCGGACTCGCCCACGAGGCCGTAGCTTTCGCCGGCCCGGATGGTGATCGACAGATCCGGGATGGCCGTGACCGCGCCGACCGAGGACACGTACTCGACCTTGACGTGGTCGAGAACGAGGAGGCCGTCAGGGGCGGGCGGGGCGCTCATCTCAGTCCCTCAGCGAGAGTTCGCGCACGCCGTCGGCGAGCAGGTTGAAGCCCAGGATCAGGCTCACGATCGCGATGGACGGAAACAACGACATGTGCGGGCGCACCGAGATCATGGCCGTGCCCTCCTTCACCATCGTGCCCCAGTCGGGATCGGGCGGCGGCAGGCCGAGGCCCAGAAAGCCCAGGATGCCTATCGTGATGATGGTGTAGCCCACGCGCAGGCAGAAATCGGTGATCAGCGGGCCCCGGCAGTTCGGCAATAGCTCGATGAACATGATGTAGAGCGCGCTCTCGCGCCGCAGCTGCGCGGCCGCGATGTAGTCGAGATGGCGCTGCTCCAGCGTCAATCCGCGCACGATGCGGGCGATGCCGGGCGCGGCCGTGAGCACCACCGCGAGCACGATGTTGAGCGCCGACGGGCCGATATTCGCGATCAGGATCACGTAGAGGATGATGATCGGGAACGAGAGGATGATGTCGGAGATGCGGCTGATGATCGTGTCGACCTTGCCGCCATAGTAGCCGGCCGCGAGCCCCAGCGGGCAGCCGACCATGTAGGCGGCCAGGGCGGCGAGAGGCGCCACGCTGAGCACCGTCCGGGCGCCCCAGATCAGGCGCGAGAGGATGTCGCGGCCCTTGAAGTCCGTGCCCAGCCAGTGCCGCGCCGAGGGCCGCGGATCGGCGAGCGCCATCAAGTCCTGCTTGTTGGGCGGATCCAGCGGCAGCAGCGGGGCCAGCAGCGCCAGCGCCACCCAGAACAGGATCAGCGCCAGCCCCACCATGGCGACGCGCGACTGCGGCAGCCTCCGCAGCAGGCTCGGCGGCGCCTTGTCGACCGGCACGGTCGGCGAGGTTGCGGCGACGGTGTCGATGATCGCGCTCATGCCAGCCTGATCTGCGGATTGAGGACGGCGTAGCCGACGTCGCTGACCAGCTGGGTCAGGATCGCGATGGTGAGCGCGATCAGCGTGGCGGCCTCGATCAGCGCGATGTCGCCGAACAGCGACGCGTCCAGGATCATGCGGCCGAAGCCCGGATAGGCGAACACCATCTCGGTCACCACCACGCCGGAGATCAGGAAGTTGATCTGCAGCAGGATCACGGTGAAAGGCGCGATCATGGCGTTGCGGACGGCGTGGCGCACCACGACGTCGCGCATCGGCAGGCCTTTCAGGATCGCGGTGCGGATATAGGCCTTGTTCATGACCTCGGCCATGGAGCCGCGCACCATGCGCACCACATAGCCGGCGTCATACAGAACCAGCACCGTCACGGGCAGGATCATCTGGCTCCAGATCGGCCATCCGCCGCCCGAATCCAGCGGGCTGGTGCCGGGCAACCAGCCGAGCGTCACCACGAAAAACGCCACAAGGAACACGCCCGAGGCGAACTCGGGCACCGAGGTGGCGATGATGCCGAAAACCGAGATGGTTCGGTCGAGCCCGCTGCCCTCGCGCATGCCGGCCAGCACGCCGAACAGCAGCGACAGCGGCACGATCAGCGCGAACGCGATGCCGGCCAGCGCGGCGGTCGCCTTCAGCCGCGACCAGATCACGTCGTTCACGGGGGCTTTGTAGAGCGTCGAGTAGCCGAAATTACCGAAATACTTGTCGCCGCGCGGGTCCTTGAACTGAAGGCCCAACGCCGGGTCCTGCAGCGGATCGGCCTTGAGGCCCAGCAGCACGCCGAGCCAGCGGGTGTAGCGCACCGCGAGCGGGTCCTGCAGACCCAGCTTCTCGTAGAGGATGTCGACCTGGCTTTGCAGCGCGAAGGGGCCCAGCGTCTTGCGGGCCACGTTGGAGGGCGAGAACTCCGTCACGGCGAACACAAGGAACGACGCCGCGAACAGCGTCAGGATCAGGCTCGCCCCGCGCTTGATGATGTAGCCGCCCAAACCGCCTCCTGTGCCCGCATCCGGGTCGAATGGCGGCGGCCGGAACAACCCGGCCGCCACCGTTGAGGCTTTTAGGCGTCGACCGAGAGCTTCCAGGCGAACATGTAGTTCGTCGGATGCATCGAGAAGCCCTTCACGCGCTTGTCCATGAACGTGAAGGTCGAGCGGAACACCGGCTGCACCAGCGGTCCGTCCTCCTGCATGATCGTCTCGAGCTTGGCGACGAGCTCCTTGCGCTTGGCCATGTCGAGCGTGCCCTCGGCTTCCGTCAGGATTGCGTCGAACTCCTTGTTGGAATAGCCCGACTCGTTCCACGGCACGCCGGTGCGGTAGGCGAGGCCAAGGCACATGATGGCGAGCGGACGATGGTACCAGATGGTGGTGCCCATCGGCACCTTGGTCCACACGTCCCAATAAGCCGCGCCCGGCATCGGGGTCAGCTTGATGGTGATCCCGGCTTCCTTCCACATCTCCACGCAGGCCTCCGCCTGGCTCTGGAACCAGGCGTGGTCGTTGGGGACGATGAGCTCGGAGGAGACGCCGTTCGGGAAGCCGGCCTCGGCCAGCAGCTTCTTGGCGCCCGCCACGTCGCGCTTCATCGGCGGGATCTGGGCGTAGTCGGGGTGGGCGGGCGAGCAGTGGTGGTGCTCCGCCGCGACGCCGAGGCCGCGTAGCGCCACCTTCAGCACCACGTCCGGGTCGATCGCCATGCGCATGGCCTTGCGCACCTTCGGGTTGTCGAAGGGCTTCTGGTCGCAGCGCATGCGGATCACGCCGGTCTCGGCGGTGGGCACATCGTAGAAGTTGAGGTGCGGCAGCGCCTTCAGGGCGTCGTACTGGCCGGGATCCGCAAACACGAGGCCGTGGATCTGCTTGGACGCCAAGGCGGCGATCGCCGCGCTGGCGTCATCGCCGACGTCGATCTGCTCCATGGTGTCGATGCCGACGGCGCCGCCCCAGTAATCCTTGCGGGCCTTCAGCACGGCCTTCTTGCCAAGCTCGAACTCGGTGAGCGTGAACGGCCCGGTGCCCAGCGAGCCGACCTCGAACACGCCTTTGGAGTCCGGGTGCATGATCGCCATCGGGTAGTGGAAGAGGTGCTCGGGCACCGCCACCTGCGGGGTCTTGCAGTTCAGCCGGACCGTGTAGTCGTCGACCTTCTCGATGGCCTTGTCGGACCAGATCTTGGTGCTCGCCTTGCCGTCGACCGTGACGTCGTCGAGCATGTAGCCCTTCATCAGGCCGATCATCGAGGAGCCGACCGCCGGCTCCAGCACGCGCTTCAGGTTCCAGATCACGTGGTCGGCGGTGAAATCCTGCCCGTTGGACCACTTCACGCCCTTGCGGACGTTGAACGTCCAGGTCTTGAGGTCCGGGCTCACGGTCCACTTCTCGAAGAGGTAGGGCTGCGTCACGCCCTTCTCGTCCGTGAAGGTCAGGTATTCGAGCACCTGCCGCGACACGTTGGAATCGTAGCCGCCCCACGAATAGGTGTGCGGGCTCTTGATCTCCTTGACGCGGGTGCCGATGCGCAGAAGACCGCCCTTGGCGCCCTGCGCCTTGGCGGGCGTCGCCATCGGGACGCCGGCCAGCGCATAGGCGGAGGCGGCCGAGATGCCGACGAGGCACGCATGGCGGATGAACTCCCGCCGGTCCATGCGCCCGTCCGCGAGCTGTTTCGTCAATGTTTTCAGATGCGGATTGTCGCGATCGTCCGTCATATCCCCGCCCTCCCGACGTGGCTTCGCCACGGTTGCAACGTCCTTGACGAATGTTGCGCGTTGGCCGGGATCCCGCAATGGCGGAAGCGTCAACGATGCGGGAAGCCGCGCGCGGCCGCCGGCGTCATTCCGTTCCGTCGTCGCTCCCCGCCATGCGCCAGTCTCTCCGTTTCGGATCGGGCCCTTCGCGCCGGCGCCGTTCCCGCGGTCGCCAGCGCAACAGCGCCGTCACGGCATGATGCGGCTGCGAGCGACCGGCCCGCCAAGTCTGCATGCGACGCTAACGTGGCCAGCACCGACATCAGGCCGATCAGCGTCCGATCCTCGCACGCGCGAATGCGGCTTCGGCGGAACCATAAGGTTGGCATCCCCGTTCTTCTGCAACCTGAAGCTTGGGAGACCAGCATGGACAGCGATCGGATCAAAGGGGCCTTCAATCAGGCCAAGGGGAAGGTCAAGGAAGCCGCCGGCGAGATCACCGGCGACGCGAAGCTGAACGCCGAAGGCAAGGCCGACCAGGTCAAGGGCAAGCTCCAGAACGCGGCCGGCGGCGTCAAGGACGCCGTGCGTGACGCCGACGCCAAGTCCCGGGGGATCTGACCATGATCCGTTGGGCCATCATTTTCCTCGTCGTCGCCCTGATTGCGGCGGCTCTGGGCTTCGGCGGCGTGGCGGGCACCGCCATGGAGGGCGCCAAGCTTCTGTTCTACGTGGCGATCGTCCTGTTCGTGATCTCGGCCGTTGTCGGCCTGATGCGCGGACGCAGGCCAACGATCTAGCGTCTCCATTCTGGTGAGACCGCGCGGCGCCCTCCGGGGCGCCGCTTGCGTTTGGGCGTCAGCGCCGCCGCGGGAACGTTCTCGGATCAAACCCCGTTGGCCGGGTGCAAGGCACAAGCTGAAGGTTCGGGAAAGCACGATGGCGTCTGGGCATGCAGCAAAACCGGCAGTCTACGCCGCCCTGTTCGGCAACCTCGCGATCGCGGTGGTGAAGTTCATCGCGGCCGGATGGACGGGCAGCTCGTCGATGCTGAGCGAGGCCGTGCACTCGCTGGTGGACACGCTGAACGAGGTGCTGCTGCTCTACGGCATCCACCGCTCAGGCAAGAAGCCCGACCCCGACCATCCGCTCGGCCATGGGCGCGAGCTCTATTTCTGGAGCTTCGTGGTCGCGCTGCTGGTCTTCGCGGTGGGGGCCGGCGTGTCTGTGTACGAGGGCGTCATCCATATCCAGAACCCCGAGCCGATCGAATCGCCGCTCGTAAGCTATGTCGTGCTGGGGCTCTCGCTGGTTTTCGAGGGCATCTCCTGGACGGTGGCCTATCGCCAGTTCCGCGGCAGCAATCCGGATCGCAGCGTCTTCAGCGCCATCAGGCGCAGCAAGGACCCGGCGACCTTCACGGTGCTGCTGGAAGACAGCGCCGCCATGCTGGGACTCGTCATCGCGCTCGCGGCGACCTTCGCGGCCGACCGTGCCGGCGCGCCCGAACTCGACGGCGTCGGATCGCTGGCGATCGGCGGATTGCTGGCCGCCACGGCGCTGCTGCTCGCCCGCGAGACCAAGGGCCTCCTGATCGGCGAGGCGGCGGACCCGCAAACCAGCGAGCTCATTCTGCGCATCGCCCGCGAGCAGCCGGGCGTCGTGAACGCCAACGGGGTTCTGACGACGCATCTCGCGCCGGACCAGATCACGGCGTCGCTGAGCGTGGAATTCGATGACGATCTGCGCACGCCCGACATCGAGCGGGCGGTGGACGCGATCGAGAAGCGGGTCAGGGCCGAGAACCCGGCCATCACGACCTTGTTCGTGAAGCCTCAAACGGCGGGCAGCTTCGCCCGGGCGCGGCGGATCCGGTTCGGATTGCCCGAGCCGGAGGCGGACGAGCCGGCGTCGCGGCCGGCGTGAGGCGGCAGGCCGCCCGGCCGGCGCAGGGCGCTCGGCCGGGTTGGTCGCGGCAGATCAGCCGGCGTAGTCGCCAAACTTGCGCGAGATTTCACGCTCGAGGTCGTCCGTGAGGCGGCCGCCATTCAGCTGGATGTAGTTGGCGACGACCTGCTCGGCCTGGCGGCGGCGGGAGGCCTTGATGCCTTCGATGATCATGGACAGCAGTCCCGCGCGGGGCTGGCGATCCGAACCCACATGCGCGAGGGCGTTGAGGGCGAGAGCCGAGTTGGCCATTGGGTAATCTCCTGTTGCGAGATCCCCGAGCGCTTCCTGTTCTAGACGTTGAGCTTGGAATACACCCTTTGCTGCACTGCAGCATCGGTGATTTCAACAGCCCGGCCATGATCGCGCTGCATGCGTCCGGAAACGAATCAGCAAGGAACCTCAACACTCTTGGGCATGATGCTGATTATTTGGGCGATTGCGGCCCGATCTGCATTTTCTCTTCGCAACACGCCGCCGCGCCGCTACGGTCCCGTCGCATCGAGGGGGATTTTTGACATGGTCGTTTCGCTGGAAGCGCGGCTCGCGCGCGCCGTTGAGGTCGCCCGCGAGGCCGGCGCCGTGTTGCGTGAGCGCTTCGGGCGGCGCGAGGCGCGCGCCTACGTCATGAAGGGCAGCCAGGATTTTCTCACCGAGGTCGACGGCGAGATCGAGACGCTCGTCTCGCGCCTCCTCCAGGCGAGCTTTCCCGACGACGGGATCATCGGCGAGGAGCACGGGGCCACGGGCCGCCTCGATGGCGTGTGGGTGATCGACCCCATCGACGGCACCTCCAACTTCGCCCGCGGCATCGCGCATTTCTGCATCTCGATCGCCTATGTGGCGGGCGGCGAGCCCGTCGTCGGCGTCATCTACGATCCCATCAAGGACGATCTCTTCGCGGCCGCGACCGGCCTGGGCGCCACGTTGAACGGCGAGCCCATGCAGGTCTCGGCCGCGACCGACATCCGCGCCGCCTCCATCGAGTGCGGATGGAGCATGCGCCGCCCGGTCGCCGACTACATCGCGCTCTGCGGCCGCGTCATGGAGCGCGGCGGCGGGCTCTACCGCTGCGGCTCGGGCGCCCTGGGCGTTGCCTATGTGGCGGCCGGCCGGCTCGACGCCTATGTGGAGTTGCACATCAACGCCTGGGACGTGCTGGCCGGCGTCGTGCTGGCGCGCGAGGCGGGCGGCGTCACCAACGACTTCATGGGGGAGGGCGGCCTCCTGAAGGGCGCCCCGATCCTCGCCTGCGCGCCCGGCCTCGCATCCGTCCTGGCGGAGATCACGGGCCTGCGGCTCCCTGTCCACGGCTAGAAACCGCTACCGACCGCAACCGCAGTTGACGCGCCGCTCTGGCTCGGCGCAAACTCCCGTAAAATAATGGGTTTCGGGAGGAATATGACATGTTTCTGACACGCCGCGCGCTGGGCGTCGCCCTTTCTGCTGGCTTCGCGACCATTCTCGCCGCCGGCCCGGTCGCTGCGCAGGGTCAGCTCACAGTCTACTGCTCCGTGCAGGAAGAGTGGTGCCGCCCGATGATGGCCGCCTTCGAAAAGGAGACCGGCATCAAGGTCTCGATGACCCGCAAGAGCTCCGGCGAGACCTACGCGCAGGTCAAGGCCGAGTCGGCCAACCCGCGCGGCGATGTCTGGTGGGGCGGCACGGGCGATCCCCACATGCAGGCCGCCGAGGAAGGCCTCACGGAGGAGTACAAGTCGCCCAAGCTCACCGAGCTGAACGACTGGGCCGTCCGCCAGTGGGAAGGCTCCAAGGGCCGTACCGTCGGCATCTATTCGGGCGCGCTGGGCTTCGCCTACAACACGAAGCTGATCGCCGAGAAGAAGCTGCCCGAGCCCAAGTGCTGGGCCGACCTGCTGGACCCGAGGCTGAAGGACGAAGTCCAGGTCGCGGACCCGAACTCGTCGGGCACGTCCTACACGATGCTGGCCACCATGGTGCAGATCATGGGCGAGCAGAAGGCCTTCGACTACCTCAAGGCCCTGCACAAGAACATCAACCAGTACACCAAGTCCGGCGCCGCGCCCGCCAAGGCGACGAGCCTCGGCGAGACCACGATCGGCATCGCGTTCCTGCATGACCACGTGATGATGATCGTCGACGGCGCCCCCATGAAGGCGGTCGCGCCTTGCGAGGGCACCGGCTACGAGATCGGCTCCATGTCGATCATCAAGAGCGCCAAGAACCTGGAGAACGCCAAGAAGTTCTACGACTGGGCGCTGACCCCGGCCGCTCAGGCGCTGGCCGCGCCCGCTAAGTCCTACCAGGTGCCTTCCAACAAGGCGACGCCCATCCCCCCGCAGGCGCCCAAGCTGGCCGACATCAAGCTCATCAACTTCGATTTCGCCAAGTACGGCTCCTCCGACGAGCGCAAACGCCTGCTCGCCAAGTGGGACGCCGAAGTGAAGAACCTGCCGAAGTGAAAGCCGGATCGGGATCGGCCCGCATGGGCCTGACCACCACCCTGTGAAGGTTCACGCATGACGGCGATCACGGAAGCGGCGGGCGGTCCCTCTCGCCCGCGCTCGGCGGGCGAAGGACGCGGCAAACGCCGCACGGGCGCTGAATCGGTGCGCAGCGGCCCCTTGCTGCTCGCCGCCTGGATCGCCTACGCGCTCCTTCCCTGGTACTGGCTCGATTTCCAGGCTCCCGCCGGCGTGGCTGGCTATCCGCTGGGCCCGGCCGGCAGCGGGCTCGCGCTCGCTCTGTCCGGCAAGGCCTGGTGGCTGGCCCCGATCCTGATCCCGCTCCTCGTCGCCATGGTGGCGTGGCGCACTGCCGATCCGCTGCGGCGGAACGGCCTGCTCGTGTTCGCCGGCGCGCTCGGGCTCTGGGCGGTCCTGAAGCAGGGCTTCGTAATCGGCCTCAAGGGCTGGAACTTCGCCTGGGTGGCGGCCCTGATGGGCGGGCCGGGGCCAAGCCAGGCAGGCTTCGGCCTCGGAGCGGGGCTGCTGCTGCTCTGCTTCCTGCTGATCATGTGCCAGGGGCTCGCCGGGCGCGGCTGGTGCCGCGGCGACGCCTTCATCGTCAGCGCGGTCGGCGTTGTGGTGTCGCTGATCCTGCTGTTCGTGTTCTTCCCGGTGTCGACCATCCTGGCCAGCGCCTTCCAGGACAATGCCGGCCATCTCGACCTCGCGCTCTTCGTCGCCAAGTTCACCGACCAGTCTATCTGGGGGCTGGACTGCGTCACCGGGCAACTGCGTTGCGGCGTCGCCTGGAACACGCTGTTCCTCGGCGTGCTGGTCGGCGTCGCCACCACGGCGCTGGGCCTCGCCTTCGCGCTCATCGCGACGCGCACGGATTTTCGCCTCAAGGGCGCGCTGCGCATTCTCTCGATCCTGCCCATCATCACGCCGCCCTTCGTGATCGGCCTGGCGCTGATCCTGCTGTTCGGACGCTCCGGCGCAGTGACGGCCTGGCTGTCCGAATGGTTCGGCATCCCGCGCTCGCGCTGGATCTACGGCCTGCCGGGCATCTTCCTCGCCCAGGCGCTCGCCTTCACGCCCATCGCCTACATGGTGCTGGTGGGCGTCGTGCAGGGCATCGCGCCCTCGCTCGAGGAAGCGTCCCAGACGCTGCGCGCCAGCCGCTGGACGACGTTCCGCACCGTCACGCTGCCGCTGTTGCGCCCCGGCCTCGCCAACGCGTTCCTGCTCGGCTTCGTCGAGAGCCTCGCGGATTTCGGCAACCCCCTCGTGCTCGGCGGCAATTTCGAGGTGCTGTCCACCAAGATCTTCTTCGCCGTGGTGGGCTCAGCCACCGACCAGGGGAGGGCGGCCGTGCTCTCGCTCGTGTTGCTCGCCTTCACGCTGCTCGCCTTCTGGGCGCAGCAGATGTGGATCGGCAAGAAGGTCTACGTCACGGTCGGCGGCAAGGGCGACGCCGGCCTGCCGCTGCCTTTGCCGAAGCGGGTCGCGTTCGCCTGCTACGCGACGGCGCTGCCCTGGGCGCTGTTCACCGCCTCGGTCTATGTGCTGATCCTGGTCGGCGGCTTCGTTCGCAGCCTCGGGCGCGACTACACGATCACGCTGGATCACTACCTCTCGGGCTTCAGGATAGAGCAGGGCGCCGGCGGCCTGGTGTTCTCCGGCGGCGCCTGGGATTCCTTCTTCGCGACGCTGGAGGTCGCCGCCATGGCGGCGCCGCTCACGGCCGTGATCGGCCTTCTGACCGGCTACCTGCTCACCCGCCAGCGCTTCGCGGGGCTGCGCGCCTTCGAGTTCAGCACCATGCTGAGCTTCGCGATCCCCGGCACCGTGATCGGCGTGAGCTACATCCTGGCTTTCAATGTGCCGCCCTTCGAGCTCACCGGCACGGCGCTGATTCTCGTGATCTGCTTCGTGTTCCGCAACATGCCGGTGGGCGTGCGCTCGGCCGTCGCCACGCTGAGCCAGATCGACAAGTCCCTGGACGAGGCGTCGCTCACGCTCGGCGCCCGCTCCTGGACCACCCTGCGGCTCGTGGTGCTGCCGTTGCTGCGGCCCGCCATCCTGGCCACGCTGGTGTATTCCTTCGTGCGCGCCATGACGGCGGTGAGCGCCGTGATCTTCCTGGTCTCCGCCAGGTACAACATGGCCACCACCTACATCGTCGGGCGTGTCGAGGCCGGCGAGTTCGGCATCGCGATCGCGTATGCGTCGGTGCTGATCGTCGTGATGCTGGTCGCGATCCTCGGCTTCGACCGGCTGGTCGGCAAACGCAAGCTCGGCCGCCGCGAGGCGCCTCCCGTCACGGTCGCGGCCGGCGGCTGAACCCCAGGGATCCATCCGCATGTCCAAGGCGCCGGCCTCCGTCACCTTCCGCAACGTCAGCAAGCGCTACGGCCTCGTCACGGCCGTGGACGCCGTCAGCTTCACGATCGAGCCCGGCACGCTGGTGACGCTGCTCGGCCCCTCGGGCTGCGGCAAGACCACGACGCTGCGCCTCATCGCCGGGCTCGAGATGGCCAGCGAAGGCGAGATCCTGATCGGCGGCGCCGACGTCACGCGCCTGTCGGCGGCGGATCGCGACGTCAGCATGGTGTTCCAGTCCTACGCGCTCTTCCCGCATATGAGCGTGATCGAGAACGTCGCCTATGGGCCCACCGTCCAGGGCCTTCCAAAGTCCCGCGCCCGCGAGATGGCCGCCGAGAAGATTGCGGTGGTCGGCCTCGCCGGGCTGGAAAACCGCTCGCCGTCGGAGCTCTCCGGCGGCCAGCAGCAGCGCGTCGCCGTCGCCCGCGCGCTGGTGCTGGAGCCGCAGGTGCTGCTGTTCGACGAGCCGCTCTCCAACCTCGACGCCAAGTTGCGCCGCCGCGTCCGCGAGGACATCCGCGCCCTGCAGCAGGACCTCAACCTCACGGTCGCGTATGTGACGCACGACCAGGAGGAGGCGCTGGCGGTGTCGGACCGCATCATCGTGATGTCCAACGCCCGCATCGCCCAGACGGGCACGCCGCGGGAACTCTACGAGCAGCCGGCCGACCTCTTCGTGGCCGACTTCATCGGCGACGCCAACATCCTCGACGGCGTGCTGGAGGAAGAGCGCGGCGACCGCGGTCTCATCCGGCTCGGCTCCATCCAGCTCGAACTCGCCCGGCGCGGCGCCAAGGCCGGCCCCGTCAAGCTCGCGGTGCGCCCTGATGCGCTCGCGATCACGACGGTCGCCAATGGCCGCGCCAGCGTCGAGGGCGTGATCGAGCACAGCTCCTATCTGGGCCGCAGCCTTGAATACCGGGTGTCGAGCCCGCTGGGCGAGCTCTTCGTGGTCGACAACGGCCGCGCCGCCGTGCACGCGCCGGGCTCCAAAATTCAGGTCGGGTTCTCGGAAAGCGGCATCGTGGTGCTGCCGAACTGAACGAGCGGAGCGCGGCTCAGCCGGCTTCCTGCGCACGCGCCACCGCGGCCAGGAAAGCCGCGCCGTAGCGGTCGAGCTTGGCTTCGCCCACGCCCTGCACGGCCGCGAGTTCGGCGCGGTTCCGGGGTCTGATCATCGCCATGTCGCGCAGCGTGGCGTCGTGGAACACCACATAGGGCGGCACGCCCTGTTCGCGCGCGATGCGCATGCGCTCGGTCCGCAGCGCCTCGAACACCTTCTGCGCATCCTCGTCGAGATTTGCCACGGCGGCGGCGCGCTGCGACTTCTGCGTGATCCGCTCCGCCTTGAACACCTGGTCCTTGCGCATCTGCACCGGGCGCTCGCCCTTCAGGATCGCGCGCGCCGAGTCGCCCAGCGTCAGCGCCCCATAGGCGTCGTGATCCACCACAATCGCCCCCATGGCGGCGAGCTGCCGGATCACCGATTGCCAGACCTTCTCGTCGAGATCGGCCCCGACCCCGAAGGTCTTGATCTGGTCATGCCCGGCCCGCACCACCTTCTCGGACGCGATCCCGCGCAAAACCTCGATCACATAGGCGGCGCCATAGCGCTCGCCGGTCCGGTAGATGGCCGAGAGCGCCTTCTGCGCCGCCTCGAGCCCGTCCCACGTCTCGACCGGGTTGAGGCAGTTGTCGCAATTGCCGCACGCGCCGAGGTGGCTCTCGCCAAAATGCGCCAGGATGGCCTGGCGACGGCAACCGGCGGTCTCGCAGATGCCGAGCAGGGCCGAGAGCTTGGCCCGCTCCACCCGCTTCACCTCGGCCGGCGCCTCGCCCTCGTCGATCATGCGTCCGCGCTGCACCACGTCGGCCATGCCGTACGTCATCCAGGCGTCGGACGGCAGCCCGTCGCGGCCGGCGCGGCCGGTTTCCTGGTAATAGGCCTCGATGGAGCCCGGCAGGTCGAGATGGGCTACATAGCGCACCGAGGGCGAATCCACCCCCATCCCGAACGCGATGGTGGCGACCAGCGCCAGCCCCTCGTCCCGCAGAAACGCGTCCTGGTTGGCGTCTCGCACGGCCCGGTCCATGCCCGCATGGTAGGGCAGGGCGCGCACGCCGTGCTCGTTCAAATACTGGGCGATGTCCTCCACCTTCTTGCGGCTGAGGCAGTAGATGATGCCGGCGTCGCCGCGGTGGCGCTGGAGGAAGTCGAGCAGCTGCCGGCGGGGGTTCTGCTTCGGCACGATGGAATAGCGGATGTTCGGACGGTCGAAGCTCGTCGCATAAACCGGCGCTTCCTCCAGCCTCAGCCGGCGGCGGAGGTCCTCGCGCGTCTGCGGGTCGGCGGTCGCGGTGAGCGCCATGCGCGGCACGCCCGGGAAGCGCTCGGCCAGGATCGAGAGCTGCATGTATTCGGGCCGGAAGTCGTGCCCCCACTGGCTGACGCAATGCGCCTCGTCGATGGCGATCAGCGCGATGCGGCCGCGCGACAGGAAATCCAGGAACGCGTCCGAGACCAGCCGCTCCGGCGTCACATAGAGAAGCTTGAGCTTGCCCGAGAGGTAGTCCTGCCGCACCGCGTAGGCGTCGGCGGAGCTCAGCGTGGAGTTCAGCGCCGCCGCCGAGACGCCGGCCTGCTTCAGCGCTTCCACCTGGTCGCGCATCAGCGCGATCAGCGGCGACACCACGATGCCGGTCCCCTCGCGGCAAAGCGCCGGGACCTGGTAGCACATGGACTTGCCCGCGCCGGTCGGGAACAGCACCACGGCGTCGCCACCGCCCACGACCTGGCGGACGACCTCTTCCTGCCGTCCGCGGAAAGCCTTGTGGCCGAACCAGCGCTGCAGAACCTCGAGCGGCTCGTCAGCCACCGGCGAATCTCTTTTGCATGATGGCGCGACGCTGCCCCCGCACGGTCTCTCTTGCAAGCTGCGCCATGGCGTCCCGGCGGCTTTTCGGGGGAGTTGTGGGCCGGGCGCCCCGGCGCTACATGAAGGTCCCAACCCCGACCCGAGCCGCCTATGACCCGAATCGTTCACCTGATCCGCCATGGCCAGTCCACCTTCAACCACCATTACGAGGTCACCGGCGAGGACCCCGGGCACATCGACGCACGGCTGACGGAGCTCGGCCTCTCGCAGGTCGAGGAGGCGCGCCGGCGCATGGCCGAGGAGCCGGTCGACCTCGTGATCGCGTCGCCGCTCACCCGCGCCCTGCAAACCGCCCACGGCGTGTTCGGCGACCGTGACGTCCCCGTGCTGGTGACCTGCAAGCACCGCGAGCGGCTGGAAAGCAGCTGCGACGTCGGCCGCAGCCCGGCGCTGCTGGGCGCGGACTTCCCGCACTGGAGCTTCGACCATCTCGCGGATCCGTGGTGGCACGCCGGAGAACTCGACACCCGCGGCTTGCCTTACGAGCCCGAGGACGTGTTCCAGGAGCGCGTCCGCCACTTCGCCGAATGGATCGACGCGCGGCCCGAGACCGCCATCGCGGTAGTCGGCCACGGCACATTCTTTCGCCATCTCACCGGCCGCTCGATGAACAATTGCGAGGTCGTGACGCTGCGCGGCCCGCTGGTGGGCGCCGCCGAAACCGTCGTTTGACGCGTGTGCTCGCGCACGCCGCTTGTGCGCGCCGCACCATAGGGTGATGTTGTTTCGACCATCCGGAGGGTTACGCCATGTCCGACCCCCGCAGGCCCGGCCTTGACCACCGACTAAATCTCCTTGTGTCGCACCCTTTCTTCGCGGCGCTCGATCCGCAGGACCTGGAACGCCTCGCCTCCTATGCGCGCACGCTGCATGTGGAGCGCGGAGCCTTTCTGTTTCGCAAGGGCGATCCTGGCCAGAGCCTCTTCGTCGTGCTGCGCGGCCTGATCAAGATCGGCGTTCCCGCGCCGGACGGCCGCGAACTCGTGCTCAACCTCATGCGGGTCGGCGACGTGCTGGGCGAGATCGCCCTGATCGACGGCGCGCCTCGCTCGGCCGACGCCGTCGCGATGATGGACACGGACCTCATGGTGGTGGAACGGCGCGACTTCCTGCCGCTGGTCGAGGATCGGCCGCAGGTCGCGATGCGCATCATCAGCCTGCTGTGCCACCGGCTCCGCGCCACCAGCGAGCAGATCGAGGACGTCGCCTTCCTGGACGTGTCCAGCCGTCTCGCCAAGGCGCTGCTGCGGCTCTCGCCGGAGGGCGGCTACATCGCGATCACGCAGCGCGAGCTCGGCCAGCTCATCGGCCTTTCGCGCGAGAGCACCAACAAGCAGTTGCAGGTCTGGCAGCGCCAGAAGCTCCTGCGGCTGGTGAAGGGCGGCGTCCACGTGCTCGACCTCAGCACCATCCAGGAGCTGGCCTCGTCCGTTGAACGGCGCCGCGAAACCCGAGAACTGCTTCCCGAGCACGCGTGAGCGATAGCACTTCCAAATACTGTGATAAGGCCGCGCGCTAACCCGCGGCGCTCCAGCTTTGTTTTCCCGCGGCTGCGAAAAATGCCGTCTGAGAAATTACGGCCGACGAGGTTGAAAATTGGGCCATATGGTCGTAGATTAAACCCATCGACATTTGGCCGGACGACTGGGCCGCATCGCCTGAACACGGGCGCACGCTGCGACAATCTCTCCAAACATCGACGAACCGGAGAACGGACGCTCTCGCGGCCGCGCCTCCACGTGCGTTTGCAGTTCAAGAAGGACGATCGAAAATGGCTACCGGAACCGTGAAGTGGTACAACGATCAAAAGGGCTACGGCTTCATTCAGCCGGATGAGGGTGGCAAGGACGTGTTCGTTCACGTGTCCGCCATCGAGCGCGCTGGCATGCGCGGCCTCGTCGAAGGCCAGAAGATCTCGTACGAGCTCGAGACGGACCGCCGCACCGGCAAGCAGTCCGCCGGCAACCTCCAGGCCGCGTAAGCGTTCCTGATGGGAGGCGGCCGAGGTCCCTGGGGCCAGGCCGCCAGAGAATTTGGGGGAGCCGTTCCATGCGGAACGGCTTCTCGCTTTTTTCGGGGCAGACGCCCTCGCCAGGGCCCGACGCCCTGGCCCATGCAGGCGGGAGACGGCCGCGACGCCGCCGAGAAGACCCGCCCTCAACCCCTGAGGATTGATGGCTAAAGAAGAACTCATGGAATTCGAAGGTCAGGTCACCGAGATCCTGCCCGACGCCCGCTTCCGCGTCCGCCTCGAAAGCGGTCACGAACTGATCGCCTACACGGCGGGCAAAATGAAGAAGTTCCGCATCAAGACCCTGACGGGCGATCGCGTGACCGTCGAGATGTCGCCCTACGATCTCGACAAGGGCCGCTTGATCTACCGCCACAAGGACGAGCGCCCGGCCGGAGCCGGCGGCGCGCGCCGACCGAATTTCCGCCGCCGCTGAGGCGTAGAACTGTTTGCGATTGGCGCAAGGCCCGGCATCGGGCCTCACCGCCGGTCGCGCGTAGCCCGTTTTCAAAGGAGCCGTTCCCATGCGCATCTTCATGTTCTCGTCCCAGACCAAGGACGGCCTGAACGCCTTTGCGGGCGATGCGGAGGGATCGAAGCTGCCGCAGCGTTACGCGCCGTGGGGCATCGTCGGCGTGCTGCAGGCCCGCCAGAACCCGCCCCACAACTTCTCGCGCCGGGCCATCGAGGCCGCGATCGGCGACGCCGGCTTCCAGCTCTGGCGCACCAAGGCCGGGACCGAAGCCGCCCACGCCGCCGCCGCCGCCCGCGAGGCGGCCGTCTGAGGATCACGCATGCCCCACCAGAAGCGCTGGACCTTCGAGGCCGGCGCGACGGTGCCGGACTGGTTCATGCGGGGAGAAAACTGCGTCCTGACCTTCGGTCGTGACGCCGAGATCGTCGAGATGGTAGAGGCTTACGCCCTCTATCCGATGGAGGACATCGACAAGGACGATTGCATGATCGTCGCCGAGGTCATCGATCGGCTGGCGGACGTGGAGGTCGAGCCCGTCCTTCCCATCGCCCCGCACACCCAGCCGCGCGCCCTGTCGCGCCACTGAGGCCATTTCTATTGCGCCGCCCCGTTCGGAAGAACGCGGGCGGCGTTTTCGTTCGTTCACGTCGGACGACAGGGGCGGCGAGACTGTCATCGTCGTGTCACAATGGCGTCGCGCCCCGATTCCCGCTCGGCGCCCAGCGCCGGCGCTTCGGATGACACTGCCTGTCTTTTTCGCCGTTCTGACCGCCGCGGCCCTGCATGCCGGCTGGAATGCGGTTCTCAAGATCCGCATCGAACCTTTTCTGGCCATGGTGCTGATCACCGGCGCGGGCAGCCTGTTCGGGCTGATCGGCGTCGCGGTCGTGGGCTGGCCCATCGCGGCCGCATGGCCGATGCTGCTTGCTTCAACGGCAATCCACTTCGGCTACCACCTGTTTCTGGTCGCGGCCTATTCGCGGGCCGACATGGGAATCGTCTACCCCATCGCGCGCGGCTCGGCGCCGTTGCTCACCGCCATCGTGTCGCTGTTCTGGCTGTCCGAGCCCGTTTCGCCCCTGGGCATGGCCGGCGTCCTGGTGCTCGGCTGCGGCATCGCCAGCATCGCGATCGCGGGCCGCAAGAGCGCCGCCGATCCCCGCGCGCTCGGCTATGCGGCGCTCACCGCGGTGACAATCTGCCTCTACACGCTCACGGACGGAACCGGCGCGCGTGCGTCCGGCAACCCTCACGCCTACACGGCCGCGCTTTTCGTGCTGGACGGCGTCTGCCTCACCACGCTGGCGCTCTGGCGGCGCGGTTGGAGAGGCCTCGCGCCGCTGTGGCGCTTCAAGGGCCCGGGCCTCGCCGGCGGGGCCATGTCGGTCGGGGCCTACTGGATCGCGATCTGGGCGATGACGATCGCCCCGATCCCACTCGTGGCGGCCGTGCGCGAAACCAGCGTCCTGTTCGCGACGCTGATCGCGGTTGTCTGGCTGAAGGAGCCGCTCAGCCGCAACCGCGTCCTGTCGGCGCTCCTGATCGTGGCCGGCCTGGCGTTGATCCGCCTCGCTTAAAGGTTAGCGGCAGCCGACCTCGCCGCATTTGCGGAGCGCCGCGATCATCTGCGACGTCGTGCGGGGGCCCGGATAGCCGAACACGCCAAGCCCGCCAAGCACGAAGGTGGGCGTCGCGATGAAGCCCAGATTGGCCGCGAGCCGGAGCTGCCCATCCACCTGCGCCTTGGCTTGGGGCGACGCGGCCAGCCGCTCAAGGTCGGCCGCCGCCTTGCCGCTCGTCTCGGCGCCGATGCGAACCGCTTTGGCGCGGTCGGCCCGCCCGGCTTCAGCGAACATGCGCTGGTGAAAGCGGCCGGCCGCCTCGTCGCCCGCGAGGTTCTGCACCGCGGCCTCGACCGCCGCAGCGTCCTTGGACCCCGGCGAAAGGATGGGGTTGCCGATCAGCAGGACGCGCAGATCCGCATCCGTCTCCACCAGCGCGCCGATGTCCTGGGCGGCCTTGCGGCACCACGGGCAGTTGTAGTCATAGAACTCCGCCAGCACGACGTCGGGGCTGCCCGAGCCGAGCGTGATCCGGCCCGGCGTCGCGTCGATCTGGCTCACCAGCTCCACGGGCAGGCGGGCGTTGCCGACCGGCTGGCCCTCGTCACCCTTCAGCTTGAGCCACTGGTTCTGGCCTTGCGCCGCAACGAGGCCGGGCACGGCCGCCAGGGTTGCGCCAAGAAGAAAGATTCTGCGGTCGAGGATCATCGAACGGCTCACGATAACAGGAGCGGGCGTCGTCGCAGGCCCGCAAGGCGAAACCGTGGCCGGAGCGTCGGCCTTTGTCCCTCAGGAACCGCGGGCAGGGCAGGGCATTGGTCTTTCGAACCAGGAGGCCCTCAATGGACGTGACCCGTGATGAACTCGATGGCCCGGCGCGCCTGCGATTCTGCAAAATGAGCGAAGGGCTGCTCAAGCCGGAAGATTGGGAGGGCGCCCGCCAGTTCGCCTCCCTGCGCGAAGCGCTGCACGTAGCCGCCAACGAGGAGGCGCCGCCCGGAACGGAGGCGTTCATCGTCACCAACACCGGCCGGACGCTGAAGCCCGAGCAACTGGCAGTGACCTGGGATGCGATGCAGGGGCCGTAGGCCCCTTAGCCGTTCGCGCGCCGTCCGGCCGGAAACGCGACGACGTTGCCGCCGAGCAGTTCGGCCGCAACGGCCGGCGTACGCTTGGGAAGGTCGGTCGCGAGGCGCTCGATGCCGTCGCGCGCCGCGTGCAGCATGGCGGTGAGGCGCTCGACGCGCGGCGCCGTGATCGGCCCGGTCGCGACCTCCTCGATGGCGAGGTCCACGAGCGCGGCGAGCCGCATGGCGATGTCTTCGTGCGTCAGCTTCATTCCAGCCCCCCAGAAATCACGCTGATCACAGGTGAGTCGCCGGGGACTGTCGATGACGCGGGCGCCACAGGGGTGTCACAAACTCAAGGTTGAGCCGCGCATCAGTCCATCGTCCATTCGGCGTCGCGACGGCTGTCCTGCGCGGAAGCTTGGGCGGCGAGACGGATCGGCGTGTTCGCAGCCCCGAACAGGTCATAGGAGCGGCGCTCCAGGATCTCGAAGAAGAACCGGTTTCGGTAGGTCTCGGTGTAGATGTGGAAGAACTCGCCGTCGCCGGCGCGGTCATACAACACCCCGAGGCCGCGCATGCGCTCCAGCAGCGCCGGATCGAGATCGAAACGGGCGGCGAGGTCCTCGTAGTAGTTGTCCGGAATGTCGAGGAAGCGCATCCCGCGAGCCCGGGCCTGCTCCACGAAAGCGAGGAGGTCCGTCGCCTCCAGGGCGATCTGCTGGACGCCTGCGCCGCCGAATTCCTCGATGAAGCGCGATACGCTGGTGGATCCGCCATCCGCGATCGCGATCGGGATGCGCACGGCGCGGTCGGGCGAGCTGACGACGCGGCTGTAGAACGCCCCGTAGGGATCGAAGAGCTCCACCTGCGGCTCGTCACGGAAGCCCAGCACGGCCTTGTAAAACAATGTCCAGGTCAGGAATTCCGAGCGCCGCACGACGTTGGAGAGATGGTCGATCCGCGTGATCCCACCCCCGGCCGCCGGGACCCCCTGAAGCTCGAAGTCCTGCGCCCAGAAATCCTGCCCCTCCTTCACGAAGTAGAGCAGGCTTCCTTCCACGCCGCGCACGGCCGGGATGGTGGCTTCGCCCGGCCCGACCCGGCCCGAATAGGCGCCCGCGCCAAGCGCCTCGGCCCGATCCAGCGCCGCCGGGACGTTGTCGACGTTAAGCGCGAGCGCGCAGACCGATGGGCCGTGCACGAGCGAGAATGAGTGGGCGAAACCCTCTTTCTCGCGGTTCAGCACGATGTTGACGTCATTCTGGCGGTAGAGCGTGACATCCTTGGAGCGATGATGGCCGACGGGGCTGAAGCCGAGGCCGGTCAGCACCTCGGCAAGCGGCTCGCTATCGTCCTCTCCGGTCGCGAACTCCACGAAGGACACGCCGCGCACCACCGGCGCAGGCGGCAGCGTCGCAATCCCGGCGATCGGGCGTTCGCCCGCCGCGATCCGGCCGGCGTTGAGCCGCTCGCCCATGGTCTGCAGGGACCGCATGCCGTCGAGAGCCATGGCGGCCGCGCTGGCCCCCCGGAACTGGTCATTGAAGATCTCGAGAGACACCGGTCCCCGATAGCCGGACCTCGCCACCGCCGCCATGTAGGCGTCGATCGGCAGATCGCCCTGGCCCGGGAAGCTGCGATAATGCCGCCCGAGCGACAGCGGGTCCATCAGGATGTCGGGAGCGTCCGCAACCTGGACGAGCGCAATGCGATCGCCCGGCACTTCGGCGATGAGGTCGAGCGGGTTCTTGCGCACGCAGGCGTGGAAGCTGTCCAGCACCAGCCCGCAATTGGTGCGGTCGGCCAGCTTCACCAATTCCCAGGCCTGCATCCACTCCTTGACGTGGCGACCCCAGGCCAGGGCCTCGAACCCGATGCGCAGGCCCCGCTGCGCGGCTTCGTCGGCCAGGTTGGCGAGGTCCTCGGCCGAGCGCTCCGCGTCCGGCAGGCAGTCCGGCGATGTATTGGAGCAGACGGAGAGGAGAGGGGCGCCGAGTTCCTCCATTAGGTCCAGCTTGCGCCGCGCCCGGTCCATGTTGCGGGCGCGGGCGGGGTCCGGCATGCCCTCGAAATCGCGCATGGGCTGCAGCGCGATGATCGACACGCCGAGGTCGTCCGCCATGCGGCGCACGTCGCGCGGCTTGCCGCTGAAGAAGGTCAGGTCATTCTCGAAAATCTCGATGGCCCGAAAGCCTGCCCGCGCGGCGGCGGCCATCTTCACCTCCAGCGTGCCGCCCATGCACACCGTCGCGATCGACCATTTGAACATCGCCAAAATCTCCGAGATTTCGTATGGTGTCATACGAAAGCGCGGGCGTCTCTACAACTCGCTTTCGGCTTTGCGCGATGGGGAACGCATGGACACGGACATTGGCAGCGCGCCCGAGAGCGGCGGCGGCACCCTGACCGAGATCATCCAGGACAGGATCCGCCAGGACATCATCCTCGGCGCATTGCAGCCCGCCGCCAAGCTGCGATTGGAGCAGCTCAGCCGGGCCTATGGAGCCAGTGTCGGAACCTTGCGCGAATCGCTCTCGCGGCTGGCCGCTGACGGCCTGGTGGTGGCGGAGGGCCAGCGCGGCTTCGCGGTGCTGCCCGTCTCGTCCGAGGACCTGCGCGAGATCACCGAAATGCGCCAGCTTCTCGAATGCCACGCCCTGCGCCAGTCCATCGCCAACGCGGACCTCGACTGGGAGGCCCGCGTAGTCGGGGCCTATCATAAGTTGTCCAAGGTTGAGGCGCAGGTCGAAGAACGACCCGACGAGTTCGGCGACGTCTGGGAGCGCTACAACGAGGAGTTCCACGCCGCCCTGATCTCCAACAGCGCCTCGCGCTGGCTGACCTTGTTCCACAAAGCCATGTACGACCACAGCAAGCGCTACCGCATGCTGTCGCTGAAGACGCGCCCGTTCCCGCGTTCCCAGTCCGCCCAGGAGCACCGCCAGCTCCTCGACGCCGCGCTGGAGCGCGACGCCGACCGGGCCGTGGACGTTCTCGCCCGCCACATTCTCAAGGGCGCCGAGATCACCGGGCTGACGCCGGACCGGGAAGGCGCCGCCGCTCCGCGCAAGCGCCGGAAGACCGGCTAGAGCCGCGCCAACGACGGCGCGCCGTGGAGCACGAAGCGCAGCTGGGCGTCGGTTTCGATCGCGCCAGGCCGCGCCGCCCGGACGCGCTCCACCGCCAAGGCCGGCTCCACGCCGCTCTGCACCAGCAAGGTGGCCGCCATGGTCCCGGTGCGTCCCAGCCCGGCGGCGCAGTGGATCGCCACCCGGCCACCGGCGGCAAGCGTCGCGAGCAGATCCGGAGCGAGCCGCGACCAGGCCGCCAGAGTGGCGGCGTCCGGCGGGTGCATGTCGGGGATCGGCGCGTGGCGCCACCGTAGACCGGCTGATTCGGCCGCGGCCGGCAGGTCGGCCTCTCCAAGCCGCGCCCACTCGGCGCGTTCGGCCAGCGTCACCAGCCAGGTCGCGCCCCAGTCGCGCAGCGCCCGCAGGTCGGCAGCCGACGCTCCATGCTCCGGCGCGGGCCGACGCCCCGGAAAAGCCGTCATGGCGATCAACCCGCCGCCCGGCGTGGCGACGCAGTCAATCGGCGAAACGCGGGATGGCGGCATGCGGACGGCTCTGGGCGTCCAGCACGCTATCGCGCCGCAGCGGGCGTCGTCCAGTTGCCCGAAGCCGCCTGTCAGGACTGGTCGTGGCCGTCCTGGTCCAGCTCCGGCGGGGTCGGGCTCGTGGTGACGAGCGGCTTCGACTCGGCCGAGAGAGTGGTCGCGTAAGCGTTGGCCTCCTGCGGCGAGGCGAACTCGCGGGCGGTGGCGCGCTCATAGTGAGGCTCGCCTTCGCCACGCTCGAGAAAGTGCACGTAGTATCGCGTTTCGGCCGCGGGGCGGTCGCGCAGGTCTGTCGTCATGAGGGAACCTCCTGCCGAGGCAACGCCCGCTGCCCGTCGCCGTTCCGCGACACGGCTCCCCTTGCGGGGCGAGCCGGCAATTGTCGGCCGCCGCGCCCCTATGCTAAACAACCGCCGCGCGGTTCCGTAGCTCAGCCGGATAGAGCAGCGGTTTCCTAAACCGAAGGTCGGAAGTTCGAGTCTTCCCGGGACCGCCAGCCATAGGCCTCCAGCACGGTCGCGGCGAATACGGCCGCCAGCACCAAAGCGGACGCTCCGATTCCGAATATGTTCAGATACACGAGCACGCATGGCGACAGCCACGCGGCCGCGTAGAGCGCCTTGAGCGCGAGCGCGGGCTGGTCGGGGCCATCGTCGAGCAACCGCCAGACCAGGATGGCCGAGAGCGCCGTCAGGTCGTAGAAGAAGATGTAGGGCGTGATCAGAGGCGCCGCGGCGGCGACGATCTGCGTGCGCAGGATTGGCGTTCCTGCCTTGCGGAAGGCGAGCAGCGCGAATGCGATCGTCGACACGCTGGCCAAAGCCTGCCCGAGCCAAGCGGTCCCACTCCCGACGCCGGACGTTCGAAGGCTCGTGTAGACCGACCCCATCATCAGCGGAAAGAACCCGGTGAACCGCTCCAGCGCCTGCAGGGTGTAGCGGCTCGTCTCGCCCAGATACTCGCGCCAGGGATCGACCCCGAACAGCGCGACCGACACCAAGGCGAGCAGCGCGCTGACGATCAGGGCCGCCGCCATCGCCCGCCAGGCGCGGGACATCGCCATGAGCAAGGGAGCGAGCAGCGCGAGGTGCGGCTTGATCGTCAGGACGCCGAGAAGCGCGCCGCCCGCAAGCGGCCGGTCTGGCATCAGTCGGAACGACCCGAGCAGAAGCGCAGCCGTCAGAAAGCCGTTTTGCCCGCCCAGGATGTTGATCAGGCTCGCCGGGCCGAGCGCCAGCATCAGCAGCGCTCCCAGCCGCCGGGACCGCCGGACCGGCTCGAGCCCGACCGCCGCATAGGCCAAGAAAGTCAGGCCAAGCCAGGCTGCCAGCGCGGCGAAATAGGGCAGGGCCGAAAACGGCGCGAGCGCCACGAGCGCGCTTGGCGGGTAGCTCCAGTTGTGGAACGGCAACGGAGCGCCGAACAGCTCGCCGATCGCCCGCACATAGGCGGACCGATCGTAGATCTCGTCCACGCGGCCGCCGAACGCCAGCCGCGGCGCCGCCCAGACATTCAGGAAGTCGCGCCCGATCGGATGACCGCGGATGTCGAGACCATCGCCGGCCGGCCAGTAGTAGAACCGCAGCAGCGGGCAGGCGAGCACCAGGCTCGCGGCGGCTCCAGTGAGGGTCCACAGGCCCCAACCCGCAAGAGATGCACGGGCGGGGGCGGCGGACGAAACGGAACTGGCAGCAGACACGACGCTCGGCTCGGGATGGATACGCAACCAATGGTTGCATCACGTCCCTAACAATCTACTCCAACCAAAAAAGCGCCCCCGCGGCAGGGCCGGCGGGGGCGTCAAGACGAACCTGGAGTGTCTCGCCTGAGAACCCTCTGCGCGACAACCCGATCGCACCATAAAGGCGGCCATCCGGCGAATCACAGATTGTTGCATTGCGAAACCATCGCGTTCATGGCCGCAGGAACTCCGGCCGGCGCGCCCTGATTTCCTCGATGTTGGCCACCGTGCCGGCGAGGTGCTTGCGCATTGCGACCTCCGCGCCGGCTGGGTCCGCCTCGGCCACCGCGCGGGAAATGGCGAGGTGGTCCGCCAGGATGGCCTCGCCCTTGCCGGGGCTCGGGAGATGCAGGCGGCGCAGGCGATCAAGGTGTCCGCTGCGGCTGCGCGCCAGCGCCCAAAGGTCAGGCGCGCCCGCGGCTTCGAAGAGCCGGCGGTGGAAGGCTTCGTCCTCGGCCGAGAACCCCGCGAAATCCTGGATGGCGAACAGCGCCCGCATCCGAGCGACGCTTTGGTCCAGCGCCTGCGCCAGGGCGGGGTCGGGCTGGCGCGCCGCGATGCGGACGATCTCGGTCTCCAGCGCCCGCCTCAGGATGTGCGCCTGGTGCGCGGCCGCAACGTCGATCCGGCTCACCACCGTCGCATGCTGGGGGAAGACCTCGACCAGCCCTTCCTCCTCGAGCCGCATCAGCGCGTCGCGAACCGGCGTGGAGCTCACCCCGAACCGCCGCGCCAGCTCGGCCCGCGACAGCGGCGCGCCGGGGGGCAGGGAGAGGTCCATGATGCGCAGCCGCAGGCGTTCATACACCTGCGGGGCGGCCTGGCGGCCTCGCTCCAGAACGGCGAAATCGGGGAGGGCCGCATCGGCGGCGTCCTGCGCGGTCATCGCGAAACCATAGCATCAGGGTTGCCGCCCGACCACTGATGCATTAGTGCATGAAGGGCGCAACGACGCATCGGGAAACGCTCGACCGCTCGCCAGAAGGCCTGCCCTCTAGCCGTCCCGCTCCCCTCGACACGGCTAAGCGCAGGACCGCAGCGATGACCCAAGCACCCCGCAAGACCTATGATGAGCTGCGCAGCGCGCGCTGGTTCGCGCCCGACAATCTGCGCGCCTTCGGCCATCGCTCGCGCCTGATGCAGATGGGCTACGCCCCGGCGGACTGGGTCGGGCGGCCGGTGATCGGCATCCTGAACACCTGGTCGGACCTGCAGCCCTGCCACGTCCACTTCAAGCAGCGCGTCGAGGACGTGAAGCGCGGCGTGCTGCAGGCCGGCGGATTCCCGGTCGAGTTGCCGGCGCTGTCGCTCTCCGAGAGCGCCGTGAAGCCGACCACGATGCTCTACCGCAACATGCTCGCGATGGACGCCGAGGAGCTCATCCGCTCCCACCCGATCGACGGCGTGGTGCTGATGGGCGGCTGCGACAAGACCACGCCCGGCCTGCTGCTGGGCGCCACCAGCGCCGGCGTGCCGGCCATCTTCATGCCGGCCGGCCCCATGCTGCGCGGCAACTGGAAGGGCAAGATCCTGGGCTCGGGTTCCGACGCCTGGAAATACTGGGACGAGCGGCGCGCCGGCACCATCACGGACGCCGACTGGGAGGCCATGGAGGGCGGCATTGCCCGCAGCTACGGCACCTGCATGACCATGGGCACCGCCTCCACGATGACGGCCATCGCCGAGGCCATCGGCATGACGCTGCCCAACGCGTCCTCGATCCCGGCCGCCGACGCCAACCACATCCGCCTCGCATCCGATTGCGGCCGCCGCATCGTCGAGATGGTGTGGGAGGACCTCACCCCCAAGAAGATCCAGACGCGCGAAGCCTTCGAGAACGGCATCGCGGTCGCGATGGCGATGGGCTGCTCCACCAACGCGATCATCCACCTGATCGCGCAGGCCCGGCGCGCCGACTGCGACATCGGCCTCGACGATTTCGAGAAGGCCAGCCGCAAGGTGCCGGTGATCGCCAACGTCCGCCCAAGCGGCGATACGTATTTGATGGAGGACTTCTTCTACGCCGGCGGCTTGCCGGCGCTGATGAACCGCATCACCCAGCACCTGCATCTCGACTGCATGACGGTGACCGGCAAGACCATGGGCGAGAACATCGCCGGGGCCGAGGTCTACAACGACGACGTCATTCGCACGGTGGAGACCGCCATCTACCAGGAGGGCGCGCTCGCGGTGCTGAAGGGCAACATCGCGCCCGACGGCTGCGTCATCAAGCCGAGCGCCTGCGCGCCGCAATACCTGAAGCACACGGGCCCGGCGCTGGTGTTCGACAGCTACCCGGAGATGAAGGACGCCATCGACCGCGACGACCTCGACGTCACGGCCGACCACATCCTGATCCTGCGCAACGCCGGCCCGCAGGGCGGCCCCGGCATGCCCGAGTGGGGCATGCTGCCCATCCCCAAGAAGCTCGTGAAACAGGGCGTGCGCGACATGCTGCGCATGTCGGACGCGCGCATGAGCGGCACCAGCTACGGCGCCTGCATCCTGCATGTCTCGCCGGAGAGCTATATCGGCGGGCCGCTCGCCTTCGTGCGCACCGGCGACATGATCTCGGTGGACGTCGACGCCCGCACCATCAACCTCGACATCAGCGACGACGAGATGGCCCGCCGCAAGGCCGCCTGGGTCGCGCCTGAGCCGCGCTACCATCGCGGCTATGGCTGGATGTTCTCCAAGCACATCAAGCAGGCCAACGAGGGCTGCGACTTCGACTTCCTGGAAACTGCCTTCGGCGCGCCCGTCGCCGAGCCCGACATCTACTGAGTGGAGCGCGTCATCATGAGCCTCAAGCCAGAAACCCGCGAAAAGCTGAAAACCGTCAGCAGCGCAACGATTTGTACCGCATTGTTCAAGCGGGGCTTTCGCAATCAGTACATCCAGGACGTGCGGCCGCTGAACCCCAACGTCAAGCCGATGGTCGGCGAGGCGTTCACGCTGCGCTACATCCCGGCGCGCGAGGACCTGAACCAGATCTCGGTTTTCCAGGACCGCGCCCACCCGCAGCGCAAGGCCGTCGAGGATTGCCCGCCCGGCGCGGTGTTCGTGATCGACAGCCGCAAGGACCCGCGCGCCGCCTCGGCCGGCTCCATCCTGGTGACCCGCCTGATGAAGCGCGGCGTCGCCGGCGTGGTGACGGACGGCGGCTTCCGCGACAGCCCCGAGATCGCCGACCTCGACATCCCGGTCTACCACAACCGCCCAGCCGCCCCGACCAACCTCACGGTGCACCAGGCGCTCGACATCAACGTCCCGATCGGCTGCGGCGACGCCCCGGTTTGGCCCGGCGACGTGATCGTTGGCGACCGCGAGGGCGTGGTCGTGATCCCGGCCCACATCGCCGACGAGATCGCCGACGAGGCGGTCGAGATGACAGCCTTCGAGGATTTCGTGACCGAGAAGGTCAACGAGGGCCGCTCCATCCTCGGCCTCTATCCGCCCACGGATGAGCAGAGCAAGGTCGATTTCGCCGAGTGGCGGAAGGCCAAGGGGCGGTAAGAGCCACCGATCCGGGTTTCCGGCCGGGGAGGGCGCGTACCGCGTTCTTCGGCAGCGTGGCGCATGCGCCGCGTTGCCGTTCTGACGCCCAGACGCCTAGATGGATCGACAACGCGGCGCTGCAGCGGCGCGCGCACGACGCGGGGCGACGGGTTGCGCCGCCGCCCGCATCGGCGCGTCTTCGACGGTGCCCCGCAGAACACGCTCGTGCGCCAGCAGGATCTCGGCGCGCACGCTCTCCATCATGGCCTCGGTGTCGTCCGCCGCCGGAACGACGCGCGGCGCGAGACACGCCATGCCGCGCCGGCAGCGGCGCTCCCGCCTGCAGGCCCCGCGCCCGCAACGCCGCCAGACGCCGCTTTGCGTGTTGATGGCGCGAAGGCACCGTTCCAGCTCCGCCTCGGCCTCGTCCGGCCCATACTCGGGCTCCTCGGCGGGGTCGGCGAACGCGGCGGTGGGTGAGGGTGATCGGCGGGCGGGCATGGCGGATGGCCTCTCGCTTCGGGTGGTGGAGTGGGATGGCAAAGCAG
Organism: Alsobacter sp. P4_H11; assembly: GCF_056400925.1. Lineage (NCBI taxonomy): Bacteria > Pseudomonadati > Pseudomonadota > Alphaproteobacteria > Hyphomicrobiales > Alsobacteraceae > Alsobacter > Alsobacter sp. P4_H11. Next base: position 269,175 of record NZ_JBFUKI010000001.1, read on the forward strand.
GGCGCGCGAAAGCGGCTCCGCGTTGGCGCGCGAAGATCGGGCAAGCTGGTGGAGGGGCGCCGCGAGGCGCCGGCCCATCGATGTTTTTACGCGTAGGGTTCGGACGGGCCGACGCCCCGCGACCGGCGATTTTGAACCTTTCCGACCCGCGCTCCTTCCTCGTGGCCGCTCCTTGTGGGCAGCAACCACGAGGGTGTTAAGGTGGCCGCGTCCACGGCCCCACCGTAGTGTGGGGCGGGCGGGCTGACTGCCGGGTGATGAGTTTGTGCGGGCTGTGACCCCCGCGCCCACCCTCCGGCCGCTCCGGAAAGGCCTCCCGGAGGGTGGGTCCGGTATCCCCACCCGCGCAGGCGCCGCGCCCCGACCCCGCAACGGACCGCTCCGGAAGCGCCCCCTCCCTGGGTCGAGAGTAGGCGGAAGGTGCGGGAAACGGGACGAATTGTCAAGGATTATTTTCTTAGTAAGTTCGCCTCGCCGTCATTGCGAGCGCAGCGAAGCAATCCAGGCGGTTGGGAGCAGCCCCGGCGCCGGGCAGAGCGCCCGGCATCAGCTGGATTGCTTCGCTGGCGCTCGCAATGACGGAGAAATGCAGGGGTACCCGGCGCCCTCACCCCTGCCCCTATCCCGAGGGGAGAGGGACGCGCACCACGATTGAGCCCCTCGCCGTCATTGCGAGCGCAGCGAAGCAATCCAGATGGTTGGGAGCAGCCCCGGCGCCGGGCGTAGCGCCCCGCATCAGCTGGATTGCTTCGCTGTCGCTCGCAATGACGGCGAGGCGTTGATGGTTTGTCGATCCTCCCGTCATCCCCGGCGGCGCGGGGCGGCGGGAGGGGGATCCAGGGGTGAGCGCCTTTGCTCTGGATCCCCTTCCCGACCTGCTGCGCAGGTCGCCGGGGATGACGGCGAGGCGATGACCGCGACGCGCAACCTCCGCCGTGAACCCTTGCGCCGCTCACGCCGTTCTTCATCCAAACGGGGAGGATTGGCATGCAGGGCGCGCATCTCACGGGGGAAGTGGTCGAGACCGACATTCCGGCGCGGCTCGACAGGTTGCCGTGGGGGCGCTTCCACAAGCTCGTGATCGCGGCGCTTGGCGTCACCTGGATCCTGGACGGGCTGGAGGTCACGCTGGCCGGCTCCCTCGCAGGGGCTCTGAAGGAAAGCCCGACGCTGCATCTCGCCAACACGGATATTGGCCTCGCCAGCAGCGCCTATCTGGCGGGCGCGGTGCTCGGCGCCCTGTTTTTCGGGTGGCTCACCGACCGGCTCGGGCGAAAGAAGCTCTTCTTCATTACGCTGTTCCTGTACCTGGTCGCCACGGCGGCCAGCGCCTTTTCGTGGGACGTGTGGAGCTTCTGCTTCTTCCGGTTCCTCACCGGCGCGGGCATCGGCGGCGAGTACACGGCCATCAACTCCACCATCCAGGAATTGCTGCCGGCGCGGGTGCGCGGCTGGAGCGACCTCGTGATCAATGGCAGCTTCTGGATCGGCGCGGCGGTAGGCGCGGCGGGATCGGTCGTGGTGCTGAACCCGGCGATCTTCGCCATCGACACCGGCTGGCGCGTCGCCTTCTTCATCGGCGCCGTGCTCGGGCTCGTGATCCTGTTCATGCGCCTCTGGATCCCGGAGAGCCCACGATGGCTGATGACGCATGGCCGCGCCCGCGAGGCGGAGGAGATCGTGGCCGGCATCGAGGCGCGGTTCCGGGCCGAGGGGCACGCGCTGGAGGAGGGGCCGTTCCCGAAGAACAAGCTGCGGGCCCGCAGCCATACGCCGCTCTCGGAGGTATTCACGGCGCTGTTCCACACCCACCGCAGCCGCGCCGTGGTGGGGTTGAGCCTGATGGCCGCCCAGGCGTTCTTCTACAACGCGATCTTCTTCACCTACGCGCTGGTTCTGACGGACTTCTACAACGTGCCGTCGGATCATATCGGGCTCTACATCCTCCCCTTCGCGGTCGGCAATTTCATGGGGCCGCTGCTGCTCGGGCGGATGTTCGACACCGTCGGACGGCGCCCGATGATCGCCTTCACCTATGTGGCGTCCGGCGTGCTGCTGGCCGTCAGCGGCTACCTGTTCCAGCAGAACGTGCTCACGCCAGTGACGCTGACGCTGTGCTGGGTGGTGGTGTTCTTTTTCGCCTCGGCGGCGGCGAGCTCGGCCTATCTCACGGTGAGCGAGACCTTCCCGCTGGAGATCCGGGCGCTCGCGATCGCGGCGTTTTACGCGGTTGGCACCGGCATCGGGGGCGTGGCGGGGCCGGCGGTGTTTGGCCATCTGGTGCAGACGGGATCGCGCGAGACGGTGTTCGCCGGCTACCTGTTCGGCTCCGTGCTGATGATCCTGGCGGCCGGCGTTGTGTGGAAATGGGGCGTCGCGGCGGAGCGGAAATCGCTGGAAGCCGTGGCGCGGCCGCTGGCCTTCGCCGACTGAAACGCTCGCCGGGGCGGCCGCGTTATCGTCCCGACAACAACCTGACGGAGGTGAGCATGGGCGCCTTGCTCGACAAGGACATGGAATGGGCGATCGCCGAGACGGATCGCACCTGGGCCGAATACCGCGAACACCTGCGCGCGCGGGCGATCCCGAACTCGTTCGGCGGCACGGACGTTGATACGCCGGACCCAAAGCGGCTCGACAATCTGCGCGACGCGCATCGCCAGGCGCGCGAGCGGCTGGAGCAGATCCTGTCCAGCAGCGAACAGCGCTAAGGGGAGGGCGGCGCCCCGCCGCTCAGTCCATGACCCCGAGCGCGTCCTCGGCGGGCGCGCTCATGCCGGATTTCAGCCCTTCGGCCATGGCCCTGAGCGGCGCCATGGCTGACTCCGGCCGCACCGACCTGCCCGCGACCTTGCGGACCATCATATGCACGGCGCTGAGCTTACTGATGGCGGGCGGCGAGAGCTGGAACGGGTAGAGGTCTGGCATGCCCATGCTGCGGTTCATCAGGTTGAGCGCGAAGGCGAGCCGCATCCAGGCGCTCACCATCCGCTCGAAGCGCGGCTCCGTGTAGGCGTCGAAGTCGATCGGGACCGCGCCCGCGCCGCCCGTGACGAAGATCTCCAGGCAGGAGGCGGTCTCGAGCGTGTCGACCATGTGGAAGTAGTGCGCCCAGGTCTCGGCGAAATCCTCCCACGGATGCGAGCTCGCATAGGCGCTGATGAAGAAGTCCTGCCAGCGCTCGGGCGGACCGTCGCCGTAGTAGCGCTGGAGGGCGAGGCCGTAGTCGGGCCGCTCGTCCCCGAAGGCGTCGCGAAACACGGTGAGCAGCTCGGCGTCGCGCGTCATCACGCCCCAGAAATAATGCGCGATTTCGTGCCGGAAGTGGCCGAGCAGCGTGCGGTAGCTCTCGCCCAGCGCCTCGCGCCGCCGCTCGCGCTCGACGTCGTCGGCCTCCGCGATGTTGACCGTGATGAGGCCGTTGCTGTGGCCGGTCATCACCGGCTTGGTGGGGTCCGGCGGGTCGGCCAGGAAGTCGAACACCAGCCCGTCCGGCGCCTCGTTGCGCGTCTCGGGGCGCAGCCCGAAGCGAAACAGCGAGTAGAACAGCCGACGCTTCGCCACCTCGACGCGCTGCCAGCGCTCCTGATTGCGGCCGAGCGAAAGGTCGGGAATCGTGCGGTTGTAGCGGCAGGCCGCGCAAAACGCCTCGCCGGGTTCGGCCAGCCAATTGCACCCGCCGCTCTGGGCGTTGACGCAACGGAACTCGCCGCGGCCCGGGGTTTCGGCCGGCACGAGCGCCATGGCGAGGTGGTCGAGCCCTTGCGGCGTCCCGCAGCTCTCGCACTGGGAGGTTTCGAATTGCAGCGGATGCCCGCAGACCGTGCAGGAAAAAAGCTTCATCGGTAATGTCCGGCTGGAGATCCAGAAAACCTCGATCCCTGGGTGCAAACGGCCCGGCCTTCGTCAAGTTCCAGCTCAAAAAAGCGTCAGCGCTCGGCGCCCGGAACGAAGCCGCCGGTCCGGCGCTTGAATCGCCGAGTTGGAGCCCACCATGACACGCGTTTCCGCCGATGCCGCCCTGCTGGCGATCCCGCTCGACCTCGAGCCCATGGAGGCGAAGTCCGCCGATGAGCTGCCGCAGGGCGGCGACTGGCTGTTCGAGCCCAAATGGGACGGCTTTCGATGCGTCGCGTTCCGCTGGGGCGACACGGTGGAGCTGCGCGCCAAGTCGGGCAAGCCGTTGACGCGCTACTTTCCCGAGGTGGTCGCCGGGCTGCGGGGATTGCCGGTGGACCGCTTCGTGGTGGATGGCGAGCTCGCGATCGCGCAGGGCGACAGCCTCTCCTTCGACGCGCTGCAGATGCGGCTGCATCCGGCCGAGAGCCGCATCCGCAAGCTGGCGGCCGAGACGCCGGCCTTCCTGATCCTGTTCGATTGCCTCGCCGCGCCCGGCCACGACGACCTGCGTGGCGAACCGCTCACGGTACGCAGGGACGCGTTGGAGCAATTTCACGCCGCCTGCGACGACGCCCCGGTGCTGCGCCTGTCGCCCTTCACGGCGGATCGCGACGAGGCGGTCGCCTGGCTCGACAAGGTCGGAGCCGCGCTCGACGGCGTCGTGGCGAAGCGCCGGGACGATCACTACCAGCCCGGCGAGCGCGCCATGATCAAGGTGAAGCGGCTGCGGACGGCCGACTGCGTGGTGGGCGGCTTTCGCTACGAGAGCAAGTCGCGCGAGGTCGGCTCGCTGCTGCTCGGCCTCTTCGACGACCAGGGGCGCCTCAACCATGTCGGCTACACATCGACCATCACCAATGCTGAGCGCCCGGAGCTGACCCGCAAGCTCGAGGCGCTGGTCGGCCCGCCGGGCTTCACCGGCGATGCGCCGGGCGGGCCGAGCCGCTGGAGCACCGAGCGTTCGACCGAGTGGAGTCCGCTCAGGAGCGAACTCGTCGTGGAGGTCCGCTACGATCACGTCACGGGCGGGCGCTTCCGGCACGGCACGAAGCTGCTGCGCTGGCGGCCCGACAAGGCGCCGCGCCAGTGCACGAGCGAGCAGCTGGAGAGCGAGGCGCGGCCCGGGCGCCTCCTCGGCGCAATGATGGAGGCGGCCCATGGCTGACAAGGACGACATCGAGATCGCCGGCGTGCGCCTGTCGAGCCCCGACAAGGTGCTGTTTCCCGAGCAGGGGATCACCAAACGCGAGCTGGCCGAGTACTACGTGGCGGTCGCCGACGTCATGCTGCCGCACATCCGCAACCGCCCAATCACGCTGGTGCGCTGCCCGGCGGGGCGGCAGAAGAAGTGCTTCTACCAGCGCCACGCCGGCTCGGGCGTGCCCGAGCAGCTCGGGCAGGTGGACATCCCGGGCTTCGAGGAGCCCTACCTCTATCTCCGCGACCTGCCGGGCCTGATCGCGATCGTCCAGATGGGCGTGCTGGAGCTGCACCCCTGGGGCGCCTGCAAGGACCGCCCTGACCGGCCCGACCGCATGATCTTCGACCTGGACCCGGGGGAGGGGCTCGCCTTTGCGGATGTCGCGCAGGCCGCGCTTGACCTGCGCGACCGGCTGGCCGCGCTGGGCCTTCAGAGCTTCGCCAAGACCACGGGCGGAAAGGGCATCCATGTGGTCGTCCCGCTGGAGCGCCGGCACGAATGGCCGGCCGTGAAGCAGTTCGCGAAGCGCTTCTCGGACGAGCTGGCGGCGGCCGAGCCCGACCGGTTCCTGACGCGCATCTCCAAAGCCGAGCGCCAAGGCAAGATCTTCATCGATTACCTGCGCAACGACCCGACTTCCACGGCCGTAGCGCCCTATTCGAGCCGCGCCCGGGCCGGCGCGCCGGTCTCCATGCCGCTCGACTGGTCGCAGGTGACCGCAAAGCTGGATCCCGCTTCCTTCACCATCAGGACCGTCCCGCAGCTCATCCGCGCCCGCGGCGAGGACCCCTGGGCGACGATCTCCACCGTAAAGCAGCGCTTGCCGGAGGGCACTGCGAAAGAGCAAGGCGCGACTCCTCGAAAGAGGAAGCCGCGAAGCGCGGTGGTAGGCCAACCGATCTAGGTTGTGATGAGGATATAAGGGCGAAAAAACGCGGACTAAGCTGTTTCTCGTCCTTGCCAGCCTCAAGGACGGTCCTCTCCCTGAGGACATGCGAAGCCCCAAAACCCTTTGGCGAGCGCTTGCGTCACAGCAAGGCTCGCCTTTTCTTTTGAAGGCTAAAACGGGCTTTAGGCAGGGTTTTTCTGCGCGTTATCGCCCGATGTTCCACCCGTTGAACGATCCGCGAAGTTCGCCGTTGTCCGACGCTCACGTTCTCCCTCCCGAGCGTGCGACAGCCTGGCCCTCGGCTCCCCGCCGGGGGCTTTCTTTTGCTCAGGCCCGCAGCGCCGCCGTGTTGACGCGGGACTTCACCGCCACCGCGCTCGCGATGGTGGCCAGGAGGCCGCCGGCGATGAACGCAAACGCCGCGCGGGGCGCGCCGTGGTCGATGAAGGCGCCGATCGCCAGCGGCGCGATGGTGGCGCCGATGTCGAGGCCCGAATACACGAAGCCGAACACCTTGCCGGTGGCGCCGGGCGGGGTGGCGCTGCGCACCAGCATGTCGCGCGACGGGATGGTCGCCCCGGTCAGGAAGCCGGCGGCCCCCAGCATGAGCAGGAGCGCCGGCCCGCCCAGCGCCACGAACCCGACCACGAGCGTGAGCGCGCCCGCGGCCAGGAGGCCCGCGCCGACGATGCGCTCGTGGTTGGGCGTCCAGTCGGCCAGGTAGCCGCCCGCGAGCGACCCGATGGCGCTGCACACAAGATAGAAGGTGGTCGCCTGGGCGGCGAACGCCAGCGTCGATCCCTGCGCCATGGGCAGCAGGCTGGGCAGGAAGTTCTGCGAGCCGATCTGCGCGATGGCGAGCAGGATGAAGTAGACGAGGCAGGCCAGGATCGGACCGGCGAGCAGGAGGCGCCAGTCGCTCTTTCCGCCGGCCGTCGAGGCGACACGCTCCACCCGCAAGGTCTGGTGCGCGGCCGCGACCAGGGCCGCCAGAATGAGCCCGGCGACGCCGACCTGCACCAGCGCGGTGCGCCAGCCGAAGCTCTGCGCCAGGAGCAGCATGGTGACGGGCGCGCAGGCCCAGCCCAGCGTGCCCAGCACCGTGTGGACGCTGTAGGCCCGGCCGATGCGGCTGCGGGCGATGCGGCCCGTCAGAATGGCGTAATCCGCCGGGTGAAATACGCTGTTGCCCATGCCGGCCAGCGCGGCGGCGGGCAGGAGCCCCCAATAGCCCGGAACGAGGCCCGCCAGCGCCACCGCCCCGCCGCACAGCGCGATGCCGAAGGGCAGCACGATCTGCGGGCCGATGCGGTCCACCGCGAAACCAGCCGCGACCTGGCAGATCCCGGACGCCGCGAAGAACGCCGCCATGACGGCGCCCAGCTCCGTGAAGCTGACGCCGAGGTCCTTCTGGATCAGCGGAAATAGCGGCGGCAGCACGAGCTGGAAGAAGTGGCTCGCGAAATGCGCCACGCCCACGAGGGACATCACGCGGACGTCGCGTCCGAGCGGGGCTGTGGCGTCGGTCATGCGATCTGCTCTTTCGGTGGGCGGTCTGGCTTTCCTACAGGCAAACGCGCCTTCGAGCCATGCAGGGCGCCGCAAGGCTGTGCTGCGGCGGCCTGCGATGCCCTTGCTCTTTCTCAAGCGTCATCACACAGCCGAGACTTACTGGAATTTAACTTGGAAAACGATACTCGGGAGTTCATATCCCCTCGGCCATGAAACTCGCCGGTTCACTTTCAGCGACAGCTCTCCGACGCGCCCACATCGTGGATGCGGCGCTCAAGCTGTTTTCCGAAAGCGCCTATGACGCCGTCCAGATGGACGACGTGGCGCGCGCGGCCGGCGTCGCCAAGCCGACCCTCTATCGCTACTTCCACACCAAGGAAGACCTGTTCCTAGAGGGTCTCGAGAAGGCGCTGGGCGACCTTGAGACCGAGGCCGAGCAGGCGGCGGCCCGGGCCGGCACGGCCAAGGAGGGCCTCACCCTCGTCATACGTTGCGTCATCGCGTCGCTGGGCCGCTGCACGGCCGCCATTCGCGCGTTTGACGGCGCGGACACACGGTTGGGCGAACGCGGCCGCGCGGTCATTCGCCGGCGCGTGAAGCAGATCCGGACCACGCTTTCGACCCTGATAGCGCGCGGCGTCGCGAGCGGAGAGTTTCGCGATCTCGATCCCGACCTCGTCGCCCTCGCGCTTCTGGGCGCCATGCGGATGACGGCGGCCCACACCACGGCGCGGCAGCAGGCGGGCGCGGCCCGCTTGTTGGCCGACCTGATCGAAAACGGACTCGTCGCAGGCGAGCCGTCGCAAGACGCAGAAGCGGCGGACCGCTCCGACGACCTGATGGACATGACGGTGGAAACACGATGAGCCGAACCAGCCTCCTGATCACCGCCGTCGCCGTCGTGGCCGCCGGCTACGGCGCCTGGCGCTACTACGGGCAGCCGGATCTCATGGCGCTGGCGCGCGGCGAAGGCCTGAAGCAGACCCAGTCCGCGGAGGCGCGCCCGCAACCCGCGGCCGCGCGGCAGGGCGGGGGAGGCGGAGCCGCCGTCGTCACGGCCGCGGCCGAGCAGATGGATTTCCCCATTCGCCGCCGCTCCATCGGCAATATCGAGCCCAACGCCACCGTGGTGGTGAAGTCACGCGTCGACAGCCAGCTCCTGCAGCAGCACGTCAAGGACGGCCAGTTCGTGAAGGCGGGCGACAAGCTGTTCACGCTCGACGACAAGGAGCTGCGCGCCACCATCGCGAAGGACGAGGCGAACCTCGCCCGCGACCAGGCCAACCTGACGCGCGCCCAGACCGACCTCGCCCGCAAGCGCGAGCTGCTCGCCGCCAAGTCGGGCGCGCAGCAGCAGGTGGATCAGGCCGTGGCGGACGCCAAGGCGGCCGAGGCCCAGCTCGCCGCCGACCAGGCGACGCTCGACACCGACAAGCTGCGCCTCTCCTACACGCAGATCACCGCGCCCATCGACGGCCGCCTCGGCGTCATCCAGGTGACGCCCGGCAATCTCGTGCGGGCTTCCGACAACAGCTCCTCCAGCAATGCGGGCCTCGTCACCATCACGCAGGTGAAGCCCGTGCGGGTGACGTTCTCGATGCCCGAGCGCGAGCTCACGGCCGTGCGCCAGGCCATGGCCTCCGCCGCGCCGCCGAACGTCCGGGTGTTCCCGAGCGGGGGCAAGACCCAGCTGGCGAGCGGTCCCCTGACCTTCGTGGACAGCGGCGTCGACGTGGCCTCCGGCACCTTCACGTCCAAGGCGACCTTCGCCAACGAGGACCTGGCGCTGTGGCCGGGCCAGTATGTCGACGTCGAGATCGAGCTCGGCAAGCGGCCCGACACCGTGGTGCTGCCGACCGTGGCGCTGCAGCCGGGGCAGGACAGCCCTTATGTGTTCGTGGTGAAGCCCGACAGCACCGTGGAGCTGCGGCCCGTGAAGGTCGCGGCGTCGGATGGCGACCGCACCGCCTTGTCGGAAGGCGTAAAGGCCGGCGAGCGCGTCGTGATCGACGGGCAGTTGCGGCTCGCCAACGGCGCCCGGGTACGCGACACCACCGCCGCCGCCCAGGCCCGCAACGACAAGGCCGTCGCCCCGTCGCCGGCGGCTCCGGCCGCCGAAGCGGCCCCGCAGGCGCAAGCCGGCGCGTCCCGCTCCTGACCGGCCCTTGCTGAAACAGCCCCCCGAAACCCCCATCGAGGGACACACGACGTGAACATTTCGGAATTCTGCATCAAGCACCCGGTCGCCACGACGCTGATGTCGATCGCGATGGTGGCCGGCGGCCTGTTCGCCTACAGCTTCCTGCCGGTCGCGGCTTTGCCGCGCACCGAGTTCCCGGTGGTCAACGTCTCCGCCTCCTTGCCGGGCGCGTCGCCCGACACCATGGCGACGTCGGTGGCGACGCCGCTGATCAAGCAGTTCACCACCATCGCGGGCATCGACACCATCACGTCGTCGAGCGCGCAGGGCTCCACCTCCATCGCGATCCAGTTCAACCTGGACAGGAGCATCGACGCCGCCGCGGCCGACGTGCAGGCCGCCATCGCGCGCACCCAGCGCCAGCTGCCGGCCGAGATGACCGAGCCGCCGAGCTACCGCAAGGTGAACCCGGCCGACGCCCCCATCCTGCTGATGTCGATCAAGAGCGACACGACCCCGCTCTCCAAGCTCGACGCCTTCGCCCAGCAGGTGATCTCGCCCGCGCTCTCCACCATCGAGGGCGTCGCGCAGGTGCAGATCTACGGCTCGCAGAAATATGCCGTGCGCGTGCAGCTCGACCCGAACGCGCTGGCGTCGCGCGGCATCGGCGTCAACGAGGTGCAGGCCGCGATCACGGCCGCCAACGCCAACACGCCCGTGGGCTCACTGCAGAACCCGGACCAGCGCCTCACCATCCAGGCCGAGACGCAGCTCGCCAACGCGGCGCAGTTCGGCAACATCATCATCTCGGTGCGCAACGGCCGCCCGGTGCGCCTGGGCGACGTCGCCAAGGTGATCGACTCGGTCGAGAACTTCCAGCAGGCGAGCTGGTATGACGGCACGCGCTCCATCGTGCTGGCCGTTCAGCGCCAGCCGGACGCCAACACCGTGGAGGTGGTGGACCGCGTGAAGGCGCTGCTGCCGACCTTCGAGAGCCAGCTCCCCGCCAACACGACGCTGCACACGCTGAACGACCGCTCGCTCTCCATCCGCCACGCCGTGGAGGACGTGAAGTTCACGCTCGGGCTTACCATCGTGCTCGTCATCATGGTGATCTTCGTGTTCCTGCGCCGGATCTCGGCGACCCTCATCCCGAGCCTGGCGGTGCCGATCTCCATCGTGGCGACGCTCGGCGCGATGTACCTGTTCAATTTCTCGATCGACAACATTTCGCTGCTGGCGCTGACGCTGTCGGTGGGCCTCGTGGTCGACGACGCCATCGTGATGCTGGAAAACATCGTCCGGCACATGGAGGAGGAGGGGAAGGGCCCGCTGGAAGCCGCGCTCGACGGCAGCCGCGAGATCGGCCTCACCATCATCTCGATCACGCTGTCGCTGGTCGCCGTGTTCCTGCCCGTGCTGCTGATGGGCGGCGTGATCGGGCGCATCTTCAATGAGTTCGCCGTGGTGGTGACGGCCTCCATCGCGGCCTCGGCCTTCGTGTCGCTGACGCTCACCCCGATGCTGTGCTCCATCATGCTGAGCCGGCCGGACCCCGGCCACGACTCGCGCAAGGGTCTCGGCGGCTGGCTGGAGCGCGGCTTCGACAAGTTCCTGGCCGGCTACGACTGGGGGCTTCGCCTCAGCCTGCGCCACCAGCCCGTGATGCTGCTGGTGTTCTTCGCCACGCTGGGCGGCACCGTGTGGCTGTTCACCGCCATTCCGAAGGGCTTCTTCCCGCAGGAGGACATCGGCCAGCTCAGCGTCACCACCGAGGCGCGCCAGGACATCTCGTTCGACGCCATGGTCCTGCTGCAGAAGGACGTAATGGCGGTGTTCCAGAAGTCGCCCTACGTGGCGCACGTGGCCTCAACGGCCGGCGTCGCCACCACGGGCGGCGGTGCGAACAGCGGCATGAATTCCGGCCGCCTCTTCGTGGAGCTAAAGAGCCAGGAGGAGCGCCCGCCGCTCTCGGTGATCATCCCCGAGCTGCGCCGCCAGCTTGCCCAGGTGCCCGGCATCACGACCTACATGACGCCGGTGCAGAACCTGAACATCGGCGGCCGCGCCTCCAAGAGCCAGTACCAGTTCGTGATGCAGGGGCTGGACCAGAACGAGCTCTACGCGTGGTCGCAGAAGATGTCCGACGCCATGCAGAAGGACCGGGCCTTCGCGGACGTCTCCACCGACCTGCAGAACAACGCCCTGCAGGCGACCCTGAAGGTGGATCGCGACAAGGCCAACGCTCTCGGCGTCTCTTCCGACCAGCTGCGCTCGACGCTGTATTCGGGCTTCGGCGCCCGGCAGGTCTCCACCATCTACACGGCGGGCGACAGCTACAGCGTGCTGATCGAGTTCGATCCCACCATCGCGTGGACGTCCGACCGGCTGGACGTGATCCGCATCCGCGCCTCCAACGGCACGCTGGTGCCGCTCAGCGCCATCGCCCGGGTCGAGCGCACGGCGGGTCCGCTCACCGTGAACCAGCTCGGCCAGCTCACGGCCGTGACGCTGTCGTTCAACCTGCCCAACGGCGTATCGCTGGGCGACGCGCTGACCCGGATCGACCAGATCAAGGGCCAGCTCAACATGCCGGCCACGATCGCGACGAGCTTCGCCGGCACGGCCAAGACCTTCCAGCAGTCGCTCGCCAACCAGGGCATCCTGCTCACGGCCGCGATCGTGACGATCTACATCGTGTTGGGCATCCTGTACGAAAGCTTCGTCCACCCGCTCACAATCCTGACGGGCCTGCCGTCGGCGGCGCTTGGCGCTTTGCTGACGCTGAAGCTCTTCGGCATGGACCTGAGCGTGATCGCGATGATCGGCCTTCTGATGCTGATCGGCATCGTGAAAAAGAACGCCATCATGATGATCGACGTGGCGCTCGTGATGCAGCGGGACGGCAAGTCGCCGCAGGAAGCGATCTACGAAGCCTGCCTGATGCGTTTCCGGCCCATCATGATGACCACCTTCGCGGCCATCATGGGCACGCTGCCGATCGCCGTGGGGGCGGGGGCGGGCGCGGAGCTGCGCCAGCCGCTCGGCGTCGCGGTGGTGGGCGGCCTCGTGGTGTCGCAGGCGCTGACGCTGTTCATCACGCCGGTGCTCTACCTCTACATGGACCGGCTCTCCAACGCCCTGACGGCAGCGGTTGGCTGGTTCCGCAAGCCCCGGCAGGAGCGTCCCGAAGACGTGCGCGCGCCGCAGGGGGCCGAGCGCCCGATGCCGGCCGAGTAATCGCGGCCGGCGACGCGCGGGGACGACGGCTCAGTCGAGCTTGACGTCGTCCTCGTCGTTGTCGTCGTCCTCGTCGTCGTCGACCGGGGCCGCCGGCCTGGCGGCCGCCTCGGCGGCGAGCGCCTGGTCGATGGCGCCGGCCAGCACCTCGGCCGGCTGCGCGCCCGACGCCGCCACGCGGCCGGCGAAGATGAAGAACGGCACGCCCTCCACGCCCACATCCTGCGCCTGCCGGATCTCGCGGTGCACCTCGGGCGCGGACTCGTCCGACCGCAGAAAGCTTGCCGCCTCCTCGCGGTCCATGCCCACCAGCGCGGCGCGGTCGGCCAGCACCTCGACGTCGCCGATGTCGAGCCCTTCGGTGAAGAAGGCGCTGAACAGCGATTCAACGAGCGCGTCCTGCACGCCCCATGTCCACGACCAGCGGATCAGCCGATGCGCGTCCAGCGTGTTGGGCGAGCGCTCAATGGCGTCGAACGCGAACGGGATGTCTACTTCCTTGCCGATGTCGATCAGCCGCTGGTGCACGTCCGCGACCCGGTCGCCGAACTTGCGGGCCATGTAGGCCTTGCGGTCATGCCCGCCGGCCGGGATCGTCGGATCAAGCTGGAACGGGCGCCAGCGCACCACCACGGGCTGCTCGGGGCGCAGTTCCAACGCCTCGGCGAGGCGGCGTTTGCCGACATAGCACCAGGGGCAGACGACGTCCGAGATGACGTCGATGGTGAGCGGAGCGGGCTCCTGAGGCGCGGATGCGGCGGCGTCCGTCATGGCGGATCTCCGGAATGCGAAAGGTCGAGAAGGGTTGATCGCCGCAAATTAGCGCAATCGGGCGAAATGGCGACCCTCTCAGGCGGGGTCGAGGCTCACGATGCGGTCGCCTTCCAGCTTGGCGACAAGGCCGGGGTCCGCCCAGCCGGTCTCCGGCGAGCCGCCGCTGACGCCTTCGCCGCGCACCTGCAGTCGGCCGCGCTCCACGCGCGCTTCCGTGACGAGCGCCCCGTCGGTGGCGTCGGGCACGCGCAGCGACGCGAGCGACACGTCGGCCGCGCCGTCCTCGCGCCGAGGGCCCAGCAGCAGCGCGGTTTCGCGAAGCGCCAGCACGTCGATGATAGGCGACGCCTTGGCGCGGGGCCGCTCGCGCTGCTGGAGGCGCGCCGGCGCCCGGTGGACCAGGACGGCGGAGCTCAGCGCCGCGCCGCCCAGCAACTCGGCCTGATGCAGCCCCCGCTCCAGCGCGGCGGGCGCGACCAGATGCGGCCGCACCATCATGGAGAGCTGCTGCAGCAATCCGCCGGCGTCGAACGGGCCATGCAGGTGAAGCGTAGCGCCGGTGAGCAGCGCCGGGATCAGGCCGGTGGCCAGACCCGCGAGCGTCAGGGGCGCGAGCGTGGTGAGGATGGGATCGGCGGCGCCCAGATCGCCGCGCGTGACGACGCCGAGCGCGCTGGCGATCAGCATCTCCTGCGCGTGCGTGGCCCAGATCGGGCCGGCGGGCGTGAGATCGAGCGTCAGCACCGGCCGGGGGCCCGGGCGGGCGTTCTCGAAGGCGTTCACGAAACCGGTGTCGCGGCTGTGGATCAGCGCGTCGGACAGCGGCGTCACCCCGGCCGGCAGCCTGTCGCCGAAGGCGAGCAAAAAGCGCGGCCCATCGGGCAGCATCGCGGCGGCGGCCCGTAACGCCTCGGCCGGCCGCACGTCTCCGACCGCGCCCACTGACACGATCGCGCGCGCGCCGAGCAGACGGAGCGCTTCGGACAGGGCCTCGCGCGGCAGCCATGTGGGCGTGAGGCAAGGCGTCATGCCGGCCTTCAGCACCGCCAGGATGGCGAGCGGCGCCTCCACGGACGCCCCCATCGCGACCGCGACGCGGCTGCCAGGCTCCAGGCCAATCTCGTCGATGCGATGAACGATGTTGTCGACGGCCTGCGCGGCTTCCGCATAGGTGCGGCGCATGACGCGTCCGCCGCAGTCGAACCCCGCAAAGGCGAGCGCCTGGCCATTGAGATTCGCGGTCGAAACGAAGAGGTCGACCAACGTCACGCCCGACCACGGCGCGGGCGCGGCGCTCTCGATCTCTTCGGCGTGGCTCACCCCGTCCCCCGGCTCGGCTCCTCAACTCAGGAGTGTGCAACAATCAAGGCGATTCCCGCCAGAGCGTATCCGGTAAAAAGCCGAACAAAGGCGCCGGCTCCGGTCGTTTCACCGCCGCCGCGCGCGCTACCCACTGGTCCGGCTGATTGAACAGCGGAATGACGTAGAAGCCCGACAGCAGCACCCGGTCGAGCGCCCGGACGGCGTCCACGAAGGCGCCGCGCTCCCGGGCGGCCAGCATCGCCTCGATGGCGGCGTCGACCGCGGGGGAACGCGCGCCCGCATAGTTCAGCGATCCCGGCCGGTCGGCCGACTGCGAACCCCAGCGGCCATACTGCTCGTTGCCGGGCGAGGGAGACGCGCCCCAGCTGTACTGGATCATGTCGTAGTCGAAATGGGAAAGCCGCCGCCAGTACTGCACGTCGTCGACGAGGCGCACCGCCATGGTGACGCCGATCCGCTGCAGCGCGCTGGCGAAATTGAGCGCGAGGCGCTCCTGCACCCGCGTGGAGGCCAGGAACTCGAAGGCCAGAGGCTCGCCGACGCCGCCCTTGCGCAGCACGCCGTCCCGCAGCGCGTAGCCGGCGGAGGCCAGCAGCGCCAGCGCCTTGCGGGCGTTGTCCCGGTCCCGGCCCGAGCCGTCGGCGCCGGCCGGCCGCCAGCCGCCGTCGAGAATGTCCGGCCGCACCGCGCCCGGGAAAGGCGCGAGAATCGCCCGCTCGCCGGGCGACGCATCGCGGGCCGTGGAGGCGAGGTCCGATCCCTCGAAATAGCTCGTGGTGCGCCGGTACACGCCGGCGAAGAGGTTACGGTTCACCCAGTCGAAATCAAACAGCAGCCCCAGCGCCTCGCGCACGCGCGGGTCGGCGAAGAACGGCCGGCGCGTGTTGAACACGAAGGCGTTCATGCCCTTGGGCGTGCGCACCGGGACGGGATCCTTCACCACCCGCCCGTCGCGCACGGCCGGAAAGTCGTAGCCGGTCGTCCAGCGGGTAGGGCTGTCCTCCGACCGCACGTCGTAGAGCCCGCCCTTGAAGGCCTCGAACAGCGCGTTGGCGTCGCGGTAGTAGTCGAAGCGGATCTCGTCCGAATTGTAGAGCCCGCGCGAGATCGGCAGGTCCTTGGCCCAGTAATCCGGATTGCGGCGGTAGGTGATGCTCTCGCCCGGCTTGGCCTGCGCGACCACATAGGGGCCGGTGCCCACCGGCGGCGCCAGCGTGGTCTGCTCGAATGTCGCCGGATCGGTCGCGTGCTTCGGGAGCACCGGCATCAACGCCAGGATCAGCGGCAACTCGCGGTCCCCGCCCGCGTCGAGGTCGAACCGGATCGTGCGCCCGTCCACCGCTGAGGCGCGCGAGACCTTGCCGTACCAGCTTCGCAGGTTGGGCTTGCCCTTGGTCTTCAGCAGGTCCCAGGTGAACAGCACGTCCTCGGCCGTCACGGCAGCGCCATCCGAGAACCGCGCCTTCGGGTTGAGGCGAAACACCACCCAGCTGCGATCATCCGGCGTTTCGATGCTCTCGGCCACGAGGCCGTACAGCGTGAAGGGCTCGTCGAAGGACCGCGCCATCAGGGCCTGGAACACGAGCCCGGTCGGCGGCGCGATGCCCTGGGCCGCGATGCCGCGCACCACATAGGGGTTCAGCGTGTCGAAGGAGCCCTGGACGCCGAACACGATTCGCCCGCCCCTGGGCGCATCGGCGCGCACATAGGGCAGGGCGGCGAAATCGGGCGGCAGGGCTGGCTCGCCATGCATCGCGATGCCGTGGCGAGGCTGCGCGTTTGCGCTTGCGACCGACGAGGCGACGAGAGCCAGGGCGCAAACCGCCGCCGTTGCGGCGTGGCGGGCGATGATTCGAAGCGATCTCACGCGCCGAAGATACCATGTCCGTTAGGGCATGATGCCTACCCAGATCGGCGATTTCGGCTGGAAAGCCGCGGGGTAAAGCGATATGAGGCAAGCGGCCTCGTCATTCTCACGCCTCATTCCGCGCCGATGCAGCGGGCGAGATCCGTGGGAGGGCAGGGGCCTTCCTGGTGTGCCTGGCCCTTTGTGGGCTGGACGTCCTTGTCGGGACGGCTGGGCGCGCTCTTTCGGTCTTCCGTCGGCGCCTGCCGTCGTCCCAGCCAATCGAGAAGGATTTGTCCTGATGTCTTTCGACCGGTGGTCCGCTCTGCGCCCGAGCCGGATGGCGCTCCTCGCCGCCGCCTCGCTCTCTCTTTCCGCTCCGGCCTTCGCGCAGACGCAGCCGCGTCCGGCTGCTCCCAAGCCCGCAGCTCCCGCCCCGGCCCAGCCGGCCGCCCCGCAGGGCCAGGCCGCGCAGACCGGCCCGACCGTCGTGCAGGTGAAGCCCGAGCCATCCCAGGCCGACTGGGTGAAGGTGTGCGGCAAGGATCCGCAGGCCGGCAAGGAGATCTGCTACACGACCCGCGACTTCGTGTCGGACCAGGGCCAGCCGGTGCTCGCCGTCGCCGTCTATGACGTGAAGGGCGACCCGAACAAGATCGTCCGCTTTCTGATGCCGCTCGGCCTGCTGCTGCAGCCCGGCATCCGCTACGCCGCCGACTCCGGCGCGCCGCAGGCCGGCAAGTATGCGATCTGCTTCCCGAATGGCTGCTTCGCCGAGGGTCCCGTCAAGGAAGACGTGATCAACGGCATCAAGAAGGCCACGAACCTCAACATCAGCGTCCAGAACCAGTTCACCCGCGAGGTGACGTTCCAGGTGCCGATGGCCGGCTTCGGCAAGGCCTATGACGGCGCGCCGATCGACCCGGCGGTGCTCGAGCAGCAGCAGAAGCAGCTGCAGGAGCAGATGCAGAAGCAGGCTGACGAGATGCGCAAGAAGCTCGAGCAGCCCGGCGCGGCCCCGGCCCCCGGCGCGGCCCCGGCTCCGGCCCCGGCGGCTCCCAAGCCCTGATCGGCGAAGCAGATCCGAATATGAACGGGCGGTCCTGAGGGCCGCCCGTTCCATTTTCAGCATCCTCGATACCCTCATCCTGAGGAGCAGGTCTGCGGCGTGCGTCTCGACGGACGAGGGATTCCATCTCGCGGGACGGATTCAGCCTTCTGGATTCCTTTGTCCTTCGAGACGCCTCGCTGCGCGAGGCTCCTCAGGATGAGGGGGAATGAGAGACTGGAAGGCCACGCGTTAGGGGCTCCGGAATTCGTTCGTACACCCTCGATCCCCTCATCCTGAGGAGCAGGCCGTCTTCGGCCTGCGTCTCGAAGGACGAGGGATTTCAGCTCGCGGGACGATTCAGCCTTCTGGATCCCGTCGTCCTTCGAGACGCCTCGCTGCGCGAGGATCCTCAGGATGAGGGGGGATTGAGCGTAGGGAAGGCCTGGCTCGAAGGGGCCGCCCGTCTGCCTGAAGCCCAAGACCTCAGCTGCCCGGCGGCTTCAGCGCCTGCGCGATGGCGGCTTCGATGCGCTCCGCGGCCGCTTGCGTCAGGTGCGAGCCATCCCAGAACGAGCGCGGGTCGCGCGTGAGCGGCGTGTCGCGCCGGAAATCCAGCAGGGTGACGTTGGAGCGGGACGCCGCTGCCGCGATGGCCTCCTTGCAGGCAGTCTCGGCCTTGTCGGCCGGCCGCCCGGGCCGGGGCCTCAGCTTGGCGTAGACGGGCGTGAGCACCAGCGCGACCGGCGTGGCGGGCGGAATGACGTCCAGCATTTCGCGCAAAACGGCGAGGCCCGGGAACGGCCCGGCCTGCTCGGCCAAGGGCAGCGGGCCGCCGCCTTCCACGTCGGGTCCGCGCCACCGACGTCCGACCTCGTAGTTCCAGTAGCCGTCCCGCCCGGCCAGAACGGCGGGGTGCTCCGCGCCGACCAGCATCGCGACGGCGTCCTCCAGCACGTCGGCCCGGAACGCCCCGCGCGCATAGGTCCAGAAATCCGCGGCGTAGAGCCAGAACGGAAACGGCCCGCCTTGCAGGCGCCGGGCGGCCGCGGGCCCGGCCCGGCACGTGTACTCGTCCAGCCCGATCACCACCGCGCGGGTGGGCTCGCGGCGGTGAAGGAGAAACCAGGTCAGCACCGCCTTCTGCTCGGGCAGCCCCGACCCCGGGATCGCCAGCGACATGAACCTCGCCCCGGTGGCTGCGTCGAGCCTCGCCGGGCTGAAGAGCTGCGCATGAGAGTTGCCGATGATGGCGGCGTTGAAGGAGGGGTCCCGAGCCCGGCTCGCATGGGCGGTGCGCGGCGCCTGCTCGCGCGTGAAGCCGAAGCCGAGGCCGGGAACCCGGCCGGTATCGTAGGGATCGACGGCCAGGATCAGCAAGGCCGCGCCGGCCGCGCCAAGGGTGGCCGCAAGGGCCCAAATCCGCAGAACGCTCCGCCAAGCAGTGTCCATTCCGCGGGTGTTAGGGCGTTCGGCGTTGCGCTTCAACGCCGCCGGGCGTGCGGCCGAGCGCCCGGCGCGTTGTATTCGGCAACTTTCCGCGCGAGCCTGTGTTGTTGGATCGCACAGGAGAACGGCGCTATGGGCTTGCTCGACAACATTCTGGGTGGCCTGACCGGCGGCGGTCAGGGGCAAACTTCTTTTCCGGGCAGCTCGAGTTCGCCGATCACTAAGGCGCTCCTGATGCTTTTGGCCGCGAAGGCCTACCAGCACTACACCTCCAGACCCTCTGCGGATGCAGGCCTCGACCCGGCGTCCGGCGGCGTTGCGCCCCAGACCGGACACGGCGGCGGGCTCGGCGACATTCTGCGCGGCGGAGCCGGCGGCGGGCTGCTGGGCGGCCTCACGGGCGGCGGCGGGCTCGGCGGCGGCATGCTCGGCGGCGGCCTTGGCGGTCTGCTGGGCGGCCTCGTCAGCGGCGGCGGGTTGAACTCCATTCTCGACCAGCTGCGCAACAGCGGCCATGGCGACGCGGCGAACTCCTGGGTAGGAACCGGCCAGAACCAGCCGATCGCGCCGCACCAGCTCGGCCAGGCGCTCGGCCCCGACACCATCAACGAACTCTCCCAGCAGACCGGAATGAGCCAGGACGACGTGCTGCGCGAATTGTCCGAGCAGCTTCCCGCCGCCGTCGACCAGTTCACGCCCGATGGGCGCGTCCCCACTCCCGAAGACGTGAAAGAGCGCTGGGTCTAGTCACCACAATCTCCCCCGAACGCCAACGAAAGGCGACACCATGAGCATTCTTTGGACCATCCTGATCGGCTTCGTTGCGGGCGTGATCGCGAAGTTCATCCATCCGGGCTCCAACGAGCCGGCCGGCTTCATCATGACGGCGATCCTGGGCATCATCGGCGCGTTCGTGGCGACGTTCCTGGGTCAGGCGCTGGGCTGGTACCGGGCAGGCGAGGGCGCAGGCCTCATCGGCGCGGTCGTGGGCGCGATCATCGTGCTCGTGATCTGGGGCATGGTGACCGGGCGCCGCAACACCACGCCGCTCACCTGAACGGACGGGAGGTTCGACCGCTTCGGCTTACCGAAGGTCGGTCTTAACCCGCCCATGCGATGCTGGCTTCATGCAGCCGGCATCGCGAACCGCTCACGCTGATACGTCCCTCCCGGCCCGTATCGACTTCGTCGACTACGCCAAGGGCCTGTGCATCGTGATGGTCGTCATGATGCACACGACCCTGGGCTTGGGCGAAACGCTCGGCCGCGAGGGCTTCATGCACACGGCCGTGGCCTTCGCCCGGCCGTTTCGCATGCCGGACTTCTTCCTGATCTCCGGCCTGTTCCTGTCGCGCGTCATCGACCGGCCCTGGCGCGGCTATCTGGACGCGAAGGCGCTCCATTTCGCCTATTTCTATGCGCTCTGGGTGCTGGTTCAGTTCGCCTTCAAGGCGCCTGCGGCGCTCGCGACCGGCGACGAGGCGACGCTGCGCGAATTCATGCTTGCCCCCATCGAGCCGTTCGGCACGCTCTGGTTCATCTACCTGCTGCCCATCTTCTTCGTGCTCGGCAAGGCGCTGCGCGGATTTCATCCGCTCGTGGTGTGGCTCGCGGCGGCGCTGCTGGAGACAGCGGGCTTCCACACCGGCTGGACCGTGATCGACGAGCTCGCGGGCCGGTGGGTGTATTTCGTCACCGGCGCGGTCGCGGCCCCGGCCGTGTTCGCGCTGGCGCGGGCCGTCGTCGCGCATCGGCTGGTCGCGCTCGCCGCGTTGGTAACCTGGGCGGCGCTGAACGCCGCCGCCGTGTTCACGCCGGCGCCGGCTATAGGCGAAGCCTCGCTCGCCCAGGCGCCCGGCCTGCGGCTGGCGCTCGGGCTCGTCGGGGCGGGCGCGGTGGTGACGGTTTCGGCCCTGCTCGCCAACTCCGGACGATGGCCGTGGCTGCGCGTGCTCGGCGAGCGCTCGATCGTGATCTACCTCGCCTTCTTCCTGCCGATGGCGGTCGGCCGCGCCGTGGCGGTGCGCCTGTTTCCGGATGGGGACGCGGGCTGGCTGGCGCTCGGCGTGTCTGCCTTCGCGATCGCCGTGCCGGTGTTGCTGGATCTCGTGACGCGCGGCACGCGCCTCGGCTTCCTGTTCACCCGTCCGGCCTGGGCGCGCCTCGATCGCGAGCCCCGGCCCCGGGTGCGCGCGCAGCGGGACCCCACGGCGGCGTAAAACCTCGTCAGGCGAGCATCTGCGTGTCGCCGCAGATCGAGATGGCCTGGCCCGAGATGGTCCGGCCCCGCGGACTGGCCAGAAACACGATCTGATCCGCAAGCTGCTGCGGCGTCACGTATTCCTTGATGGACGTGTACGAGAACGCGATCGCCTCCATCTCCGCAAATCCAATGCCGCGTTGCTGCGCCTTTGCCTCCAGCACCCGGCGCTGCCGATCGCCCGCCACGAGGCCCGGCAGGATGGCGTTGACCCGGACGCCGTCGCCGCCGAGCTCGATCGCGAGCGACTTGGTGAAGCCGATCACGCCCCATTTCGCGGCCGCATAGGGTGAGCGCATCGAAAAGCCGAGCCGCCCGGCCAAGGAGGACAGGTTCACGATCGAGCCGTTCTGGCTGTGGCGAAGATGCGGGGCCGCCAGGCGGGCGCAGTTGAACTGTCCCGTGAGGCAGACCGCCAGGCAGCGGTCCCAATCTTCGGGATGGATCTCGTCGACCTTGCCGGTCGGCCCGGCGATCCCGGCGTTGTTCACCAGCGTGTCGAGCCCGCCGAGCGCGCCCAGCGCGTCTTCAAACAGGCGCGCCACCGAGGCGCGGTCGGCGACGTCGCACACCGACCAGGTAAGCGCCGGGTCGCTCGACCCCAGCATCGCGAGGGCCGCCTCGTCGACGTCGCAGACATGCACCCGGGCGCCCTCGCGCACGAAGGCGCGCGCGATCTCGAGCCCGATGCCGTTGGCCCCGGCCGTCACGATGACGCGCAGGCCGTTGATGCCCAGATCCATGATGGTCCCTCCGCTCCGTGTTTCGGGGCTCAGGGCGCGAGCGCGCCCCGGCTGATGATGAAGTCGGCCGCGCCGGTGATGTCCGCCGCGATCGCCGCCCGGGCCGCCGCGCCGTCGCGGGCCCGGATGGCCGCCAGCGCGTCGGCGTGGAACCGCAGCGCGCCGCCTTCGCGAAGGCGATCGGGACTGGCGCGCAGGTCGAGGTTGATCACGGGCCCGGCTTTCAGCCACAGGCCCCGGATGATCTCCACCAGCAGCGGCGAGCCGGCGGCCGCATAAACGGCGAAGTGGAAATCCTTGTTGAGCCCGACCGTCTGCCCGGAATCCGGAGCGGGGAGGGCGCTCTGGCGCCGGAAGGCCGCCTCCGCGGCCTCGATCTGCGCGAGGTCGTGGTCGCTGCGCCGCAGGGCGGCTTCGGCCGCCGCATGTCCCTCGATGGCGATGCGAACGTTGGCGAGTTCGCGGAACTGGGCGGCGCTCATCACCGGAACGCGGATCGCCCGGTTGGGCGTCACCTCCAGCGCCCGGTCGGCGACCAGCCGGCTGACGGCCTCGCGAACCGGCATCATCGACACGCCGAGCGCTCCGGCGGCGCCGCGCAGCGACACTTTCTCGCCCGGCGCCATTCGCCCCGACACCAGCAGCTCGCTGAGCCGCGCATAGGCGCGCTCGCCCAGCGTCTGCCGGTCCAGCGGTTCGATCTGCTCGAGAGTGTCCCGATTGTCCAAGCGCAGCCCTGGCTTTGGCGCCAGCCCGAAACAAGGCTGGACAAGCGTCGTCATCAGCGGCAACTTAACTGTGATCACAGATCACGGCAAGGCGCGAGGGCTCCGCAGAGAGCCCGCCCCGGATCGGCTGGTCGAGGAAACGCGTCGACGAAACCGTCGCAGGAGGATCTCCACCATGGACACCCGTGTTCCGCTGTCACGCCGCGGCCTGCTCAAGACCGCCGGCGGCGTCGCCATGCTCGCCGGCATCGGCGCCCCGGCCATCGTGCGCGCCCAGAGCGAGGCGATCCGCATCGGCCACCTCACGCCCCGCACGGGATTCCTCGGGCCGCTGGGCGAATACGGCGTGATGGCCATCGACCTCGCGGTCGAGGAGCTGAACGCGGCGGGCGGCGTCAACGGCCGCAAGATCGAGCTCCTGAAGGAAGATTCGGTGAACCCGCAGACAGCCTCCACCAAGGCCGAGCGGATGATCGAGCGCGACAAGGTCGCCTGCATCATCGGCGAGATCTCGTCCGCCTCGTGCCTGACGATCGCGCAGGTGGCCCAGCGCAACAAGATTCTCTACGTCAATACCGGCGGCAACTCCGACGCGCTGCGGGGCGCGGACTGCAAGAAGTTCATGTTCCACGTCGAGTCGCAGAACTCGATGTATGTGAAGTCGGTCGGCCGCTCGTTCCTGTCGGCCGGGCTCGTCAAGGGCAAGTCCTGGTACTCGCTGACGGCCGACTACGCCTTCGGGCACGACCTCCTGAAGGTCGCCAAGCGCTTCATGGAAGGCAATGGCGGCAAGTTCTCAGGCGACGAGCTGGTGCCGACCGACGCCACCGACTTCTCGGCCTACCTGCTGAAAATCCGCAGCGCCAAGCCGGACCTCGTGGTGCTAAACCTCGCCGGCAACCAGATCACCAACTTCCTAAAGCAATACGCCGAGTTCGGCCTCACCTTCCCGGTCGGCGGCTTCGGCTTCGATACGGCGCTCGCCTGGGCGGCCGGCAAGGGCAACTTCGTCGGCACGTGGCCGGTGGTGTGGCACCACCTGCTCGACACGCCCGGCACGAAGAGCTTCGTGGGCGCCTTCACCAAGAAATACGGCAAGCCGCCCGAGAACCAGGCCTGGGGCGACTACATCGCGATGAAGATCGTGGCCCAGAGCATGAACGAGCTGAAGACGCCCGACAGCGTCAAGCTCATCGAGCATTGGGAGAAGGGCGCGAAGTTCGACCTCCTGAAGACCCGCCCGGGCTATTTCCGCGCCTCGGACCACCAACTCATGCACGAGATGTACGCCGTCACGGCGTTGCCGGCGGACCAGGTGAAGAACCAGTGGGACATCTTCACCTCCACGGGCCCGGTGCCGGGGCCGAACGAGGATCTCGAGGTCATCGCGTCCACCAAGGACGAGGCGAGCTGCACCTTCGCGTAGGCCGCGCCCGGCCTCACCCACGGGCGTTTGACGGCGACCGGCGGCGACGCCCGTCGCCGTCCGCCGCCCGTCCGGCGGCTCGATCGTCTTGTCGCCACGCGCGGACCACAGGGAACACGCCATTGACGCTCGTGCTCTTTCTCCAGCAGGTGCTGAACGGCCTTCTCGACGGCGTCTACTACCTGCTGATAGCGCTGGGGCTGTCGCTCATCTTTTCGCTGGGCGGAATCGTGAACCTCGCGCATGGCGCGTTCTACGCCATCGGGGCCTACCTCACGCTGGTGATGTCGCCCTATGTGGGCTTCGGCGGATCGCTGATCCTGTCGCCGGTCGCCGTGGCGCTGCTCGGCGTCGCCATCGAGCGGCTGCTGTTCCGGCGGTTCTACCGGTCCGACCCCATCCTGTCGCTGCTGCTCACCTTCGGGCTGGCGATGGTGGCCGAACAGGCGCTGCGCATGATCTTCGGCGCGCCGCCGCTCAGCTACTCGATCCCGCAGGCGCTGCGTGGCCAGATCTTCCTCGGCGACTTCGTGTATTCCTACTACCGGACGGTGCTGCTCCTGATCGCGATTGGCTGCGTGGCCGCCCTCTGGCTGCTGCTGCACAGAACCGCCTTCGGCCGGGTGGTGCGCGCCGGCGTGCAAAACCCCGACATGGTGGGCGCCCTCGGCATATCGCTCGAGCCCTACATGGCCGCCGTCGCTGCGCTCGGCATCGGCCTTGCCGGCCTCGCGGGCGTGCTGCTGGCCCCGATTTACGCCGTGCACCCCGCCATGGGCGCGGAGATCATCACGCCGGCCTTCGTGGTCGTGGTCATCGGCGGACTGGGGTCCTTCTGGGGCGTCGTGCTGGCGGCGCTGCTGGTGGGGTTGGTCAAGGGCATGATGGTGGCCGTCGGCTACTCCGCCGGGTCCACGGCCGCGATCTACCTGCTCATGCTCCTCGTTCTGCTGTTCAGGCCGCGCGGCCTGCTCGGCGAGCGCATCACCCGGTTCGAGTGAGGCGCGCCATGTCCAAGCCGTCCGCTTCCACCCTGGCGCGCGTTCCATTGCCGCTCGTCTCCGCCGCTGTCGCGCTGGTGCTGCTGCCGGCGGCGCTGCTGGCGCTCGGGCTCACGATGACGTCCGCCACCGAGGTAGTCGTCTACGCGATGGCGTGCATGGCGCTGAACGTGCTGGTCGGGCACACGGGGCTCGTCTCCTTCGGCCACGGCGCCTGGTTCGGGCTCGGCGCCTATGCGGCCGGCCTCATCCAGCGCCACTGGATGCCGGGCGCGTTTTTCGGCCCGACCCTGCTCGCGCTGGCGCTGGTCGGCCTTCTGGCGGCCGCCTTCGGGTCACTGATCCTGCGCCGGCGCGGCGTCTACTTCTCGCTGCTGACCCTCGCTCTGTCGGCCATGATGTATGTGGTCGCATTCCGCTGGACCGAGGTTACGGGCGGCGAGAACGGCCTAGCGGGCATCACCCGGCCGGTCATCCTGGGCGTCGATCTGGAGGCCTCCGCGCCCTATTACTGGTTCGTGGCCGCGCTTGCCTTCGCGGTGCTGGTCGGCCTCTGGCGCTTCCATCATTCGCCCGTCGGAACCGTGCTGGTCGCCATCCGCGAAAACGAGCAGCGCGCCCGGTTCCTCGGCTACCCCACCAACCGCTACAAGCTCGCCGCCTTCGTGCTCTCGGCCGTGCTCACTGGCTTGGCGGGCGTGCTGCTGCTCTACAAGAACCGCATGACCTCGGCCGAGCCGATCTCGGTGACGTTCTCGGGGGAGCTCCTCGCCATGGTGGTCATCGGCGGCATGAGGAGCTTCCTGGGGCCGGCGATCGGGGCGCTTTTCTACATCCTGTTTCGCGAGTTCCTGTCCATCTACACCGAGAACTGGCTGTTCTGGTTCGGCCTCGTCTTCGTCAGCTTCATCGTGTTCTCGCCGTCCGGGCTGGTGGGCGTCGCGGAGCGCCTGCTCGCGCCGTTCCGCAAGACCGTCGTCGAGGACGCCGCCATGTCGGCGCGCCGCACCGAGGACATGCCGCTGCCGGACTCACTGCGCCCGAAGGAGCGCATCGAGGGCGCTGTCCTCGCCGCGACGGGGATCTCCAAGCGCTTCGGCGGAATCAACGCCGTGCGGGATGTCACGATCGCGATCCAGGACCGCACGTTGCATGCCCTGATCGGCCCCAACGGAGCGGGCAAGACGACGGCGTTCAACCTGCTGTCCGGCATGTTCGCGCCCGACAAGGGCGACGTGCTGCTGCTGGGCCGCTCGGTGGTCGGCCGGTCGCCCGAGGCGATCGCGTCGGCCGGCATCGGGCGCTCGTTCCAGATCACGAACCTCTTCGCGGGCCTCTCCGTGGAGGAGAACCTGCGGATCGCCGTCCAGGCCCGGCATTCCGGCCGTTTCGGCTTCTGGAAGCCCGCAACGGCCCTGGCCGGGATCGCGGACGAAACGCAGCAGATGGTGCGCTATCTGGGGGTCGCCGGCATCGAACGCGCCGAGGCCGGATCGCTCTCCTATGGCGGGCAGCGCCTGCTCGACATGGGTCTCGCGCTGGCGACCGCCCCGCGCATCTTGCTGCTGGACGAACCACTGGCCGGCCTCGCGGCGGCCGAGCGCCAACGCATCGGCGCCATCATCAAGCGCATTTCCGCCGATCTGCCGGTGCTTCTGGTGGAGCACGACATCGACCGCGTCTTCCAGCTCGCAGACCATGTGACGGTGATGAACGACGGGGCCGTACTGCTCGACGGCACGGTGGAGGATGCTCGCACGAGCCCGCGCGTGCAGGAGGTCTATATCGGCTCCGGCGCGGCCAGCGTCGCCGCCAAGCCGCGCGAGACCGCGGCCGAAAAGGCCGAGCTGCTGACGCTGCGGAACGTCGACACGTTCTATGGCAAGAGCCACATCCTCCGGGATGTCTCGCTCACCGTGCACGAGCACGAGGTCGTCGCCCTGCTGGGGCGCAACGGGGCTGGCAAGTCGACGCTGCTGAAGACCTTGACCGGGATCGCGCCGGCGAAGTCGGGCTCCATCCGGCTCTCCGGGGCCGAACTGGTCGGCCGGCCCTCGGCGCAGACGGCGCGGCTCGGCGTCGGCTACGTGCCGCAGGGCAGGGGGCTTTTCGCCGGCATGACGGTGGCGCAGAACCTCGAGCTCGGCCGGCTGCGTCGCCAGACCGGCAATGGCGTCCATTGGGAGCTGGAGCGGATTTACGAATATTTCCCGCGCATCCGCGAGCGGCTGGACAGCCCCGCCGACTATCTGTCGGGCGGCGAGCAGCAGATGGTGGCGGTGGCGCGGGCGCTCTCGGGCGACGTGCGGGTGCTCCTGCTGGACGAGCCCTTCGAAGGTCTCGCGCCCGCCGTGGTGGAGCAGCTCTTCGAGGCCTTCGACCGGCTCCGGCGCGAGGTCGCGATCATCATCGTCGACCACCACCTCGACCTGGCGCTGGCGCTGTCGGACTCCACCGTCGCGCTTGAACGCGGGCAGGTGATCCACACCGGTCCTTCCAAGGCGCTGCGCGACGATCTCGACTTGCGCCGCAAGGTGCTCTGGCTCTGAAACAACGCTGAGGTTCGTGATGCCGAACGCTGCAGACCAAAACATTGTCGCCATCGTGGGCGTGGGGCTCATCGGACGCGCCTGGGCGGCCATCTTCGCCCGAGCAGGATGGCAGGTGCGCCTCTGGGACCCGCACGCACCGACGCTGGCCGCCGCTTCGGGGCAGATCAGCGAGGAGCTCGGCAAGCTGGCCCGCCACGGGCTCGCGGACGACCCGGATGGAGCGGCGGCCCGGATCGCCGTCGCGGCCTCGCTTGCGGACGCGCTGGCGGGCGTCTCCTTCGTGCAGGAGAACGGGCCCGAGGTCGTGGAGCAGAAGCAGGCGATCTTCGCCGAGCTGGACCGACTGGCGCCGCCTGACGCCATCCTGTGTTCCTCCACCTCCGCGATCGTGGCGTCGCGCTTCACCGAAGGGCTGCCCGGCCGCGCCCGCTGCATCGTCGCGCACCCGGTGAACCCGCCCCACCTCGTGCCCATCGTCGAGCTCTGCGGCGCGCCATGGACCTCGCCCGAGACCGTGGAGCGCGCCCGCGCGGTGTTCAGCGCCATCGGCCAGGCGCCCATCACGGTGAAGAAGGAGGTCGACGGCTTCATCCTCAATCGCCTGCAGGGCGCGCTGCTGGCCGAGGCCTTCCGGCTGGTGGGGGAGGGCTATGTCTCGGCCGAGGACCTCGACCACACGGTGAAGGACGGCCTCGGCCTGCGCTGGTCCTTCATGGGTCCGTTCGAGACGATCGAGCTGAACGCGCCGGGCGGCATCCCGGACTACTGCGCCCGCTACACCGGCTTCTACAAGGGGCTGGCGCGCGACGCCGCCGGGCCTGAGGTCTACGAGAGCCCCAACATCGACCGGGTCGCGGCCGCGTGGCCGCATGCCGCCACGCCCGAGCGCGTCGCCGAACGCACGCGCTGGCGCAACGAGAGGCTCGCCGCGCTGGCGGCCCACAAGCGCGCCGCGCCCGACCCCGCCTGAACGCCCCCTCGAACACGAGAACAGCCATGAGCCGCAAAGTCATCATCACCTGCGCCGTCACGGGCGCGATCCACACGCCCTCGATGTCGCCGGCCCTGCCGGTGACCCCGGAGGAGATCGCGGACGCCGCCATCGGGGCGGCGGAGGCGGGCGCGGCGATCGTGCATCTTCACGCGCGCAATCCTACGACAGGGCAGCCCGACCAGACCCCCGAGGCGTTCGCGCCATTCCTGAAGGTCATCAAGCAGCGCTCCAACTGCGTCATCAACCTGACGACCGGCGGCGCCCCGACCATGACCGTGCAGGAGCGGGTGCGCCCCGCCGCGACCTTTAAGCCGGAGGTGGCCTCGCTGAACATGGGCTCGATGAATTTCGGCCTGTTCGGGATGCTCGATCGCTTCAAGACCTTCAAGCACGAGTGGGAGCCGAAATACCTCGGCAACAAGGACATCCTGTTCCGCAACACCTACCAGGACATCGAATACGTTCTCACGACCTTGTCGGAGACCGGAACGCGCTTCGAATTCGAGTGCTACGACACCTCGCACCTCTACAACCTGGCCTATTTCCTGGACCGCGGGCTCGTGAAGACGCCGCTCTTCGTCCAGACCGTGTTCGGCCTGATGGGCGGCACCGGAGCCCATCCGGAGGACGTCATCCACATGAAGCGGACGGCGGACCGGTTGTTCGGCGACAAGTACCGGTGGTCGGTGCTGGGCGCGGGGCGCCACCAATTGCCGATCGCCGCCATGTCGGCCGCCATGGGCGGCAACATCCGCGTCGGGCTGGAGGACTCGCTATGGGCCGGTCCCGGCAAGCTGGCCCAATCCAACGCCGAGCAGGTGGCGTCGGCGCGGCGAATCATCGAGGGCCTCGGCCTGCAGGTCGCGACACCGGACGAGGCGCGCGAGATCCTGTCGCTCAAGGGCGGCGACAAGGTCGACGTCTGACGCCGGAGCAAAGCCGCGCGCAGGCGAAAGGCGACGACGCGAAGGCGTCGAAACAGCCCGGCTTTTGGGGTCAGGGATGCCTGACTCCCGCAGTTCGGCGTCCAAGGTATCATGCGTGCAAACCCGCATTTGCTTGGTTCTAAACGGGTTTTTAACCTGGATCAGCCATTTCCCTTCTAAGTTGTTTTCAGCGGGAACATCCGCGGGGGTGGTAAGCCATGCGGCTGATCGTCGGCACAATTCTCGTTTTCGCCTGCGTCTTCGGCAGCTACGCGGCCATGGGCGGCCACCTCGAGGTTCTGTGGCAGCCCTTCGAGTTCGTGATCATCCTCGGCGCGGCGATCGGCGCCTTCATCATCGGCAACCCCGCGCCGGTGCTGAAATCTGTGCCTTCCATGCTCGGCGCGCTCGTCAAGGGCCCCAAATACAAGCAGGAATGCTATGTCGAGCTGCTCGGGATGCAGTTCACCCTGTACAAGCTCGCGAAGCAGAAGGGCATGACGGCCATCGAGCCGCACATCGAAAATCCGAGCGAATCCTCCCTGTTCAACGCCTTCCCGACCTTCGCGGCGAACCATCACGCGGTGGAATTCGTCTGCGATTACATGCGCATGGTGACGATGGGCGCGGACAACGCCTACGAGATCGAAGCTCTCATGGACGAAGAGCTCGAGACGCATCACCAGGAGCAGGAGCGCATCATCACCGCGATGCAGTCGCTCGCGGACGGCACGCCGGCGCTCGGCATCGTCGCGGCCGTGCTCGGTGTCATCAAGACCATGGGCGCCATCTCGGAGCCGCCGGAGGTGCTGGGCCACCTGATCGGCGGCGCGCTGGTCGGCACGTTCTTCGGCGTGTTCGTAGCCTATGGCTTCTTCGCCCCCATGGCGGCCTCGCTGAAGAGCACCTTCGAGGCGGAGTCCAAGTATTACTCCTCGCTCAAGGCGGGCCTGCTCGCCCATATCGGCGGCCAGCCGCCTGTGATGTCGATCGAGTTCGCCCGCAAGGCGCTCTTCAGCGAGGTCCGCCCGACCTACAGCGAAGTGGAAGCCGCGACCGCCGATCTGCCCGCCGCCGCCTGATCCAAATTCCAGCAGGAACTCGATGGCCAACAATTCCATCCGGCCGATCATCGTCAAGAAGGTCAAGAAGTCCGCGCACGCGCACCATGGCGGCGCCTGGAAGATCGCCTATGCGGATTTCGTGACCGCCATGATGGCGTTCTTCCTGCTGATGTGGCTGATCAGCATGACCACCCAGGAGCAGAAGACCGGCCTCGCGAACTACTTCTCGCCGCCAAACGTCAGCCCCACCACCAGCGGCTCCGGCGGCATCCTGATGGGCGCCGCCATCGACAAGCCGGGCAGCAAGGCGTCGGACATTCGCGACGCGCCGGTGGGTGGAACGGGCCGCGTCAGCGACCGCGAGCCCAGCCCGCCGACCGCGCTCATCCGGGATCCCAGCCGCCCGATCGCCAGCGGGGCCAACCAGAGCGCCGCCGCAAGCATCCGCGAAGCGCTCCAGAAGATGCCCGAATACACCGAGCTGTCGCGCAACATCGTGGTCGAGGCGACCCGGGAGGGCGTGAACGTCTCCCTCACGGACCAGGACGGCCGCTCGATGTTCCCCGAGGGCTCGGTCAACCCCTATGAGCGCACCCGTCTCGTGCTGGTGGCGCTGGCGCCCACCCTGCGCCGGCTGAACAACCGCCTCTCCGTCACCGGCCACACGGCCGCCACGCGCCCGGGCTCGCAGAGTTCGGACTCCTGGGGCCTCAGCGCCGGGCGCGCGGTCGCGGTGCGCGAGATCCTGTCGACCGCCGGTTTCCCGAGCAACCGCTTCACTTCCGTTGCGGGACGCGCCGACACCGAGCCGGTGTTCCCCGACAACCCCCACCTCGCGTCGAACCAGCGCTTGACGATCACGCTGATCAACGAAGCGCCGCCGATGCCCCCGGGCGCCTTCCGCTAACCGCGGGAGCCTCGGCTCGCCCGGGTGGAACGCTGGATTTGGGATGCAGCGTAGCGGAAAGGGCGCCAGTCGCGAGTGTCCGCCAAGCTATTCGGAAACCTCATTGTTCCCCTCAGAAATCGCACCATCGGTTTCGCTTGCAACCATAAGCGCTATGCCTTCCTTGGGCGCGAGCTGAGCTCATAGCTCGGCGCCATCAAGCCCAGTGGCGTGTACAAGTAGCTGATCACGAGTGATGGCACGCCACGGCTGCCGACCTCGAGCAGCCTTCCATGCTCGGGGTGTTCGGACAGGTCTGCCGTGATGTGCGCCAGCCCTTTGTTTGTCATGTGAAACACCGCCACCAGGGCTTCCTCTGCTTCCTGCCTACCGCCCTCGTACCGGCTCAGCGCCGTTTCAGGATCGACCGTCTTCAGCGGCCCATCGGCGTTGCTGAAATGCTCGATCCCGACGTCGTCTGGCTTTCGCTTTCGAT
This sequence comes from Alsobacter sp. P4_H11, assembly GCF_056400925.1. Classification (NCBI taxonomy): domain Bacteria; kingdom Pseudomonadati; phylum Pseudomonadota; class Alphaproteobacteria; order Hyphomicrobiales; family Alsobacteraceae; genus Alsobacter; species Alsobacter sp. P4_H11. The sequence continues at coordinate 301,573 of NZ_JBFUKI010000001.1, forward strand.
TGCCGAGGAGGCGACCGTTCTTTTCGCGCAGGCCCAAAAACTCGAGCAGCGCCCGGCAGTGCACTAGCCCGGCCTCGATTGCTGGGTTCGTGAAGGCATTCAGGTTGCCTTCCATGATCTGGTTGCCGTCGACGTACATCGTTAGGGAAGGTGAACCAGCCCAGTTAGACCGGAGGCGCAGCGCATAGTTGAGAGTTTCCACCGCCTGCATCCGGTACGGGATCAGGTTCTGCAGGAGCTTATCGTCGTTCATCGTCAGTTCGATTGAGGCGGGGCAGGGGAGCGCGGTTTCGCAGACCTTTTCCGGTCAGAACAGAAATGGAAGCCAATAATTTGGCGGAAGGGGTGTCCGTCAAATTTACCTAACAAGCTGCGGATAATCTTGCGTATTTTTTTTATTTTGAGGCTCTACCCCAGCGGTAACCCCAGCTCGCGGTGGTCAGCGCTCGAAGGGGGGCGTCCTACGCCGGTCTCGTACATTCCCGAACTGGGTGGCTTTTGCTGATCGCAAGGTGATCTTCCGCCGACGGATGCGAGACGGTGGACTGGACCGCTCTTGGCGAGCTGAGGCGGTCGGTCCGGGAATACCTGGACACGCTCGACCAATCGGTTTGGGGCGCCCCCAGCGAGGTGAAGCCGAAGATCGTGTCCAAGTCTGATCCAGCGGCGCAATGGACCGCGGCCATGAAGGGGCACGCCTTCTTCGCCTATGCGACCAACTACCTGATCGACCTCCAGCACGCCGTCATCTTCGATTTCGAAGCCAGCCGCGCGATCCGGCAAGCCGAGGTCGGCGCAGCTCGCACCATGATCGAGCGAACGCAGGACCGCTTCGACCTCTGGCCGGCCCGCCTCGCCGCAGACAGTGCCTACGGCTCGGCCGAGAACCTTGCCTGGCTCGTCCACGAGCGCGGGATCGAGCCCAATATCCCGGTCTTCGACAAGTCGGAGCGCCAGGACGGCGCCTTCAGCCGGTCGGAGTTCACCTACAACCACGGCCAGGACGCCTATGTCTGCCCCGCCGGCAAACTGTTGCGACAGCGACAGAGAACCTTCCGGAACGCTCGTCCGCTGGCCGACGAGGACGGCATGATGCGCTACCGCGCCAGCAAACACGAATGCCGACGCCTGCTTCATGAAGCCTCGGTGCTGCCCCAACACGCCGGCCCGCAAGATCCCACGCTCGATCCAAGAAGGGGCTCGCGATATGGCTCGCGCCATCGCCACCTGAGGAGTACGTCACCTCACGCCGGCAGCGGAAAAAGGTGGAGGTGCTGTTCGCGCATCTGAAGCGCAACTTGGAGGCTCGACCGATTGCGCCTGCGCGGGCCCCAAGGAGCCCGAGACGAGTTCCACCTTGCAGCCGCCGCGCAGAACCTCAGAAGGCAGCCAAGCTCCTGCCCAACGGATCGCAGATGATGCCGGCCTGAGAAAGAAGATGCTTCGCGCCCTGGGTGGCCCGCGTCTCTGTTCGGGCCACGAGGCGTCTTTTTCAACGACATCGGCTCAAAGGCGACTGAGCTGAACGGGCGCTTCTGACCCACAGCGGACATCGCCAAAGTCCGCTCAGGGGAGTGACTTGAAATTGGCAATGAGCAGCTGGAGCTGAAAGCTGACATTCGCGGTGATGCGTTGCGTGTGTTCCAGCCTGGCTGTGGTTGGGCGATTACTTCACGACCGCACCCCGCTCAGCTCGACGGGCGCGCAACGACAGGAACATAGTCTTCCAGGTCCTCATCGTCGAAACTGACCGTGCGGCCCAGTTCCGCGGACCGATAAAGCGCCATCAACATTCGTACGACTTCGACGCCGTCCGTGAACGTCTCCATCGGGGCTGTTCCCTTTCGGAAAGCCTCGACGAAATGGCGGTTTTCGAGCGTGTAGCCGTAGATTCCGGCTTCATCCTCGAGCACGGGCATCAGGCCCTGTTCGGCGTTCTGTTTCTCGACAAGGTCTTCGCCGGCGCTACCCGTGACCGCCCGCGACATGAACACCTTGAGGCCGGAGCCAAGGGAGTTGAACTCCATGGCGTATTCCGGACCCAGCAATTCCAGCGTGATGCGCAGGCCGGCGCCGACATAGGCCCAGGACGTCGTCGCCTCGATGATCAGTTCATTCCCTTCGGCGTCCTGCAGGGTGATGAGCCCGCGGGCGAAGTCCTCCGCGGGGCGGCGGCCATAGTCCACTCCGGCGCCCATCGAAGCCTTCAGCCGCTCCGCATAGGCCGGCCGCGTCCATTTCAGGTTCGCCACCGTCGCGCTCGCCGAAACGAGCTTCAGCGCGTCGCGCGGTTCTCCCGGCGCGGCGAGCATGAAGCGGGCGACCTCCACGCTGTGGCACATCATGTCGGACAGCACGCCGCCGCCCTGCAACTCACCCTGCCAGAACCAGGGCTCGTGCGGGCCGCTATGCTCCTCGGTGGCGCGGGCTATATAGGGGCGGCCGGTCGTCGGCACGGCCCGCCGCCAGATAATGTCGCGCCCTCGCAGCACGGCCGTCGAGAACAGCTGGTTCTCCAGGTAGCCGTGTAGCAACCCGCAATCCTCGATCAGGGCGAGCATACGCCGCGCCTCGCGCAGAGTTCGGGCCAGGGGCTTCTCGCAGGCCACGGCCCGAAGTCCCGTCGCGCCCTGCTTCACAAGGCGGTGGATTTCGGTCATGGCCTCGATGCGGGCGTGGTTGGGATTGACCAGCCACACGGCGTCCACCTGGCCGGAGGTGAGCATTTCCTCGATGCTCGGAAACGCGACGCAGGCGCCGAGCTCCTGCTCGCGCGCCTTGGCCGCCAAGGCGTCCCGCCGTCCGGGGCTGGGAGCGTAGACCCCCGTGACCTCCACGTTGCGGACGCCCACCAGAGACGCGAGATGGAAGTTCGCCATGAACCCGGCTCCGATGAAGCCGATCCGGAGCGTGGAAAGCTGGTCGCGCAACACCGTCGTCTTCTCCTTTGTGCGTTGTCCGCCGGCCGAGGACCGATGTTCAGTCATGCGGGTTCAGGGCATCGTTCAAGGCGTCGCCGAGCATGTTGAACCCGATCACGACGACCACGATCGCCAACCCCGGCCAGACCGCCATCCAGGGCGCCTCCACCAGGAACTGCCGAGCCGAGTCGAGCATGCTCCCCCAGGACGGCGCCGGCGGAAGCTGGCCGAGACCGAGGAATGCGAGGCTGGCTTCGGCCAGAACCGCGATGGCGGTCGTCAGCGCCGCCTGCACGATGATCGGCGGCAAGATATTCGGCAGAATATAGGCGGTCAGGATCTTGGGGTGGGACAGCCCGACCGACCACGCCGCGCTGACGTAATCTTCTTGTCGCACGGCCAGCGTCTGCCCTCGCGCGAGCCGGACGAAGACCGGCATCGCCGAAATCCCGATGGCGATCATCGCGTTCTGCAAGCTCGGGCCGAGAAACGCCGCGAGCGCGATCGCCAGCACCAGAAAAGGGCAGGCCAGCAAAGCGTCGGTCAGGCGCGAGATCACGAGGTCGGCTATGCCGCCGAAATAGCCTGCGATCATGCCGAAGGGCAGGCCGACCGCGAGCGCGATGCCGACGGATAGGAAACCCGCCGCCAGGGACGCGCGCGCGCCGTAGATCACGCGCGACAGGACGTCCCGGCCGAGATCGTCCGTGCCGAACCAATGCGCCGCCGAAGGCGCCTGCCGAATGGCCATCCAGTCGGAGGCGTTGGGATCATAGGGCGCGACTGCGGGCGCAAGCAGGGCAGCGAGCATGAAGCCGAAAATGATGAGGCCGCCCAGGATTGCGGCAGGCTCGCGGATGAGGCGCCCGGCGATGGTCTTGCGTCCTATCCAGCCTCGGCCGACGTATTCCGCGGCGACCTCCGGTGCGCTCATGTGCGAATCCTGGGGTTCAGGGCCGCATAGGCGAGATCCGCCAGGAGGCTCAGCAGGAGAAAGAACGCGGCCGCGCACATCACTACGGCCTGAACAACCGCGTAGTCACGGCCGAACACGCCGTCGACGATCATTTTGCCGAAGCCCGGGATGCCGAACACCTGCTCGGTCAGCACGGCGCCCGAGAGAAGCTGGCCCAGTTGCAACGTCGCCAGCGTGACCACGGGAATGAGGCCGTTCCGAAGGGCGTGCCGGACCACCACGGTGCGCTCGGGAAGTCCCTTCGCCCTTGCGGTTCGCACGAAGTCTTGGCGCAGCACCGTCAGCATCGAGCTTCGCGTGTGGCGCATGATGATGGCCGCCGACGCCGATCCCAGCACGATGCTGGGCAGCAGCATGGTCTTGAGGTTGCCCCAGGGACTCTCGAAAAAGGGCGTGTAACCTCCCGACGGCAGCAAGCCCATCGTGACCGAAAATAGGAGGATGAGCATGATGCCGAACCAGAAGCTCGGGATAGAAAGGCCGGCCAGCCCGAGCACGCCGACGAGGTAGTCCACGATCGTGCCGCGGTTCAGCGCCGCGGCCACCCCGGCCGGCACCCCGATCCCCAACGCAATGAGCATGGACAGGATGGAGAGCTCGATCGTGACCGGAAGCTTGTCCGCCACCATGGCGCCGATCGGCAGGCCGGTGCGCACCGACGTGCCCAGGTCGCCCGACGCGAAGGCCTTCAGCCAGATCCAGTACTGGACCAGCAAGGGCTGGTCGAACTGGTACTTCTGACGAAGAAACGCGATGACTTCCGGGCTGCGGTCCTCGCCCGCGAGGGCCAGCGCCGGATCGCCCGGCAGCAGCTTCTGTAAGCCGAAGACGAGCACCGAGACCAGGAGCAGCGTGGGGATCGCCACCGCGAGCCTACCGGCCAGGAATCGCAACATCTCGGATCCTTGGAAACGAAAGCGGGGCGGCCTCGTGACCGCCCCGGCGGATCAGGAGGCGGGCTTGACGTCCTTCAAGCGCAACAGTCCGTCCGGGTACACGACGACGCCGTCCACCTTGGCGCGGGCGGCGAAGAACCAGTTGGGGTGATAGATCGGAATGGTCGGGAGGTCGGCGAGGTAGATGCCCGTCGCCTTGTCGTAGAGCTGCTTGCGCTTGGCGACGTCGCCCTCGGCCCGTGCGGCGTTCAGCACGCCCTCGAGGTCCTTGTTGCAGTACTTGTTGACGTTCTGGCCGCCATTGCAGGCGAAAAACGCGTAGAGCGTCGGGTCCGGATCGGCGCGGCCGCTCCAGTTTCCGATATACATCTCGAAGTTACCCGCCAGGTAGCGCTGGATCGCGGTGGCGGTTTCGAGCGGCAGGAGCTTCACGTCGAAACCCGCCTCCTTCGCCATCGATTGAACAATCTGCGCCACGCGGGCGTCCGTGAGGGCGTTCTCGAAGGTGATCTCGACCGGAACCGTGGTCGCCCCGGCTTCGGCCATCAGCTTCTTTGCGGCCGCGACGTCGCGCGCGGGCGCCGGATGGCTTTTCGGATAAAACGGGTCCGAAGGCGGGATCATCTGGTTGTCGGCCGTATACTCGCCGTTGAACGCCACCCTGTTGATGACGCTGCGGTCGATCGACAGCTCGAAGGCCCGGCGCAGGCGCGCATCCTTCTGCAAGGGCGAACTCGCCTTCTCGGGCTCGCCGACCTTGACCATCAGGTGAGAGACCGCGAGCCCGGGCGCGCTGTGCAGCTTGAGGTTCTTGTCGTCGCGCACGGTCTTCAGGTCGGTCGGCGCGATGCGCTCGGCGATATCGAGGTCGCCGGCCCGCACGCGCGCCAGTCGAACGGTGGAGTCGGGGATGTAGGAGTAGAGAATCTCGTCGTAGCCATAGCGGCCCGCATCCCAGTAGGAGGCGTCCTTCTGGAGCCGGATCAGATCGCGCGACTTGCGCTCGACGAACTTGTACGGACCGACGCAGACGGGATTTGCGGAGAAATCCTCTTTCGCGCCGGCCGCCGGCGAGACCATCATGCCGGCTCGGTCGCTCAGCACCGACATCAGCGGCGCGAAGGGCTCCTTGAGATTGAACCGAACCTGGTCGGGCGCCAGCACGTCCACCGACGCGACGGCGGCCAGTTCCGCCTTGCGGCGCGAATCTTTCATCGTCTGCATGCGGTCGATGTTGAACTTCACGGCCGCCGCGTCGAAGGGCGTCCCATCCTGGAAGGCGACCCCCTTGCGCAACGTAAGAACGACCGACTTCTGGTCGTCCGCAAAGGTCCACTTCTCGGCAAGCTGGGGAACGATGCTCAAGTCCTGCCCGATGTCGACGAGCTTGTCGCACATCGCGGCGAACACGAAGCGGCCCATATAGGTGCCGCTCGTGGCCGGGTCGAGCGCGTCGGGATCGTCCTGGATGCCGACCCGCAAGGTGGTCGCATGGGCGCTTGAGAGAGCGAGGAGCGGCGCCACCGCTAAGGCTGCGAACAGGGACCGGCGCAAGCGCATGAGATTGTTCCTCCCGTCCGCCATGTTGGATGTCGGCGGTCGTCTTTCGATGTGTAATGGATGCATGCGGCAGGTCCTTTGTAAAGGAACCTGACGAATGTAGATCGTACGATGTTTCGCGAGGGCCGCAACCAGTCAAGAAGGCAAGCTTCAGGTTGACATCGCCAGGCGATCAGTTCCAATTTGTCTGCCACCTTGACGAATTAGGTCCGCATGACAGACGCTATGACAACACCGCTGGCGCGCCAGATGTCAGTTCGCGCCGTCATGGAGGCGCTGATGCGGGCCGGCCCCATCTCGCGAGCCGAACTGGCGCGCGCGACGGGCCTGTCCAAGCAGACGGCGTCCGAAGTGGTCCGCGAGCTGGAGACGAATGGCTGGATCCGGGAACGGGGCCAGACGCAGGGCCTCGTCGGGCGCAGCGCAACGACCTATGAGCTCGACGCAGGGCGCGCCTATGTGCTGGGGGTCGATCTCGGCGGCACCAAGGTGCATGTGGCGCTCGCCGACCTGTCCGGCGCCATAGCGGCGGAGGAGGTCGAAGCGACCGACCGGCGCGGCGGCCATCACGTCATCGAGCAGATTGCGGCGCTCACCCGCAGCGCAGCGGCTCGCGCCGGAGCCGACCCTCGACGGATCCGGCATGGCGCCATGGGCAGCCCCGGCGTATTCCAGCCCGGGTCCGGCCGCATCATCATCGCACCCAATATTCCGGACCTAGACCGAATCGACGTCGTCAAGGCTCTGCGCGATTCGCTGGGTTTCGGCGTGGCGGTCGAGAACGACGTCAATCTGGCGGCGGTGGGCGAGCGTTGGCGCGGATGCTGCCGGGAGGCCGCCACCTTCGCGTTCGTGGCGCTCGGCACGGGCATCGGCATGGGCCTGATGGCCGACTGCAGGCTCATCCGCGGCGCTCGCGGGGCGGCGGGCGAGATCGCGTACCTACCCCTGGGCGGCGACCCCTTCGACTCGCGCGGGTATCGCTTGGGCACGCTGGAGAACGCCATCGGGAGCGTCGCCATCATGGAGCGCTATCGGGGCCTGGGCGGACAGGGCGCCGAGGACGTGCGTGGCGTTTTCGATCGCCTAGTAGACGGCGACGCCACGGCGCGAACCACGATGGACGAGGTGGCCCGCGTGCTCGCGCAGGCCCTCATGGCGATCCGAGCCATTCTGGACCCGGAGCTGGTGGTACTGGGTGGCAGCATCGGGGCGCGACCGGAACTGGTGGAGCGCGTGCGCGCGCTTCTGAACGGGTTAATGGCGGAGCCGCTTCGGGTCGAGGCCAGCCCGTTGGGCGGCCGCGCCGCCCTGATGGGCGCGGTGGGAACGGCCCTGTCCACACTCTACGACTCGGTTTTCGGGATGACGGATCTCCCTGGGGAGCAGGCGCGGACCACAGGCGCAGAAACGGCGGCCTGATCAGGCGGAGCAACGACGATGCGCGATTTCATGAAGCCGGGCCGGTCCGTGGCCATCGCCGAGAACGGGATGGCGGCGACGTCGCATCCCGCCGCCACGCTGGCCGCGCTGGAGATCCTGAAGGCGGGCGGCAACGCCTTCGACGCCGCGATCGCGGCGGTCGCCCTGCAGGGCGTCATCGATCCGCACATGACGGGGATCGGCGGCGACTGCTTCGTCCTGTTCAAGCCGGCGGGCGGAGCCCCTGTCGCGCTCAATGGGTCGGGTCGGGCCGCCGGCCGCGCGGACGCCGCGTGGTTCCTCGAGCGCGGCATGGACGTGATTCCGGACGGGTCGGCCCATGCGGTTACGATCCCTGGCGCGGTCGACGCCTGGCTCCGCCTCTCGGCCGACCACGGCCGCATGAGCCTCGACGAGGTCTTCGCTCCCGCGATCGCCGCCGCCGAGGGCGGCTACGTGGTGACGCCGCGCGTGGCGCTCGACTGGGCCCGCTACGCCGGCCGGGTCGCGGCCCACGCGGCGGCGGCAAAGATGTTTCTGCCCGGCGGGCAGGCGCCGATCGCGGGCGACCGGATGGCCGCCCCGGCCCTGGGCGGAACCCTGCGCCGGATCGCCCGGGAGGGCCGCTCCGCCTTCTACGAAGGCGAGGCGGCTGAGGAAATGACCGCCGTGCTGAACGCCGCTGGCGGCCTCCACGCAGCCGAAGACTTCGCCGCGCAGGTCTGCGACTATGGAGAACCGATCCGCGCCGCCTATCGCGGTTACGACCTGCTGGAATGTCCGCCCAACGGCCAGGGCCTCGCGGCCCTTCTGATCGCCCGCATCCTGGACGGGTTCGATCTCGCGGGTTCGGACCTGAGCGAGGCCGACCGGATCCACCTGCTGGCGGAAGCCACCAAGGCGGCCTACGGGTGGCGCGATCTGCTGATCGCCGACCCGGCGCACCATCGCCTGGACATCGACGAGATCCTGTCGGAGCGCTCCATCGCGCGCCTGCGTGCTCCCATCAGGCTGGACCGGGCCTCGGAGGCCGGCGCTTTCGACGGTCCGGTCCACCGCGACACGGTCTACGTCACCGTGGTCGACCGGGATCGCAACGCCGTATCCTTCATCAACTCCCTGTTTTTCGCGTTCGGCAGCGGCATCTACGCCCCCCGGTCGGGCGTTCTGCTGCAGAACCGGGGCGCGGGGTTCAGGGTGGACCCCAAGCATCCCAACTGCATCGCGCCGGGCAAGCGGCCGATGCACACCATCATCCCCGGCATGCTGATGCGCGACGGCGAGGCCGTGATGTCCTTCGGCGTCATGGGCGGCCAGTACCAGGCCGCCGGGCACGCCCATATCGTCTCGCGCGTGGTCGATTTCGGGGATGATCCGCAGGGCGCCTCCGACCGGCCCCGCAGCTTCTGCTTTGACGGCGTGCTTTCGCTGGAGCCCACGATCCCGGACGCCGTGCGGGCGGACCTGGCCGCGCGCGGGCACAGGACCGCATGGGCGGACGAGCCGTTGGGCGGGTGCCAGGCGATCTGGATCGACCATCGAAGGGGCGTGCTTCTCGGCGGAACTGACCACCGCAAGGACGGCGTCGCGCTCGGTTATTGAGCCTGTCGAGCCCAAGGAGTGCATCGCGTGACCGAGCCCCTGCTTTCCGTCGACGGCCTCACTCTGGCGCTGCCCGAGGATGCGGACCGCGCCAACGCGGTCACGGACGTGTCCTTCTCGGTCGCGCGAGGTGAGATCGTCTGCCTCGTGGGCGAGTCGGGGTCGGGCAAGTCGATCTGCGCGCAAACCCTGATGGGACTGCTGCCGCCGGCCATCCGGAGGGCCGGCGGGGCCGTCACGTTCGAGGGCCTCGACCTTCTGGCGCTCGAACCGGAGGCGTGGCGAACGCTGCGCGGCCGCCGGATCGCGATGATTTTTCAGGAGCCGATGACGGCGCTGAACCCGGTCATGCGCATTGGCGACCAGATCGCCGAAACCTTCGAGGCGCATGGCGTGCACACGCCTGCGGAGAGACGCGAGCGGGCTCTGGCTCTCGCCGGCGAGGTGGGCCTGCCTGATCCCGCCCGCATCCTGCAGGCCTATCCGCACGAGATCTCCGGGGGACAAAGGCAGCGGGCGATGATCGCCATGGCGCTGGCGCTCGAGCCGGCCTTGCTGGTCGCCGACGAGCCGACCACCGCGCTGGATGTGACCACCCAGGCGCAGATCCTGAAACTCATCCGCGAGCTCCAGCGTCGCCGCCAGATGGGCGTGGTCTTCATCACGCATGATTTCGGCGTCGTGCGCGAGATCGCCGACACCGTGGTGGTTCTCGAAAAGGGCAGGGTGGTGGAGACCGGCTCGGCCGCAGAAGTGCTGACGAGGCCGCGTCACCCCTATACGCGTGCGCTCCTCGACGCCATTCCGTCCCTCGATCCCGCCGGCTCGAGGCTTGCTGAAGACCAGATCGTCTGCGATGTCGCCGGCTTGACGAAGACCTACGCCAGCCGGTCAGGCCTCTTCGGGGACATGCGGGTCGTTCATGCGGTGAAGGATGTCAGCTTCAACATCCGCCGTGGAGAGACGCTCGGGCTCGTCGGTGAATCCGGGTCCGGCAAATCCACCGTCGCGCGCCTCGTGATGCGTTTGCTCGATCCCGATCGCGGAGTTATCCGGATCGGCGGCGCCGACCTCGCGGGCGCGAGCGGCGCTGCCCTGCGAACGGCGCGGCGTCGGGTGCAGATGGTGTTCCAGGATCCCTTCGCGTCCCTCAATCCGAGGCGCAGGATCGGACTTAGCATCGCCGACGGGCCGATCGCCAGCGGAACGCCTCGAGCCGTGGCCTTGGAGGAGGCGCGGGATTTACTTGCTCTCGTGGGCCTCGATCCGCGCGCGGCGAACCGGTATCCGCACGAGTTCTCGGGCGGCCAGCGCCAGCGCATCGGCATCGCGAGGGCGTTGGCGCTCAAGCCGGATTTGATTGTGGCAGACGAACCTGTCTCGGCGCTGGACGTCTCGGTGCAAAAGCACGTGCTTGAGTTGCTGGACGAGCTCAAGACACGGCTGCGGCTTTCGATGCTGTTCATCACGCATGACCTGCACGTAGCCGCCCAGGTCTGCGACAGGATCGCGGTGATGCGTCGGGGCGAGATCGTGGAATTGCGCCTGGCGCGAGATCTCTTCGCGTCGCCCGAGCACCCCTACACGCGCGAGCTGCTCGCCGCCGCGCCACGGTTGCCCCACGTAGAGAGGGATTCGCAATCTCAGCTGTAGGTACGCTTCTGACCCAAAGCAGCTGATGGGCACGTCCGCTTCGTGTGTGATCGCATCTCACGCCCGAGTGCGTGCGCCGGTTTGATGTTCTAATCGGCGTTGCGTTTGTCGAAATCCCAGACCCGCTCGAACCCGATCATGCGGACGAAATCCGAGAAGCCGGCCAGCTCGCCGCTCCATGCTCGCGTCGAGCCCGTTTCGCGAATGTGCCCGTAGACCGACGACAGCGCGGCCGACGCCGCGAGAAGACCCGCGACCGGGTAGATGGCGACCTTGTAGCCAAGCCCTTCAAGCTCGGCTCGGGACATGATCGGCGTGCGCCCGCCTTCCACCATGTTGGCCAGCAGCGGCACGTCGAAGGTCGATCCGATCTTGCGCATCTCCTCCTCGCTCTCGGGAGACTCGATGAAGAGGATGTCGGCGCCGGCCTTCAGGAAGGCCTCGCCCCGCCGCAACGCCTCGTCGAGGCCGTGGGCGGTTCTGGCGTCCGTTCTGGCGACGATCTTGAAGTCGCGCGACGATCTCGCCTCCGAGGCGACGCGGATCTTGTGCGCCGCGTCGCCGATCGGGATCACGCGCCGGCTTGGCGTGTGGCCGCACTTCTTGGGAAATTCCTGGTCTTCCAGCTGGATCGCCTGCGCGCCGGCCGCCTCGTAGCCGCGCACGGCATGGTCGACATTCAGGAGGCCGCCATAGCCGGTGTCGCCGTCCGCGATCAGCGGCGTCGAGACACCCTCGGCGATCTGCCGGACGCGGCCGACCATGTCCGTATAGGTTGCGAGCCCCGCGTCGGGGTAGCCCAGATGCGATGCGACGACGCCGAAGCCCGTCATGTAGAGCGCATCGAAGCCGGCCGCGTCGGCGAGCTTGGCCGAGACCATGTCGTAGACGCCGGGCGCGACGAGGAGGCCCGGCTGGGAAAGGCGTTGGGAGAGACTGGCGGGCATCGCGGTTCCTCGTGCGAAATCCCGGCGGCGCTGGCCGCCGGGCAGAGCCAAGGCTCATCAGGGAGCCGGGTAGGTGATCTTGGCGGCGGCCTTTTCGGCCGGCCAGATCACTTCCTGCCCGCCGTCGGGCCTGTACTGAACGGCGATCATGCTCTTGTCGGTGATGAGCTGGTGCTTGCCGCCCATCTCGGAGGGCGTATAGGCGACCTTGCCGTAGGGCGTGTCGAAGGTCATGGACCCGAGCTTATCCAGGATCTTGGCCCGGTCCCACGATCCCGCCGCCTTGGCGGCTTCGGTGAGCGTCTGCATGGCGACGTAGCCCTGCACGGCGCTCGACACGACCTCGCCGCCACGCTTCGCCTCGGCCTTCTTGACCCATTCGGCCAGGCCAGGCGTCGTCTGCTTCGAGGACCACAGGTCGATCACCACCACGTTGTCGCCGGCGGCCGCGAAGTCGGAGCGCTTCTCGCCGGCGCCCTGGGTGACGAGCAGCTTCGGCTTGATGCCGAGTTGTGCCGCCTGCCGGGCGATCTGGATGTTGTCGCCCGAGTAGCCGATCAGGAACAGCACGTCGGGATTGAGCCCCTTGGCGCGGTTCAGGATCGGCGAGAAGTCGGGCGTTCCGGCGCGGAACGGCTCCTTCATGACGACCTCGAGGCCGGCTTCCTTGGCGTATTGCTCCGTGAACTTGGCGCCGTCCGTGCCGTAGAGCTTGTCCTCGTAGGCGATCGCGAGCGTCTTCACGCCGGGGATGCTCTTGAAAAAGTTCACGGCCGCCTTCTGGCGGTGATAGTCCCAGATATAGACGTGGTAGTACCAGTCGTTCTTGCCGAAGGTTTCCTCGAGGCGGACCGACGACGAGCCCGGGTGCACGAAGATCGGGTCGTAGCGCTGCAGGGCGCTCAGGAGCGCGAAATCGGCGGTGCTGCCGAAGCCGCCGACCACCGCGTCGACCTTGTCCTGGGTGGCCAGCTTCGCGGCGATGCCCGCGGAGGTATTCGGCTCGCCCTTGGTGTCCTCGACGATCAGCTCGATCTTGCGCCCGAACAGGCCGCCGGCCTCGTTGACCTCTTCGGCGGCGTACTGGACGCCCCACAGGATCTGGTTGCCGCCGCCCGCAAGGGCGCCGGTCAGCGGCAGTGGCACGCCGATCTTCAGCGGCGCATTCTGCTGCGCGACCGCCGGCGTCAGAGACGCGATGGCGGCTACCGCGGCGGTCGCCAGCAGGCGACCCAGTGTCTTCATCATCATGGTCGTTTCCTCCCTCGGTGTCCGATCTTGGTCGTCGGACGTGCGTCGAACGGGGCTCGGGGCGACTCGGCGTTGCTCAGAGTCCCAGATAGGCTATCCTCAACTTCTCATTGTTCCGCACCTCCTCGACCGTGCCGCTCAGCGCCAGGCGACCCTCGTCCAGGACGAGGCAGTTGTCCGCGACGCTGACCGCCGCGGCGAAGTTCTGCTCCGCCATCACGACTGCGCAGCTGCTCGTCGCCTTGATGCGCCCCAGCGCCTCGAAGAGCTCCTCGACGAGCTTGGGCGAGAGCCCGGCCGAGGGCTCGTCCAGCACCAGCACGCGCGGCTCGATCATGAGCGCGCGGGCGATCGCGAGCATCTGCCGCTGGCCGCCGCTCATGGAGCCGGCAAGCTGGCCCAGCCGCTCCCGCAGGACGGGAAAAAGCTCAAAGGCCAGGTCGAAAAGCCGGCTGCGCTCGCCGGGCCTCGATGGCCGTCCAGTGGCATCGAAAGCGCCCCTGAGGTTCTCCTCCACGGTGGCGTTGCTGAAGCAACGCGCTCCATCCGGCACATAGGCGACGCCGGCGCGGGCCAGGCCCCATGGGGGCAGGTCGGAGAGATCTGCGCCGTCCAGGCTGATGCCGCGGCGCTCCGCATCCACGGTTCCGACCAAGGCCCGCAGCGCCGTGGTCTTGCCCGCCCCGTTGGGCCCCAGCAGGACGAGGAGTTCGCCGCCGGACGCCGAGAAGGACAGCTTGGGGATGACGACGAGCTCGCCATAGCCGGCCCGCTCCAGGCTGACCTCGAACCTGTTCAAAGCCTGAACCCCTTCCCGAGATAGGCTTCGCGCACGTCCGGGTCCGTCAGCACCGCCTGGGGCGGGCCCTGCGCCAGCACCTTGCCCTGGTTCAGCACGACAGCGTGGCCGCACAGGCGCGCGATGATCTTCATCACGTGTTCGATCACCACGATGGTGACGCCCGACGCGTGGATCTCCCGCACGAGGCCGATTACCTGGTCGGTGTCCTCCAGGCTCAGCCCTGCCATGGACTCGTCGAGCAGCAGCACGCGCGGGCGGCAGGCCAGCGCCCGCGCAATCTCAAGGCGGCGAAGGTCCGACACGGAGAGTTGGCCGCAGCGCGTTCCGACCTCCGGCCGAAGGCCGCAATAGCGGGCGAGGTCCGCCGTGTTGCGGGCGCCGCCGGGCAGCGGGCGGTCCGACCTGGCGTAGAGGAGCGGGACGGCGATGACCTCCGCGATCGTGAGGTCCTTCGGCACGCGGGGCACCTGGTAGGTTCGCGCCAGCCCCTTGTGGACGATCTTGTCAGGGCGAAGCCCCTGCACGGGCTCGCCGCCCAGCAGGACGCCGCCACGCCGTGGCGGGATCTGGCCCGAGACCATGTTGACGAAGGTGCTCTTCCCGGAACCGTTCGGCCCGATCAGGGCCGTAATGGCTCCATCCGGGATATCGAGACTGACATCGTCGATCGCGCGCAGGCCGCCGAAGGCCACCGTGCATCCGTCAATCCGGAGCGCTGCGCTCATGCGGCCGCCCTCGCCTTGACGGGGATGCCGCCCTTGGCGCCGCGCCGGCCGCGCAGCAGCTTGCGGCCGAACCCGACGAGGCCTTCCGGCATGCCGACGATGAACAGGATGATGACTGCGCCGTATACGACCTGATAACCCACCCCGCCGACGAAATGGCGGGCGAGTTCCTCCAAAAGCCGCAGCACAACCGCGCCGACAACGGGGCCTAGCGTCGTGTCCATGCCGCCCAGGATCGTGACGGCGAGCGGCAGGACGTTCCAGTTGGTGGTGAACACGTCTTCGGGGATGACGTAGCCGTAGAGCCCGCAGTAACAGGCGCCCGCGAGGCCGGCCACCATGCCGGATACCGCGAAAGCCAGGATCTTCAAGCGCGTCACCGGCACGCCGGAGGCGGCCGCGAGGTCTGGATTGTTGCGGATCATGAAGAATGCCGGACGGAAACGGCGGCCGAGAAAGATGTCGCTCACCAGCGCGGCCGCGACCAGACAGCCGGTGATGAACAAAAGCTGCCGAGGGGGCGACCCGCCCGCGATCACGGGCGGCATGATGCCGGTCGAGCCTCCGGTGATCCCGGGAGTCACCAGGATCAGGACCTGGATGGACAGGCTGAACGAGAGCGTCGCGATGGTGAAGTAGAGGCGCCGAAGGCGCAGCGTGATCGCGCCCAGCACAACCGCCACGACGGCGCAGAGCAGGATGCCGAGGGTCCAGCCGAGCACCGGGCCGACGATCGGCGTCAGCAGGCCGGAGCCGTAGCCGCCGATGCCGAAAAACGCCGCATGGCCCAGCGAAACCTGGCCGGTGCGGGACAGGATGTCCCACGCGAGCGCCAGGATCGCCGAAATCAGGGTGCCGATCGCGACCTGGATCAGGAACGGGTGGTCGGCGGCCAGGATCAACAGCGAGGGGGCGGAGATCGCCACATAAACGCCGAGGCGGGTCAGAACGGTCCTGCTCATGGCTGGGCCTGCCTTCCGAACAGCCCGCTCGGCCGGACCACCAGCACGAGAAGCAGGATCAGGAACGCGACGCCGAAGCCCCAGCTGCCGCCCTGCGGCACGAAGTTGCTGGTCAGGCCCTCGGCCAGCGCTAGGACGGCGCTGCCGATCAGCGCGCCCGGGATGTTGCCCAGCCCGCCCAGCGTTATGATCGCGAAGGCGCGGATCACGAGGTCGACGCCGACGGTGGGCTGAACATAAAGGATCAACGCCACGAGCCCGCCCGAGACCCCGGCCGCCGCTCCCCCGATCACGAACGAGAGCTCGAACACCCGGTCCACGTTGATGCCGGCATGCATCGCCAGGGCGGGGTCGTCGCTGGCGAAGCGCATCTGCGTCCCGTAACGCGTGTGATTACGGATGGCGTACATCGCCACGAACATCAGCAGCCCCACAAGCGCGACCGCGATGTTGTTGCCGGGCACCGTGACGCCGGCGAAGTTCAGGGTGGGCAAAAGCTGCGGCGCCTGCATGACGCGCGGGTCCGGCGACCAGGCGATTACCGCCAGGTTGAGGATCAGGATGGACAGGCCGAGCGTGGCGAGCAGCTGGTTGTGCTCGTCCTGCTTCAGGACCCGCGCCAGGAAGCCGCGATAGACGAGGGCCGAGAAGGCGCCGAGCGCGATCCCGGATGCGGCCATGCCGAGCCACGGCGAAACGCCGTAGCGCGTATGCAGCCAGTAGGTCAGAAACGCGCCCAGCATCACGAACTCGCCGTGGGCGAAGTTGATGATGCGAGTGACTCCGACCGTGAGCGTGAGCCCGGCCGCCACGGCGGCATAAAGCCCCGCCATCGAGAGCGCCAGCAAGATGGCCTGAACGACGGAGGCGACCATCATCGCCGGTCTCCGGGGCCGGGAGGGGCGCCGGCCCGCTCAATCATCGACCGCCTCCTCGGTGGCTTCGGAAAAATCGAGCAGGCGCGACTTGTATTCGCTCCGCGGCAGGGATCCGTATTCCACGAGATGCACCTGGGTGGTGACCACCAGGGTCGCCCGGATGTCATGCTCGATGCGCTGCCGCAGCGCGTCGGCCGCTGTTTCGTTTTCGGCTAGCTCGACGATCACCTTCAGCGGCGGCGCCTGCTTCACGCCTTTTGCGCCGGGACGGACCGAGACGACGCCGGTGACGGCCGGCGCCTGGCGGTTGACGACCTCGCGTATCGCGGAAGGAAACACGTTGACGCCGCGCACTATCAGCATGTCGTCGGTGCGCCCGATGCAGCGCACACGGGGCGACGTGCGCCCGCACGGGCAAGGACCCGTGTGGACAACCACGTGGTCGCGGCTGCGGAAGCGCAGTTGAGGCGCGCCGCGGTGGCGCAGATGCGTATAGACGAGCTCGCCCCGTGCGCCGTCCTCCACCGGGACGGCCTTGCCGCTCTCGGGCTCGATCAGCTCGAAGTGGACAAAGCCGCGGCCGGAGAAGTGCATGCCGTGCTGCTCCTCGCACTCGCCCCAGAGCGAGACCGAGATGTCGCCGATGCCCATCGCCTCTGTGACCTTGGCGCCCCAGGCGGCTTCAAGCTTCGCCCGCATGGCGGGTTCGCCGCCGCCGGGCTCGCCCGCCACCATGATGCGCTCGATGCTGCTGTTGGGCAGGTCGAGTCCGCGCGCTTCCCCGATTTCGGCGAGATGCAGCGCGTAGGAGGGCGTGCAGGCCAGCACCTGCGGCTTCAAGAATTTCACGGCCGTGAGCAGGCGCTCGGTGTTGCCGGTGCCGACCGGGATATGGCAAAGGCCGAGGCGGGGAAACGCGTCCAGAGCCGCGCCGGCCACAAAGGGCCCGGCGTTATAGGTGGAGATGAGGCGCTGGCCTGGCGCAAGGCCGGACGCGCCGTAGCTGCGCGCCGAGGTGCGCACCCAGTTCTCGAGGTCGCCTGCCGTGAGCGGAATATAGCTCGGCACGCCGGTGGTGCCGCTCGTGGAGAAGATGCGCACGACCTCCTCGAGTGGCGACGCCAGATGGGTCCCGATCGGATCGGCGTCGCTGCGGCTGGCCCGCAGCTCGTCTTTCTCGGTGAGCGGCAGCGCCGCGATGTCGTCCAAACCGCCGACAGATTCGGGCGTCCGGAAGCCATTGCTCTCGAGCTTCTCGCGAAAGAACCGCGAGCGCTCGAAAAGGTAGCGGACCTGCTCGCGATAGAGCGTATCGTCCTGCGGCTGTTGCTGCGCCCAGGGCAGCGTCTCGATAGCGGGTTCCTGCAGCATCTTGGGTCCTCGCTCAGCCGGCCGGGTCGTACGCGATGGCTTCCTCGGCGTAATGCGCCAGCAGGAAGCCGATCGGCCGACGCTGTTCTTCGGCGAGATGGCCCAGCAACCCTGCCGTGCGCGCCAGGATGGGGATCGCCTTGGTCATGGTGCTGGGAAAGCCGAGATCCATCAGGACGGCTGCGATGGGGCCGGAAACGTTGAGCGGCATGGGCCGGCCCCAGGCGTGCTCGACCGCGGTCCTGAAATGCTTGAGGAGCTCAACGTTTCGGCCCGCAACGCCGCGCTCGTCCGCCAAGGCGAGGATGCGCTCCGAGCGCGGATCCACGGGATGGTGGATGGGGTGCCCGAAGCCCGGCATTTTTTCGCGCCGGCCGCGGATTTCGGTCGCAATCTGCAGCGTCGCCTCGGCTGGTGTGGCCCCGCCGTCGACGCGCCGCCCCGCATCCGCGAGAATCTGGGCGCAAAGCTCGGAACTGCCCAGCACAACCGTGCCGCAGCCGAGGATACCGGCCGCGACGGCGCTTTGCAGGCTGTCCGGCGCGGCCGCGAGCGTCATCCTAGCCGCCTGGGCGGTTGGGGTGAGGCCATGCTCGGCGATCGAGACCAGCAGCAGATCCAGAAAGAAGCGCTGCTGCTCCGACGGCTTTTGTCCCGTGACCAGGAAATAGAAGAAATCCGTGAAGCCGTAGTGGCCCATCAGGTCGTTCGCGAGGTCCAGGCCGCGGATTTCGATCCGGTCGGGGGTGGAGGTGCAGATCCCGCTCACAGCCGGGGCGGATTTGCCGATCAACATGGGGCCTCTCCTGCGATCGCGCATGCGGGAGCGCCCGGCCGCTCCGGTAGAGCGACAGTTAAGGGGGTGTTCCTCCGCGCGCATTCGGCGCTTTTGTTTCCTTATCTTGTAGGACAATATTGCCGGGCGAACCGTTGTCAACCTGGACTTGCGCTGATAGGCAGTTCCCATGCCGGTCGATGTGATCACCCCACCCGTCGCTCCCGAAAGCGAAAGCGGTCGCCTCCGAGGAGGCACGGTCGACTATGTTCTGGACCAGTTGCGCACAGGTGTGATGCAGGGCCGCTACGCCCCCGGCCAGCGGCTGATCGAAGCGGACCTCACCCGCGATCTTCGTGTCAGCAGAGGACCGCTCCGCGAAGCTTTCCGCCGCCTGTCGGCGGAAGGCATTCTCGAGATTGTCCCCCATCGGGGAGCGCTCGTCAGGCGCCTCACAATGCGCGAGATGAAGGAGTTCTTTCAGATCCGCGTAGGTCTGGAGACGCTTGCGGCCCAGCTCGCCGCGGACGCGATGGGCGATCCGCAGCTGCGGCGTCAGTTCGAACAGGACATCGCGCCCATCTGGAATGAGACGGTGCGCGTCGCGGGGCCGGACTATCTGGACGAGAACCATACCTTCCACGACGCCATAACAAAAGCCAGCGGCAACGACCAGTTGCTACGGCTGACTCGGCAGTTGCGCCTCACGGCTCTGATGTACCAGCTCGTCGGCACTCTGAAGGCCGAGAACATTGCGGCGTCCCTCACCGAGCATCGGCTCATCGCGAAAGCTATCCTCGACCGCGATGGCGAGGCGGCGCAGCGCCAAGTCAGGGCGCACCTAACACGGGCATTAGACGTTGCGGAGAGCATGCCCAACGGAGCATTTTCGCCCTGAGGAGTTCGTCTCGGCCATCGGTCGGCTGCGTGTCCGCGCTACCTAAAGGATGGCGAGCGGCACTTCGAACGTCGGCTGTCCGATACGGCGTGCAAGTCCGCACCTGGCGCGAAGCGGACTGAGCTGAACGGGTGCTTCTGACCCCAAGCGGTATCTCGCAACCTCCGCATTGGGCAGCTTGACCTGGCCGGGATCCAAGGGCCAAATGGGTGTCTGGGGATTGCGATCTCCCCACGAGGCTTCGGCCGAAGTATCGCGTCCAGGTCAAATATCACCAAGGACGCGCCATGCCCTCCATCAACTCCATCGCTATCGATAAGCTTGTTCGCCTGATCGGCACCCCTGCATGCCCGGCGCTTGTGGATGTCCGCACAGGCGAGGACTTTGACGCCGATCAGATGCTGGTTCCCGGTTCGGTGCGCCGCTCGCATAAGGATGTTGCAGCTTGGGCCGGAGCCTATACGGGCCGCTCAGTTGTTGTGATCTGCCAAAAGGGCTTGAAGCTCAGCCACGGCGTAGCAGCTTGGTTGAGGCATGCTGGCATTCCGGCCGAAAGCTTGGACGGCGGCACGGACGAATGGGGCCGAACTGGCCAGCCCTATGTCCCGGTGGCCAAGATCCCGCCGTGTGACGCCCTCGGTCGTACTGTTTGGGTCACCCGAGAACGCCCAAAAATCGACCGCATAGCCTGCCCATGGTTAATCCGCCGCTTTGTTGATCCACAGGCTGTGTTTCTGTTCGTGAAGGCTGCGGAGGTTTTGGGCGTGGCCAGCCGCTTCGATGCCACCCCATTCGACATCGATGACGTGTTCTGGAGCCATCGGGGAGAGCTGTGCACCTTTGACGTCATGGTCGAGGAGTTCGGCCTGGCATCGCCTGCTCTTAAACACCTGGCTTTGATCGTACGGGGTGCCGATACCGCGCGACCAGATCTTGCGCCCGAAGCACCCGGGCTGCTTGCCGCCTCCCTTGGGCTTTCGCGTATCTACTCCGACGACCTGGCGCAGCTTGAGGCCGGCGTGACGCTTTACGATGCGTTCTATCGATGGTGCCGGGACGCCACGGAAGAAACCCACAACTGGCCTTCAACCAAGGCCGGAGCCTGACATGACGGCTGTGCTCGACCATCCCGACGCCACCACTTCCGCGCCCGCCCACCCGTCGTTTCGAGAAGCTATCCCCGTCTGGGCTCGAATTGCAGCGCTGTCCTTCGGCGGACCTGCCGGTCAGATCGCGGTCATGCATCGCATTCTGGTCGATGAGAAGCGCTGGATCTCCGACAATCGGTTCCTGCATGCCTTGAACTACTGCATGCTCCTGCCCGGTCCCGAAGCGCAGCAGCTGGCGACCTACGTGGGCTGGCTGATGCACGGCACCCGGGGCGGCGTCGTCGCCGGTGGGTTGTTCATCCTGCCTGGCATCCTCGCCATCATGGCGCTGAGCTGGATTTATGCGGCCTTCGGCAACGTCGGTTTCGTCTCCGCGCTGTTCTTCGGGCTGAAAGCGGCGGTGCTTGCCGTGGTGCTCCAGGCCGTGCTGCGGGTGGGGTCGAAGGCGCTCAAGAATCGCCTGATGATCGCGCTCGCGGCGGCAGCCTTCGTCGCGATCTTCTTCTTTGGTGCGCCATTCCCTGCCATCGTTCTGGCAGCCGGCCTCATCGGTTATTTCGGTGGACGGGCTGGCCTGAAGCAGTTTGCTGTCGGCGGAGGCCATGGCCCCAAAAAGACCGCGGATGGCTCGCAGGTCGCCTACCTGCTCGGCGACGATGGCTCAGGCCCGCCAACGCCAAGCCGAGCCGCCTCCATGCAGGCTGCTGGCGTCTCGGCGCTGCTCTGGCTAACTCCGGTCATTGCCCTCCTGCTGGCCCTTGGCCCATCGAACGCTTTCAGCCAGATCGCCTTGTTTTTCTCCAAAATGGCGATGGTTACATTTGGTGGGGCCTACGCCGTGCTGGCCTATGTGGCGCAGCAAGCGGTCGAAGGTTTCGGATGGCTCAGACCCGGCGAAATGCTGGACGGCTTGGGCATGGCCGAGACCACGCCAGGCCCGCTGATCATGGTGCTGCAGTTCGTGGGCTTCATGGCGGCGTTCCGCGATCCGGGGAGCCTTTCCCCAATGCTGGCCGGGACGTTGGGCGGCCTGCTGGCGACTTGGGTCACCTTCGCGCCCTGCTTCCTGTGGATCTTTCTGGGAGCGCCTTACATCGAGGTTCTGCGGGGCAACACGGCGTTGGCGGGAGCGCTGTCGGCTATCACGGCGGCCGTGGTCGGCGTGATCCTGAACCTAGCAATCTGGTTCGCAATCCACGCGCTCTTCCGTGAGTTGCGGCCAATCAGGTCGCTTGGGCTCCAATTCGACATGCCGGTGTTGGCCAGCGTCGACCCGTGGGCGCTTGCCCTCTCAGCTGCCGCTATCGTGGCCATGTTCCGGTTCAAGGCCGGCATGATCACCACACTCGCGGCGTGCTCGGCCGCAGGTGTGGTTCTCTACATCGCAGGAGCGATCCGATGAGAGCGCTTCTGTGGGCGATCGTGGTCCTCGCGGCACAACCCTGCGCCGCCGAGACCATCACCTTCCCGTCTGGCGGCGGTGTTCAGCATCGACTCCTTCGCGGGCGGGTTCGCGGTGCAATCGCTACTCGCGTTGTGGCTGTTCAACCGCTTTGGCCTGTCGCTCTCGCAGGCCGGCTTCTTTTCCTTTGGGCCGGATCAATATTGCCCTGGGGCTGCTGCTGGTGCGCTCGGCCCTGTCCCAGATGGATGTGCCCACGCGCTCGTCCTACGTCATGGCCGTGGTGACCCCGCCTGAGCGCGTGGCGGCCGCCAGCGTCACCTCCGTGCCCCGCAGTCTTGCATCAGCGGCCAGTCCGGCTCTAGCCGGCGCGCTCTATGCC
This sequence comes from Alsobacter sp. P4_H11, assembly GCF_056400925.1. Taxonomy (NCBI): domain Bacteria; kingdom Pseudomonadati; phylum Pseudomonadota; class Alphaproteobacteria; order Hyphomicrobiales; family Alsobacteraceae; genus Alsobacter; species Alsobacter sp. P4_H11. The sequence continues at coordinate 324,105 of NZ_JBFUKI010000001.1, forward strand.
GCCGGCCATGAGGCTTGGCCCTCCGTGATCTGCGGAAGTTTGAAGATCTTCTACGACCTGCTGCTGCTGTGGATGTTCCGACACGTGCGTCCGCCAGAGGAACAGGGCCGGAGAAGCTAGGGAGACTGGGGGCAAAACAGGAGGAGCCCAATGCGCGCGCACATCGCACTCTGCGTCTCTTTTGCGATCCTTAACGCCACAGCGGCACTTGCCGCCCCGGATTGGAAGGCTGTTGGCCAGGCCCTTGGGCGCGAGGGCGCCACGCAGGGCGAAGTCTACCGCGTCGGCCTGCCCCGATCCGATCTCAAGGTGCGCCTCGACGGAGTCGACATCAAGCCGGCCCTGGCGCTCGGCTCCTGGCTGGCATTCCAGCCTATGGGCGACGGCGCAATGGTGATGGGGGACCTCGTCCTCACACAGGACGAAATCAACTCCGTCATGAAGAAGCTCAGCGACGGCGGAATCGCAATCACAGCCATTCACAATCACCTGCTGCGGGCTGAGCCGTTCACCCTCTACATGCATGTATCGGGGCACGGGGACCCGGTGAAGCTCGCGACCCTGCTGCATGACGGTTTAGCGCTGAGCAAGACGCCGCTGGGCCCCTCTGCCCCAGGCGCAGCTCAGTCCCTGGATTTCGACCAGCCGGCCATCGAGAAGGCCCTTGGCCAAGCCGGAAAGGTTAACGGCGGCGTGCTCCAGTTTTTCCGTTCCACGCGGCGATCCGGTCAAAGACACCGGCATGAATCTTCCCGAGGCGATGGGTTCAGCGATTGCGATCAACCTGCAATCGTCCGGCAATGGAAAGGTCGCGGCGACCGGAGATTTTGTGCTTACCCGCGACGAGGTGAACCCTGTGCTGAAAGCGCTGCGCGCGAATGGCATCGAGGTAACAGCCCTGCACAATCACATGCTCGATGACGAGCCCCGAATGTTCTTCATGCACTTCGGGGCCAATGATGAGGCGGACAAAGTCACCCAAGGGCTTCGCTCAGCGCTCGACCAAGTGAAGCTGGCCGGATCAGAGCCCAAAAAGGGCATGACGCCGGGATGCAAGGACATCTTGGCAAACCAGGCTGCGCACTCAAAAGACGAGGTGGCCAAGTGCGGGACGTCGGCAGAGTGATGCCGCTCCGCGACTGAGGCGGTCTGAGAGGAAGCGACCGCCTTCGCCCTCAATGGCTATGCCGGTGGTGGAGATCAGGGAAGTGCGGGTGCTTGTGCCGCATGGGCTCGTGCCGGTGCCAATGGCTATGAGGCTCCTCTAAACGTTCCCCGGGGCCGTGTTCGTGCTGATGATGTTCATCGTGCGAATGGAGGTGCTCGTGCTCTATTCCCTCATGGAAGTGCTCGTGGAAGCCTCGGCGAGCACATGCTCGCCGGGGATCTCCGCCAGGACTTATTTCACGCCGGCGAGCACCAGGTTCAGGTACATGCGGCCATCCGGCCGCGCCTTGTAGGACAGGCGGTCCGAGACGCCGTACAGCGTCGGCTCGGTGAACATCCAGATCACCGGCGCCTGCTCGGCCACATAGGCTTCCGCCGCCCAGCACATGTCCTGCCACTTGGCCTCGTCGAACTCCTCGTTGAAGGCCTTGAACATAGCCTCGAACTTGTCGTCCACCCAGCTCATGCGGTTGGAGCCGGAGTCTTTTTGCACCAGCAAGAGGTCGCCCTGGCAGGTGTAGTCGGGGCCGGACGAGCTGTTCATCAGGTCGCGGTAGCCGGCGCCCTGCTTGGCGCGCATCTGCGAGTTGATGGCGTTGTCGATGACCCGGAGGTCCTTGATCTCGATCCCGACCTGCTTCCAGCTGTCGGCCATCACCTGGGCGATCTCCTTGTCCATCAGGTAGGAGCCGTTAGTGGTGTCGAAATCGAGCGACAGGCGCTTGCCGTCCTTGGCGCGCACGCCGTCTTTGCCGAGCGTCCAGCCGGCCTCGTCCAGCAGCTTGCCGGCCTTGGCGGGGTCATACGCGAGGGGCTTGAGCTTGGGGTTGCTGTAGGGCGTGTTGATCAGGTCGATGTTGCACTTCGCCATGCCGCCCAGCAGCGCGCCTGCGATCTCCTCGCAGTTCACGGCGTGGTTCATGGCCTGGCGCACCCGGACATCCGCCAGCGCGGGATGGCGCCCCTGCTTGATGGCGACGAACAGGCGCCGGTAGCTCGGCGCCACGATCACCTTCACGCCGGGCGTCTTTTCCAGGCTGGCCTTAAGGTCGGCCGGGACGCCGACCATCAGGTCGGCCGAGCCCGCCTTCAGCTCGCTGATGCGGGTCGCGACCTCCGGGACCGCCTTGATCACCACATCGTCCACCGGCGGCTTGCCGAGGCGGTATTTGTCGAACGCCTTCAGGATGAGGCCTTGGCCGGCCTTGTAGGACACGAACTTGTAGCCGCCAGCGCCGACTGGCGCGAACGCGACCTTCTCGGGCGGGTTCTCGGTGTAGTAGCGCGGCGGCAGGATGGAGAGTTCGGGGTTGACCATGTGGGAGGTGATGATCGGGTCCGGCTGCGTCATTACGAGCTTGACCGTGAGATCGTCGATCTTCTCGACGTGGTCGTATTTCAGGGCGCCTAGCGCGAAGGTGAGGTCGCCCTTGCCGGCCGCGAAGAGCTTCTTGGCCCGGTCGAACGTGAACACCACCGCGTCGGCGTTGATGGGCTCGCCATTGTGGAAGGTGAGGCCGGAACGGACCTTGATCTCCCAGTTCAGCGGATCGAGCTTGCGGATGGATTCCGCCACGGCCGGAACGACCTTGCCGTCGTTGTCGAGGCGAAACAGCGTCTCGTGAATGGACAGGATCGCATTGGCATCAGCCTGCGTGAACATCGGGTCGAGGCTGACGGGTTCGGCGTTCAGGAGCACGACCACCGGCTTGTCGGCCGCCACGGCCGGAAGGGCGCAGAACGCCGCGGCGCCGACTGCGGCCGACAGCATCGCCTTGCGAAACATAGTTCTGCTCATATCGATCACTTCCCCTGCCTGAACTGCACATATCGGATCAGATGCCTCTGGCGACCGTTTGGGCGATACCCCCGGACAATCAGAGGATGTTCTTGAGGCGCGGGTCGAGGAAGTCCCTCAGCCAGTCGCCCAGGATGTTGATGGACAGCACCGTCACCGAAATGGCGACGCCGGCCGGAAGCGTGAGCCAGTCTGCGACGCCCACATACTGGCGTCCATCAGCAAGCATCGTGCCCCAACTCGGCACAGACGGCGGCACGCCGACGCCCAGGAAGCTCAGCGAGGCCTCGGCCACGATGTTGCTCGCAACCGTGAAACTCGCCATCACGATGATCGGGCTCCAGAGGTTCGGCAGGATGTGCTGGAACAGGATGCGCCACTGCGCTTCGCCTGTGGCGCGCGCCGCCAGCACAAACTCGTCCTGCTTCAGGGAGAGCACCTGGCCGCGCACAATGCGGCCATACTGCACCCAGCCGGTCAGCCCGAGCACGAGGATCAACTTGTCCAGCCCGCCGCCGAGCACCGCCATGATGGTGAGAGCCAGCAGGATCGTGGGGAAGGAGAGCTGGATGTCGGCGATCCGCATCACGACGTCGTCGATCAGGCCGCCGAAATAGCCGGCCACGAGCCCGACCAGAAGCCCGATCGCGCCCGAGATGGCCAGCGCCGACAGCCCCACCACCAGCGACACCCGCGCGCCGAAGATCAGTCGGCTCAGCACGTCGCGGCCGAGCGCGTCCGTGCCGAGCCAGAAGGTCACATGGGCGCTGTTCGCGTGTCCGGGCGGCTTCAGCCGCTGGATCAGGCGGATCGCGTAGGGGTCGTTTGGCGCCAGCCAGGGGGCGGCGGCCGCGGCCGCGGCGACGGTGGCGAAAACGAGCAGGCTCACCATGGCGGCCTTGCTGCGCAGGAGCCGCGGGATGATCTGGCTCTTGCGCGCCCGGAGCGCGCCGGCGGGTGCCGCGCCGGTGGTTTCCACCAGCGCGCCGGCCTCCGTGATGGCCTGGGATGGCTCGCTCATGCGTCGAGCCTGATGCGTGGGTCGATCCACACATAAGCGAGGTCGATCAGCAGGTTCACGCCGGCGAAGATGAGGGCCAGCATGATCACGCCCGCCTGCACGACAAAGAAGTCCTTGGAGCCGATCGCCGACACGATTTCGCGGCCGACGCCCGGCCAGCCGAAGATCGTCTCGGTTATCACAGATCCGCCAAGGAGGAAGCCGAGCTCCAATCCGATCGCGGTGACGATGGGCAGCAGCGCGTTGCGCAGCACATGCGCGTAGACAACGCGCGTTTCGGTGATGCCCTTGGACCGCGCCGTCCGAACGAAGTCGCGCTGCATGAAGTCCAGCATCGACGAGCGGGTCAGCCGCATGTTGCGGGCGATCGGGAACGCCGCCAGCGTGACGCCCGGCATGATCATGTGCGCGAAGGTCCCGCTGCCCGAGATGGGGAGCCAGCGCAGATGCACCCCGAAGGTGAGGATGAGCAGGATGCCGAGCCAGAAGCTCGGGATTGACTGCCCGGCCAGCGCCAGCACGGTTGCGGCCCGGTCCACCGCCGAGTTCGGCCGCGTCGCCGAAAGAACCCCGAGCGGGATGGAGACGAGGATCGACAGCACGAAGGCGAAAGCGGCGAGTTGCAGGGTCGCGGGCAGCCGCTCGGCGATGACCTCATAGGCGGGCTGGTGGCGGATGAACGAATAGCCGAACTCGCCCTGCAGGGCGTTGCCGACAAAGCTCGCATATTGGACGTACCAGGGTCGATCGAGCCCCATCTTGACCCGGAAGTCTTGGATCTGGGTCACGCTCATCCGGTCGGCGCTGTCGCCGAGGATGACCTCCGTCGGGTCGCCGGTGAGAAACAGCAGCCCAAAGGCCACGATGCTGACGCCGAACACGACGAACACGGATTGGATCAGGCGGCGGGCGATGTAGCGCATCGGCTCAGGCCCGCCCGGGGCGTTGGACGGTCGCGCCGGTGATTACGTGGCTGGGCGGGATCAAACGAGGTGGCATGCGACCCAGTGTCCTGAGGCGGCTTCCCGAAAGGCGGGCTCCTCTTCGCGGCAGCGCGCCGTCGCGAGCGGGCAGCGCGTGCTGAAGCGACATCCGGCCGGCGGATGGGCGGGGCTCGGTAGGTCGCCTTCCAGCAGAATGCGCTGGCGTTTCCGCTCCAGCGCCGGATCCGGGATCGGGATCGCGGAGAGCAGCGCCCGCGTATAGGGGTGAAGCGGATTCTCATAGAGCTCGTCGCTGGAGGTGAGCTCCATCAACTTGCCGAGATACATCACGGCCACGCGGCTCGAAATGTGCCGCACCATCCCGAGATCATGCGCGATGAACAGATAGGTGAGGCCGAGCTCGTGGCGCAGCTCCTCCAGCAGGTTCACGATCTGGGCCTGGATGGAGACGTCCAGCGCCGAGATTGGTTCGTCGCAGACGATGAAGTCCGGGCTGGTCGCAAGAGCCCGCGCAATGCCGATGCGCTGGCGCTGGCCGCCCGACAACTCGTGCGGAAACCGCTCGCGCCAGGTGGGATCGAGCCCGACCCTGGCCATCAGGTCCACCACCATGCGGCGCTCGTCCGCGCCCGTGCGGGCCACGCCATGCACCCGCAGCGGCCGGGCGATGATCTCGCCGACGCGCATTTGCGGGTTCAGGGATGCATAGGGATCCTGGAAGATCATCTGCATCCTGCGCCGGGCGCGCCGCACCTGCGCGGGCGGTTCGCGCACGAGGTCGACGCCGTCGAGCGTCACGGAACCGGCCGTGGGCTTGTAGAGCTGCAGGATCGCGCGGCCGGCCGTGGTCTTGCCGCAGCCGCTCTCGCCCACCATCCCGAGCGTCTCGCCGCGGCGGATGTCGAACGAGACGCCGTCCACGGCCCGGATTGCGCCGGTGACGCGCCCGAGGATTCCGGACCGCGTCGGGAAATGAACCTTGAGATCGCGCACGCCGACCAGAACGCCGGGCTCGCTCATGCGGCCCTCACGGCCTGCCAGGGGTGGAAACAGGCGGCCCGGTGACCCGCGCCGACATCCGCCAGAACCGGCCGCTCCTCCCGGCAGCGCGCCGTCGCCAGGGCGCAGCGTGGCGCGAAGGCGCAACCGCGGCGCTCGCCGAGCAGCGACGGCGGCAGCCCCCCGATGGCGTGCAGGCTGGCGCGGCCGCGCGCATCGATGCGGGGCAGCGAGTTCAGGAGCCCGACCGTGTAGGGATGGGCCGGGCGCGCATAAAGCGCATCCACTGGCGCATTCTCGACGATCGCGCCCGCATACATCACCGCCACCGCGTCGGCGATGCGGGCGACCACGCCGAGATCGTGCGAGATCCACAGCACGGCCGCTCCCGTTTCGGCCTGCAGCCGCTTCACCAGTTCGACGATCTGGGCCTGGATGGTGACGTCCAGCGCGGTGGTGGGTTCGTCCGCGATGATGAGACGGGGCGAGCAGGCGAGCGCCATCGCGATCATGACGCGCTGGCGCATGCCGCCCGAAAACTGGTGCGGGTAGTCGTCGAGCCGCGTCGCCGGGCGGGGGATGCCCACCATCCCGAGCAAATCCGCCGCCTTGGCGCGCGCCTGGGCGCGGCTCAGCGGCTCATGGGCGGTGAGCATCTCGGTGATCTGGGCGCCGATGCGCATCACCGGATTGAGCGAGCTCATCGGATCCTGGAACACCACGCCGATGCGGCCGCCGCGAACGGCCCGCAGCGCGGCGGGCTCGAGCGACAGCAGGTCGACCCCCTCGAACAGCACGCTGCCGCTGACGATGCGGCCGGGCGGCGACGCGATCAGCCGCAGGATCGAGAGCACGCCCACCGTCTTGCCGCTGCCGCTCTCGCCCACGATCGCGAGGCATTCGCCGCGGTCGACCTCGTACGAGATCCCGTCCAGCGCATGCACGACGCCGTCCACCGTCTCGAATCGGGTGACGAGATCCCGCACTTCCAGGAGCTTCGGCAAAGGAACCTTGGGGTTGCGGGACTTCGGAAAGGGCGGGCCGCCCGACGGGCACGAACCATCGCGAGCTAAGCACTCCAGGTTGCAGCCGACAAGACGTTCCACGCGGGAGGAAACGCTGGTCCGTCATGCATTTACAAAGGCTCGATCAGGTGGCGAGCGCCGCCTGGTCCTGCCACTATGGCGGCCCTCCGCATCGTCCGACCAGGAAGCCCATGCCCCCCGCCAGCGAACCCGTCTCCATCCTGATCGCGTCCTATCTGGAGGACGAGCACGTGGCGCGCATTCGCTCCTTTGCGCCCGACCGGGTGCGCGTGCTGCACGAGCCGGACCTGCTGGCGCCGCCGCGCTACGTCGCGGATCACGTCGGCCACCCGCGCGAGCGCACGCCCGAGCAGGCGCAGCGCTGGGCCGCGCTGCTGCGCGAGGCGGACGTGATGTTCGATTTCGACCGCGGCGGCGCGGCGGACCTGCCCACCACGGCGCCGCGGCTGCGCTGGGTCCAGGCCACGAGCTCAGGAATCGGCGAATTTCTGCAGCGCACGGGGCTGGATCGCTCGCCGATCGCGTTCACGACGGCGGCTGGCGTCCATGCGCGGCCGCTCACCGAATTCGCGCTGCTCGGGCTGCTCTACTTCTTTCGCGACCTGCCGCACCTGCAGGCGTGCAAGGCCGCCCGGCACTGGGAGCGCTACACGGTCGATGGCCTCGACGGCAAGCGGGTGCTGGTCGTGGGCCTTGGCGCCGTCGGGCGCGAGGTCGCGCGCCAATGCGCGTCCTTCGGCATGGAGGTCTGGGCCTCCCGCCGCCGCGAGGGCGAGGAGACGCCAGAAGGCGTCGTGCGCTGGGTGAGGCAGGACGACCTGCGTTCCGCCCTGCCGCAGGTGGACGCGCTGGTGCTGGCCTGCCCGCTGACGCCCGAAACGCGGCTGCTGATCGGCGAGGCCGAGATCGCGGCCCTGAAGCCCGGCGCGGTGCTGGTCAACATCGCGCGCGGCGGCGTGGTGGACGAGCCGGCCCTGGTGCGCGCTTTGACCTCCGGCCATATCCGCGGCGCGGCGCTGGACGTGTTTGCGACCGAGCCCCTCCCGGCCGACAGCCCGATGTGGGACCTGCCGAACGTGATCGTCTCGCCGCACTCGGCGAGCACGGTCTCGGCCGAGAACCGCCGGATCGTCGATATCTTCCTCGACAATCTCGGCCGGTTCCTCGCCGGTGAGCCGATGATCAACGCTTACGAGAAAAGCCGGGGCTACTGAGCAGCCCCCACCAACTGGCCCACGCCCGCCCGCCCGGAGGGACCCCGCCGTGACGACCAGCATCATTCGCGCCGCCCGGATCATCCGGGGTTTCGACGACGGCGATCAGCCCCGGATCGACGCCGACGCCGCCCTCCTGGTTGAGGACGGCGTGATCCAGGCGATCGGGCCTGCGGCCGAGATCGTGGCGGGTCGCCCCGATGCGCCGGTGTTCGGCGGCGAGGGCTTCGTGGTCACGCCCGGTTTCGTCAACGCGCACCACCATGTCGGGCTGACGCCGCTGCAACTGGGTTCGCCGGACCATCCGCTCGAACTCTGGTTCGCGAGCCGGCTCGCCTTGCGCGACGTCGACCTGCATCTCGACACGCTCTATTCGGCCTTCGAGATGATCGCGAGCGGCGTGACCACCGTGCAGCACCTGCACAGCCGGGCGCCCGGGACGCCGAGCGAGATCGTAGCGGCGGCCGAGAAGGTGATCTCGGCCTATCGGGCCATCGGCATGCGGGCGTCCTACTCGATGGCGCTGCGCGACCAGAACCGCCTCGTCTACGAGGACGACGCGGATTTCGTGGCGCGGCTGCCGGACGATCTGAAGCCCGCCCTGCAAGCCTATTTCGCTCGGTTCACCGTGCCGCTCGCCGACCAGATCGCGGTTTCGGAGGAGCTCTTGCGCCGCTACGCGCGGGATCCGCTAATCCGCGTGCAGGTCGCGCCGTCGAACCTGCACTGGCTGAGCGAGACGGCGCTGGAGGCGGCCGGCGATCTCGCCCGGCGCCACGACGTTCCGCTGCACATGCACCTGCTGGAGACGCCTTACCAGAAAGCCTACGCCCGCAAGCGCACCGGTGGCTCGGCGATGCGGCATCTGGAGCGCATGGGCCTGCTCGGCCCGCAGATGACGATCGGCCACGGCGTCTGGATGACCGAGGACGACATCGCGCTCTGCGCCCATACGGGCGCGCGCATCTGCCACAACTGCAGCTCGAACTTCCGGCTGAAAAGCGGCGTCGCGCCCGTGAACCGGTTTCTGGCGGAGGGTATCCCGGTCGCGATCGGCATCGACGAAGCCGGCGTCAACGACGATCGCGACATGCTGCAGGAGATGCGCATGGTGCTGCGCACGCATCGCGAACCCGGGATCGACGCGCCGCATCCGTCGCCCGCCGCCGTGATGCGCATGGCGACCGAGCATGGCGCCGCCACCACGCCCTTCGCGGGCTCGATCGGCCGGCTGGAGCCCGGCATGGCGGCCGATCTCGTGCTGTTCGACTGGAAGGCCGTGACCTACCCCTACCAGTCGGCCGATCTCGGCGTCGTCGAGACGCTGGTGCAGCGCGCCAAGTCAGGCGCGGTGCATTCGGTGATGATCGGCGGCGCGTTCGTCTACCAGGACCGGCGCTTCACCCGGGTGGACCGGGACGCGACGCTGGCCGAAATCGCGGCGCGGCTGGCGTCGCCGCTGACTCCGGCCGAAGAAGCGCGCCGGGTCATGGCCCGCGAGGTGATGCCGCATGTACGGCGCTTCTACGACGGCTATCTCGACGGGCTCGGCGACGAGCCGCACTACCGCACCAGCGGGCGCTTCTGATTGCCCGCTAGGCCGGCGGAACCTGCGCGGCGAACGCCGCCGCGATGTCGCGCCGACGCGCCAGCCAGAGCGCGTCCTTGTGCCGGGCGAGCAGCGCCAGCGTGTCGCGGAAGGCGGCGAACCGGCCGGGCCGCCCGGCGATGCGCAGGTGAAACCCGACATTGAGGAGGCGCGGCAGGCCGCGCTCGGCCTCGGCCATCAGCACCGACAGGGCGTCCGCCACATACTCCACCATCTCGCGCGAACGCACGAAGCCGTTGGGGTGAAAGAACTTCATGTCATTGCTGTCGAGCGAGTAGGGCGTCACCAGCAGGGGCGGGGAGCCGTCCCTGTCCCAGTAGGGCAGGTCGTCGTCGAACCCGTTGGACGTGTACGCAAAGCCGCGCTCGCGCAGGAGGTGGCGCGTCCACCGGCTCTCGCCTCCGCGGCAGAAAAAGCCGACCGGTTGCTGCCCCGTGCTGGCCCTGATGGCCTCGACGCAGCGGTCGAGATCGCGCGCCTCTGCCTGCCTGTCCGTGTAGTCGGCGTGCGGGCGCCAGCGCCAGCCATGCACGGCGAATTCGTGGCCCCGGCCGGCCGCCTCGGCGGCCACCTGTGGCGAGCGTTGCACGGCCTGGCCGCAGGCGAAGAACGTGGCGGGCACGGCGTGGTCGTCGAGCGCGTCCAGCATGCGCCAGATTCCAGCCCGCATCCCATAGGCGAAGATCTGCTCCTGGCCCTGGTCGCGCACGCCGGGCGGCACCACGCTCACGACTTCGCCCATGGGCTCGGACCGGGCGTCGCCATCGCCGACCTGATACTCGGAGCCTTCCTCGAAATTCACCACCACCGAAACGGCGAGGCGCTTGCCGCCCGGCCATGTCACGTCCGGCCATCGCCCGCCATAACCGAGGAGGTCGCGCGTCACGGTTCTTCGTCCCGGGCGAAATCGGCCGGCGTCGGGCGCGGCGACCACGGCGGCGCACCGACGCCCTTCAACCACGCATGCGCGATGGCGTCGCGTCGGGCGAACCAGACGCCGGGCCTGGCGGCGATGTGCTCCAGCAGGCGCTCCAGACCGCCGATGCGCGCCGGCCGGCCGATGATGCGAAGGTGCAGCCCGATCGACAGCATGCGGGGCGCGTCGGCACCCTCGGCGTAGAGCCGCTCGAAGGCGTCGATGCAGTAGCGGGCGAAGTCGTCCGCGAACACGAAGCCGCCGCCGTTGTAGAAGCGCATGTCGTTGGTGTCGAACGCATAGGGCAGCACCACGTGCCGCCGGCCATCCTGCTCCACCAGATAGGGAACATCGTCGTTGTAGGCGTTGGAATCATACAGGAAGCCGCCATGCTCGATCAGCAGGCGGCGAGTGTTCACCGAGGTGGCCGAACGCGTGTGCCAGCCCACCGGCGGTGCGCCCGCGGCGGCCTCGATCGCCTTTGCGGCGCGCGCGATCACGCGGCGTTCGGCGGCTTCCTCCATGTGGACCTGCCGCTCCCAGCGGTAGCCATGCGAGGACACCTCGTGGCCATCCAGCACGGCCTCGCGGGCGATCCACGGCGAAATCTCCAGCGCCCGGCCATTGGCGTTCAGGGTGGCGGCGACGCCGTAGCGCTTCAGCAGGGCGCGGATGCGCGGCCAGCCGGCGCGGACGCCATATTCGAAGTGGCTCTCCATGCACAGGTCGCGGGCGCCCTCCACCTTCTCGACCGCCTCGTAGATGAACTCGTTGCGCTCGTCGCCCATGCCGAGCGAGAGCTCCGCGCCTTCCTCGATGTTGACCACGACCGACACGGCGAGCCGGGCGTCGCCGGGCCACCGCACAGATGGCGCGCCCGCACGATAGCCTTCGAAATTCCTGTCGTGGGCGACGCCCTTCAGGCCGCCCTGAGAAGCCTCAGGTCCGCTCATGACCGCTTCGCCGCGATGTCGCGCACCTGGTCCATGAACCGGCGCGTCTTGTCGGCGTCCCAGCGCAGCAGGTCGCCCTCGCGCGACCCGTCCAGCATCAGCGAGGTCGACACCACGGCCCCGTCCGCGACCGCCAGCGCCTCCGCCACGTTGCCGTCCGTGACGCTGCCGCCGATCAGAAGCGGACGGCGAACGCCGGCCGCCTTGGTCCGGCGCACCCGGTCGAGGCTGTCCGCGAAGGTCGCGCCGGTGAGCACGAGCCCGTTCGCGCCGAAGTTCGCCGCCGCCCTGGCGGCCTCCTCCACGGGAGCGGCGATCATGGGTTCGCTGGTCCGGTCATAGACGTCGGCCAGGATGGCGATGTCGTCGCGCCGCAGCGCGTGCCGATAGGTCCGGGCCGGAACGGCGAGCGCGGTTTTCGCTCCCTCCATGGTCATGGCGGCGGCCACGAACACCTTCAGGCGGACGAAGCTGGCGTCGGCCGCATGCGCGATCGCGAGCGGCGCTTCGGCGTCGTGCGCCTGCACGATGATGCCGAGCTCCATGGCGGGAAACGCCTTGCGGATCTGCCGCCCGAGCGCCGCCGTCACCGCGACCGTGGCGGGCGCGGCCGGGCCGACCTGCCGGGTCTGGTCCTGCAGCATCATGGCGGGCACGCCGGCGTCCGCGAAGACGCGCGCATTCGTGAGCGCATAGTCTTCCAGAAACGCCATCGAGAGGTCGCGCGCCACCGAGAGGTCCGGCAGATGCAGGGCGGCCACGATGGCCGGGGCGGGCCCCTGCAGGAAGCGGGCGGAAGTCGTTTGGCTCATCATCACTCTCGAAGCAGTTGCTGGATGGCGGGAGCGGCGTCTGCGGCCGCATCGTGGGGCAGGCGGGCGGCGAGCGCCACGAGTCGCGCGCGGGCCTCGCTCCGGTCGGCACCGAGCAGGCGCCAGGGGCCGAAATCCTCCACCGCGAACGAGGCCGACACGGCGCCGAGGCAGGCCGCCGCGACCGGATCGCCCGTCCGGATCAGCCCGGCCAGGAAGCCGCCGCAAAAGGCGTCTCCCGCGCCGGTGGGATCGAGCGCCTGCACGGGCGCGACCGGAATCGTAACAGGCCCCGCCCTATCGCGCCCGGCCAGCAACGCGCCTCGGCTCCCGAGCTTGAGCGCTACGAGGGGCGCGCCGGCCGCGACGAGCCGCGCTGCGGCGACCTCCGGCGCTAGCAATCCAACCAACGCGGCGGCTTCCCTTTCGCTCGGCAGGAACGCCGCCATCGGCGGCAGGCGACCCTGCGCGACGTCGGGAGCCATCGCGGCGGCGTTCGAGCCAGGATCGAGCGAGACCAGGAGGCCCCGCCCGGTGAGGTCCTCCGCCATCCGCCGCTGTGCGTCGGTCAGGTTGGCGCCGAGATGCGCGCCCATGGCCGCCACGTAGGAGGTCGGCGCATGTGCAGTTAGCACGGGATTACGTCGCCGAAACGCGCCGAAGCCGGCGGGCGGATCGGGTTGCGCTCCAAGCCAGGCCATGAACCGGGCCGCGTCCGGCGCGCTGATGCGTTCGCCCGCGAGGCTGAAGCGCTCAAAGGCGTCCTCGTCGGCGTGGAGATGGTCCGTCCGAGCGCCGTCCGGCCTGTAGAAGAACCATTCGGAGGAGAACACCTCCTCGTCGACCTCATGGACCCCGTCGAGATCGAGCCCGGCCGCCCGCGCGGCGTCGAGCCAGCGGGCGGGGTAGTTGCGCGGCACGACCCCGACCACGCCCACGGCGTCGAGCCACAGGCGCGCGCCGGCGGCCGAGTAGATCGCGTTGCCGCCCATCTGCCCGCGGCGGACCCGGCCGTCGGCCGCCACCACATTGTCGATGATGATGCCGCCCGCCGTGAAGCACTGCACCATGGCGTCAGGCCGCGCCCAGCCCGAGCGCGTCGCGGTGCCTGGCGAAATGATAGGCGAAGAGATGCATCGCGATGCTGGCCGGGAGGGCTGCGAGCTCCGCCCGAACTGCCGGGACGTGGACGGCGCCGAAGGCGAGCTCCTCGATCTCGGGGTGAGGGTCCGCGAGGATCGCGACCAACCGCCCGCCGACCTTGCGGCTTACCAGCGCGGTGTCCAGCGCCCGGTCGAGGCTCGCCGCATCCGTGGCGACCAGCACCAGCGGCTCGCCCGCCTTTTGCGAGCGGTAGTGGTGGTACTCCTCCAGCGGCGTCGCGATGGCGTGGACCGGCGAGAGTTCCTTGACCTTCGCGGCGCCGAAGCACGCCGTCGCCAGATTGGGTCCGAGCCCGGAGAACAGCACCAGCGGGGCGTCCGCGACGGGGGCTGCCAAAGCTTTCACGGGCGCGTCCAGCGTCAGCGCGAGCTCATCCAGACGGTTCGCCACGTGGTCCAGATCCGCGCCGAACCGCGCGGCCTCGGGCGTGTCAGCCCAGCGCTGGGCGAGGCGCATCAGAAGCGCCATTGTGGCGGTGCTGGACTGGGTGGGCCAGCCGGAGCGGGTGGCGTGCACCACGAGGCCGGCGTCGAACGCGGTGAGCAGCGCGCTGCCGGGCGTATTCGACACGCCGAGCGTGAAGGCGCCACGCGCCCGCGCCCTGTTTAGCGCGTCCATGATCACCGGGGTGGTCCCGCTGGCGCTGATGCCGACCACCAGCGTGCACGCGTCCCCGGCCGCTGCGCCGTAGCTGGCGTAGTCCAGCGCCTGGGCGGCTTCCAGCGGAAGGCCGAGCAGGCTCTCGAAGGCGTGGCGCACCCCTGTCCCCACATGCCAGCTGTCGCCACAGCCCGCCACCACCACGCGCGAAATCCCGCGTTCGCGCAGGGTCGCCGCCAGGCGCTCGATGGCGGGCGCTTCGGCCGCAAGGGTCCGCGCTATCGCGACGCCCTGCGCCATCATCTCGGTGCGCGTGCGCTCGACGCGGCCGAGCCGGGCGGGGTCGCCGGCTTCGTCGCGCGACGGCTCCGCCGTGAGGGCGTCGGCGCGGGCGGTCTGTTCGGGGGTCATCGGGCGGCGTCCATGGCGGTTTGCGGGGGTCATCGGCCGAGGCGGTCCAGCCCGACCGTGCGGGCGATCAGCATCATCGCCAAAAAGGAGAGGCCGATCTCCAGCGACGAGATGGCGGCGATCACCGGCGAGCTGTCGAACTGCACGAGGTAGTAAAGCTCCACGGGCAGCGGCCGGGCGCGCACGTCGGAGGTGAACAGCGCCACCGTGACGTTGTCGAAGGCTTCGATGAACGTGAAGGCCCCGGCCGCCAGCAACGCCGGCGCGAGCTGCGGAACGGTGACGCGCGCAAAGGTCTCCAGCTTGCCGGCGCCCAGATTGGCGCTCGCCTCGTCGAGGCGCGGGTCAAGCCCGGCGAGCCGCGCCATAGCGATGCGGATCACGAAGGGGAGGCAGAACACCGACAGGCTCAGGATCAGCATGGCGTCCGAGGCCCGGAACGCGAAATAAGCCCCGAAAAACAGGCTCGCGATGCCGATCACCATGCCGGGCATCATCTGTGGCGACAGCAGGAAGGCGTTCAGCGCGCCCTTGCCCGCAAAGGCGCCGCGCACGCTCGCGAAGGCGGCCGGCACCCCGAGCGCGAGGCAGACCAGCATGACGCTGAATGCGGCGCGCACGCTCACCAGCACCGAGTCGGTGAGCTGCCGGTTCGCGAACACGGCCTCGTACCAGCGCAGCGAGAACCCCGATGGTGGAAAGCTGATGTAGCCGCGCGGCTCGATCGACACCGCGAGCACGATCAGGCTCGGCGCGACCAGCAGCAGGATGGAGAAGCCGGTGACGATCGCGAGCGCCGCCATGCCGATCCGGTCGACCCAGACAACTCCGGAAGGCCGCCTCATCGCCGCACCTCGTTCCAGCGGCTGAGCCGCGACCCCACGCTCACGATCGCGAGCACGAACACGAAGCAGGTCGAGAGCAGCAGCGTGGCCAGCACGGCTCCGCGCGTCCAGTCCAGCACCACGATGGTCTGCTCGTAGACCTGCACGGCCAGCGTCGAGTAGTTGCCGCCGCCCAGGAGCTGCGGGATGATGAAGTTCGTGTAGGAAACCGCGAACACCAGCGCCAGACCGGCGAAGGTGGCCGGAATGCTCATCGGGACGATCACCTTGAAGAAGGTGGCGGTGCGGCTCGCGCCGAGGTTCAGCGAGGCCTCCTCAAGCCGCCTGTCGCGCTCGCTCAGCACGGCGAGCAGAGGCAGGATCATGAACGGCAGGTGGATCTGCGTCATCCCGATCAGCACCGCCCAGTCGGTGTTGAGGATCCGCAACGGCTCGTCGATCACGCCGAGCCAGATCAGCGACTGGTTGAGGATGCCGCGCCGTCCGCCCAGGATCACCAGCCACGCATAGGTGCGCACCAGCGCGCTGGTCAGCAGCGGCGACACGATCGCGACCAGCAGCAAGGTGCGCCATGCGCCGCGCAACGACCCGTACGCGAAGGCGACCGGATAGGCGAGCACGAGGCAGAGCCCCGTGGAGGCCGCCGCCACCCAGAAGCTGCGCCACATCAGCCGCCACACCAGCGGGTCCGACAAGGCGCGCAGCATCGGCTCCAGCGTGAAGCTGTCGCCGACGATCCGGCCGCGCTCGATGGTGACGAACCCGAACAGCAGCAGGGTGCCGATCGGCAGCACCATGAAGACGAGGAGATAGGCGACCGCCGGCACGGCCGGCCACAGGCCGCCGCCCGTCAGGGGCCGCAGCCACGCGGCGCGGCGGGGCGACACAGGCCGGGACGGGGGAGCCCGAAGCGCCTCAGTGGACATGCGCGCCATCCTGCCGCCGCAGCACCACGGCCGCGGCCGGGTCGGCGATGCGGGCGACCACGCGCTCGCCCGGTCCCGCCTGCGGCCGTCCAGGGCTGCGCGGCGCGATGGCGCGCAGCGGCTCGGCCCAGCCGCAATCGATCTCATACTCCACCGTGGGACCGAGCGCGGTCGTGAAGGTGACGGTTCCGGGCCAGCCCGGCGCCGCGTCGCCGCCGGCTGCAGGCTCGACCGTGACGTTCTCGGGCCGCACCACGAGCACGGCCGGCCCGGCCGGCGCCTGCGTGGCGATCCGGGCGGGGTCGTCGAAATGGCCGTCCGCCACCGCGCCCGGGATCACGTTCGCCCGGCCGATGAAGTTCGCCACATACGCGGTGCGCGGGCGGTCGTAGATGTCCAGCGGCGATCCGAACTGCTCGACCACGCCCTTGTGCATCACCGCGACCGTGTCGGAGAGCGTCATCGCCTCCATCTGGTCATGCGTGACGAAGATGGACGTGATGCCGACGCGTTGGATGAGCTTGCGCAGCTCGATCTGCATGGTGAGCCGCAGGCGTGCGTCGAGGGCGTTGAACGGCTCGTCGAGCAGCAGCACGGACGGCTCCAGCACGAGCGAGCGCGCGATGGCGACGCGCTGCTGCTGGCCGCCCGACAGCTGTGCCGGGTAGCGGTCCGCGAAGGCGGAGAGGTCGACAAGCCGCAGCGCCTCCTCGACCCGCCGCGCCACGTCCGCCCGGGACATGCGGCGCACCTTCAGCCCATAGGCGATGTTGGCCGCGATGGTGAGGTGGGGAAACAGCGCGTAGTTCTGGAAGACGTAGCCGACCTCGCGGCGATTCGGCGGCAGGTCGGAAATGTCGTGTCCCTGCACGACGATCCGGCCCGCGTCAGGCGTGATGAAGCCCGCAATGGTGCGCAGCAGGGTGGTCTTGCCGCAGCCGGACGGCCCGAGCAGCGTCAGCACGGAGCCTTTCTCGACCGAGAGGCTGCAGCCGCGCAGCACCGGCAGGTCGCCGAAGCTCTTGGACACGTTGTCGATCACGAGGTGGCTCATGCTGTCTCCGCCAGGCTTTGCGCGACCGTTAGGGGAAGGCCGACGTCGAGGCCGAGGCCGGTGGGCCCCCGGCCCGACACCGCCCGCCCGCCGATCCGCATGGCGCCGTCGATGAGGTCGAGAAACGGCGTCCGGCCGGCCAGTCCGGCCGCCATCGCGCCCAGCACCGCGTCGCCGGCGCCTGTCGGGTCCAGCGCTTCGACGCCCATGGGCGCGCCGAACTGTGTGAGGTGGCCGGAGCTCGGCGTTGCCGCCGCCGCCCCGTCCCGCCCGCGCTTCTGGAGGACGCAGCAACCCATGGAGGCGAGCCGGATCACGGCGGCGTTGTCGTCGAGTTCGGGGAGCAGCAGCCGTGTTTCCTCCCGGCTCGCCGCCAGCACGCTCATGCGGGGCGCCAGCGCCAGGAACCGCGCGGTGTCGGCCGCCGCGAAGGCCTCGCTGGTGTCGACCAGCACCGGCGCGTCGCCCGCAGCGTCCAGCAGCGCTTCGAGACGCTCGATCGGCATCGGGCAGGCCGCGACGCCGTCGAACGCCGCGGCGTCGGCCGGAATGGCGGGCGCAAGCGCGTGGGTGCGGGCCCACCACTGTGGGTCGCGGTGGTGCGGGGAGGCCCGCGCGCCGTCCAGCGCATGCACGATGCGCGCGGTGCGGGACGGGCCTTGCCGGCGCTCGATGCGGGACAGGTCGACCCCAAGCGCGATGAGCGCCTCGAGCCACGCGGCTGGATAATCGTCGCCGACCGCCGCGGCCAGGCAGGGCAGGGCGGAGCCGGCGGCGAGCGCCCCGAGCGCGGCGTAAAGCGCCGCCCCGCCCGGAACGGGGCCGAAGCGCCCGGCCGGCGTATCGATCGTGTCGACAGACAGATAGCCGACGACCAGCACGGTCGGGCGGCGCGTCATTGCCCGGTCCCCAGCAACGACCGACGCGTGAGCAGCCGGCTGACGCGAAAGCGCAGCGTGTCGTTCTTGAGATGCAGGCGCGTGTCGGGGTCGAGCCCCGTCATGCGCGCCAGCCCGGCCGCCAGCGCCTGCACGGGCGCGGCCATCGCGAGCGGCGACAGCGCGGCGGGCGCGGCCGGGACGGTGATCCGGTGGGTCGCGCTTGGGATCGGGGCTTCGGGCGTATCGATCGCGAGCGTGACGACGCCCATGTCGCGCAGTGCCTCGCAATTCAGGTTGGCGTAGCGCGCGATGGCGGGCTGGCTGGCGATCATCACCACGAGGTCGGTCGCCGGCATGGTCCAGTACTGGCTGTGCGCAAACTCCTCCAGGTCCGCCGACCAGGCGGGGATGCGGGTGAGCTCGACGCATTTCGCCGCCGCATAACGCGCCGTGCCGCGCTCCACCCCGGCGGCCTGGAAGCGGACCCCGGTGGGCGCGGTAAGCGCCGGCGTCACCGCGTCGGCCGCCCGCAGGGCTGCGCCGATCGCATCGCCGATCGCGCCAATGTCGAGGCTCTCCGCGCGCCCGGCGGCGCCTTGCGCGAGCAGCATCAGCGCCAGGATCGTGGCCGTGTAGGAGGCCGTTCCGCACAGGAACGGCGCGACGTCGGCGAGTTCGAGCGAGATCTTCCGGGTGGCAATCGAGCCCAGGCGGCCTCCGTCGCCGTTCACGAGCGCCAGCAACGGCGCGCCGCGCTCCTGGATGGCCTGCGCGGCCTCGACGGTGCGGTCGACATTGCCGGACATCGAGATGGACACGATGCGGTCGCCGTCGCGCAGGTCCGCGGCGGCCAGCATCAGGTCCAGCGGCCCGACGGCCCGCCAGTCGAGACCGAGCGTCTCGGCGTAGCCGGTCGCCGCCTGCGCGGCGAACAGGCCGTCGCCGCAGCCGCATACGAAGATCCGCCCGCCGACCCCCGGCGCGAGAACGGCCGCGCCGGCGCTCCGGAAGGCGTCCGCCCGCCGCAAGAGATCCGCCAGGACCTCCGGCTGCCGCTCCATGTCGCGCCGCATCGGCGACGCGGATGTGTTCGTCGTCATGAACGCGTCCTCAGCTGGCGAAGAGCCGGTCGAACTGCTCGACGAGCTTGCCGCGCACGGGCGCGATCTTGGCCCAGTCCACCGACTGCAGCGCCAGCACCTCGGCCGGCGTGGCCGGCGTGTAGGGCTTCGCGGCTTCCGGAATGGGAACGTCCTTCACGGTCGGGCCGAAGAAGTAGGGCGCGTTCGCGGCACGCGTCTGGTACTCGACCGAGAGCAGCATGTTCATCCACTCGGCGACCAGATCGGGATGGCGGGTCTTGGCGACCGCCGACATGAACGACACGATCGCGACCGGGCCGGGCGTCGGCTTGATGAACTTGATCGGGAGGCCCTTGTCGGCCGCGCCCGCGGCGTCGTTGTTCCAGATCGGCGCCAGCGCGATCTCCTCGCGCTCCAGCATCTGCAGCAGCTGCGTGGGCGAGCGGCCCACGATGGGCTTCAGCTCCTGCAGCTTCGCCCAGCCCGGCTCGAGATTGTCCTCGGACCCGCCAAAGGTCTTGGCCGCGATCACCAGCACGCCGAGGCCGAGATTCGAGGAGGCGCGCGGAATGCCGATCTTGCCGCGGTATTCCGGGTTCCACAGGTCGGCCCAGCCCTTGGGAAGGGTTTTCACCATCTTCTCGTTGTAGGCGACGCCGATCAGCGAGTAGCTCGCCGGCACGCCATAGCCCTGGCTCTTGGCCACGAAGTCGGGAACCAGGTTGGCGTAATTCGGGATCTTGGCCGGGTCGACCTTCTCGATGTAGCCGTCCCTGATTCCGATCAGGTGAGGCGGCTCGCCGTTCGGCAGCGCGTCATAGGGCGAGTAACCCTGCGCGGCCTTGATTTGCGCCACCACGTCCTGGCTCTCGCTCGGCACGAGCCGAACCTTGAGCCCGGGATGCTTCTCCTCCATGCGCTTTGCGAGCCACTGGTGCGGCTCCTGCAACTGGCCCGCGAAGCTCACGATCACGAGCTCCCTGGCCTCCTGCGCCCTCAGGCTCGTCGGCAAGGCCGCGGCCGCGCCGGCCGCCAGGGTGGTGGACAGGAAAGTGCGGCGATCGACGGTGGTGAGGCGTGTCATGGCGGCGTCTCCGAAGGGCTTCAACGGGTGGCGGATCACATCGCAAAGGTGCGGTCGAAACGCTCGACCAGCTGCCCGCGCACGGGCACGATCTTGGGCCAGTCGATCGTCTGCAGCGCCAGCACCTCCTCGGGCGTCGAAGGCGTGTAGGCGGCGGCGTCGGCCGGAACCGAAACGCCCTTCACGGTCGGCCCGAAATAGTACGGCGCGGCGGCGGCCCGCGCCTGGTACTCGGCGCTGATGATCCCGTTCATCCACTCGTCGACGAGCTCGGGCGCGCGGGTGCGGGCGATGCCGGAAAAGAACGAGATGATCGCGATGGCGCCGGGCTTCGGCTTCACGAAGGCGATGGGCAGGCCCTTGCCGGCCGCCGCCGCGGTGTTGTTGTTCCACAGCGGAGCCATCGCGATCTCCTCGCGCTCCAGCATCTGCGTGAGGCTGGCGGGCGAGCGCGCCGCCTTGGCGTCAAGCTCCTTCAGCTTCGCCCAGCCGGGCTCGAGGTCGGCCTCCGAGCCGCCGAAGGTCTTGGCCGCGATCGCCAGGGTGGCGAGGCCGAGATTGGACGACGTGCGGGCGATCCCGACCTTGCCCTTGAATTCCGGCTTCCAGAGGTCCGCCCAGCTCGTTGGCGGCGCCTTCACCATCGCGGTGTTGTACGCGATGCCGACCAGCGAATAGGTGGCCGGCACGCCGTAGCCCTGGCTCTTGTCGAGCAGCGACGGGTAGACGTTGCCGAGGTTCGGCAGCGCAGAATCGTTGCGCTTGGCGAGGTATTGCTCGCCGATGCCGATCAGGTGCGGCGGCTCGTCGTTTGGCATGGCGTCATAGGGCGAAAAGCCCTGGCCGGCCTTGATCTGCGCCACCACGTCCTGGCTGTCCGACGGAACGAGCCGGATCTTCAGCCCGGGGCGGCGCGCCTCGATCTGATCGGCGAGCCAGCGATGCGGCTGGGACAGGACGCCCGGATAGGAAATGATCACCAGCTCGGTGGCGGTCTGTGCGCGCAGAACGGAGGGCGACGCGACGGCGGCGACGCCGCCCAACGCGGTGATCAAGGCTTCGCGACGGCTCATCGACATGGCGGCGGTCCTTTCTGGGATCCGGGATAGCGCTGGCGGCCCACGCGTGGGCGAGGTCGGGCAGTGGAGAGATGGGATTAAGGCGAAGTGGCGCGTCCGCGCCGCGCAACGCCGCCTGAACGGCGCATCAGCGCCGCAGGCGCATCAACGTCTGGCGCGTTCGAGCGAGCCCAGCAGGGCCACGAAGAGCCGGCAGGAACGCGAGCGCCATACGGCGCTGCGGCCGCGCGCGCCGCCGCGGCGGCCGGAATGACCGGCGGCTCTGCAGGGGGCGCGGGATGGCGTTGCGTGGCTCACAAATGAAAGCGTTTCACAATGGCGGGGGGCGCACAAGCTGATTTGATATGCAGCGATGCTTGATAATGCGGCACTGCTAGCAGCCGTTTAGTGGGTAGCTGCTCGTGCGCCGATACAAGTAGTCAGTCTCCCGGCATTCACACCCGCTCTCCCCCGCACATAACGTCCCGTCCGCAACGGGACTGTCCTTCTCGACGGGGAAGTCGCGTCCGCATTCAGAGGACGTACAGCTGGCGCGCAAAGCCGACTGATTTGAACGCGTGCTCCTGACCCTGAACGGACCTTGAGAATGCCGCTTGCACCGCGGTGCTCAACATCGAATGGTGTTTGTCGAAGTTAGGGTCCCTGGAACTTTCGGCCCGCCGCCCGCTTATCGGGCACCACACAGCTCAGAGAGATGGTGGCAGCCTGCCCCTGAGTGCCGCAGAACATACCGGAGCTTGCGTAATAATGTGCCATATGGGCAAGTCTCAATGTCAGGTTCAGCTAAGGTACCGCTAAAAGGCAAAAGAGCCGGCTACCCCAATCTATCCAGATCTTCCCGAAGCTTCTTTATTTCAGCTTCGTCCAAAGCGAATTTGCCATTGTTATAGACCTCACCCGCCAAAGTGAGCATATGCCGCGCTTCCGCCACAAAGGACCTATCGCCGCTAATAGCGATTTTCTGGATGAGAGCGGCCGAAAGATTCTTTTGAACCCTCGCTTGCATGAGTCGGATCATCCCATCGTATTTAGCAACGCATTCGCGAAGATTGATTATGGATATATCCAGTAAAAACCTATCCGACTTTGAGCGCGCTGATCTGAAACGCTCCAATCCTAATCCAGACAGTGCGTATGCGACTTCGAGTTGGCCACTGTTAGCCCTATGATAAATCTCCAATTCTTCGTAGAGAGAAATGAGCTTGCGGTGCAAGTCATGCGTCTTAAGTGAACGAAATACTGCGTTCACTGTATCAGCTAATTTGTTCGTGACATAAAGCCATTCTTTGCTATTTTTTGTCGTACGCTGCTCACGAACATTGAAAAGGAAGTTGGATAGTGGAATGGAAACTGCGTTACCACCTTTATCAACTGCCGCCCATTCAGCATATCCTGGTATAACTATCAGACAGAAAGAAATTTCACTAGGCGCATCCGCGATAGTGTATGTTTTAATTTGATCACCTACCCGCAAATTGCGTTGGTCTATGTCTACTAACGAGCCCGCGTTCCCTCTAAACTTAGCTTTTCGCACATCAACCAACTCAGGCGAGAGCGCAATTTCTAATTCTATTTCTCTGGGCTTAGATCTAATCTTTAGAATTGGCCCTACAAGCTCATAATCCCAAACTCCGGTGCTTACAGAAATTTCGTTCTTATTGATCTCAAGAATTTTGGCTCCTTTTTCGTCGAATACTCCTAGGTTTAATAGCAGCGCTGTATCTTGTCTTTCGAAATTTAGCGCGAAAAATATATCCAAGATAATTATTGGACAGTAATGGCCATCATGAATGTCATACTTTAGAGCTTGCGGGCCAAGCTTAAATGCTGTCAGGCCATGGTCGAAATGCGCTATGTCGACAGCGGGTGTTTCGCTTGCGTTTGAGTTACGAGGATTTCTATTCTTTGCTACGACTTGTGCGCTGCTGATCCTTTTCGAAGTCTTGGATGCATGATGGTTGTAGCAAAGCAGAGTCAAATTGGACGCCTCATGGCACTGAACTTCGCTGAAGGGGTCCATATGATCATATGTAAACAAGGGCACGCCGCAGAAGATGCAGCCGAAACCGCAACGCTGGCGCACTTCTCTCTTGATCCCTTCAGGGATGGTCCTGGCAATCGCACTCTGCTTTTCGAACGCAATGCGCTCTGCTTCTACGTCACTCATTTGACCCTCGCTACAGTCAGGATGGGTACGCAGAATGGGTACGCACTCGCTGGGCATGCAGCCTAGGGGACTGCAAATACTGGGAAATTCATGCTCAAAATAGCGTGGCGGAGGGAGCGGGATTCGTAGCCAAGCCCAGATTCCTTGCCGCGACCTGCAGCATGACGAAAGTCCGACGTCAATCAAACCGGGTTGTAGCCCTTCGCATAGGTGGGCTGCGATCCCAAAGGCTTGGGACCACGTCGCCGCTCTGGAGGTAGTTCAAGACCGCGCCAAGATAGCGGCGGAAATCATCGTTCTCCTCAGCGATCCGGTTCGCGCTAGCCCAGTCAACTTCTTCGCGTTCGCGTGCGGGGATGAGGATCCTGCCTGCGAGGGCGTCGTCGTGGTCAAGGCGGATGTAACCCACACCATGCAGAGCGCAGAGCATCTCGAGCTCTCGCCAGGTGTCCGCCCCGCGTACCTCCGTGGCTGCTAAGTAGGCGCGGTTTGCCCATTGGCTGTTGGAGACGGTTTGGAAGAAAGCCTCTCGGATGTCGCCGGAGGTGAGCCGTACCTTAACTTCGACTGAGATAAGCTTGGCTCGGCGGGTTGGGAGTTGCCTCGAACAGTCTCTTACGATCCTGGTCCAGGCGAGATCCGGAACGATCATCCCATCGATGTCCGGGTGGAGCCACTTATTGCCGTTGCGTCCTCGGCGGTTGGCGCTTCGGCTTTCGTTGACCCGTATTCCAAGCGTACTCTCGATGTCAGCAAGGAACTCGAGCACGTTAGGATAGAGACTTGCCTCTTTCAGGCTCTCCTCTAGCGTGAGCTCAGCCTCAACTATCTCCTTGAGTGCGGCGATCGGGTCCGCATCGGGAGCTCCGCCTGCGTCTTCAACCTCGTGAGCAAATGAGCTAGCAGCAAGCGTTGGAGCGGCGGCAAAGAAGCGGATGCCGTCCGACACGTCTACCTGCACACTTTCGCTCGCTTCAACGATCGCATGTCGCCTTGCATACAGCTCGCGTTCAATTTGGTAACCGACAGACCGTCCGGCATGCTGAGCCTCATACTCCCGCCTCTTGCGCGCGAAATGATCCGGGTAACTTGTTAAGAGCCGTTCAGCGAGTTCCCGTGGCCGGAGCTTCTCGCCGGCTGCATCGAGGATTGCAGCAGTCGCCAACGCGACCAAAGTAGGTTTAGTCATGCTCTGCCCGCAGAAACCGTAGGCGACCGAACCACTGTCCGAGATTCGCGGTCGATTGCCGTCATTGTATATCGACCATTGCGCAATGGTTCAAAGCCGGCCACGTCCATCCGGCTTCACCTTTAAAAATCGCCTTTTGCAAGAGGCCGAACTTCTGCTCTTGGCGCGAAGGGTAACTTCATTGCTTCGGAACTAAGCTGCTTCCCGAGCTGTCCCTTGGACATTGGGCCATACACTCACGCCGGCGATTGCAGGCGCTTGTTGATGCTCAGCAGGATGCCGCTCGCCACGCCCGCGAAGGTGGCCAGAAGGACGGTGAGCGCCAGGATGAGTTCGACGTTGTGCAGTCCGATGGCGTTCATCAGCAGGAACCCGAGGCCACGCTGCGAGGCGAACATTTCGCCCAGCAGCGTGCCGATGAGCGTCAGCGAAAAGCCGATGCGCAGCCCCGTGAAGATCTCCGGCATGGCGGCCGGGATCACGATCCGCAGAATGGCGTCCCAGGCCCCCAGCCGCATCACCCGCCCCGTCTTGATGTAGACCCGTCGCACATTGCGCACCGCCGCCATCGTGAACAGCGCGATCGGGATGATCCCGTGGATGGCCCCGAACGCCACCTTGGCGGCGATGCCGAGGCCGAACATCAGCAGCAGGATTGGATAAAGGGTGATCTTCGGGATCGAGTAGACCGCCACCAGCACGGGTTCGAACACCGCGCTCATGAAGCGGTTGAGCCCGAGCGTGAAGCCGATCGCCAGGCCGATGGCGATGGCCAGCAGCAGGGCGAGGCCGAAGGCCTTGGCGGTCTCGGCGAGGTGCGGCAGGAAGAGCGGCGTCGTCATGAACTTCGCCATGAACGCCGCCGTCTGCGCCGGCGAGCGAAGCGCCACGTCGCCGACCATCCAGTAGAGCGCCTGCCAGGCGACGAGGATCGCGGCCAGCAGCGTCAGCGTGTTGCGCAGGGAGCCGTTCGCGAACCGCGTCATGCCAGGCCTCGTCTCGCCATCAGGACCTTTTCCCAGCGCGCGATCCCCATGTTGATGCTGATGGACACGAGCAGGATCAGCACGATCAGCGGGTACATGGTCGCATTGTCGAAGTTCATGTAGGCGAAGCTGATCTCGTAGCCCATGCCGCCATTGGACATGATGAACTCGGCCCCGATGATGCCGATCAGCGAATAGGCGACGGCCAGCTTCGCGCCTGTCATGATGGCGGGCGCGGCGCAGGGCAGGGTGATCTGCAGCGCGGTCTGGAGCGGCGACAGGCGCATCACCCGCGAGGTTTTCATCAGCGCGCGTGGCACGCGGTCGAGGCCGTTCAGCGTGTTCACGATCACGGCGACGACGCCCAGCATGGCCCCGATGAAGATCTGCGGCGCGTCGCCGAGCCCCAGCACCACGATCAGCAGCGGATAGAACGCGAAGACCGGGATGGCGTAGTAGGTGGCGAACAGCGGATCGAGCGTGTCGCGCACGCGGCGGAAGCGGTGGATCACGAGGCCGCTCGCGACGCCAAGCGCCATCGCGATCGCGAACGCGATGGCGGCGTTGCCGAGCGTCTTCGCGATGGCGGCGTTGAGCGAGCCGGAGGCGAGCAACTTCCACAAATCCATCAAGATTCGGTGGGGCGGCTGCATGGTGATCCGGTCGATGACGCCGAACAGGCACAGCGCCTCGATGGTCGCCAGGAGGCCGACGAGGAGCCCCGTCCGCCAAAGGCCAGCGCGCGTCATGCCGCCGCGCCCGCGTGGCCAAGCGACTTCATGGATTCCTCGCGGAGCGACCGCCAGAGGCGCGCCGTGATGGCGCCGAAGGCCTCCTGCTCGACGATGCGGCTGTCGCGCTCGCGCGGCCAGCCGGTCTCGATGACGTCGATCAGCCGGCCGGGCCGGGCCGACATCACGCCGATGCGGTCGGCCAGCATGGCGGCCTCGTCGAGCGCGTGCGTGATCAGGAACACGGTCGCGCCGGTCTTGCGCCAGAGATCGAGCACCTCGTCGCCCATCAGCAGGCGGGTCTGCTGGTCGAGGGCGCCGAAGGGTTCGTCCAGCAGGATCAGCTTGGGCTCGGTAACCAGCGTCCGGGCGATGCAGACGCGCTGGCGCATGCCGCCCGAGAGCTGCGCCGGATAGGCGTCCGCGAACGGAACGAGGCCCATCATGGCGAGCGCCCGCTTGATCCGGCGCTGCTTCTCGTCAGGCGCGAGCGGCAGCCGCTTGAGCCCGAACGCGATGTTGTCGCGCACGCTCAGCCACGGGAACGACGCGTCCTCCTGGAACACGACGCCGACACCGTCCGGGATCTCGCCCCGGATCGGGCTGCCTTCGTACAGGACCTCGCCGCTCGTCGCGTCGGCGAGGCCGGCGATCAGCTCCAGCAAGGTGGACTTGCCGCAGCCCGACGGGCCGACCACGGCGAAGAACTCGCCGCGCCGGAGCTCCAGGTCGATGGGCCCGAGCGCGTGGACCGGGGCGCCGCCCCGGCCGGAGGCCGGGAAAACCTTCTCGGCCGCCCGCAACGCGACCTGCGCGGTCGGAACGTCCCTCATTTCAGCGCCTTCAGGTCGTCCGGCAGGAACTGCGTGTCCACCATGGAGGCGGCGTCCACGTCGCCCGTGATCGCGCCGACCATCTTCTGGACCTCGATGGCCTTCTTCAGCCCCTCCATGTGGAACTGGCCGGCGCCCCAATAGTCGACGCCGTCCGTCTTGCTGCCCACCAGGGCGGTGACGGATCCGCGGGCCACCTCGGGCTCGAGATTGTAGACCTTGGCGATGATGTCGCCGGCCTCGTTCGGGTTCTGCTTCATGAACTCAACGGCGCGGCGCCGCGCCCGGATGACGCCCTTGATGAAGTCGCCCTTGGAGGCGGCCGCCGAACCCGACGCCGCGCCAAGCACGTTGGCGATGGGCGGCAGCATGTCGGAGGCCTTAGCGATCGCCCGGTACTTGTCCTTAAACTTGGCCCAGAGGGGTTCCGGAATGGGCGCGATGTCGACGAGCCCGATGTCGAGCGCGGCCACGCCCTCGCCGAAGCCGCCGGTCTTCACCAACTCGACGTCCTTGGCGGTCAGGCCGCCGGACTGCAGCACGAGGGTGGCGAGGGCCTGGCTGGTGGAGCGCGGGTTGGTGTAGCCCATCTTCTTGCCCTTGAGGTCCTGGACGGACTTGATGGGCGAGTCAGGCTTCACGGCCCAGACGAATTCCGCGACCGTGAGCACGTTGTCGCTGATGAACTTAATGTCCGCGCCTTGCTGGACGGCCGCGATCACGGCGTTGGGGTTGACCTCGGCGTAAGGGGCGGAGCCGGCCAGCATGTTGCGCAGGGTTGTGCCGCCGCCGGCGCTGGAGAGGATGCCCGTGACATTGGCGCCCTCCTCCTTGAAGTAGCCTTTCTCCATCGCAACCGCGAAGGGCATGCCGTTGGCGGACACGCCGTAATTGCTGACGACGATCTCTTCCGCCCTGCCGGCCGTCGAGCCGACCAGCATCGCGGCCAAGCCGGCCGCGGCGAGCACGCTGCGTTCCGTGGTTCCGTTCATGTGGCTTCCTCCCGTTGTGTCCGTCTTGTCGCGGATCGCTGCGCCGCGATGGGCGCGTTTCGGTGCAGTCTAGTCGGTTGCGGCGGGCTTGTGGTCCCGCTCGATGGCCCGCCAACGCGCAAGGTCGACGGCCTGGTCCAGCGTCGCCCGCGCGGCGGCTCCGCCGGCGAAGACCTGGAGCGGCTGCGAGCCATCGCCGTGGCGGCGCAGCGCCTCCAAGGCGTCGCGCATGGTCGCGACGATGCGGAACATGAGGCTCGCCGGAAAGGAAACCTGGGTAAAGCCCAGGGCGCCGAGTTCGACGGGGCTGATCCAGGGCGTATCGCCGCCCTCGAACATGGCGGCGGACAGGAACGAGCCCCGGAAGGCCGCGCCGACGCGGCGGTAATCCTCCTCCGTTTTCAGCCCGGCGACGAACACGCCGTCGGCGCCCAGAGCCAGGAACCGCTCGGCGCGCCGCATCGCCGCGTCCAGCCCGAGCGGGCCATACGCGTCGGTGCGGCCCACCACGAAGGTCTCGCGATCCTGGCGCACGCTCAGGGCGGTGCGCAGCTTGGCCTCGATCACAGCCTCGTCGACCACGGCGGCGGCCTTGTCGGCGCGCTGCTGCTTGCTGTCGCGATCCTGGTCCTCGAGCAGGAAGCCGCGGACGCCGATCGCCTCGTAGGCCTCCACCAGGCGCGCAACGCTCTTGACGTCGCCATAGCCGTCATCCGCATCGGCGAAGAAGGGAAGGTGGGAGGCCGCCGCGATGTCGCGGACGCCGCTCACCATATCGGAGAGACCGATCAAACCGATATCCGGATAGGCGTGCCGGGCCGCCAGCAGGGCGGAGCCCCCGATCGCGAAGGCGCGAAAGCCGGCCTGTTCAATCAGCCGGGCCGACAGCGCGTCATGCGCGAGCGGGGTGATCAGGGGCGTTTCGGCTGCAAGGGCCTGCCGGATTGTTGCGCGGGTCATGAGGCCTTGCGCTCCACCAGACTGCCAGGGAATAGCCAGCGCGAGGAGGCGAGGCTCCGGTCGTAATGGGCGTCGATTTCGCCTTCGAACGCCAGCGTGATCGCGATCTCGTCATCACCGCGCAGCAGGGCCTGGGCGCGCGACGCCGGGATCAGGAACGGGTAGGCTTCGCCGCCCGGCGCGATCACGGTCGCGGAGGCCAGGTCCACCGTGAATGGAGCGCCGCCCTGGGACGCGCCGCCAAGGGCCCGGAACGTCGCGGCGTCCACGACGCCCGCCACGAGGCCGTTCCGGAACGCGTTCTCGTAGAAAATGTCCGCGAAGCTGGGCGCCAGCACGCAGCCGACGCCGAACTGGACAAGGGCCCAGACGGCGGCCTCGCGCGAACTGCCGCAGCCGAAATTCTCGCCCGCCAGCAGGATGCGGGCCTGGCGGAACTCGGGCCGGTTGAGCACGAAGTCCGGCTTCTCGCGCCCTTCCTCGTCATAGCGCTGGGCCCCGAACAGGCCCTTGCCCAGATCCGCCGTCGCGGTTCGCAGCCACGCGGAGGGAATAATCTGGTCGGTATTGACGTTCGGCGTCGGCATTGAGGCCATCGCGCCATGCACGGTCGAGACCGGGTTTCTCATGCGCGCGGCCCCTTGCGGATGTCGACGATACGCCCCGCCAGGGCGGCGGCCGCCACCGTGGCTGGGCTCGCCAGATGGGTGCGGCTCCCGGGCCCTTGGCGGTTTTCGAAATTGCGGTTGGTGGTCGCGATGCAGCGCGAGCCGGGCGGCGCCACGTCCTGGTTGATGCTGACGCACATGGAGCAGCCCGCGTCGCGCCATTCGAAGCCGGCGTCGCGGAACACGTGGTGCAGCCCAAGCGCCTCCGCGTCGCGCTTCACCGACATGGAGCCGGGCACCACCAGAGCCTTCACGCCCGGCGCGACCCTGCGCCCGCGAACCACCGCGGCGGCGGCTTCGAGGTCGGAGACGCGCGCGTTGGTGCAGGAGCCGATGAATGCGATGTCGACCGGGATGCCTTCAAGCGGCGTCCCGGGCTCCAGGCCCATGTAGTGGATCGCCTTGGCGGCGGCGTCGCGGCGGCGGACGTCGTCCATCCGCGCCGGATCGGGCACATAGCCGTCAACCCCGGCGACGTCCTCGGGCGTGGTGCCCCACGTGACTTGCGGCGCCATGCCGTCGCAGTTGATCGTCACGTCACGTTCGAACGCGGCTTCGGGATCGCTGGCGAGACGGCGCCAGGCCTGGACGGCGGCTTCGAAATCCTGGCCGCGGGGGGCGAACTCCCGGCCGCGCACATAGGCGAACGCCTTTTCGTCCGGCGCGATGAGGCCGAGCCTCGCGCCCAGTTCGATCGACATGTTGCAGATGGTCAGGCGGCCCTCGACCGAAAGCGCCTGGATGGCCGAGCCCGCATACTCGACCGCGCAGCCGCGTCCGCCAGCGACGCCGACCGTCCCCATGGCGCGCAGGATCAGGTCCTTCGCCGAAATCCCGTCCGGCGGAACGCCCTCGAAGCGGATCCGCATGGCCCGCGGGCGAGCCAGCGCCAGCGTCTGCGTCGCCAGGACGTGCTCGACCTCGCTGGTTCCCACGCCGATGCCGAGCGCGCCGAGCCCGCCGACCGTGGAGGTGTGGCTGTCGCCACAGGCGAGAATGCATCCGGGAAGCGCCAGCCCGAGCTCCGGCGCGATTACGTGGACGATGCCCTGGCGAGGATCCTCGACGCCGAAATGGCGGATACGGTTGCGATAGGCGTTGCCCCGCATCAGGCCAAGCAGCTCGCGGCCGCCCGGATTGGTGTCTTCCGTCCGGCCGGGCTCCGTCGAGACGATGTGGTCCTGGGTCGCGACCGTCAGGTCGGGGCGACGGACGGCGCGGCCGGCGCGCCTGAGGCCGTCGAAAGCGACTGCGCTGGTGGTTTCCTGAAGCACGTGGCGATCGACGAAGATGAGATCGCGCCCGTCGTCGAGCCGGCGCACGAGATGCGCATTCCAGATTTTCTCGAACAGGGTGGCCGGCGGCTGTTCACCCATGGCGGGCTGGCCGGATGACGCAGCTCTGAACAGGACGAGCAGCCGACAGGGCGGCGCCGCGAGCGCGGTCGCATGCCATGAATTTTCCTTCCGAAACGTCTTATTTGAAGCGGCTGACGCTCTCCGCGCCAGGATGCCTACGCTTGACTTACAAAAAGGCTAGCCGTGCAATGGGAGCCTGCATACCCACAATAATGGCCTCACCCTTGACGAAAGCTCAGAGCAGATGGCCAGAACTCTACCGCCGCTGAACGCTCTGCGGGCGTTCGAGGCCACCGTCCGGCACGGCAGCCTGACCCGGGCGGCTGACGAACTGAGCGTCACCCAGGGAGCGGTGTCGCGCCATGTCACCCAGCTCGAAGCCTGGCTGGACGTGGCGCTGCTGGTCCGGCTGCGCCGCGGCGTCGAGGCGACGCCGCTCGGGGCCGCCTACGCGATTGCGGTGCGCGACGCGTTCGACCAGCTCGAAGCCGGCACAAGGCGCGCCATGACCAAGCCGAACGAGAACCGGTTGCGCATCAAGCTGCCGCCGACATTCGCGATCCGCTGGTTCGTGCCCCGCCTGGCC
The DNA here is from genome assembly GCF_056400925.1 of Alsobacter sp. P4_H11. Taxonomy (NCBI): domain Bacteria; kingdom Pseudomonadati; phylum Pseudomonadota; class Alphaproteobacteria; order Hyphomicrobiales; family Alsobacteraceae; genus Alsobacter; species Alsobacter sp. P4_H11. Next base: position 356,180 of record NZ_JBFUKI010000001.1, read on the forward strand.
CGCTTCCACGCGCGCCATCGCGAGATCGACGTCCAGATCACGACCTCGCACCAGCCGGTCGATTTCAGCCGCGACGAAGCGGATCTCTGCATTCATTCGGGCGGGGAGCCGCCGCGGGGCGCGGTGCTCCGCCGGTTGTTCGGCGAGATGCTCACCCCGGTCGCCAGCCCCGGGCTCCTCGCCGCCAATAATGGACTTCGTGAGCCGGGTGATCTGGCGCGATACGTCCTGCTTTGTTCGATGCATCGCCCGGATGACTGGCCTGTCTGGCTGCGCGCCGCCGGCGTGGCCGAACTCGACGGCAATGCCGGCCTGAAGTTCGAAAACTCGGCCTTGGCCTACCAAGCCGCCATCGATGAACTCGGCGTCGTCATGGCTCAACGCGCTTTCGTCGAGGACGACTTGCGGAGCGAACGACTAGTCGCTCCATTAGATCTGCAGGTTGAAACCGCGGGTGGATACTACTTAGCTTATTCTGAAGCGCGTGCGCGATCTCCCGCCATCCGTGCCTTCGAGCAATGGATCCTCCAAGAGGCGGCGGCAGCGCAACCTTCGTGATTTCTGCGCCCGCTCTTGATTCGATGGAGAAGAGCAAAGCCCAAGCGGGTTTAAGGCGTGAACGATCCCAAGACGCAGGCTCACGGGGCCGTTTCATGCGGTCATTGTGAGAGGCCGCTGACAGCCATCGGTCTTAGGTCGGCTCCTGGCGCAAAACGGACCGCGGCGAAGGTGCGCTACTGACCCGAGCAGACGTTAGCCGGTCGCCCATATAGAGGCAGCAGATGACGCAAGTTAACAGGTGAAGCAAGGCACCTGAGCCGCGGTGCGGGGCATGGTCTCACCGGCTTTAAAGCACCCGGAGTGCGGCCCCGAAAGGGGCTACCAAGCACGTGAGGCCCACGCCAAAAGAAATGAATCCTCGATTTCTCTTTCGCGAGATACGCCAAAATCTTGGGCCGGATTACCGCCGCACGTGCCGCAGGGCACAGGGAGGACCCATTCGATTTCCGCGGAAGGCCGGGCCGTGGGCCAGGCGCGGGGGCGTGGGCGGGCTCGGTGGGGGTGCGACGTGCGTCGGGGCGGCGTGGTGCGAGCGCCCGTGTACGGCCCGCTGTGTGGCCCTGCCTGAGGGGTCGGCTAGGTGCTCGACCAGGGGTCAGGGGCTGGGCGTGGTGGCTGTGTGCTGAGGGTCGAAGCGACGTAGACGGTCCAGCCACCATGCGTGGCCTCGTGCTCCTGCCCGGCGAAGAAGCGAGCCTCGGGTGCTCTTGCTCCGCGCCTCCGCAGCATCAAGCCGGACGAGATGTCGGCGTGACGCCGACACTCGCCGGTCAGACGCGTAGGGGACGCCCACCAGGCGTTCCCGATGCGCGGCCAGTTGAAGCGAGCGAGGCAGTCGGCGCGATCGGTCGAGATCGAGCCAGTCCGGTGGATGCTCGCCCTACAGCCCCAATCCAACTCCCATCGAGCAGGCCCTAAAGTACCCGCGCGCATACGCGGGGAGGACTGCGTAAGTTGTTCGAGCCTTATGGGACAATTCCTGGAGTGGCTGTGCAAACGGTCCCCTTAGGGAACCTCCGGTCTTCCGACCGGGGTGTTCCAACACTCCCGGGGTATAAGGGGTGTGTGTGGACAGGGTGTCGGAAAGGGGTTGGAAGGGTGTTGGAATAGGGTTGGAAGGGGGTTGGAAGCGTTACAGCCCGACCTCAACGAGACGGCTGCGCCGTCGTGATGGCGGGCCGCTCTCCTCAACTTTAATCCTGCCAGCGTTGAACAGGCGCTCCATGGCGGCCGCGAACTGCTTCTTGTTCCTGCCGCCCCGATCCGGGTTTTCGGCGAACAGCTTCGGCGCGTACGTAGAGCATGTTTTGGACGTGACATCCCGGTTTTGCTGGTCGAACTGGCTCAACAGTCGAAGAAAAATTGCATCGGTCTCAGCGTCGTAGCCAATCCCATTCGAACCGGTTAGGCCCGTTTCAAGCCGGAACCGGCCATCTACCCAACGCAAGCGGATCTCGCCTCCAGTACGGCCGTAGTTGGCTTTCATTGTGCGAAGTACGCGTGCATCCGGGTCTGACTCGGAGCCGCCGACCTTCACGCGATCGAGGTAGAGGCGGCTCCGGACGCTATTAGACCATGAGGTGGATCCGCTCAGGCCCGTGCCGCTCTCCATGCCGCTCACCGAAGGGTGGGCTAGAAGCACGACTGCCAAATCGAACTCTACGGCGAGCGCTCGCAGCATGGCGATAAAGCCTCGTACGGCTGAGCGCTTGATCTCTTCGGGGAACAGATCGGCCGCCGTATCTAATACGACCAGCGCCGGCCTTAACCGTTCGACCTCCGCTCTCAGCGCGCCCCAAAGCGGAGTGGGATGGAGCCGGCCCGAAGGGTCGTTCGCGGGCACCGCTAATGCTGTGCCCGATGCGCCTGCTGCGGCTTGCTCAACAAGCGAGACGAGCTCGAGCCAAGCGAGGTCACGGTCTGAGAACCCTCGATCACGCACTATGTCTTCCAGTCGCCGGTTCAACTCGTCTTGCTCATCTTCAGCGGACACAAAGAGGGCAGGCCCGCGGCGGGGCTCGCAAGTGAGCCAATCCGTGCCAGTGACACCCGCAACCGCCAGTTCCAGGCTCAGAAGGCTTTTGCCTGTTCCGCCGTCTCCGCCGAGCAAAGTGACCTGGCGCATCGGGACCAATCCTTCTGCATACCACTCGCGCGTTGGAGCGGGCTGAGACAACAGGGAGGCCGCGGTAACCGGGCGCAACTTTAGGAGCGGCTCAGGCGCAATCGGGCCGCGCTGGACCGGCTGCTCAAACCTTGACACTGCCGCCTCATGGCGCACTGCTTGGATCTCGGCGTCTGTGTCGGCTCGGAAGCTCATCACGCCACCGCCGGCATCAGAACTGTCGAAGGCTCGACAACATGAAGCGTGAGCCGGACAAAAGCGGCCCAATCCTCGCGATCCTGGGCCGCAACGGGCGCGTGCTCAGCCCCGCAAAGCCCGGCGGCCGCTGCTTCCGTAAGCGGCACGGCGCCGACGCAGCCCGCCTTGATGCAGGTCAGGGGCGTCCGGTGCAGCCGGAGCGGCTTTCCCCGGTGGCACGTTCCGGGGTTCACTACGTTTACGGCGCCAAGAACGTCCGCAGCACCGAGCAGCGTCCCGAACCGCTCCGGGGCAACCAAGTCAAACGCTACGACGTCAATCAAGCCCTGATCGTCATTCGTCGGAACCTCGAGCGCGAGCGCCAGCACGCCATGTGCATCGAGCGGGGCGAACTCGCATCGCCCTGGAACGCCATAGAACCCGAAAGGGGCTAGGCAGGGCGCGTAAGCGCGCTCCCGGAGCGGGCCCAAGTAGACGCCCGTTCGATGAGCCCAGCGCACCGTACGGCTGCAGCCCAGCTTCTCATTCGGCGCCATTATCTGGAGCAGGATCTCCGCAGCCTCGCTCATGCCGGCCCTCGCGCCAGTGCTGCGGCAGATTTGGGGAACGAGAAGCCGATTGCTCGGTCCGTGTCCGGCACATGCAGTGCACGAGCCTGGTAGAGGCCAAGCCGCTCCCGTCCGTTTGGTCCATGGTCCACGACACCGGTCACCAGGACCGCGCCACCGCGCTTGGTAGGCGAACCGAGGCCGTGTTCGCCGGGGTAGTAGCTCTGCAAGCAAAGACGGCGGCCAGGGCGGCTTGCGAACCACTCGCCATCGTCGTCGCGACCGATCTGGTTGTAAGCCTCATCGATCTGTTCGGCACCGGTGAGCTCGCCCATTCGCTCGCGCTTACAAATCGCGCGAACTGCAATCGCTTCTGACCGGTCCAGAACGTCCGGCCTGTCCGCAACGAGCGAATTCTGGCCGAAGAAAACCCCTACAAGGTAGCGGCCGAGTTGGTCGACATCCCGGCGATATATGCGCTCCTCCGCCTCGCTGCGGTCTCCCCAGTAGTCGAACTGATGTAGCCGGTACCTAGCGTTGAGACGGTCCCGATCCAGCACCAGAACCGCCCCAAGCTGCTCTCCATTGTCACGCTCCATTGAGGCCCAATAACGCGCAGTCTCAATTGAGCGTGAGAAACACACGGTCGGAGACCCAACACGGCTGTATCGCAGCACGCCGGATTTCAGCACCGCAGTGGGATACCTAGTTCCATGAAAGAGAAGTGAGCGCATTCATGAGCCTCGGTTTTCGCAGCTTCAATCGTGAGCGACTTGCCAATGCTTTGGTGTGATTGCGAAGATGGCCCAAGGTTTATGTGGTGCTGACACTCCCACCTCACCTATGTGGCTCCGGCACTTACCGCCGCGGTAAGCCGCATCGTCCCACAGGAGACCAATCAACTGAGTCCGGCAGGCTGGGCGCAGGGATGCTGCCGATCATGTCCGTTTGGGGCAGGTAAGCCGATTGATTCCGGCCTTGGGAGCGAGCTGCGGGAGCCTCGCAAGAAAGTTCAGATAATCCTGACGGAGAATAACGGTCAGGCGGCCAGCTTTCCGAGCCGGCAATTCGCCGTTGTTGATCCTGTCGTAGAGAGCCGTTTTGCTAAACGGCCCGAGTTTGACGACCTCCGCGATCGTCAACGCAGGCTTTTCCATCGATCTCGCTCCAAGGTTCAGCGAAGCGCTAGTGCGTTCGTGGCTGAACGTTGGAGTTGGCAAAACTCTGGGTCACTGGCGTCTTCAGGAATTTTCATCTTGGAAATCGGAGCTTTTAGATAGCCGCGCTCGCCGTTCGAGGGCGAACTGTTCGAGGAATGCATCCAGCACTTCGTCCGGAACGGCAGGGCGGAAGAAATCGGGAGGGAGCGACTGGAATTCGTCCATGATTGCGAAAACGGTGCTCGGCTCAATGACGCCGAGATCAAACGTTTCGTGAATGACGGCTAGAAATCGGGAGAACAGTCCGGTGTCAGCCTTCTTGAGAGGTAGGTCTCTCTCGACCCAAGCCCACATCAGCTTCGGCCAAAGCCACCCAGTCAAAGGGCCACGTTGCCCGCCTCGCACAAGCCTGAAATCACGGATGCTCTCTGCTTCCAGCGCTTCCGGTAAAGAGCTTATATAGGTGTATATCTGCTCCATCCTACCAAGCTGCTTGATGGTGTCGAGCAAGCTATCGAACTCTACGACCATCTCGGCGGGGCTCATGACATAGTATGGTCGCGAGATTTCTCTCCGAATTTTGTCTTTTGCTTTGCGCAGGGCGGCTGCAACGGACTTGTACCGAGTGCCTAGCTCCGAAGGGCTCAACCTCTGCTCGTAACGGACTGCTCGCTTCCGGTACGAACAAACCAATGCCTCGGCTTCGCGCGCCAATTTTTCGCAGGTGTGCGGGTCGACGCTGTTCAGATCGCTCTCTATTCGTCGTCCAAGGTCGCTTCTCTCAGGATCATTGGCGCCCGCGAGCGCCCCATCCACGATAGACGGGATCTCGCTTTCCGAACGCTTGGGCCGCTTACGATCGGGCATCGCGCGCCGGCTTGGAAGGTAAAGCAACCACTTTGCCGCCAATCTCAGGGTCTAAGTATGCTGCCCATGCATTCATCAATGCACGGCGCTTCTCTAGCGCGTCGCCGCGGCGGTAGGCCTGCTCGACAGCCGAGCCGACTGAATGAGCGAGCGCCTGTTCGGCGACCTCTCGTGGAAACGAAGTCTCTTCTCCTGCCCAGTCGCGGAACGAACTCCTGAAGCCGTGCACAGTGGCGTGTTCGACTTTGAGCCGGCGAAGCACCATCTCTAGGGCCATGACGCTGAGCCCCTTGCCTCTGCGCTGTCCCGGAAACAAGAAGTCCCCCACGGTCCGGATCAGCGCCATTTCTTCGAGGATCCGAATTGCCGGCGAGGAGAGGGGGACGCGATGCTCGCGGCCCGCTTTCATGCGGCCGGCCGGCACGGTCCAGACCTTTCGCTCAAGGTCTATCTCCGACCAAGAGGCGCCCATGGTCTCACCTGACCTGGCGGCCGTAAGGACCGTGAACTCCAAGGCCCGCGCGGAGGAGCCCTTCATGTCGTGTACAAGCCCCAAGAAGGCCGGAACCTCGGCGTATGCCATTGCGGCATGGTGCCCACGCGAGAGCTTGGGACGTTTGGGCAAAAGGTGATCTAGGTGGTTGCGCCACTGTGCCGGGTTCGGGCCTGAGCGATGTCCTCGGACAGTGGCCGCGGAGAGCACGGACTCTATGCGTCCCCTTACCCTAGAGGCGGTCTCGGGTTTGGTAAGCCAGATCGGTTTCAGTGCATTAAGCACGTCCTCAGTCGTTATCTTGTTCACCGGCAAGGGCCGTAGGGCAGCCGCGTACTCCCGCAGCGTCATCTTCCATTGCGCCCGGTGTTTCTCATTCCGCCAGGATCCCTCATGGGCCTGGATGAGCGCGTCGGCAGCTTCTCCAAAGGTCGGGACAGCAGTTCGTTGGGCACGTTTTTCGGCAAGAGGGTCCCCGCCGCGCGCGAGTATCTCGCGCGCCTCGGCAGCCTGCTGCCGAGCTGACGCGAGAGGCAACGAGTTCAGGCCACCAAGGCCCATCTCGCGTTGCCTCCCGTGCTTTTTGAATATGAAGAGCCACGATTTGGCGCCCGAAGGACTGATTTGAAGATAGAGCCCGCCCCCGTCCGACAGCCTCCCGGACTTGCTCGCGGACGCGACAGCCCGGGCCGAGAGCTTGTTAAGTGAAAGAGTCATTCGCCGCTCTGCCCACCCCAGCGCATACCCCAGCGCGTAAGGCGGATGGTAGCGAACATACCCGAACGTAGACAAGCACAATGGGTCTGGAAGTCTTGGGTTTATAGCGAGAACTCGAACGGTGCCGGACGTCAGAAGGCCTCGGTGGAAGCTGAATTGGCGGAAGGGGTGGGATTCGAACCCACGGTGAACTTGCGCCCACGGCGGTTTTCAAGACCGCTGCCTTAAACCACTCGGCCACCCTTCCGCAGGCCCTGGGCCGTGCGCGCGCCATCCATGCCGTGGCGGGCCCGCCTTGGCAAGAGTCGCGAAGGGACGGTCGCGATCGTTTTCCGCAGCAAGGTTGAAACCGGCGCGCGGGGGCGTCCGTATCGGGACTGTCGAAACCGAGCGCGGAGAGTGGAATGCAACGCAAGCACGTGATCGGGGCCGCGATGGCGGCCGTCGTCCTGGCAGGGCAGGGCGCCGCGATGGCGAGCGGCCCCAAGTTGAATGGAGCCGACCTGGAGAAGGCGGTGGCGGGCAAGCGCGTCTTTCTGGCGGTGCCGCTCGGAGGCGAATTCCCGTTGTTCTACCGGGCAGACGGACGCGTCGACGGGTCCGGCGAAGCCGTCGGGCTGGGGCGTTTCCTGAAGCCGAACGACAGCGGGCGCTGGTGGGTCTCGGGCGAGAAGCTCTGCCAGAAATGGCAGAACTGGTACGACGGCCGCACCTTCTGCTTCACGCTCTCCCGGCAGGGACCCGACAAACTCGCCTGGGTGCGAGACGACGGCACGTCCGGAGTGGCCCGCGTCGGCAACTGAGTGTGGCTCCTGAACAACCCGGCCCCACAATCCACGTACTGGCTGCGGCGAGCTTGCCTGCCGACACATTTCCGCCTTGATCGCGCGCCGAATTGGTGGCTGCTTTCGGACGACATCATGGCGAAGCTTGGCCGACGCCGTGCGGATGGGGATTGTTAAGCCTGCCTGATTCAGGCGGGCCTGAATTAATCCTTCGTTCATCGTCCCGCGTCAGAAATCGACCTGTCGCGATCGAAAGCGGATGCCCAGGGCAGGGCGGGCCGTAACGAACGCGCGGCGTACAGGCGTTTTGAGGGGGTAGTCCATGGACACGTACCGGATCTCCGATCAAGAGACCGCCGTATCCGAATCGTCCCCCTTCGCCGTTGCATCATCTTCGACGAACCTGCAGCGAGGCCTTCGTGTCTGCGCCGCTGTGGCGGCCGGCCTGCTCGTCGCCAACTGCTCGTCCTCGTCGCCCACCCGCACCGCCAAGGGCGGCATCGATCCCAAATATGGCGTGTCCGCCAGCCCGCGCGTGGTCGCCGAAGGCGAGCCCGTGCCGAAGGGCGGCGGCCGCGATCTGGTCGGCAAGCCTTATGTGGTGGCGGGCCGCCTCTACACGCCGCGCGAGATGCCGAACTACTCGGCCGTCGGCACCGCATCCTGGTACGGCTCGGCCTTCCATGGCCGGCGCACCGCGAATGGAGAAGTATTCGACCGCATGTCGATTTCCGCCGCGCATCCGACGATGCCGCTGCCGAGCTACATCCGCGTCACCAACATGGACAACGGCTACTCGATGATCGCCCGGGTCAATGACCGCGGGCCCTATCATGGCAGCCGCCTGATCGACGTGTCGCAGCGCGTGGCGGAATCGCTGCGCTTCAAGCACATCGGCACCGCCCGGGTTCGGGTGGACTATGTCGGCCGCGCCTCGCTGGCCGGCAGCGACGACGAGAAGCTCGCGATGACGCTGCGCTCGGACGGCGTCCCGGCCCAGCTGCGCGGCGCCGACACCATGGTGGCGAGCGCCGAACCTGCCGTTCTGCCGCGTCCCTCCGTGGCGCGCGCGCTTCCGGTGGATGACGAGGAAGAGGGCGTTCCGGCCATCGTCGCCAACGCGTCCTCGCGTGCGCCCGCCGTTGTGGCGACCTCTGTCGCGGCGCCGCGCACGGCGCCGGTCTCGACGCCCATCCAGGCGGTCGCGGCCCTGCCGCTCGGCAAGCCGGCCCCCGGCGTGCCGTTGCCGCCGGATCGTCCCTTCGACCTCGGCACCATCCCGAACGCCGCTAAGCCGGTGCCGGCGCCGCGGACGGCGCAGCGTGCGCCCGGAACGGTGACGGCGGGGCTGTTCTACGCGCAGCCCGATTCGGTCACCTCGTCGTTCCGCAAGGACGACCCGATGGCCCGCCTCATCCAGCAGAACTTTGTTCCGCTGCGCGCCGCCGCCCGCTTCTGAACCGACCCCCACGGTCGTTGATTTCCGCCCGCCGCCCGCCCATGGTGGGAGCCTTGGCAGGCGGGTGAAGACATGATGCGTGGCGCTTTTCGGATGGGTTTGCGACGGCTCGGGCTCGCTGTCGGCATTGTTTACCTGGCGCTCGCGCCGGCCCCCGCCTGGGCCCAGGCGCAGGGTTTTCAGAGCACCGCCCCCTACGCCATCCTGATGGACTACGACACCGGCGCGGTTCTCTACGAGAAGGCCGCCGACGACCTCATGGTCCCGGCCAGCATGGCCAAGCTGATGACCCTCGAGATCCTGTTCAAGGAGATGGCCGAGGGCAAGGTCAAGCCGGACGACGAGTTCCTGATCTCCGAGGGCGCCTGGCGGCGCGGCGGCGGCCCATCCGGCGGCTCGTCCATGTTCGCCCAGCTCAACAGCAAGGTGAAGGTCGCCGACCTGATCCCCGGCATCGCGGTGCAGTCGGGCAACGACGCCGCCATCGCGGTGGCCGAAGGCCTCGCCGGCAGCGAGGGCGCCTTCGCGACCCGGATGACGACGCGGGCGCGCGAGCTCGGGTTGCAGAAGTCCACCTTTGCGAACGCGACCGGCATTCCCGATCCGGACCAGCGCGTCACCGCGCGTGAACTGGCGCTCCTGGCTAGGCACATCATCCGGACCTACCCGGAGCAGTACAAGGTGTTCGCCCAGCGCGAGTTCACCTGGAACAAGATCCGCCAGCAGAACCGCAATCCGCTGCTGACGCTCGACGTCGGCGCGGATGGGCTGAAGACCGGCAATGTCGGCGAATCCGGCTTCGGGCTGGTCGGCTCGGCCGTGCAGAATGGGCAGCGGCTGATCACTGTGCTGAACGGCCTTAAGACGAGCAAGGACCGTTCGGAAGAAGCACGCCGCATCCTCAATTGGGGTTTCCGCTCCTTCGAAATGAAGGAGGTCTTTCCGGCCGGCGCCGCCATCGGCGAAGCCAAGGTATTCGGCGGCGAGCCGGGCGAAGTGAAGCTCGTCGCAAAGGGGCCCGTGCGCGTGCTCGTGCCGCGCACCGGCAACGAGCGGTTAAGCGGCAAGGTCGTCTACCAGGGCCCGCTGCGGCCGCCCGTGCGCGCCGGCCAGGAGGTCGGGCGCCTGCGCATCAACCGCGGCGACATCCAGGTGTTGGACCTGCCGCTCTATGCCGACGAGGACGCCCAGCCGGGTAAGCTCACCAAGCGTGCGTTCGATTCAGCGACCGAGCTGGCCGTCGGCTTCGTGCGGAGCAAGTTCCAGAAGTCAGGATCATGACCCGGGCGCCCGTGCCGCGCGGCCGCTTCATCACGCTCGAGGGCGGTGAGGGAGCCGGAAAGTCCACGCAGGTCCGCCGCCTCGTGGCCGCGCTGGCGGAGCGCGGCGTGAGCGCCGTCGCGACCCGCGAGCCGGGCGGCTCGCCCCGCGCCGAGGACATTCGCGCGGTTTTGCTGGCCGGATCGGCCGAGCGCCTCGCGCCCCTGGCCGAGACGCTGCTGTTCGCCGCCGCCCGCGCCGACCACATCGCCAAGACGATCCGGCCGGCGCTGGCCCGGTCGCAATGGGTGATTTGCGATCGCTTCGCCGATTCCACCCGCGCCTACCAGGGCGCGCTCGGCGGCGTGGACGCTGAGACAGTTGCGGCGCTTGAGCGGATCGCGGTGGGCGACACCCGGCCGGACCTGACGCTCATCCTCGACCTGCCGGCCGAAACCGGACTGGCGCGGGCCGCCCGCCGCCGCGGCGCCGGAGAGGTCGATCGGTTTGAGCAGGAATCGCTCGCCTTCCACCAAACGCTCCGGCAAGCCTTTCTGGACATTGCGGCGGCCGAGCCCAGGCGTTGCGTGGTGATCGACGCCTCCGGCGACGAGGATCAGGTCGCGGCGGGAATCATGGCCGCCGTCGCGCCGCTGTTGCGCTGATCGCCTTCCATCCCGCCGGCGGCTGTGCTCTGACAGCCGCTCCGGCCGAACGAGAGAGCCCGAACAGTGGCGCAGGACGACGATATCGCCGAAGTCGACCGGCTCGCGAATGCGCCGCATCCGCGCTTCGCGCAGGCGCTGATCGGCCAGGACGCCGCCGAGGCGGCGTTTCTGGACGCCTATCGGGGCGGGCGGTTTCCGCATGCGTGGATCCTGGGCGGCCCCGAGGGCGTCGGCAAGGCCACCTTCGCGTATCGGGCGGCGCGATTTGTGTTCGCGCACCCGGACCAGCGCTCGCCGGCGGTGCTGGGCGCGGCCGATCTTTTCGTGCCGCCGGAGGAGGGCGTATTTCGCCGGGTCGCCGCGCTGGCCCATACGAGCCTCTTCGTGGTGCGCCGCCAGCTCAACCCCGAGAAGAAGACCATGCCGACCGTGATCCCGGTGGATCTGGTCCGCAAGGCGGTGAACTTCTTCGGCTCCACGGCCGGCGAGGGCGGCTGGCGCGTCTGCATCGTCGACTGCGCCGAGGACCTCAACGTCCAGGGCGCCAACGCGCTGCTGAAAGTGATCGAGGAGCCGCCGCCGCGCTCGTTGTTCCTGCTGGTGTCGCACATGCCCGGCCGGCTGCTGCCAACGATCCGGTCCCGCTGCCGGATGCTGCGCTTTCGCACCCTGGCGCCCGACGAGGTGAGCCGCGCGGTCGTGGCCGCCGCCGGCGCGGACGCGCCTGACGAGCACCTGGCCGAACGCGCCGCCGCGCTGTCGGGCGGCACGGTGCGGGGCGCGTTCAAGATCATGGACGAGAGCGCGCTCGCCATCGTGGAGCACATCTGCAAGGCGCTGGAGCGGCTGCCCGACGTGGACTGGAAGGACGTGCACGGCATCGCGGACGGGCTGGCCGGCCGCGCCAACGACGCCGCCTACGAGACCGCGATCGAGACGATGTTCGCCTGGCTCGGCGAGCAGGCGACGGCGCGCGCCGAGGAGGGCCCCCGTCGCCTTGCGCCCCTTGCGGAGGTATGGGACAAGGCGACGCGCACGGTGCGAGAGACGGACAGCTACAATCTGGACCGCCGGGCGCTTGTTCTGACCCTGTTCGCGGACCTCTCGGACGCGCTGCGCGCTTCCCGCGCGGCATGAAAGGTTCGCCGCCCGACCTTGAGGCCGCGATGCCCGCCAAGCCGCATTTCTATATCACGACGGCGATTTCCTATCCGAACGGCGCGCCGCATATCGGCCACGCCTACGAACTCATCGCCACCGACGCCATCGCGCGTTTCAAGCGGCTCGACGGCTTCGACGTGTTCTTTCTGACCGGCACGGACGAGCACGGCCAGAAAATGCTGCAGACGGCCGCCCGCGAGGGCGTCACCGCACAGGAACTGGCCGACCGCAACGCCGCCGTGTTCCGCCGCATGGCGACGGCCCTGAACGCCTCCAACGACGACTTCATCCGCACCACGGAGGAACGCCACCACCGCACGTGCCAGGAAATCTGGAAGCGCATGGAGGCCAATGGCGACATCTACCTCGCCAAATATTCCGGCTGGTACTCGGTGCGCGACGAGGCCTACTACGCCGAATCGGAGACCACGGCCGGCCCCGACGGCGTCCGCCGCGGCCCGACCGGGACGCCCGTGGAATGGGTGGAGGAGGAGAGTTACTTCTTCCGCCTCTCGGCCTATGGAGACCGGCTGCTGGCGCTCTACGAGAGCCAGCCCGACTTCGTCTCGCCCGAGGAGCGCCGCAACGAGATCGTCAGCTTCGTGAAGGGCGGCCTGAAGGACCTCTCGGTCAGCCGCACGGCCTTCGACTGGGGCATTCCGGTGCCGGGCGACCCCAAGCACGTGATGTATGTGTGGGTCGACGCGCTGACCAACTATGTCACCGCGACCGGCTATCCGGACGAGACGGAGCGCTCGCATTTCTGGCCCGCCGACGTGCACGTGATCGGCAAGGACATCGTGCGGTTCCACGCCGTGTACTGGCCGGCGTTTCTCCTGTCCGCCGGATGGCCGCTGCCCAAGCGCGTCTTCGGCCACGGCTTCCTGTTCAACCGCGGGGAGAAGATGTCGAAGTCGGTCGGCAACGTGATCGACCCCTTCACGCTCGCCGAGCACTACGGGGTCGACCAGCTGCGCTACTTCTTCCTGCGCGAGGTGCCATTCGGGCAGGACGGCAACTATTCGCACGAGGCGATCGTCAACCGCATCAACGCCGACCTCGCAAACGACCTCGGCAACCTGGCGCAGCGCTCGCTGTCCATGATCGCCAAGAACCTGGACGGCGTCGTGCCGACCCCCGGGGCCTATTCGGACGGCGACAAGGCGCTGCTCGCGGCCGCCTATGCGCTGCCCGCCAAGGCGCGGGACGCGATGGGCGCGATGGCGCTGCACACCATCCTGGCCGACATCTGGCGCGTCGTGGGCGACGCCAACCGGTACTTCGCCGGCGAGGAGCCCTGGGTGAAGCGCAAGAGCGATCCCAAGCGCTTCGCGACGGTGCTCTATGTGACGGCCGAGACGCTGCGCTCCGTGGCCATCATGGCGCAGCCTGTGATCCCGACCGCGGCGGGCGCCTTGCTGGACCTGCTCGGCGTCGCCCCCAACGCGCGCGACTTTGCGCAGGTCGGGGAGGGGGCCCGCATCGCCCCCGGCGCCATCCTGCCCGCGCCGGCGCCCATCTTCCCGCGTTATGTAGAACCTGAATGATCGCCTGCAACCCATTGTCTGGATTATAGGTTATCGTTTCACCATGCTCGTCGACAGCCACTGCCACCTGGATTTCCCCGACTTCGCCCCCGAGCTCGACGCCGTGGTCGCCCGGGCCCGCGCGGCGGGCGTCGGGACCATGCTGACGATCTCGACCCGCGTGCGGCAGGTCGACCGCTACCGGGCCATCGCCGAGACCTACCCGGAGGTGTTCTTCACGGTCGGCACCCATCCGCACCAGGCGGCCGAGGAGCCGGACGTCACGCAGGATGAGATCGTGGCGCTCTCGGCCCATCCGCGCTGCGTCGGCATCGGCGAGGCCGGGCTCGACTACCATTATGGCTACAGCCCCAAGGACGTGTCCGCGCGCGTGTTTCGTACCCATATCGGCGCGGCGCGCGAAACCGGGCTGCCGCTGGTGATCCACGCCCGCGACGCGGACGAGGACATGATCGCCATCCTGGAAGACGAGATGGGGAAGGGCGCCTTCAAGGCGGTGCTCCATTGCTTCTCATCCGGCGCCGAGCTCGCCCGCGCGGGCGTGCGGCTGGGCCTCTACGTATCGTTCTCCGGCATCCTGACGTTTAAGCGCTCCGAGGAGATCCGCGCCATCGCGGCCGAGATTCCGGCCGAGCGCCTGCTGGTGGAGACCGACGCGCCGTTCCTGGCGCCGCTGCCGCATCGCGGCAAGCGCAACGAGCCCGCCTTCGTGGCGCACACCAACGCGGTGCTGGCGGAGGTCAAGGGCGTGTCGCCGGACGCCATGGCGCAGACCACGACCGACAACTTCTTCCGCCTGTTCGCCAAGGCGGTACGGCCCAGCCAGGCGGCAAGCGCCGCATGACGATGCGCTTCACCATCCTGGGCTGCGGCTCATCCGGCGGCGTGCCGCGCGTCGGCTCGGGCTGGGGCGCGTGCGATCCCGCCAACCCGCGCAATCGCCGCCGGCGCTGCTCCATGCTGGTCGAGAAGCTCTCCGGCGGCGCGGCGACCCGCGTGCTGGTCGACACTACGCCGGACTGCCGCGAGCAGCTCCTGGACGCGCAGGTGAAGCACCTCGACGCGGTGCTCTACACCCACGACCACGCTGACCATACGCACGGCATCGACGATGTCCGGCCGCTCGTGATCCACATGCGGCGCGTCCTGCCGGTGTTCATGGACGAGACCACCGCGCACCTGATGAAGCAGCGCTTCGGCTACTGTTTCTCGTCGCCCGAAGGCAGCGGCTATCCGCCGATTGTGCGCGAGTTCCGCATCACGCCGGGCCATGCCGTGAAGGTCGACGGCGCGGCCGGCGAACTGGCCGCCACGCCGATCCGGGTGCATCACGGCCCGAACTACGACGCGCTCGGATTCCGCTTCGGCGACGTGGCGTACACGCCTGACGTGAATGCGATTCCCGACGCGAGCGTGCCGTTGCTGGAGGGCCTGGACCTCTGGATCATCGACGCGTTGCGCCACACGCCGCACCCGACACATTTCTCGCTCGGCGAAGCGCTGGACTGGATCGCCCGGATGAAGCCGAAGCGCGCCGTGGTGACGAACCTCCATACGGATCTCGACCACGACACGCTGCGCCGCGATCTGCCGGCCAATGTCGAACCGGCTTATGACGGCATGGTGCTGGAGGCCTGACTGCGCCAACCCCCGCCTACACTGAGTTAGGTTCCATAATATATCTTATGCGAATCACATCTAGGCGGCTGGCGTCCTGTTCCCGCTTCCGTCACAGCGCCGCGACACGCTCCACCACGTGGCGGAACGCTTTCGTCGTGTCCGCGTCGACGCAGCGCCACCCTGCTCCGGAGCCCCGCCATGCTGACGCTCGATGGATCCTGCCGCTGCGGCGCCGTGCGCTTCTCGATGCGCTCGCACGCGCCGCAGCCGTACCAGCTCTGCTACTGCTCGATCTGCCGCAAGACGGCCGGCGGCGGCGGCTTCGCGATCAACCTGTCGGCTGACGCCAAAAGCCTCACCGTGGACGGCGCGGACGCGATCGCGGTGTTCCGCGCCGAGATCGCCGATGACGGCCACTGCAGGACGAGCTCCGGCGAACGCAACTTCTGCACGCGATGCGGCACGGCGTTGTGGCTCTATGATCCGACCTGGCCGGAGTTGATCCACCCCTTCGCGTCGGCCATCGATTCCGCGCTGCCGGTTCCGCCGGCGCGCACCCACATCATGCTGCGGTTCAAAGCGTCCTGGGTCACGCCGGATTTCGGCCCCGATGACGAAAGCTTCGACCTGTACCCGGAGCAATCCATCGAGGACTGGCATCGCGGCCGCGGCCTCTGGCTCGACTGAGCCGCCGACCGCGGCCGCGCATCCTCAGGGACGCGCCTCCAGCACCATGTTGAACGGCGTCGTCGCCGCCGCCCGCACCCGGCCGAAGCCGCCGCTGCGGATGACCTCCGCGAGCCGCCTTTCGCCGGCCTGGGCGCCGAGCGCCAGGCCGACGTCCTGCGATTTCGACGCCGGCGTGCACAGCATGGTGGACGCCGCATAGTAGATCCGGCCGACCGGATTGAGGTTGTCCTCCACCTTGTCGCCCGCCATCGGCTCCACGATCATCCAGGTTCCGTCGGCCGCCATGGTGCTCCGCGCGTGCCGCGCCGCGCCCACGGGGTCGCCCATGTCGTGCAGGCAGTCGAAGAACGTGATGAGGTCGTAGTTCATGGCCGGGTAGCTCCGCGCATCCGCGACCGCGAACTCGCACTGCCCGGCGACGCCGGCCTCCAAGGCGGCCGCCCGCGCCTGCTCGATCGAGCCGTCATGGTAGTCGAAGCCGAAGAAGCGGGAATTTGGGAAAGCCTGCGCCATGATGATCGTGGACGCTCCGTGCCCGCAGCCCACATCGGCGACCCGGGCGCCCCGTCGCAGTTTTTCGACCACGCCCTCGAGGGCGGGCAGCCACTCATCCACGAGGTGATGCCGGTAGCTGGTCCTGAAGAAGCGCTCGGTGCCGCGGAAGAGGCACTGGCTGTGGTCGTGCCATCCGACCCCCCTGCCCGACTTGAACGCCGCCGTGATCTTCGGTTCGTCGCGGTACATCGCCGACGCGATGTCGAAGGCGCCGGCCATGAAGGCCGGGCTGTTTTCGTCGGCCAGAACGGCGGCCTGCTCGGGCGACAACGTGTAACGCTCGGTCTTGGGGTCGTAGTCCATGTAGCCCGACGCCGCCATGGCGGAGAGCCATTCGCGGACGTAGCGCTCATCCGTATGCGTGCGCAGCGCCAGTTGCTGGGGGCCGATCGGCCCGGCGTTCGCCATGGCCTTGTAGAGGCCGAGCTTGTCGCCCATCAGCACGAGCGCCCCGCTGAACACGGCGCCCATGTCGCCCAGCATCTTGCCCACGAAGGCGTTGAGCCGGTCGCCGTCGAGCAGTGCGGCCGCCGGCGGCGCAGCCTCGGTCGGGGCGGCTGGATTGGCCCCGGGCATGATCGCGGCTGGGTTCAGCATCGCGCCGTTGGGCGCGGGAGAGGTCGAGGGAGTTTGGGGTTGCATGACGATCCTCCAGATGCGGCGCGTTCGGTGGACGCGTCCGCCAGCTATGGAAAGGATGTCGTGAGCGCCGCCGGCGCACTGCAGTCGCCCGATACGACGTTCGCGGCTTCAAGCCCCGGCGACCAGGATCGACGCCGGACCGAAGCACAATACCACTCCTCCGGCGGCTGTGACGTCGCCATGGCGGCGTGACGAGCGCCCAGAGGGGCATTTCGGCGCGCGCTGTGCGGCGTCGCACGCTCTTGACCGGGATCATGGCGGCGCGGGACAAGGTGGACCACACGCACGAGCCCACCGCCGCGACGGCGCAGGAGGCGCTTGGGGCTCACGAGGTCGAGATGGCTGATCAGCAGTTGCAGAACCCCATTCCCGATCAGGTCGACATCGCGGTGGTCGGCGGCGGCGCCGTGGGGTTGGCGGCCGCCATCGCGCTGTCCCGCCAGGGCTGGGACGTCGCGCTGGTCGGCCCCACTGCGGCGCGCCGGGATGGCCGCACCGTCGCGCTCATGGAAGGCTCGCTCCGCATCCTGGACGATCTCGGCGTCTGGAGCACCCTCGCCCCGCTGGCGTCGCCGCTCGCCACGCTGACGATTATCGACGACACGGGCGGCCTATTTCGGGCGCCGCCCGTCAGCTTCCATGCCGGCGAACTCGGCCTCGACGTGTTCGGACAGAATATCGAGGTTGCGGCGCTCACCGAGGCCCTGTCGGACGCGGCCGCGCGGCGGCCCGGCCTGGCGCGCATCGATGCGCTGGCGACCCGCGTGAGCCTGGGAGAGGATGGCGGCGAGGTCACGCTGGCCACGGGCGCGACCCTGCGCGCCAGCCTCCTCGTGGGAGCCGAGGGCCGCGAATCCCTCGTGCGCGACGCCGCCGGGATCGGCGCCCGCCGCTGGAGCTACCCACAAACCGCCCTCACGGCGATTTTGGCGCATGACCGGCCCCATCACGATACCTCGACGGAGTTTCACACCCGCCAGGGGCCGTTCACGCTCGTCCCGATGCAGGGAAATCGATCCAGCCTCGTCTGGCTCGTGGAGCCTGCCCGCGCCGAGCATCTCGCGGCGCTGGACGACGAGGCCTTCGCGGCCGCGGTCGAGCGGCAGGCGCAATCCATGCTCGGCCGCATGCGTGTGGACGGCCCAAGAGGCGCCGTGCCGATGAGCGGCTTGTCCGTGAACGGCTTTGCGGGCGAACGTTGCGCCGTGATCGGCGAGGCCGCGCATGTGTTCCCGCCCATCGGCGCGCAGGGCCTCAATCTCGGGCTGCGCGACGTCGCGGCGCTCGCCAAGGCGACCGGGCCGGTGGGAAGCGATCCCGGAGCCCCTGCCCGCCTGGCCGCCTTCGACCGTGCGCGCCGGCTCGATGTGGCGACCCGCACGACCGCCGTGGATGCGCTCAACCGCTCGCTGCTGGCCGGCTTCCTCCCTGTCGACATGGCGCGCGGGCTTGGCCTGATGGCGCTGTCCGCAATAGGTCCGCTGCGGCGCTTCGCAATGCGGCAGGGTCTCGGTCTGAATGCCTAGGCATATTTGCCGGCATGGAATGAGCTAGGATTAAGAGCGGAACAACGCAAGATTGAGCGCCCTGCCCTCACTGATTTAAGGGAAAAGATCGAAGGGAATGCGGTCCTCCGCCATCAGCACCAGCAGCGTCGTGACCGTGACCACGGACGCCAGCGTGCCCAGCAGAATGGCCGTGGAGGCCCGCTCCACGTAGGTTTTGTACTGGTTCGCGATCACGAACACGTTCAGGGCCGGCGGCAACGACGCCATCAGGACGGCGGTGAACATCCACTCGCGGCTGAAATTGCCGATCCAGGACAGGATCACCCAGGCCGCCAGCGGGTGGATGATGAGCTTGATCACCAGCAGCGCCGGCGTCTCGACGGGCAGCCGCTTCACCGGCCGCAGCGCCACCGTGACGCCCATCGTAAACAGCGCGCACGGCGCGGCGGCGTTCTTCAAGAAGGTGAGCATCGTGTCGAGCCAGACCGGCGGCTCGAAATGCGCGTAGGCGGCCCCGATCGCCACCGCGGTCGCGATGTTGAATGGGTGCGTCACGACCCGTTTCACCACGTACCAGGCGGTTTGCGCGAGGTTCATCTCCCCCTTCCCGCCCAGCGCCATGAGGAACGGCACGAGCGTGAACAGCAGGATGTTGTCGAACACGAAGATCAGCGCGGTGGGGACGATGGCCCCCTGCCCTAGCGCCGCGATGGTGAGGCCCGGGCCCATATAGCCCACATTGGCGTAGCCGCCCGCGACGCCCTGCACGGCCGATTGGCGGAAATCGCCGCGCGTGGTCAGCATGCCCACGGTGAAGGCCAGCGCGAAGGCCAGGAACGTCGAGGCCGTGGTGCCGAGCACATAGGGCCAGTTCGACAACTGCTCCAGCGGCGCGGCCGAGATCAGCTTGAAGAACAGGCCCGGCAGTGCGAGGTAGACGATGAAGAAGTTCATCCACTGCAGCCCGGCCTCCGGATATTTCAGGAGCTTGCCGCAGAAATAGCCAAGGAAGATGAGCCCGAAGAACGGCAGCGCAAGGGAGACGACGCTCGACACCTGGGCTCCTTGTCGACGGACGGATCGGCCGGCATTGGCTCTACGGCGCAGCATGCCCGATGGCAACATCTCTCGTCCCGACGCTGCGCCGTGCTGCCCCTCGCGAACCGCGCGGCTGCCTTTGGCAAACCGCTGATCCCCAGCCCAACGGATGTCGCGCTTCCGGGAACCGCACCGGCGTGCTAGCCCCAGCGCATTGCGGCGAGGCGAAGACGTGCGGGCTGATGAACGGGCGGTGCGGGACGGTACGCTCAGCGGACGGATGCTGGGACCGTTCGGGATTCTGACGCGGCTCGAATATTGGGGCTTCCGGATCGTCGCCGCCCTTTTCGGCGCGCTGCCGGTGGATGTCGCCTCCAGCCTGTCGGGGTGGATCTGGCGCACGGTCGCGCCGCATCTTCGCCGCCATGCGCGGGCCGAGCGCAACCTTGCCGCCTCCATGCCCGAGCTGAGCGCCCGGGAACGCGCCGCCGTGCTGGACCAGATGTGGGATGGGCTGGGCCGCACCTTCGCGGAGGCGTTTCACCTGCGAACCATCCAGAGCGATCCGTCCCGCATCGCGCTCGACCTGTCGCCCGAGGTGCTGGAGGCGGTGCGCTCGCCGCGCGGCTGCGTGCTCGCCTGCCCGCACATGGGCAACTGGGAGGTCGCCAGCATCGCGGCCCTGCAGGCAGGCGGACGCGTCGCGGGCGTCTACCAGCGACTGAAGAACCCGCTCGTCGACCGCTACGTGACCGGGCTGCGGGAGCCTTATTATCCACAAGGCCTGTTCACGAAGGGCAACGACGCCGTCCTGAAGCTGCGACGGGTCTTGCGCCAGGGCCACGGCGTGGCGCTGCTGGCCGACCTGCGCGAGATGCGGGGCGTGGCCGTGCCGTTTTTCGGGCGCCCTGCCCCGTCCACCCCGTTTCCGGCGTTTCTGGCCTGCTCCATGGGCGCGCCGCTCGTCGCCGGACGCGTGGTCCGCCTGGGCGGCGCGCGTTTCAGGATCACCGGCGAACTCCTTCCGGTGCAGTCCACGGGAAACCGGGACGCCGATATCGAGGCGACCACGGCCGCGATCCACGCCTGCTTCGAGCGCTTCATTCGCGAGAACCCCGGCCAGTGGATGTGGGCGCACCGGCGCTGGGGCTAGCAGACGCGGTTGTCTCCGCCATACGGCGGATCGCCGGGGCTCGACGCCCCTGCTATTGCACTGCACAATGATCGTCGTTCAACGGAGAACGCCATGAAGCTCGCGCGCAATTTTTACCGCCCCCTCGCGATTGGCGCGCCCGAGCCCTTTCGCGAATTGCCGGTGCGGCTGGAGCGGATGATCCACTTCGTGCCGCCGCACATTGAGAAGGTGCGGAACAAGGTTCCCGAACTGGCGCAGACCGTGGACGTCGTGCTCGGAAACCTCGAGGACGCCATTCCGCTCGACGCCAAGGAGGCCGCGCGGGAAGGCTTCATCGCCATGGCCAAGGCGACCGATTTCGGGCGAACCGGCCTGTGGACCCGCATCAACGCCCTGAACAGCCCCTGGGTGCTGGACGACCTGACCCGCATCGTCGCCGAGATCGGCGACAAGCTCGACGTCGTGATGGCCCCTAAGATCGAAGGCGCCTGGGACATCCATTACCTCGACCAGTTGCTTGCGCAGCTGGAGGCGCGCCATCAGGTCAAGAAGCCGATCCTGATCCACGCCATCTTGGAGACGGCCGAGGGTGTGAAGAATGTCGAGGACATCGCCGCGGCCTCGCCGCGCATGCACGGCATGAGCCTCGGGCCGGCCGACCTCGCGGCGTCCCGCGCCATGAAGACGACGCGCGTCGGCGGCGGCCATCCGGACTACAAGGTGATCTCCGATCCGGTCGAGGGCCAGGCTCGCGCGGTCGCCCAGCAGGACCTGTGGCACTACACCATCGCCAAAATGGTGGACGCCTGCGCGGCCAATGGGTTGAAGGCCTTCTATGGGCCGTTCGGCGACTTCGCGGATGCGGACGCCTGCGAGGCGCAGTTCCGGAACGCCTTCCTGCTCGGCTGCGCGGGCGCGTGGACGCTGCATCCCTCCCAGATCGACATAGCCAAGCGCGTGTTCAGCCCGGATGTCGCGGAGGTGAAGTTCGCCAAGCGCATCCTCGACGCCATGCCGGACGGTAGCGGCGCGGTGATGATCGACGGCAAGATGCAGGACGACGCGACCTGGAAGCAGGCCAAGGTGATCGTCGACCTCGCCCGCACGGTGGCGGCCGGGGACGCCGAGCTGGCGGCCGCCTACGGACTATGACGAGCTTGCGTCGTGCGGTCGCTCATCGTTTGAATTGACGTTGATGACGCCCCCGCGTATCGGATTGCGGTCATGAAAGAAAAGCAGGCGAAGTACGGGCTCGGGCAAGTGGTGAAGCACAGGCTTTACCCGTTCCGCGGCATTATCTTCGACGTCGATCCGAGCTTCTCGAACACCGACGAGTGGTACGAGTCGATTCCCGAGGACGTGCGTCCGTCCAAGGACCAGCCCTTCTACCATCTCTTCGCCGAGAACGCTGAGACCGAGTACGTCGCCTACGTGTCGGAGCAGAACCTGCTGCCCGACACCTCCGGCGAGCCGATCCGGCATCCGCAGGTCGACGAAGTCTTCATCCGCGACCCCAATGGCGAATACCGGACCCGCTCGCACAGCGTGAACTGAGCCGGTGCGTCATCCCGCCCGGTGCAAACCGGTTGGCGGGATGATGCTGGAATGAGCGGCTACAGGTTCTCCGCCTCTTCGCTCGGGTCCGCGGACGGGCGCGGTCGCATGCCCCGCTTGAACAGGCGTCCCAGCCCGCGCTTGATGCGCTTGGGCGCATCCGGATCGTGCATCTCCGCGCCGGTCGGCTTGCGCGCCAGCTCCACCGTGCGGTCGTGGAACTCCGCCAGCGACGGCCGGTGCCCGACGCTGAGCAGCATGGCGTCCGAGAGCTCGCTGCGGAACAGCGACATCATGGTGTCCTGGCTGGCCTCGTCGAGCGCCGAGGTGGCTTCGTCCAGGATGATGATCTCAGGCTTGTGCACCAGCAGCCGCGCGAAGGCGAGGCGTTGCTGCTCGCCGCCCGAAAGCAGCTTGTCCCAACGCTCCTCCTCGTCGAGCCGGTTGGCGATCTGCCGGAGGCCGCAGCGATGCAGGGCGTCGACGAGATCCTGGTCCGACCGGCTGGTCTCGCCCTCGGGATAGAGCAGCGCAGCCCGCAAGGTCCCGTTCGGCACATAGGGCTTCTGCGGAACGAACATCACGCGCGCGCCCTTGGGGAGCAGCACCTCGCCCGAGCCCCAGGGCCAGAGCCCCGCGACGGCGCGGATCAGCGTCGACTTTCCGGTGCCCGACTCGCCCTTGATCAGCACCTTCTCGCCGGGCCCGAACACGGCCTCGGCCTCGTTGATCACTACCCGGCCATTGTGCTGCGCCACCGAGAGGCCGTGCAGATGCAGGTTCTCGTCCGGGCTTTCGCCGATCGTGATCCGCTCCTCGGTCTCCTGCGCGCGTCCCATCGCCTTCAGGGTGCGCCACAGCGCGACCACGCGGCTGGCGGACGCATTCCACTCGGCCAGGCGGATGTAGTTCTCCACGAGCCAGTTGAACGCGAGCTGCACCTGCACGAAGGCCGCCGCGATCTGCATGAGCTGACCGAGAGACATCTGGCCCGACAGGTATTTCGGCGCGCCGAGCAACAGCGGCACCACGGGCGCCAGGATGGTGTTGCCGTGGATGATGAACGTCATCAGCGCCTGCTGGCGGACGACGTGCTTCCAGCGCGCCAGGACCTCGCCCAGCGTCCTGCCGATGCCGCGCTCCTCGTCCTCCTCGCCGCCGATCAGCGCGATGCTCTCCGAGTTCTCGCGCACGCGCACCAGCTCGAAGCGGATCTGCGCCTCCGCGGCGTTCTTGCTCTCCGTGTAGCGGATCAGCGGCCGGCCCAGGAACACCATCGTGCCCGAGGTCAGGATGCCATAGGCGGCCGCGCAGGCGACGAAATAGCCCGGGATCGTGATGCCGAACGCCTCGATGGAGCCGCCCGCCGTCCACAGCACGCCGACGAACACGGCCGCCATCAGAACCGCGTTGGAGAGCCCGATCGCGAAATCGACGATCGGCTCGGTGGCGATCTTCACGTCGTCCGTCATGCGGAACTCGGGCCCGTCCACCTCGGGCGCGGCGATGCTCATCTGGTAGAAGCGCCGGCCCTCGAGCCAGAGGCTCGCTAGATAGGCGGTCAGCCAGCGGCGCCAGCGCGCCTGCAGCGACAGGCGGCAGAACACCTGCGCGACCATCGCGGTCACGGCCGCCACCGCAAGGCCGGCGAACAGCATGATGGCGTGCGTGACCCGGGCGCCGTCTCGCGCGTCGAGAGCGTCGAAGAAGTACTTGTTCCAGAGGTTGATGCCGTATTGCACGGCAATGTTCAGGATGATCAGCGCCCCGATCGCGCCGGTCAGGATCCAGGCCTGCCGCTTCGCGTCGCCACGCCAGAAGCCGGACGCCATGGTCCAGAACTCACGGGCCGAGGCGCGGGGTGGCTCGGCCAGCTCGCTCGTAAACAACGCCGGACGGGCGTCGACTTCTGCTTCAGACATGCGTGCGCCGCTCCGGGTGCGCTTCAGGTTCAGCAGCAACGCCGAAGCTGGCGCGAGCGTTCAGGGGCGGAGGGCGTGAAAATGTCAATTTGGTGAAAAATACACCACGGGTGCTCCGCGCGGCGTTTCAGGGCAAGTTTTCCCGAAAAAACACCTCTGTCCGAGGCGGATCGACCCCATGCAGCGGGTCGCGCCCGGCGCGCAAGTTCGCGAACACGTTCACGCAGCTCATCATGGCGGCTTGCGGGTTCTGGGTGATCACCGCATCCATCGCCCCGTCGATCAGCAGCGCCCGGGTCTCGCCCGTGAGTCCATGGCCGATGAACACGATGTCCTGATCGCGCCGCACCTCCTTGAGCGCCCGCGCCACGCCCTCGGGCCCGCCGCCAATGTTGTAGATGCCGGCGAGGTCCGGGTGGCGCGCCAGCAGCATCTTGGTCTGCCGGTAGTTCTTGTTTTCGTCGTCGTGCCCCTCGCGCAGGCCCACGACCTCGAACTCCGGATATTTCTCCTCGAAGATGTGGAGAAATCCCATCTCGCGTTCCTCATGCGCCCGGTAGCTCAGGCTGCCGGCGATCATCGCCACCTTGCCGGGCGTCTTGATCAAACGAGCCATGAGGTAGCCCGCCGTGCGGCCGACGGAGCGGTTGTCGAGGCCCACATAGGCCACCCGCTTCGAGCTCGCGATGTCGGAGATCAGCGTCACGGTGGGTTTGCGCTGGTCGGCCAGCCCGTTCACGGCCTCGCGAACGGCGGGATGCTCCAGCGCCATGAAGGCGACGCCGTCCGCCCGGCGGCCATGCTGGCGCAGGCTCTGGGCCAGCAGCTCCGGATTGAAGCTGCGGATCGTCTCCACCTGGCAGCGCACGTTCATGGCCGCAAGCTGGTTCTGCGCGCCCTTGATCATCTGGCCCAGCATGGAAAGGAACCGATTCGTCCCGGCCGGCAGCACGAACACGAGGCGCAGCGGCTTCAGGCCAGCGCCGACGAGTTCCTCATCCGGCAGGTAGTCGAGCTCGGCCGCGGCCTTCAGCACGCGCTGGATGGTCGCGGGCCGCACGCCCGGACGCCGGTTGAGCACCCGGTCCACCGTGGCGGTGCTGGCCCCCGAAAGCCTTGCGATATCCGGAATGCGGGCCGCCCTGCCCTTGCGGGCGCGCTGCTCATCTGCATCCGAACCGTCGACCCCGGCTTCAAAAACGCGCTCGTCCATCACAGATCACATCAAAAACAATCAGGAATGCAGTTTGACGCGCTTTGCCGTCGCTGGCTACATCGAACGCACAATAAACATCGAACGCATCAAATTCGATCACGGGAGAAACGTCATGACTGGGCTCACCCGCCGTACGCTGCTGCAGACGCTTTCGGCCGTTCCGGCCGCCGGCTTTGTCGCCGGAATGCCCGCGATCGCGCGCGCGGCGGAGTTCTCGTTCAAGTACGGCAACAATCTCCCGCTGACCCACCCGCTGAACGTGCGCTCCCAGGAGGCGGCCGACCGCATCGCTAAGGAAACGAACGGCCGGGTCGAGATCAAGATCTTCCCGAACAACCAGCTCGGTGGCGACACTGACATGCTCGCGCAGGTGCGCAGCGGCGGCATCACGTTCTTCACGCCCTCGGCGCTGGTGATCGCCACGCTGGTGCCGGTGGCGGCCATCAATGCGGTCGGCTTCGCCTTCGCGGACTACAACCAGGTCTGGGCCGCCATGGACGGCAAGCTCGGCCAGCATGTGCGCGACGCCATCGGCAAGGTCGGCCTCTACGCCTTCGAGAAGATGTGGGACAACGGCTTCCGCCAGATGACCACGGGCGCCAAGCAGATCCAGTCGGCCGCCGACATGGACGGGCTGAAGATCCGCGTGCCCGTGAGCCCGCTCTCCATCTCGATGTTCAAGGCGTTGGGCGCCTCGCCCACCAGCCTGCAGTTCAGCGAGGTTTACTCGTCGCTGCAGACCCGCATCGTGGACGCGCAGGAAAACCCGCTGCCGATCATCCAGGTGGCGAAGCTCTATGAGGTGCAGAAGTTCTGCGCCACCAGTAACCACATCTGGGATGGGTTCTGGTTCATCGCCCATGGCCGCTCCTGGGCCGGCCTGCCGCCCGACCTGCAGAAGATCGTCGCCACGGCGATCAACGAGGCCGGCGTCAAGCAGCGCGAGGACATCAAGGGCCTGAACGAGACCGTGCAGGCCGACCTGCAGAGCAAGGGCCTGGCCTTCAACCACCCGGCCCCGGAGAGCTTCCGCGCCAAGCTGCGCGACAGCGGCTTCTACGCGGAGTGGAAGGGCCGCTTCGGCGACGACGCCTGGGCGCTGCTGGAAAGCGCCGTCGGCAAGCTCGCCTGATCCAAACCCAACGCACCGAGGAGCATTCCATGTCCGCGCATGGAGCCGACTATGGGACGGCGCCCGTCGCCGTCCCGACGACGCGCCCTGCCCGCCTGGCCGAAACCGTCGAGCGTGGCCTGGGAACGCTGGTGGAGAGCGCCGCCGCGGTCCTCCTCGTGCTGGAGATCGGCATCCTGCTGGCGGGCGTGCTGGCCCGCTACGTCTTCCACAAGCCGCTCGTCTGGTCGGACGAGCTCGCCTCCATCCTGTTCCTGTGGCTCTCGATGCTGGGCGCCGTCGTGGCGCTCCGGCGCGGGGAGCACATGCGGATGACCGGGCTGGTGAGCCGCGTCGGCCCCAAGGCGCGCGAACTCCTGGAGACGCTCACCATCACGGCGTCGCTCGCCTTTCTGGTGCTGGTGATCCACCCGGCGGTGGAATACGCGCAGGATGAAGCCTTCATCGTCACGCCCGCGCTGGAGATCAGCAACGCCTGGCGCGCGTCGGCCCTTCCGGTCGGCCTCGGCCTGATGCTCGTCGCAGGCGCGGCGCGCCTGCTGCGGCTAGGCTCGCTCCGGACGACCGCGACCGCGCTCGCCATCACGGTCGGGCTGATCGCCCTGTTCTGGCTCGCCGGCCCGGTGTTCAAGCCGCTCGGGCAGGCGAACCTCGTGATCTTCTTTGTCGGCGTGGTAGCCACCAACGTGTTCGCCGGCGTGCCCATCGCGTTCTCGTTCGGCCTGGCCACCTTCGGCTACCTGGCGCTCAGCACCTCGACGCCGCTGCCCGTGCTGGTGGGCCGGCTCGACGAGGGCATGTCGCACCTGATCCTGCTGGCGGTGCCGCTGTTCATCTTCCTCGGCGCGTTGATCGAGATGACGGGCATGGCGCGCGCCATGATCCAGTTCCTCGCCGGCCTGCTCGGCCACGTGCGTGGCGGGCTCTCCTATGTGCTCATCGGCGCGATGTACCTCGTTTCCGGCATCTCGGGGTCCAAGATCGCCGACATGGCCGCCATCGCGCCGGTGCT
The DNA here is from genome assembly GCF_056400925.1 of Alsobacter sp. P4_H11. NCBI lineage: Bacteria > Pseudomonadati > Pseudomonadota > Alphaproteobacteria > Hyphomicrobiales > Alsobacteraceae > Alsobacter > Alsobacter sp. P4_H11. The sequence goes on from NZ_JBFUKI010000001.1 coordinate 383,753, forward strand.
GTTTCCCGAAATGCGCAAGCGCGGCGCGCCTCCCGGCGATCTCGTCGCGCTCCTTTCGGCGACCGGCGCGCAGACCGAGACGATCCCGCCCTCCATCGTGCTGATCACGATCGGCTCGGTCACGGGCGTCTCCATCGCGGCCCTGTTCACTGGCGGCATGGTGCCGGCCCTCGTGCTCGGCGCATGCTTGTGCTTCGTCGTCTGGCGCCGCTACCGCCACGAGGACCTGAGCCACGTGCGGCGGCCGGCCGGCAAGGAACTCGCCCGCCTCTTGGTGATCGCCCTGCCGGCGATCCTGCTGCCCTTCGTGATCCGCGCGGCCGTGGTGGAAGGCGTCGCGACCGCCACGGAGGTCTCCACAATCGGCATCGTCTACGCCGCGCTGGCGGGGCTCCTCATCTACCGCCGCTTCGAGTGGCGTCGCCTGCGCCCGATGCTGGTGGAAACCGCCTCGCTCACGGGCGCGATCATCCTGATCGTCGGCTGCGCGACCGGAATGGCCTGGGGTCTGACCCAGTCCGGCTTCTCGCAGGACCTCGCCCGGCTGATGGGCGCCATCCCGGGCGGAGCCTATGGCTTCCTGGCCATCTCGATCGTCGCCTTCGTGATCCTCGGCAGCGTGCTGGAAGGCATCCCCGCCATCGTGCTGTTCGGCCCCCTGCTGTTCCCGATCGCCAAGCAGGCCGGCGTGCACGAGGTGCACTACGCCATGGTGGTGATCTTCGCGATGGGTATCGGCCTCTTCGCCCCGCCTTTCGGCGTCGGCTACTACGGCGCCTGCGCGATCTCCAAGGTGAACCCGGACGAAGGCCTTCGCTACGTCTGGGGCTATGTGGCGGCCCTGCTGGTCGGCCTCGTGATCGTGGCCGCCTTCCCGTGGCTCTCCACCGGCTTCCTCAAATTCTGACCCTCTCAAGCAGGAGCTCATCATGAGCCGCTTTTTCGGCGAGATCCGCCAGGCCGGTTATGTCGTCAACGACATCGAGGCCGCCATGGACTACTGGAGCCGGGTGCTCGGCATCGGGCCGTGGTTCTACAATCCGCGCGTCCCGATCGTGAACTACACCTATCGCGGCGAGCCCTACGAGGTTCACAACTCGGTCGCGCTGGCCAATTCCGGGCAGCTCCAGATGGAGTTGATCCAGACCCGCAACGATGCGCCCTCCATGTATCGCGACTTCCTCCGCGCTGGGAACACCGGCCTGCAGCACGTCGCCTACTGGACGGAGAACTACGACGCCGACCTGGCGCGCCTGACAGAACAGGGCTTCAAGGCCGTGATGAGCGGCGAAGTCGGCGAGCGCGGTCGCTTCGTGTATTTCGACACCGAGTACCACCCCGGCACGGTGATTGAGCTCTCGGAAGTGGCCGGCCCCAAGGGCAAGATGTTCAAGATGATCCGGGAAGCCTCCGAGGGCTGGGACGGCAAGGACCCGGTGCGCCCCTTCCCCGACCTGTCGAAGCTCTGAGCCGCCGCGATGAGCGACGACCGGATCCGCGCCACATACCTCATCGAGACGCCGCTCGACCCCGCCCGCGTGGCGGACGTGATGGCGGGCGAGCAATCCAGCGGCACCTTCACGCGGGTCCATGGCGAGACGGACGCCTTGCGGGCCCGCACGCGCGCCAAGGTGGAGCGGATCGAGGAGCTCGAGCCGGCGAAGGCGCCCAGCCTGCCCAACAGCTGGCTGGAGCGGCAGGGCCGGGACGGCCCCTGGCGGCGCGCCCGGATCGAGATCGCCTACCCAACCGTGAATGTGGGCGCGAACCTGTCGACGCTGGCCGCCACGGTGGCCGGCAACCTGTTCGACCTTGGCGAGGTCACCGGCATGCGGCTGGAGAGCATGCGCGTGCCGCTGGCCTATCGGGCGCTCTTCGACCGGCCGGCCCAGGGCGTCGCCGGGACGCGGCGCCTGACCGGCGTCGCGGAGGGACCGCTGGTCGGCTCTATCATCAAGCCCAATGTCGGGCTCTCGCCGGACGAGACGGCCGCGCTGGTGGGGCAGCTCTGCGCCGCCGGGCTCGACTTCATCAAGGACGACGAGATCTGCGCCGATCCGGCGCATGCGCCCTTGGCGCAGCGCGTGCCGGCCGTGATGGCGGCCGTGCGGGTGCACCAGGAGCGGACCGGCAAGCGCGTGATGGTGGCGTTCAACATCACGGACGAAACCGACGCCATGCTGCGCCACGCCGACCTCGTGGAGCGCGAAGGCGGAACCTGCGTGATGGCCAGCCTGAACTGGTGCGGCTTCTCGGCCATCCAGACGCTGCGCCGGAGCACCGGGCTGGCGCTCCACGGTCACCGCAACGGCTTCGGAGCGCTGTCGCGCGCGCCGCTGCTCGGCATCGGCTTCGACGCCTACCAGGCGCTCTGGCGCCTCGCCGGCGTCGACCACATGCACGTCCATGGGCTGAACGGAAAGTTCGCCCAGACGGACGAGGAAGTGGTCGAGAGCGCCCGGGCCTGCCTGCAGCCGCTGGCTGACGGCGCGGACGACGCCGTGATGCCGGCCTTCTCATCCGGCCAATGGGCCGGCACGGTTCCGGCCACCTGGGCGGCGGTTCGAAACCCCGACCTCCTGTTCATGTCCGGCGGCGGCGTCATGGCGCATCCCGATGGTCCGGCCGCCGGCGTGGCCAGCATTCGCCAGGCCTGGGAGGCCGTGCAGGCGGGCGAGACGCTGGCGGACGCCGCCCACTCGCGGCCCGAGCTCGCGCGGGCGCTGGCGTTCTTCGGAGCCAAGGCGTGAGCGCGCCGCGCCTCGTCTGGTACGGCGACGACTTCACGGGCGCGACCGACACGTTGGCGACGCTGGCCGGGTTCGGCCTGCGCGCTCTGCTCTTCCTGGACGTCCCCTCCCCGGAGCGGCTCGCCGCCGCCGGTCCGCTGGACGCCGTCGGCATCGCGGGCGCGGCCCGCGCCATGGCGCCGGACGAAATGACGGCGGAACTCGCGCCGGTGGGCGTCTTCTTCGCCCGCAGCGGCGCGCGGGTGCTGCACTACAAGTGCTGCTCCACCTTCGACAGCGCCCCGCGTGTGGGCAGCATCGGCGCAGCCGTGCGGGCGCTGCGGCCGCATGCGCCCAACCCGCTGGTTCCCATCCTTGGCGGTCAGCCGAGCCTTGGCCGCTTTTGCGTGTTCGGCAACCTCTTCGCCCGGGCCGGCGCGGACGGCCCCGTGCACCGCATCGACCGCCACCCCACGATGGCGCGCCACCCGGTGACCCCGATGGCCGAAGCCGACCTCGCACGCCATCTCGCCGCGCAGGGGTTGGAGCGGATGGGGCGGATCGACTACCCGGCCTACTTGGCCGGAGCGGAGGCGCTCGGGCGCAGTCTCGCCGCGAGCGCCGTCGGCCATCCCGACGGCGTGCTGCTGGACGTCTCCCGCCCTGACGATCTCGCCATGATCGGCCCGGCGATCTGGGCGGCGGCCGAGGCTGCGCCGCTGCTGGCCGTGGGCGCGAGCAGCGTCGCACAGGCGCTCGCGGCGGCCTGGGGGGCAGAGGCCGTGAGCGCCCAGCCGCTCGGCCCGGCGTCCGGGCCGGTGTTCGTGCTGGCCGGCAGCCTCTCCCCGGTCACCCGACGCCAGGTGGCGGCCGCACGAGCCTATGAGCGGGTCAGCATCGACGCCGAGAGCCTCGTGGCCAGCGACGCCTATCGCGAGCGGGTGGTGGCGCAAGTCGCCGCATTGCTGGGCGCCGGCCGCAATGTCCTCGCCGTGACGGCCCCTCAGGATGGCGAAACGCAGCCAGGCGCCCTGGACCCGGCCGCAGTCGCGGCCGCGAGCGCGCGCTTCGTCGCTGACGTCATCGCGCGCGCGCCGGTGCGGCGGCTTGGCGTGGCCGGCGGCGACACGTCGAGCCAGGCCGTAAAAGCGCTCCGGCCCTGGGCGCTCCAGCACATCGCCACGATGCCGCCGGGCGTCGCCGTGTGCCGGGCCCGGTTCGACGAGCCGGCGCTCGACGGTCTCGAGCTGATGCTCAAGGGCGGCCAGATGGGCGCCGAGACGCTCTTCGACGATTTCGCCGGCCGTTAACGCGAGAGCCCGCGGTGCTTGCCGCGGGGCGCCGCTATTCACGCCAGGTCGTTGTCAACGAAAAACGCTGCTCCGTCAGGAACCGTGCGCTCCCCATTCAGTTTAATCGCCGACAGATCAGCGAACGCGATCACTGCTGGAATACTTGGGAGCACCTGACGATGCGAAACGTCCTGACTGGTATCGTGGACGTCTGCCGCGTACTGGCCTTGTTGATCCTGGCGGTGTGCGCCGTCGGGTTGGGCTACCTCGCAGTCGTCACCCGCCTGCCGCCAAGCGCCGCGCCGCTCGCCCAGGCCGACAAGATCGGCCCAACCTATTCCCGCGCGCCCGCGCCTCTCGCGACGGCCGCGCTCCGCTCCACCCCGACCGTCGACAAGGACGCTCCCCGGCAGGTCTCGGCGGCTACGCCGATCTCCACGGCCGCGTCCACGTCGCCGCAGCCTATCGCGGCCCCGCGCGCCGCCGCCGAGGCGCGCGTCCAGACCGCCAATCTCGAGACCGGCACGCTCAACGACGCCTCCGAGGAACTGTCGCAGCCGGTCGCGCCGAGCCGCCGGACGTCCAACAAGCGCACCGCGGGAGCCGCCGGCTGCGGATATTTCCGCAGCTTCGACCCGGCCACCCAGACCTACCGCGCTTACGACGGCCGCATCCGCGAGTGCCGCGTCCGCTGACGATCAAATTAGTAGAGAGACACGGTCAGGCCGATCGGGCCTGACCGCTTTCGCGCGTCAGACCACCACCACGTGAACATGCACGGTGGGCTTCTTGCCCCACGCCTCGCCGACCGCGCCGCGCACCGCGCGCTCCACCGCGTTCTCGACCAGGTCGGCGTCCCGGCGGCGTTGCTTGGGCAAGCTGCGCAGGACGTTCACGATGGCGTCGTCGATCACGTCCTCGAAAGGCTCGCCGGTGCGGGTCTTCTGCGGCAGACCGGTGATCTCGAAGCCCGGATCGCCGACCAGATCGCCACGACCGTCGATCGCGATCGCGACCGAGACGACGCCCGCAAAGGACAGGCGCCGGCGTTCCTGGACCGTGGATTCGCCTGCGCTGATCAGCAGGTCGCCATCCTTGAACAGCCGGCCATACGGCACCTCGTCGACGACGCCGGCCTTGCCAGGGCCGAGCAGCACCATGTCGCCGTCCTTGGCCACCACCACCTGCGGCACGTTCAGCGAGCGGGCCAGCTTGGCGTGCTCGTCGAGATGCAGCGGCTCCCCGTGCACCGGCACGGCGACCTGGGGGCGAACCCACGAATACATCCGCTCCAGCTCGCCGCGGCGGGGATGGCCCGACACGTGCACCATGTGGGTGCGGTCGGTGATCACCTCGACGCCACTGCGGATCAGCGAATTGACGATGCGGCCGACGGCCTTCTCGTTGCCCGGAATGGTCCGTGACGACAGGATCACGAGGTCGCCCGACGCCAGCGCCACGTCCGGATGCTGGTCCTCGGCCACGCGCGCCAGCGCGGCGCGGGGCTCGCCCTGGCTGCCGGTGAGCAGCGCCACGACCTTGTCGCGCGGCAGGTAGCCATAGGCGTCCGTGCCGCGGAAGGGCGGCAGGCCGTCGAGGTAGCCGCACTCCGTCGCCACCTGGATCACCCGGTCCATGGCGCGGCCGATCGCGATGCATTCGCGGCCATTGGCGAGGGCGGCCTCCGCGACGGCGCGGATGCGCGCCACGTTGGACGCGAAGGTGGTCACCGCGACGCGGTTCTTCGCCGCCCCGATAATCTCGGTCAGCGACTTGCCGACATCGGCCTCCGACGGGCTCTCGCCGCCGCGCACCACGTTGGTGCTGTCGCAGATGAGGGCGAGCACGCCCTCGTCGCCGAGCTCGCGCAGGCGCTTCTCGTCCGTGATCCAGCTCGCGCCCGGGGTGGGATCGATCTTCCAGTCGCCCGTGTGCAGCGCCACGCCGGCCGGCGTGCGGATCGCCAGCGCGCAGGATTCCGGAATGGAATGCGCCATCCCGATGATTTCGACCGCGAACGGCCCGAGATTGATCGTGCCGCCGCGGTCGATCACGGTCATAGGCACCTTGCGGCCCTGATCGTTGAAGCGCCGCACCTCGAGCAGGTTCGCGGCGAAGCGCGTCGCGAAGACCGGCACTTGCAGCCGCGGCCACAAATCCGTCAGCGCGCCGATGTGGTCCTCATGCGCGTGCGTGATGATGATGCCGAGCAGGTCCTTGCGGTTCTGCTCCAGGAAGCGGATGTCCGGCATCAGGAGGTCGATGCCCGGCAGGTCGTCGCCCGCGAAGGCGACCCCGCAATCCACCATGATCCATTTGCGGCGGCCCTTCGGGCCGAAGCCGTAAAGGGCGGCGTTCATGCCGATCTCGCCCAAACCGCCCAAAGGCACGAAGACGAGTTCGTCGTCGCCCAACGCCATTATGCAACTCTCCGGTTCATTGAAATTCATTCTGCAGGGCTGTCAGGAAGACATCGCCCGCTTCGATCGCAACCCTACGTGTCCCCTCGTCGAGGAGCAAACGACCATCGGGGTCGAGGTCCACGAAGATGCCGCGCCTTTCGCCGTCAGGACGCCGCACCGTGACGGCTTCGCCGAGCCCGCCCGCACGCTCCAGCCATTCGCGGCGGATCGCCTGAAAGCCTCGGCCGGCGTCCCAGCGGGCCAGCGTCTCGGCCATCATGTCAGACAACGCCGCGAACAAGGGCGAGACACCCACGGGCAGGCCCTTGGCCCCCAGATTCGTCGCCGGATAGGGCGTGTCGGTGGGGTTGTGCGCTGCGTTGACGCCGATCCCGATCACGACCGTCAGGTCGCCGCCGGGCGCCATGGAGCCTTCCACGAGGATGCCGGCGAGCTTGGCGCGATCCAGCAGCAGGTCATTCGGCCACTTCAGCGCCAGCCTGCCGGGCGACACCGCCGAAACGGCCGAGACCGCCCGATGCAGCGCGACGCCGGCCACGAAGCCGATTTGTGGCGCCAGGGCCGGTTGGCACGGCGCGCGCAGGAGGAGGCTGCAATAGAGGTTGCCCGGCGGAGAGGACCAGACCCGGCCATTGCGGCCCCTGCCCTGCCCCTGCTCGCGCGCCACGACCCACAACCGGCCGGCGTCGCCGGCGCGACCGCGGGCCATGGCTTCGTCGTTGGTGGACCCGAGGCTTTCGAAAGCCTCGACCCGGTAACGGGATGCTTGCGCGGTCCGGCCCAGTTGCACGTCAGAACAGCGACTTGGCGGCGGCCGTGGCGGCCGAGACCAGCGGCGCCGGCCAGAGCCAGAACAGCAGGATGAAGGCGCCGGACAGCCCGGAGACGATCTTCAGCGTCGGCGCCATGGGCTCGAAAGCCTCGGCGGGCTCGTCGAAATACATGATCTTGACGATGCGCAGGTAGTAATAGGTGCTCACCACGCTGGTCAGCACGCCGATCACCGCCAGCGTGTAGAGGTGGGCGTTCACGGCCGCCGCGAACACGTACCACTTGGCGAAGAAGCCCGCGAGCGGCGGGATGCCGGCCAGCGAGAACATTAGCATCGCGAACACGAAGGCCGTGCCCGGGGACGTGTGGCCGAGGCCGGCGAGATCCTCGATAGTCTCCACATAGCCGTCGGCGCGGCGCATCGACAGGATCACGGCGAAAGTGCCGAGCGTCATCACGAGGTAGATCGCCATGTAGATGGCGACGCCCTGGACGCCGTCCGTGGTGCCGGCCGCGAGACCCACCAGCGCGAAGCCCATGTGGCCGATCGACGAGTAGGCCATCAGGCGCTTGATGTTGCGCTGGCCGATCGCCGCGAAGGCGCCGAGCGCCATGGAGGCGATCGCCACGAACACGATGATCTGCTGCCACTGCGACAGGATGCCGGGAAACGCCGTGATCACGACGCGCACGGCCAGCGCCATGGCGGCCATCTTGGGCGCGGCGGCGAAGAACGCCGTCACGGGCGTGGGCGCGCCCTCATAGACGTCCGGGGTCCACATGTGGAACGGAACGGCCGAGATCTTGAAGCAAAGGCCCGCCATCACGAAGACGAGGCCGAACACCACGCCGGTGGAGCCGTTGTCCTTCAGCGCCGCCGCGATGCCGCCGAACGAGACCGAGCCCGTGAACCCATAGACCAGCGACGCGCCGTAGAGCAGCATCCCGGACGAGAGCGCCCCGAGCACGAAGTATTTCAGGCCCGCCTCGGTGGCGCGGACATTGTCCCGGTGGAAGGCCGCGACGACGTAGAGCGCGAGGCTCATCAGCTCGAGGCCGAGATACAGCGCGATCAGATCCCCGGCCGAGATCATCATCATCATGCCGATCGTCGAGAGCACGATCAGGATGGGATACTCGAAGCGCTGCACGCGCTCGTCACGCCAGTAGTCGATCGACATCACGAGCGCCACGGCCGAGCCGATGATGGCCGCGATCTTCATGAACTTGGCGAAGTCGTCCTGCACGAAGGAGCCGTTGAACGTAACGGCGCGGCCGGTGCGGGTCATCACCAGAACACCGACCACGACCAGCAACGCCAGCGCCAGGCCGTTGATCAGCCCGACGGACCGGTCGCCCCGGATGGCTCCGAGCAGCACCAGGGCGAGCGCCCCGATGGCCAGGATGATCTCCGGCAGCGCGAGGCCCAATGCCGGAACGGCGGCTGTCAATCCAGGCATCGAACGGTCCTCAGTGCGCCAGGGCGGCGGTTTTCGCAGCGGCGCCGAGCGCAGCCTGCGTGGTCTTCAGCAGGGAGTCGGTGGAAGCCGCGAAGGCGTCCAGCACGGGGGCCGGATGCACGCCGTAGTAGATCGTCAGCAGGATCAGCGGAACCAGCAAGCCGATCTCGCGCGGCGACAGGTCCAGCATGCCCTTGAGGCTCGGCTTCTCGAAGGGGCCGAACATCACGCGGGCGAACAGCCAGAGCGCATAGCAGGCCGACAGGATCACCCCCGTGGTGGCGATGAAAGCCACCCAGGTATTGGCCCGGAACGCGCCCAGCAGCGTCAGGAACTCGCCAACGAAGCCCGAGGTGCCCGGCAGGCCGACATTCGCCATGGTGAACACCATGAAGGCGACGGCGTAGCGGGGCATACGGTCCGTGAGACCGCCATAGGCCGCGATGTCACGGGTATGCATGCGGTCGTATACGACGCCGACGCACAGGAAGAGCGCGCCCGACACGATGCCGTGGCTCACCATCTGGAACATCGCGCCCTGGATGCCCTGCGGCGTCAGGGTGAACAGGCCCATGGTGACGAAGCCCATATGCGCCACGGACGAATAGGCGATGAGCTTCTTCATGTCCTCCTGCATCAGGGCGACCAGCGACGTGTAGACGATCGCGATCACTGACAGCGCGAAGACGAAAGGCGCGAAATAGAGCGACGCATCCGGGAACATCGGGATCGAGAACCGGATGAAGCCGTAGCCGCCCATTTTCAGCAGGATCGCGGCCAGGATCACCGAGCCGGCCGTCGGCGCCTCGACATGCGCGTCGGGGAGCCAGGTGTGCACAGGCCACATCGGCATCTTCACCGCGAACGAGGCGAAGAAGGCGAGCCACAGCCAGAACTGCATGCCGTGCGGGAACTTGTGCGCCAGCAGCGTCGGGATGTCGGTGGTGCCCGCGTCCCAGTACATCGCCATGATGGCGACCAGCATCAGCAGCGAGCCGAGCAGCGTATAGAGGAAGAACTTGAAGCTGGCGTAGATGCGCCGCTTTCCGCCCCAGATGCCGATGATCAGGAACATCGGGATCAGGCCGGCCTCGAAGAAGACGTAGAACAGCACGAGATCGAGCGACGCGAAGACGCCGATCATCAGCGTTTCGAGCACCAGGAAGGCAATGAAGTATTCCTTGATGCGCTTCTCGACCGAAACCCACGACGCCACGATGCAGAACGGCATCAGGAACGTGGTCAGCATGACGAACGGCATCGAGAAGCCATCGACGCCGAGCTTGAAGCGGATCGTCTCGGACAGCCAGGAGCCGTCTTCCACCAGCTGAAAAGCCGGATTGGCGATGTCGAAGCGCCCCCAGGCCACCAGCGACAGCAGGAAGGTCGCGACCGTCGCCAGCAGCGAGATCCAGCGGATGTTCTTCTGGCCGGCTTCCGTGTCGTCGCGCGTGATCAGGACGAACAGCGCGCCGGCGAGCGGCAGGACGAGGAGGCCCGTGAGCAGGTGGGACATCATCTCAGTGGGCTCCGCCGAACATGTACCAGGTGATCAGCGCGGCGACGCCGATCAGCATCGCGAAGGCGTAGTGGTAGACGAAGCCCGTCTGCAGCCGCACGACCGCATTGGTGACGTCCACAACTCGGGCGGAAACGCCGTCCGGGCCCATGCCGTCGATCACCAGGCCATCGCCCTTCTTCCAAAGGAAGCGGCCGAGCCACTTGGCCGGGCGCACGAACATGACGTCGTAGAGCTCGTCGAAGTACCACTTGTTGAGCAGGAACCGGTACAGCGTGGGCTGGCTCTCGGCGAGCTGCCGCGGCAGGTACGGCTTCTGCACGTAGAAGACATACGCGACCACGAAGCCGATGATCATCTCCACGGTGGGCGAGTACTTCACCCAGCCCGGGACCTCGTGGATCGCATGCAGGATGTGGTTCTCGGGGCCGGTATGCACGGCGTCCTTCCAGAACTCCTCATAGGCATGGCCGAAGAAGAAGCTCTCGAAGGCGAGGCCGGCGAACAGTGCGCCGACGCCCAGCACGCCGAGCGGGATCAGCATGGTCAGCGGCGACTCGTGCGGCTCATGGTGACCATGGCCATGGTCGCCCGCATGCGCGTGCGAACCGTGGCTGTCGTCCTCGGATTCGACGTGGCCGCTCGCATGGGCGTCATGCCCATGCGCGGTGTCCCAGCGCGGCTGGCCCATGAAGGTGAGGAAGAACAGGCGCCAGGAGTAGAACGAGGTCAGCCCGGCCGTGATCGACAGCAGGATGAACGCATAGGCGTTGCCGAAGGTGTGCGTCGCATAGGACGACTCGATGATGGCGTCCTTGGAGAAGTAGCCGGCCGTGAGCGGGAAGCCGGTGAGCGCCAGCGTGCCGACGGCGAACATCGCGGTCGTGAACGGGATCTTGCGCGCCAGGCCGCCCATGTGGCGGATGTCCTGCTCGTGGTGCATCGCGTGGATCACCGAGCCGGCGCCCAGGAACAGCAGCGCCTTGAAGAAGGCGTGCGTGAACAGGTGGAAGATGCCGGCCCCGTAGGCGCCTGCGCCGAGCGCCACGAACATGTAGCCGAGCTGCGAGCAGGTCGAATACGCGATCACGCGCTTGATGTCGTTCTGCACCAGTCCGATCGTGCCGGCGAAGAACGCCGTGGTGGCGCCGACGAACAGCACCGCCGACATGGCGACCGGCGACGTCTCGAACAGTGGCGACAGGCGCGCCACCATGAACACGCCGGCCGTCACCATGGTGGCGGCGTGGATCAGAGCCGACACCGGCGTCGGGCCTTCCATGGCGTCCGGCAGCCATGTGTGCAGGAGGAACTGCGCCGACTTGCCCATCGCGCCCATGAACAGGAGCAGGCACGCGATCGTCATCGCGTTCCAGTCGTAGCCGATGAAGTGGAACGTCCCCTTGGCGATCTCCTCCACCTTGGGGAAGATCTCCGAGAACGCCACCGAGCCGGTTAGCACGAAGACGAGGAAGATGCCGAGCGCGAAGCCGAAGTCGCCGACGCGGTTGACGATGAAGGCCTTCATGGCGGCCGCGACCGCCGAGGGCTTGTTGTACCAGAAGCCGATCAGCAGGTAGGAGGCGAGGCCGACGCCCTCCCAGCCGAAGAACATCTGCACCAGGTTGTCGGCCGTCACCAGCATCAGCATCGCGAAGGTGAACAGCGACAGGTAGGCGAAGAAGCGCGGCCGGTGCGGATCCTCGTGCATGTAGCCGATGGAGTAGAGGTGAACGAGCGACGAGACGCTGTTCACCACCACCAGCATCACGACCGTGAGCGTGTCGACCCGGAAGGCCCAGTCGACCTTGAGGTCGCCCGACACCATCCACTGGCCGACCTGCACGCGGGTTCCGCCGTGGCCGAGCCCGACCTGGAAGAACGCCACCCAGGAGAGCAGCGCCGCCGCCATCAGAAAGGCGGTGGTGACGATCTCGCTGGCGCGCGCGCCGATGATGCGGCCGAAGAGGCCCGCGATGAGGAAGCCGACGAGCGGCAGGAAGACGATGGCCTGATACATGTCCGTTTCCCGTCGGGGGACTTACCCCGAGTCAGCCCTTCATCATGTTGATGTCCTCAACCGCGATGGTGCCGCGGTTGCGGAAATAGACGACGAGGATCGCCAGCCCGATGGCGGCTTCGGCCGCCGCCACGGTGAGGATCAAGAGCGCGAAGACCTGGCCGACGAGGTCGCCGCCGAAGGTCGAGAAGGCCACCAGGTTGATGTTGACGCCGAGCAGGATGAGCTCGACCGACATCAGGATCACGATGACGTTCTTGCGGTTGATGAAGATGCCGAACACGCCGAGCGTGAACAGCATGGCGGCGACGGTCAGGTAGTGCCCGAGTCCGATGATCATCGTCTAGCCCTCAAACGCCCTGCCCGAACGGCACTTTCTTGATCTCGACCGCATCCTGTGGCGTGCGGGCGACCTGCCGGGAGATGTCTTGGCGCTTCACCCCGGCCTTGTGCCGCAGCGTCAGCACGATGGCTCCGATCATCGCGACCAGCAGGATCAGGCCCGACGCCTGGAAGAAGTAGAGATATTGGGTGTAGAGCACCCGCCCGAGCGCCTCGGTATTGCTGACCAGCGCGTCCGCCGACGGCGCCGCCGTGACCGGGACTTTCAGCGCGCCCGGCTGCACCATGTAGGTGGTCACCACCAGGACGAGCTCGATCAGCAGCATCAGCGCCACGACGGCGCCGAAGGGCAGGTAGCTCAGGAAGCCCTGCCGGAGCTCGGCGAAATCGACGTCCAGCATCATGACGACGAACAGGAAGAGCACCGCCACCGCGCCGACATAAACGACCACGAGGATCATCGCCAGGAACTCGGCGCCCATCAGCAGGAACAGCCCGGCCGCGTTGACGAAGGCGAGGATCAGGAACAGCACCGAATGAACCGGGTTCTTCGAAGAGATCACCATCAGGGCCGACGCCAGGGTGATGCCCGCGAAGAGGTAGAAGAAGAAGGCGGCCGCCATCGTGCAGGTCCTCACCGGCCGTCGGGCGACGGCCTCGTCTGATCCTCGGAACCAAGCCAACCGGCCCGGATCTCAGTGCGGAGAACGGCCGCGATGCGGCCATCCTGAAACTCTCGGCGCCGGCATGGACGCCGCGCCGTCTATAGACGCCGATTCCCGGAGCGACAACCCGACTTCGGACTGCCCGCCGGCAAGCGGCGCTCAGCGATACGGCGCGTCCTGCGCGATGTTGCGCGCGATCTCGCGTTCCCACCGGGCTCCGTTATCGAGGAGGCGCTCCTTGTCGTAGAACAGCTCCTCGCGGGTCTCGGTGGAGAACTCCATGTTCGGGCCTTCGACAATCGCGTCCACCGGGCAGGCTTCCTGGCAGAAGCCGCAATAGATGCACTTCGTCATGTCGATGTCGTAGCGGGTCGTGCGGCGCGTGCCGTCGTTGCGGCGCGGGCCGGCCTCGATCGTGATGGCCTGCGCCGGGCAGATCGCCTCGCACAGCTTGCACGCGATGCAGCGTTCCTCGCCGTTGGGATAGCGGCGCAGCGCATGCTCTCCCCGGAAGCGGGGCGAGATCTGGCCGCGCTCATAGGGGTAATTCAGCGTCGGCTTCGGCTTGAAGAAGTAGCGCATGGACAGCACGAACGCGTCCAGGAACTCATTCAGGATCAAAGACTTTGCAGCCTGGGCGAATGCCATTCGGGTCTCTCCCGGCGCTTGCGCGCCGCTTGCATCTGTTCGGCGCTTCCGCGCCCTCTCGTCGTCGCGCCGTCCAGGGCCCCTGCCCTGCCGGCGCCGCGTTCAGCGCCCAGCGATCGTCAACCCGAGCAGGTATCCGATCACCGGGAAAAACAGCACGGTCCCGATGAAGAGCACGATGCGCAGGATGCGCAACTTGCGTTCGAAGACCGCCTTTTGCTCCGGGCCGCTGGAGTCGTCCAGCTTGCGAAGCCTTCCTTCCACCACGCCGCTGACGACGCGGTAGTCGACATAGCCCAGCGCCAGCCCGACGCCGGCCCCGATCAGGCCCGCGACGGAGGGCTCCATCTCAGTGCCCCGGCGCCCAGCCGGTGAACTGCAGCACGCCGGCCACGATCACCACCATCGCGAGCGAGATCGGCAGGAACACCTTCCAGCCAAGGCGCATCAGCTGGTCGTACCGGTAGCGCGGCACGAACGCCTTCACCATGGCGATCAGGAAGAACATGAACGAGGCTTTGAGCACGAACCAGATCACGCCCGGGATCCACGTGAAGGGCGCGAACGGGATCGGCGACAGCCAGCCGCCCAGGAACAAGATCGTCATCAGCGCGCACATGGTCATGATGGCCACGTACTCGCCCAGCATGAACAGCAGGTACGGCGTCGACGAATACTCGACCATGAAGCCGGCGACGAGCTCCGACTCGGCTTCCACCAGATCGAAGGGCGGCCGGTTCGTCTCCGCCATGGCGGAGATGAAGAAGATCACGAACATCGGCAGCAGCGGCAGCCAGTACCAGCCGAACAGGCCGGCGCGGGTGTCCTGCGCGTTGACGATGTCGGTGAGGTTCAGCGACCCGACGCAGAGCAGCACCGTGATGATCACGAAGCCGATCGAGACCTCGTAGGACACCATCTGGGCCGCCGAGCGCAGCGCCGACAGGAACGGGTACTTCGAGTTCGACGCCCAGCCGCCCATGATGACGCCGTAGACGCCCAGCGACGAGATCGCGAACAGATAGAGGATGCCGACATTGATGTCGGCCAGCGCCCAGCCGTCGCTGAGCGGGATCACGGCCCAGGCCGAGAGCGCCAGCAGCGTGGTGACGAACGGCGCGAGCAGGAAGATGCCCTTGTTGGCGCCGGACGGTATCACCGGCTCCTTGAGGGCGAACTTCAGCAGGTCTGCGAAGGACTGCATCAGCCCCCAGGGACCCACCACGTTGGGGCCGCGGCGCAGCTGCACGGCCGCCCAGACCTTGCGGTCGCCATAGAGCGCGAACGCGATGAACACGAGCAGCGCCACGATCAGCAGCAGGCTCTTGCCCAGCATCAGCAGCACGGAAAGGAAGAGATCCATCGTCCTGTCCCTTACTCGGCCGCGACGGCGACGCCGCCCTGAGCCAGCGCCGAGCACTCGGCCATGACGGCCGACGCGCGCGCGATCGGATTGGTAAGATAGAGGTCCGTCACGGCGCGGCGGAACGGCGCCTTGTCGGTCGTCCCTCCGGCGTTCGCCAGACCGGCCAAGCCGGCGAAATCCGCCGGCGTGATGCGATCGATGGCGGCCATGTGCGGGTAGTCGGCGTAAAGCTTCGCCCGCAGTTGCGGCAGCGAGTCGAACGGCAGGCGCTGGCCGAGCACGTCCGAGAGGGCGCGCAGGATGGCCCAGTCTTCCTTGGCGTCGCCGAGCGGGAAGCTCGCGCGAGCGCCGAGCTGAACCCGGCCTTCCGTGTTGACGTAGGTGCCGCTCTTCTCCGTGTAGGCCGCGCCCGGCAGGATCACGTCGGCGCGGTGCGCGCCGCGATCGCCATGCGTGCCCTGGTAGATCACGAAGGCGCCCGGCGCGATGTCGATCTCGTCGGCGCCCAGCAGGAAGGCGACGTCGAGCGCGCCCGGAGCCGCCATCGCGAGTGCGTCGAGGCCGCCCTCACCCGGCACGAGGCCGAGATCCAGCGCACCGACGCGGGCGGCGGCCGTATGGAGCACGCTGAAGCCGTTCCATTCGGCCGTGACCGCTCCCACCGACTGCGCCAGTTTGGCGGCGAGCGCCAGGATGGCCTCGCCGTCCGGACGCATCAGAGCGCCCTGGCCAACGATGATCAGCGGCTTCTTGGCGTTCTTCAGCGCATCCGCGAAGCCGACCGAGCCGTCGAGCACGCCGGCCAGCGTCTCGGCGCCGGCGCCGAGAACCTGGACGTCATAGGTGAGGTCGACCGGCTCGCCGATCAGCCCGACCGGCAGCGGCGCCATGCGCCAACGCTTGCGGATGCGGGCGTTGAGCACCGGCGCCTCCCGGCGCGGATCCGTGCCGACCAGCAGAACCGCGTCGGCCTCCTCGATGCCCATCACGGTGCTGTTGAAGAGGTACGAGGCGCGCCCGAACTTCGGGTGCAGCTTCGCGCCGTCCTGGCGGCCATCCACGTTGGCGACTCCAAGCGAGGCCGCCAGCAGCTTCAGGGCGTACATCTCCTCCACGGAGGCGAGGTCGCCCGCGATAAAGCCGACGCGCTTGGGATCGGCGCCCTTCAGTTTGCCCGCGACGGCCTGGAAAGCCTCGCCCCAGGAGGCCGGCCGTAGCTGGCCGTTGACCCGCACATAAGGCTTGTCGAGGCGCTGCGCCTTCAGTCCGTCCCAGATGAAGCGGGTCTTGTCCGAGATCCACTCCTCGTTCACGGCCTCGTTGAGCCGCGGCAGGATGCGCATGACCTCGCGGCCGCGCGCGTCGACCCGGATGGCCGAGCCAAGCGCGTCCATGACGTCGATGGATTCGGTCTTGGAGAGCTCCCAGGGCCGCGCCTTGAAGGCGTAGGGCTTGGAGGTCAGCGCGCCGACCGGGCACAGGTCGATGACGTTGCCCTGCAACTCCGACTGCATGGCGCTTTCGAGATAGGAGGTGATCTCCATGTCCTCGCCGCGGCCAATGGCGCCGAGATCCGGCACGCCGGCCACTTCCGTCGAGAAGCGGACGCAGCGCGTGCACTGGATGCAGCGGTTCATCTGCGTCTTCACGAGCGGGCCGATATACTTATCCTCGACCGCGCGCTTGTTCTCGGCGAAGCGGGACGTGTCGACGCCATAGGCCATCGCCTGGTCCTGCAGGTCGCACTCGCCGCCCTGGTCGCAGATCGGGCAGTCCAGCGGGTGGTTGATGAGGAGGAACTCCATCACCCCCTCGCGCGCCTTCTTGACCATCGGCGACTTGGTGGAGATCACCGGCGGCTCGCCATTCGGGCCCGGGCGGCAGTCGCGCACGGCCCAGGCGCAGGACGCGACCGGCTTCGGCCCGCCCTTCACCTCGACGAGGCACATGCGGCAATTGCCGGCGATCGAGAGCCGCTCATGGAAGCAGAAGCGCGGGATCTCGGCGCCGGCTTCCTCGCACGCCTGCAACAGCGTGTATTCAGCCGGAACGTCGAGCTCGATGCCGTCGACGATGATCTTGGTCATCGATGCACTCTTTCTTATTCCGCCGCCACGCCGTAGTTGCGGACAGGCTCGCTGTGCGGGTTGGCGGCGTACTGGTCGATACGCGCCTCGATCTCGTGGCGGAAATGGGCGATGAGGCCCTGAACGGGCCATGCCGCCGCGTCGCCGAGCGCGCAGATGGTGTGGCCCTCGACCTGCTTGGTCACTTCCAGCAGCATGTCGATCTCGCGCTTCTGGGCGCGCCCTTCGGCCATGCGTGTCAGCACGCGCCACATCCAGCCCGTGCCCTCGCGGCACGGCGTGCACTGGCCGCAGCTCTCGTGCTTGTAGAAGTAGCTGATGCGCGCGATCGCCCGGACGATGTCGGTCGACTTGTCCATCACGATCACGGCCGCGGTGCCGAGGCCGGACTTCAGCTTCGACAGGCTGTCGAAGTCCATCGGCGTGTCGATGATCTGGTCGGCCGGAACCATGCGGACGGACGAGCCGCCCGGGATCACGGCCTTCAGGTTGTCCCAGCCGCCCCGGATGCCGCCGCAATGGCGGTCGATCAGCTCGCGGAAGGTCAGGCCGAGCTCTTCCTCGACGTTGCACGGCTTGTTCACGTGCCCGGACACGCAGAACAGCTTGGTGCCGACATTGTTGGGCCGGCCGATGCCCGCGAACCACGCCGCGCCACGGCGCAGGATGGTGCCGGCGACCGCGATCGACTCGACGTTGTTCACCGTGGTCGGGCAGCCATAGAGGCCCATGTTGGCCGGGAACGGCGGCTTCAGCCGCGGCATGCCCTTCTTGCCTTCCAGGCTCTCCAACAGAGCGGTTTCCTCGCCGCAGATATACGCGCCTGCGCCGTGGTGGACGTAGATGTCGAAGGGCCAGCCATGGACATTGTCCTTGCCGACGAGACGCGCCTCATAGGCCTCGTCCACGGCGCGCTGCAGCGCCTCGCGCTCGGCGATGTACTCGCCGCGCAGATAGACGTAGCAGGCGTTCGCCCCCATCGCGAAGGACGCGATCAGGCAGCCCTCGATCAGGAGATGCGGATCATGCCGCATGATCTCCCGGTCCTTGCAGGTGCCGGGCTCGGACTCGTCCGCGTTGACAACGAGATAGCTCGGGCGCCCGTCGGACACCTTCGGCATGAACGACCACTTGAGGCCGGTCGGGAAACCCGCGCCGCCGCGGCCGCGCAGGCCCGACTTCTTCATCTCGTCGACAATCCAGTCCCGGCCCTTCTCGAGCAGGAACTTGGTTCCGTCCCAGGCGCCGCGCATCTGCGCGGCCTTCAGGCCAGGGGACTGCAGGCCATACAGGTTGGTGAAAATGCGATCGCGATCAGCCAGCATGTCCGCTTATCCCTTGGTCGCATCGTCCGTGGGCGCGGAGCCCACGGGCCTGTCGCCGAGCTTGCCGTCCGGCCGCCAACCGGCCGCCAGCTTCTGCGCCTGCTCGATCCACTTGTCGCGCAGCGCGCGACCGCGGAACGCGCCGAGATTCTGGTCCACCCAGCGCAGGTTCATCTCGTTCCACGAGGCGATCTGGCTGAAGTGGTAGATGCCCATGCCGTTCAGCATGGCGCTGAGCTTGGGTCCGACGCCCCAGATCAGACCCAGGTCGTCAGCCTTGCCGTTTTCCGGCGCAGACAGCAGCGCGGGCTTGAACGTGTCCGAAACCGGGGGCGGCAGCGGCGCATCTGGGGCCGCCATGCTGGCGGCGGCCGCCTTGTTTGCGGCGTCGGGCGCGTCGTCCTTGTTCGGCGTCGCCACGTAGGACGTCTCGCGGTTCTGCGTCGGCGCGTCGGGACGCGTGGACGAGGGCGCGTCGGAATTCGACTTGGCCGCATCGCCCGCCTTGGCCTGGTCGGCCTGGGACACCGGCTCCTTGCCCTCCGCGACGCGGTGGGCCGGAGTGTCCGTCACGTTGCGCCCGGCCGTATCGTCGCTCGGCCGCCCGGGCTTCGGGTTCGCGGCGGCTTCTGCCGCGATCGCCTGGTCGGAAGCCGTTTTCTTGTCGGCCGCATCCTTCTCGGCGGCGGCAACCCTGGCCTTCGCCTCTTCTTCCTCGAAGCGCCTGCGCCAGGCCCCGACGGCCGAGCCGTCATACAGCGCCGGGTCGGTCAGCGTCGTGGCACCGCCCTCGGGCTCGGACGTGTGCCGGCTGTTCTGCGGGCCCTTCTTCACCGGGCGACCGGCCGCGAGGTCGTCCAGCAGCTTGTTGAAGCTCTCGGGCGTCAGGTCTTCGTAGTAGTCGTTGTTGATCTGCACCATCGGGGCGTTGCAGCACGAGCCCAGGCACTCGACCTCGAGCCAGGAAAACTGGCCGTCGGCCGTGACGTGGCGCTGGTCGCCGATGCGGTCATGGCAGACCTTGATGATGTCCTCGGCGCCCCGCAGGCGGCACGGCGTCGTCCCGCACAGCTGGATGAAGTGCTTACCCACCGGCTCGAGATTGAACATCGTGTAGAAGGTCGCGACCTCGAGCACGCGGATATACGGCATGTCGAGCATCTGCCCGACATACTCGATCGCCGCCTTGGAGATCCAGTAGTCGTGCTGTTCCTGCGCGCGCCACAGCAGCGGGATCACGGCGGAGGCCTGCCGGCCTTCCGGATACTTCGCGATCACGCCCTGCGCCCAGGCCAGGTTCTCCGGCGTGAAGGCGAAGCTCTCGGGCTGTTCTGCGGCTAGTCTTCTGACTGACATGACGTCCTCATACCCGCACGAACCGCGCGGCGGCGCGTGCGCAAATGATCACCGATCGACCTCGCCGAACACGATGTCGAGCGACCCCAGGATCGCCGACACGTCGGCAAGCATGTGGCCGCGGTTCATGTGGTCCATGGCCTGGAGGTGGGCGAAGCCCGGCGCGCGGATCTTGCAGCGATACGGCTTGTTGGTGCCGTCCGCCACGAGATACACGCCGAATTCGCCCTTTGGCGCCTCGACGGCCGCATAGATCTCGCCTTCCGGAACCCGGAAGCCTTCGGTGTAGAGCTTGAAGTGGTGGATCAGCGCTTCCATGGAGCGCTTCATCTCGCCACGCTTGGGCGGCGCGATCTTGCCGTCGAGCGTGGTCACGGGCCCCTGCCCGGCCGGCTCGCGCAGCTTGGCGACGCACTGCTTCATGATGCGCACGGACTGGCGCATCTCCTCCATGCGGATCACCTGGCGATCATAGTTGTCGCCGTTGCGCCCGACCGGGATGTCGAAGTCCATCTCCTCGTAGCACTCGTAGGGCTGCGCCTTGCGCAGGTCCCACGCCGCGCCCGAGCCGCGCACCATGACGCCCGAGAAGCCCCAGGCCCAGCACTCGTCCAGCGTCACGACGCCGATGTCGACGTTGCGCTGCTTGAAGATGCGGTTGCCGATGAACAGCGCGTCGAGATCGTCCAGAACTTTCAGGAACGGGTCGCAGAACGCCTCGATGTCGTCGACCAGCTCCGGCGGCAGGTCGGCATGAACGCCGCCCGGCCGGAAATAGGCCGCATGCATCCGCGAACCCGAAGCGCGCTCGTAGAAGATCATCAGCTTCTCGCGCTCCTCGAAGCCCCACAGCGGCGGGGTGAGCGCGCCCACGTCCATCGCCTGCGTGGTGACGTTCAGAAGATGCGACAAGAGCCGCCCGATCTCCGAATACAGCACCCGGATGAGCTGCGCCCGGCGCGGAACCGTGATGCCGAGCAGCTTCTCCACCGCAAGGCAGAAGGCGTGCTCCTGGTTCATCGG
Organism: Alsobacter sp. P4_H11; assembly: GCF_056400925.1. Lineage (NCBI taxonomy): Bacteria > Pseudomonadati > Pseudomonadota > Alphaproteobacteria > Hyphomicrobiales > Alsobacteraceae > Alsobacter > Alsobacter sp. P4_H11. The sequence goes on from NZ_JBFUKI010000001.1 coordinate 404,779, forward strand.
CGCGACATAGTCGAGCCGGTCGAAATAGGGCACGGACTGAAGGTAGGTCTTGCTCTCGATCAGCTTCTCGGTGCCGCGATGCAGCAGCCCGATATGCGGATCGACACGCTCGACCACTTCGCCGTCGAGCTCCAGCACGAGGCGCAGCACGCCATGCGCGGCCGGATGCTGCGGGCCGAAATTGATCGAGAAATTGCGGATGGCGGTTTCGGTCATTGCTAGCGCCTCACGCCTTGGCCTTCTCATCGCCCGGGAGCACGTAGTCCGCGCCCTCCCACGGCGACAGGAAGTCGAAGCTGCGGAATTCCTGCGTGAGCTTCACGGGCTCGTAGACGACGCGCTTCTGCTCCTCGTCCCAGCGGACCTCCACGAAGCCGGTGGTCGGGAAGTCCTTGCGCAGCGGATGCCCTTCGAAGCCATAGTCCGTGAGGATGCGGCGCAGATCGGGGTGGCCGGAGAACAGGATGCCGTAGAGATCGTAGGCCTCGCGCTCGAACCAGTTCGAGGCGGGAAAAACCTCGATGGTCGACGGCACCGGCGTGACCTCGTCGGTCTGCACCTTGACGCGGACGCGCGTGTTGAGCCGGGGCGACAGCAGGTGATAGACGACGTCGAAGCGCTTCTCGCGGGCGGGATAGTCGACGCCGCACAGGTCGATGAAGCAAATGAAGCCGAATTGCGGGTCCTCGCGCAGGCGGCGCAGCACCGGGACGATCTGCGACGCCTCGGCGTCGATCGACAGGTCGCCGAACGACACGCTCGCGCCCGTCACCGCGCCGGGAAGCGCGGCCAAAATGGCGTCGCCAAGCTGTTTCAGCGTCTCGTCCGTGTGGACTGGCATGAGAACTGGCTTTCTTCGGTCAGTTTGCGCGGGAGCCGCGCTTGGAACTCGGACAGGCCGGGCAGGATGAACGAACGGGCCGTGGCCCGTCCGCCCTTAGCGTTCGATGGTGCCGGTGCGGCGGATCTTCTTTTGCAGCAGCAGCACGCCGTAGAGCAGCGCCTCGGCGGTGGGCGGGCAGCCCGGCACATAGACGTCGATCGGCACGATGCGGTCGCAGCCGCGAACCACCGAGTAGGAATAGTGGTAGTAGCCGCCGCCATTGGCGCAGCTGCCCATCGAGATTACGTAGCGCGGCTCCGGCATCTGGTCGTAGACCTTGCGGAGCGCGGGAGCCATCTTGTTGGTCAGCGTGCCGGCGACGATCATCACGTCCGACTGGCGCGGCGAGGCGCGCGGCGCAAAGCCGAAGCGCTCCACGTCGTAGCGCGGCATCGACATCTGCATCATCTCGACCGCGCAGCAGGCGAGACCGAACGTCATCCACATCAGCGAGCCCGTGCGGGCCCACTGGATGAGGTCGTCCGTCGCGGTGACGATGAAGCCCTTGTCGGCGAGCTCGGCGTTCACGTCCGAGAAGAACGGATCATTGTGCCCGACCGGCTTGCCGGTGTTGGGATCGATGATGCCCTTCGGGGCCGGAGCGACGAGAGCGCCCTCGTTGGTGAGGGTCAATCCCATTCCAGGGCTCCTTTTCTCCACTCGTAGACGAAGCCGATCGTGAGGACGCCGAGGAAGATCATCATCGACCAGAAGCCGAACAGCCCGACCTCCCGGAACGCCACCGCCCAGGGAAACAGGAACGCCACCTCAAGGTCGAAGATGATGAACAGGATCGACACGAGGTAGAACCGGACGTCGAACTTCATGCGGGCGTCGTCGAAGGCGTTGAAGCCGCATTCATACGCCGACAGCTTCTCGGGATCCGGGTTCTGGTAGGCGATGATGAAGGGCGCGACGAGCAGCGCCCCGGCGATCACCAGCGACACGCCGATGAACAGCACGAGCGGCAGATATTCGACCAGATAGGCGGGCATGGCGTCTCCGCGCGGGCGGCGAAACTCGAACGATATTCCCGCAAGCCGGACGGCTTTTCGGGGTCGACGCAACCACAAGAGGTCGGGCGGGGCGTAAAATCGCCGAAGATCAGCGTCCCGCGCCTCCAAGGAGGGTCGCGCGGAGGCTTATCGCAGCGCATCGGGAACCGCAAGACGGAAGGGGGTCGCACCGCCTTCGCCGTTGGTCGCGGCTGCGCCATGAGCGCAATCGATCTCGACCGGGGACCCCCGATCCGTATAGTTGCGTCCGCAACCAACGGGAAATGCTCAGCTATGTCCAACACCATCGATCTTCAAGGCCGCGCGGCAGCAGTCACGGGCGGCGCGCAGGGCATCGGCTATGCGGTGGCGGCCCGGCTGCTCGAATCAGGCGCCTCGGTCGCGCTGTGGGATCGGGACGAAGCGCTTCTCGCCGAAGCCGCCTCGAGCCTCGCCGGCAAGGGGCGAGTGATCACGGTGGCGTATGAGCAGACCGACCCGGATTCCTGCCTCGCGGCCGCCCGCAATACCGAAGCCGAGTTCGGTCGGCTCGACATCCTGGTGAACAACGCCGGCATCGCGGGCCAGAACGCGCCGGTGGCCGACTATCCCATCGACGAGTGGCGCCGCGTCATCGACATCGACCTGAACGGCGTCTTCTACTGCTGCCGAGCCGTGACGCCCGGCATGGTGGCGCGCGGCTATGGGCGCATCGTCAACGTGGCTTCCATCGCCGGGAAGGAGGGCAACCCCAACGCCTCCGCCTACTCGGCCGCAAAGGCGGGCGTGATCGCGCTCACCAAGTCCCTCGGCAAGGAACTCGCCTCCCACGACATCGCGGTGAACTGCGTCACCCCGGCCGCCGCCAAGACCCGCATCTTCGACCAGATGAAGCAGGAGCACATCGACTACATGCTCTCGCGCATCCCGCGCGGGCGATTCCTGATGGTCGACGAAGCGGCCGCGATGATCGCCTGGCTCGTGTCGCAGGACAATTCCTTCACGACCGGCGCCGTGTTCGATCTTTCGGGCGGGCGCGCGACCTACTGAGCTCAGCCGGCGGCCGCAGCGGCTTCCCAGGAGTCATGCTGCGGCCCATCGTCGACCGGCGCTGGAGCCGGGTTCAGCAGCATGCTCTGCGACCGCGTGATCTTGGGCGCGATCCGCTCATCCATCTGCGGCTGGTTCTGGTCGTCGAAGAAGTGGCCGATCCGTTCCCACAGCATCTTGGGCGAGAACGGCTTGCGCAGCACGTGGTGGACCTGCCTCTCGGCGGCCGAGTCCACGACCCGGCGCGTGGGCCTCTCCGTGGTGACGATCACCGGCACGCTGGTTTCACGCACCCGCGATGGATCGCGCAGGATGTCCAGGATCTCGACGGTGGAGAACTCCGGAAGCTCCCACTGCATGATGATCAAGCCGGGCTTGATCTCGCCCAGGCGCTCCAGCGCCTCGTACCCGGTCGAGGCCTCGACCACGTGTCGCATGCCGACCGACAACAGCATGGTGCGGACGATCCGGCGGACGAACGGGCTTTCGTCCGCGACGAGCACCGTGACGCTGGAATACAGCGGAGCCTTGATCATCTCGACGCACCAAACCCTAACTCAACACACGCTTCACATTAGAAGCGAAGCGCTGAGGATTCAGTAAACGTCTTGTCGATACCCAGAAATGCAGTCTCCGGTTGCGGTTCGATCGATCGAATACTTAGAGTTGACGCCTAAGTTCAGAAGCTCAACTGCACCTTCATGGCCCGTGTGCGATCGCCCGCGAGGTCGAACGCCTCGACCGCCGAATGAAACGGCAGCGTCGCGCTGATCAGCGGCTTCACGTCGATGAGGCCGGCGCCCATGAGGCGCACCGCCAGCTCGAACTCGTGATCGAACCGGAAGGTGCCGCGCAGTTGCAGCTCCTTCGCCACAATGGTGTTGATGGGCAAGCTCATGTCGCCGCCGAGCCCGACCTGTACGATCACGGCTCCAGGACGCAGGATATCGAGCGCGCCGACGAGCGCCGGCTGGGCGCCGGAGGCCTCGAACAGCACGTCGAACGTGCCCTTGTTGGCCTTGAACGGCTCGAGTTGGTGACCGTCGCGCGCAACGTTGACGGTACGGGTCGCGCCCAGCGAGCGGGCGAGTTCCAGCGGCTTGTCGGCCATGTCGGTGACGAGGATTTCGGAGGCGCCGCCGAGGCGCGCCACCAGCAGGCATAGCGCGCCGATCGGGCCCGCGCCCGTGACGAGCACGCGCTTGCCAAGCAACGGCCCGGCCTGGACGCCGGCGTGCAGGCAGACCGCGAGCGGCTCCGCCATCGCGGCTTCGCCGAGGCTGACCGAGTCGGCGACCGGCACGGCCTGCGAGGCGTCGATCGTCACATATTCGCGGAAGCCGCCCTGCACATGCGGAAAGCGCATCGCGCTGCCCATGAACCGCATGTCCGTGCAGTGCTGGCGCATGCCCCGCTGGCAGTAGTCGCAATGGCCGCAAGGCCGGCTGGGATTGACGGCGACGCGCGCGCCGATCGCCAGGTGCGAAACGCCCTCCCCCAGTTCGGCGACGACGCCCGAAATCTCATGGCCGAGCGCCATGGGCTCCTTGACGCGCACCACGCCGAAGCCGCCGTGATGATAGTAATGGAGGTCCGACCCGCAGATGCCGCCGGCCTTGATGGCCACGCGCACTTCATTGGGGCCAGGAGCCGGCGCCTCGTCGATCGAGTCCACCCGCAGGTCCATGGGCGCATGAATGACGACGGCGCGCATCTGATCTCTCCTGAACGGCCCCAAGGTGGCGGGCGACGCTGTTTGGCCTCAACTAAACCGATTTGCAAGGCGATGTTGGGGCGAATAGGCCAACTTCACCGTCCAGGACCGACGGCGCTCAGCTCGCTTTCGGAGTGAGCAGCGCCTTGTCGATCATGCAATGCACGCCCTTGTGCTGGTTCACCGTCTGGGTGATGCGCAGGTCCGCCGCGAGGCTGCAAAGCGCATAGGCCTGGTCGCGCGTGATCCCGGTCCGGTCCACGATCCAGGCGATCATGTCGCGCAACGCCTTCTCGGCGCAGCGGTCGAGATCGGGATCCATGCCAAACGTCATCAAGCGTGTAGGCGTCTCGGCGCGCGGGTAGGTCCAGCCCAGGTCCTTGCGGACGTGGAATTCGAGCTTGCCCTGCAGCGCGGTCTCGATCGCCGTGACATTGACCTCGCCATCGCCCTGAACGCCGTGCCCGTCACCGCAGGAAAACAGCGCGCCTTCCACGAACACCGGCAGATAGAGCGTCGAGCCCGCCACGAGTTCCTTGTTGTCGATGTTGCCCCCGAACGCGCGCGGGATGATAGACGTGCAACGCCCCCATGGGGGCGGCGGCGCCACGCCCATCACGCCGAAAAACGGTGAGAGCGGAATATCCAGCCCCCAAGGCAGGCGGCCGACATTCCGCTCGGCGTCGAGCGGAATGTTCATGTGGTGATAGGCCGGAAAATCGTCCGGAAGCGTTCCGGCGAGCGGGCGATGGTAGTTGTAGCCCCAATCCTGCCTGAGCTTCACGTCGAGCACGCGCACTTCGAGCACGTCGCCCGGCTGCGCGCCATCCACCGCGATCGGGCCGGTCAGGATGTGCCCCGAGGTCGGGCCGACCTGGGCGGCATGCATCGCCAGGAGTTCCGGCGGGACGTGGAACCCCGCCGGCGGCAGAACATCGGGACCGCCGCTGATGCTGTCCACCGTCACAGTGTCGCCGCTCGCGATCCTGAGCACGGGCGCATTCGCGGCGTCGAACCACCCCCAGCAGCAAGTTTCGGGCGAGGCGTGAAGGACGTGCTGGGCCATGGGAAGAGACTCGTCGTTGCGGGCCGCGATCATGCGGCGGCAGCCCGGGCGGGTCGAGTCCCCGCGTGTCTGGCCCGGCGGCCGCGCGGTCCTGCCTGGCGAAGTTGGTAGGCCCTTCAGCCGACGCCTGCGCAAATGCGAGAACCGGCTTTGACACTCCCCCAACGCCTTGCATAATCAACTTTTCCGAGTGGGATGGGGATGGATTTGATGCAGGCTTGGACCAGGACCGCGTCGCTGGCGCTCGTTTTCGCGCTGTTGGGCTCGACGAGCCTCTCCGCGCAAACGCCCAAGAAGGGCGGCGTCGCCCAGGTGATCGTCACGCCCGAGCCACCCATGCTGATGCAGGGCCTCAACCAGACCGGCCCCACCAACATGATCGCCGGCAACATCTACGAATCGATGCTGCGCTTCGACGACAAGCTCCAGCCCATGCCCTCGCTGGCCAAGAGCTGGAAGGTCTCGGACGACTCCAAGGTCTTCACCTTCACGCTGCAGAACGACGTGAAGTGGCATGACGGCAAGCCTTTCTCGGCCGACGACGTGGTGTTCACGCTCGACAAGTTCCTGCGCGAGGTGCACCCGCGCTGGCGCCCCATCGTCAACAACCAGGTCGAGAAGATTGAGAAGACGGACGACAAGACCGTCGTGATCACGATGAAGCAGCCTTTCGGGCCGCTCCTTTTCGCCATGGAGGTCGCGTCTGCGCCAATCGTCCCGAAGCACCTGTACGAGGGCACGGACTACAAGGCGAACCCGAACAACAACACGCCCATCGGCACCGGCCCGTTCAAGTTCAAGGAATGGAAGAAGGGCTCCTATATCCAGCTCGTCCGCAACCCGGATTACTATTTGAAGGACAAGCCGGCGCTGGACGAGGTCTACTACCAGTTCATCCCGGACGCGGCGGCCCGCGCGGTCGCGTACGAGACCGGCAAGGTCGATGTGCTGACCGGCGGCGCCGTCGACATCTTCGACGTGCCGCGCCTCTCCAAGCTGCCGAACACCTGCATGACCACCAAGGGCTGGGAGATGTTCGCCCCGCACGCGTGGATCACCCCCAACGTGCGCAACGGCATCCTGGGCAGCAAGGAATTCCGCCAGGCGATGATGTACGCCATCGACCGCGACTTCGGGAAAGACGTGGTCTGGAACGGCTTCGGCAAGATCCCTACCGGGCCGATCTCGTCCAAGACCAAGTTCTACTCGGATGACGTGAAGAAGTACTCCTACGACCCGAAAAAGGCGAAGGAGCTCGTCAAGGCGTCCGGCTACAAGGGCGAGACCATCAAGTTCCTGGGCCTTCCCTATGGCGAGACCTGGACGCGCTGGGCCGAGGCGATCAAGCAGAACTTCGCCGATGTCGGCATCAACATGGAAATCGTGACCACGGACGTGCCCGGCTGGGTCCAGAAGACCAGCAACTGGGACTTCGACCTCACCTTCAACTTCCTCTACCAGCTCGGCGACCCGGCCATCGGCGTCAGCCGTTCCTACGTGTCCGGCAACATCGCCAAGGGCAATCCGTTCGGCAATGTGGGCGGCTATTCGAACCCCGAGGCCGACAAGCTCTTCGCGGACGCCGCCGTCGCGCCGACGCCCGAGAAGCGCCAGGAGCTCTACACCAAGGTGCAGCAGGTGCTGGCCGAGGACCTGCCGGTGCTGTGGCTGCTCGAACTCGAATATCCGACCATCTATCGCTGCAACATCAAGAACCTGGTCACCACCGGCATCGGCGTGAACGACGGCTTCCGCGACGCCTGGAAGGAGTAGGCGGCAACTCTCTCCCGCGCAGCGGGGGAGATGTCGGCGCCAGCCGACAGAGGGGGCGCCGGGTTGATGCTGAGCCCCGCGGGCGCACGTCCGCCCACTCCCTGCCCTCCTCCGCTGCGCGGGAGAGGGTTCCGGCTGCGGCCCGCCGCTGGCGGTAAGATGAGGATCCTCCACTGATGGGCATGGCCCGGTTCCTGGCGTCGCGACTGCTGAAGGGCGTCGTCGTGCTCTTCGCGATTGCGGTGCTGAACTTCTTTCTCATCCGCGCCGCGCCGGGCGATCCCGCGGCCGTGATGGCGGGCGAGGCCGGCGCCGCGGATGCGCAGTTCCTGCAGCAACTGCGCGAGCAGTTCGGGCTCGACCGCTCCATCCCGTACCAGCTCGGCATCTACCTGAAGGGCTACGCGACGCTCGATCTCGGCTACAGCTACCGCCAGCAGCGCAGCGTAGCGGCGGTGGTCGGCGAGCGCCTGCCCGCCACGCTCCTTCTCACCGGCGCGGCCTTCATCATCTCGCTGGCGCTCGGCAGCCTGCTTGGCATCCTGGCGGCGGCCCGCGCCGGGCGGTGGTCCGACAGCCTGATCACCACGGCCGCGCTGGTGTTCTACGCCACGCCGCTGTTCTGGATCGCGCTGATGAGCCAGATCGTATTCTCGCTGAAGCTCGGCTGGGTGCCCAATGTCGGCTTCGAGACCATCGGGGCCCACTACACGGGCCTCGCCCGCGCGCTCGATATCGGCAGCCACCTCGTGCTCCCGGCGCTGACGCTGGGGCTGTTCTTCACCGCCCTCTACGCCCGCATGATGCGCGCGAGCATGCTGGAGATCGCCGGCGCCGACTTCATCAAGACGGCGCGCGCCAAGGGCCTGCGCCCGTCCGTGATCACACGTCGCCACATCGCCCGCAACGCCATCCTGCCGATCGTCACGCTGGCTGGCCTGCAAGCCGGCCAGCTCGTCGGCGGCGCGGTGCTGACCGAAACCGTGTTCGCCTGGCCGGGCATCGGCCGGCTCATGTTCGAGGCGCTGGTGCAGCGCGACTACGCGGTGCTGCTCGGCGTGTTCTTCGTCTGCTCCGCCATGGTGGTGCTGTTCAACATCGTCACAGACCTCGTCTACCGGGTCGCCGACCCCCGCATCGAGGCCGCCTGATGGGGTTCCTGTCGCGGTTCGCCGCCAACAAGGGCGCGCTAGTCGGCCTCGTCCTGCTAGTGGCCCTGCTCGCTTTCGCGGTGCTCGGGCCTTGGCTCTACCCCACCTCGCCCTGGCGCATGGTGGCGCGGCCGTTCACCGCGCCCTTTGTCACGGACCGCTTTCTTCTCGGCACCGACACGCTCGGCCGGGACGTTGCGGCCGGGCTCGTCCACGGCGCCCAGATTTCCATCCTGATCGGCTTCGTATCGACGCTGGTCGCTCTCCTGATCGGCGTGCCGCTGGGCGCGCTCGCGGGGTATTTCGGCGGCTGGATCGACGACGCGCTGATGCGCATCACCGAGTTCTTCCAGACAATCCCGAGCTTCGCGCTCGCCATCGTGCTCGTCGCGGTGCTGCAGCCCTCCATCTACTCCATCGTGCTCGCCATCGGCATCGTCAGCTGGCCGCCGGTGGCGCGCCTCGTGCGCGGCGAGGTGCTGTCGCTGCGCACGCGCGAATATGTTCAGGCCGCCATCACGGTGGGGCAATCGACCCCGCGCATCATCTTCAGCCAGGTGCTGCCCAACACGGTCGCGCCCATCATCGTCATGGCGTCCCTGATGGTGGCGAGCGCCATCCTGCTGGAATCCTCACTTTCGTTTCTTGGTCTCGGTGATCCCAACCTGATGACCTGGGGCTACATGGTGGGCGCCGGCCGCACCCGCCTGATGGATGCCTGGTGGATCAGCTTCTTCCCGGGCGTGGCGATTTTCCTCACCGTGCTGGCGCTCAACCTCGTGGGCGAAGGCCTGAACGACGCGCTGAACCCGCGCCTGTCGCGAGGCCGCGAGTGAGCCAGCTCCCCGTTCTCGACATCCGCGGCCTGACGCTGGCGCTGCCCACTCTCGCGGATCGCCCACACGCCGTGAGCGGCCTCGACCTCGCCATCGCGCCCGGCGAGCTGCTGTGCGTGGTCGGCGAGTCCGGCTCCGGCAAGTCCATGGCCGCGCACGCGGTGATGGGGCTCTTGCCCCGCGCCGTGAGGCCGGTCGCCGGCCAGGTGCTCCTCAACGGGCGCGACCTGCTGGCGCTGGACGACGCCGCCATGCGGGACGTGCGCGGGCGGGAGGTCGGCATGATCTTCCAGGAGCCCATGACGTCGCTGAACCCCGTCATGCGCGTCGGGGACCAGATCGCCGAAACGCTTGAAGCCCACCGCATCGGCGACGGTGGGAGCCGGATGCGGCGCGCCGTGGAGCTCATGACCGAGGTGGGCCTGCCCGATCCCGCCCGCATGGCGCGCGCGTTTCCCCACCAGCTCTCCGGCGGGCAACGCCAGCGCGTGATGATCGCGATGGCGCTGGCGCTCCAGCCGAAGCTCCTGATCGCCGACGAACCCACGACGGCGCTCGACGTCACCACGCAGGCGCAGATCCTGAAACTGATCGACGCCCTGCGCCGCGACCACGGCACGGCCGTGCTGTTCATCACCCATGATTTCGGCGTCGTCGCCGAGATCGCGGACCGGATCGCGGTGCTGCAGCATGGCGTCGTCGTGGAGCAAGGTCCGGCGGACGCCGTGCTGGGCGATCCCCGGCACGACTACACCAAGCGGCTGCTCGCAGCCGTGCCCTCGCTGACGCCGCCCCCCGCCCGTCCCCGCGCCGAAGGCGAACCGGCGCTGTCCGTGGATGGCCTGGGCAAGATTTACCAGCGGCGCAGCCTGTTCGGCGCGGGCCGCGTCGTGAAGGCGGCGTCGGACGTCTCGTTCTCGATCGCGCGCGGCGAGACGCTCGGGCTGGTGGGCGAGTCAGGCTCGGGCAAATCCACGGTGGGCCGCTGCTGCATGCGGTTGATCGAGCCCGACGCCGGCCAGATCCGCATCAACGATCTCGACATCACGGCCCTCTCTGCCCGCGCTTTTCGCCCGCATCGCAAGCGCATCCAGATGGTGTTCCAGGACCCGTTCGCGTCGCTCAACCCGCGCCGCACCGTGGGGCGCATCATCGCCGAAGGCCCAGTAGCGCAAGGCGTGGAGCCCAAAGCGGCGCTGGAACGCGCCCGTGAATTGCTGGACCTCGTGGGCCTGACGCCCGGCGCGATCGACCGTTACCCGCACGAGTTCTCCGGCGGACAGCGCCAGCGCATCGGGATCGCCCGCGCTCTGGCGCTCGATCCCGAGATCCTGGTCGCCGACGAGGCGGTCTCGGCGCTCGACGTCTCCGTGCAGGCGCAGATCCTCGATCTCATCCAGGACCTGCAGAAGCGGCTCGGCCTCGCCATCCTGTTCGTCACCCACGACCTGCGCGTCGCCGCCCAGATCTGCGACCGCATCGCCGTGATGCAGCGCGGCGAGATCGTCGAGATGGGCGACACCGCCGCCCTCTTCGCCGCGCCGAAGCACCCCTACACCCAGCAACTCCTCGCCGCCGTGCCCGGCGCCCGCAGGCTCAAGGCGCCGTGATGGGGACGAACATTTCCGAACCACCCTCCCGTCATTGCGAGCGAAGCGAAGCAATCCAGACGCTGGGCGTCAGGCCCGGCGCCTGGATTGCTTCGTCGCTTCGCTCCTCGCAATGACGGGAGAAAGCCGGCCGCCAAAGGACCAAACCCATGCCGCTCGACCCCGCCCTGCGTGACCGCATCATCGCCGCCGTGGACGCCGGCTTCGCCGAGCAGGTCGCCTACACGCAGGAGCTGATCCGCTTCCCGTCCCTGCGCGGCGAGGAGCAGGCCATCCAGGATTTCGTGTTCCGCGCCCTGCGAGACCGGGGCCTCGCGATGGACCGCTTCAGCATGGACGAGGCCGCCATCGCGGCCCATCCGGGCGGAGCGCCGTTCAGCGCCGAGCATTCGCAGGCTCCCATCGTGGTCGGCATCCACCGGCCGCAGAATGAGACCGGCCGCTCGCTCATCCTGCAGGCGCATGTGGACGTGGTGCCGACCGGGCCCGCCGACATGTGGAGCCGCCCGCCCTTCGAGCCCGCCATCCAGGGCGACTGGCTCTACGGCCGTGGCGGGGCCGACATGAAGGCCGGCCACGCCGCCAACCTGTTCTGCCTCGACGCCCTGCGCCGCATCGGCCTGCAGCCGGCCGCGACCGTCTATGTCCAGTCCGTGGTAGAGGAGGAATCCACCGGCAACGGCGCGCTCATGACGCATCTGCGCGGCTACAAGGCCGACGCCGTGCTGATCCCGGAACCCGAGGAGGAGATGCTGGTGCGCGCCAACACGGGCGTGCTCTGGTTTCAGGTGGAGGTGCGCGGCGTGCCCGTGCATGTGCGCGAGATGGGATCGGGCGCCAACGCCATCGACGCGGCGTACCGGATCGTCGGCGAGTTGCGCGGGCTCGAGGCGGAGTGGAACGCCCGCAAGGTAGGGCGCCCTCACTTCGAAAACGAGGAGCATCCGATCAACCTCAACATCGGCAAGATCGAGGGCGGCGACTGGGCCTCGTCGGTGCCGTGCTGGTGCCGCATCGATTGCCGCGTCTCGATCTACCCGGGCACGACCGCCGACGAAGCCGCCCGCGAGATCCGCGAGCGCATCGCGGCGTTCTCGCGCGCCGACCGTTTCCTGGCCAACAACCCGCCGAGCGTCGCCTTCAACGGCTTCCACGCCGAGGGCTATGTGCTGGAGCCGGGCTCGGAGGCCGAAACCGTGCTGGGCCGCGCCCACGAGGCCGCGACCGGATCGGCCCTCAAGAGCTTCATGACCGCCGGCTATCTCGACACCCGCGTCTATGCGCTCTACGACCGAATCCCGGCGCTCTGCTACGGCCCGAAATCCGAGAATATCCACGGCGTCGACGAGCGCGTGAGCCTCGCCTCGCTGAAGCGCATCACCGCCACGATGGCGCTGTTCGTCGCCGAATGGTGCGGCGTCGAGCCCATCGCGACATCCGCAGGCGCGAGAGGCTGAGCCATGAAGGCGTTCTTTCATCCCGCGCAGCGCCTGCACGAGCCCCGGCAATTCATGCGCTCCGGCGTGATCAGCGATCCCAAGGACGTGGCCGACCGCGTCGAGCCGTTGCTGGCCGCGCTGGGCCGCCATGGCGTGTCGGCGGCGGAGCCTGCGGACTATGGCGTGGCGCCCGCCCTTTCGGTGCACTCCCTCGCCTATGTGGAATTCCTCCGCTCGGCCTTCGAACGCTGGTCGGCGCTGCCCAACGCCGGTCCCGAGGTGCTGCCCAACGTATTCCCCTACTGGAACGGCGATCCCGCCCGCGCCGGCCGGCCGCCCTGCCCGTCCCCGTCCATCATCGCGCAGGCAGGGTGGTACATGGGCGACCTCGCGGTCCCGATCGGGCCGCATACGTGGCGCTCGGCGCTCGCGTCCACGCACACGGCCGTGGCCGCAGCCGACGCGGCGCTGGACGGGGAGCGCTACGCCTATGCGCTGTGCCGCCCCTCCGGGCACCACAGCCGCGGCGATCGCGCCAGCGGCTTTTGCTACCTCAACAACTCCGCCATTGCGGCGGAGCGCCTGCGCGGCCGCTTCGGCAAGGTCGCGGTGCTGGACGTGGACGCCCATCACGGCGACGGAACGCAGGAGATCTTCTACCGGCGCGAGGACGTGCTCACCGTCTCGGTGCATGTCGACCCGCAGGGCTACTACCCGTTCTTCACCGGCTACCCGCACGAAACCGGACATGGTGTTGGCGAGGGCTTCAATTGCAACCTGCCGCTCGCGGTGGGCTCCGGCGATGCGGCTTTCCTCGCCGCGGTCGACGCCGGGATCGGGGCCGTCAAGGAATTCGGCGCCGAAGCGCTCGTTCTGGCCCTTGGCTATGACGGCCACAAGGACGACCCGATCACCGCGCTGGCGCTGACCACGGACGTCTACCGCGCCGTCGGCGAGCGGGTCGCCCGGCTCGGGCTGCCGACCGTGGTCGTCCAGGAAGGCGGCTACCAGGTCTCGGTGATCGGCGATTGCCTCGACGCGTTTCTGGCTGGCCTCGCGGCCTAGTCACTCATCGCGCGCCACACGCGCTCGGCGGTCGCCGGCATGTCGATGTGCTCGACGCCGAAGGGCCGCAGCGCATCCACGACCGCGTTGATCACGGCCTGCGGCGCCGCGATGGCGCCGGCCTGCCCCGAGCCCTTGGCCCCGATCGGGTTAGCGTCGGTCGGGATCTCGACGAAGCGGATGTCGAGCCAGGGCAGGTCGCCGCCGCGCGGCATGGCGTAGTCCATGAAGGTGGCGCTCAGAATCTGGCCGCCGTCGCTCTCGTAAAGCGCTTCTTCCATCAGGGCTTGGCCGACGCCCTGCGCGACGCCGCCATGGATCTGGCCCTCGGCCAGCAGCGGGTTCAGCAGCGCGCCGTAGTCGTCCACGGCCGTGTAGCGCGCCAGCGTGACCGCGCCGCTGTCACGGTCGACCTCGACCTCGGCGACATGGCAGCCGTTCGGGAAGGTGTAGCGGTCGCACCGGTTGTCGCCGTGCCCTTCCGGGGTCTCGTCCTGTCCCGCTTCGACGAGAGCCCGCGCGATGCCGATAAGATCGACCGTCCCGCTCACGCCTTCCGGCGTCATGGCGGTGAAAGCCCCATCCGAGTAGGCGACCGCCGCCTCGTCCGCCTGCAGCAGGCGCGCCGCGATGGGCAGGGCTCGGCGCAGGAGATCCTCGGCGGCCAGCAACAGCGCCGCCCCGCCCATGTGGAGCGAGCGTGCGCCGCCATGCCCGCCGCCGCGCGGCACGGTTCGGGTGTCGCCCTGCACGAAGCGGAACCGGTCGTGCGGCAGCCCCAGCCTGGCCGCCACGAGCTGGACGAAGCTCGTCTCGTGCCCCTGCCCGTTGGACTGCGTGCCGATCGCAACCTCGATCCCGTCCGGCCGGACGCGCAGCCAGGCTTCCTCGTCCGGTTGCCCGCGGGACGTTTCGAGGAAACAGCCAACGCCGAAGCCCCTGAGCTTGCCGCTAGCTGCCGACTGCGCCTTGCGCGCCTCGAAGCCGGCGCGGTCGGCGGCGAGCAGCGCCCGCTCCAGGTTCTCGGCGAACTCGCCGCAATCGATCGTGAACCCGAGCGCGTTGCGATGCGGAAAGGCGCGGATGAAGTTGCGCCGCCGCAGTTCCGCCGGGTCGACGCCCAGCCGCGCAGCCGCGATGTCGATCAGCCGCTCCAGCAGGTAGTTCGCCTCCGGCTTGCCCGCGCCCCGATAGGCGTCCACCGGCGCCGTGTTGGTGAAGGCGCCGCGCACGTCCATGGTCACTGCGGGAATGTCGTAGAGCCCGCCCATCGCGGGCGTGGGCGCCGTGGTGGCCGCGCCGGGACCGAGCGAGCTCACATAGGCGCCCAGATTGGCGACGGTCTCGACCGAGAGGGCGAGAAAGCGCCCATCAGCGTCCAGCGCCAGCCGGGCGCGGGTGTGGTTGTCGCGCCCATGCGCGCCGCCGGTGAAGTCCTCCGTCCGCTCCGCGACCCAGCGGATCGGGGCGCGCAGCCGCCGCGCGGCCCATAGCAGCAGCGGGTATTCCGGATAGGTGACGTTCTTCATCCCGAACCCGCCGCCCACGTCCGGGCAGACGAGATCCACCCGGTCCGGCGCGACGCCCAGCACGGTCGCGGTTTCCCGGCGGATTTGATGCACCGAAGCGCCGCTGAGTTCGAGGAGGTAGCGGTCGCCCGCCTCGTCCCACCGCGCGATTGCGGCGCGCGGCTCCATGGCGGCGGCGACGACGCGGTTGTTCACGAGGTCGAGCTCGACAACATGCGCGGCGGCGTCGAACTGAAGGCGCGCCGCGGCGAAATCGCCTCTCCGGTAATGAAAGGCGCAATTACCCGGAGCTTCGGCCCACAGCACGGGCGCATCAGGCGAAAGCGCCTCGGTGGGATCGGTGACCGCCGGCAGCGTCTCGTAGTCGACCACGATCCGCTCGAGAGCATCCGTGGCGGCATGGCGCGTGTCCGCCACCACCAGCGCGACCGGGTCGCCGACATGCCGCACCCGCCCTACGCAGAGCGGCGGCCTGGGCGGCACGACGAGCGCGGACGCCTGGTCGAGCGCCAGCGAGCATGGCAAATGGCCGACGCCGTCGCGAGCGAGATCCTCGCCCGTGAAGATACCCCGCACCCCGGCGACCTGCAGCGCGTCCGTGACGTCGATTCCTCGGATCGCCGCATGCGCATGCGGCGAGCGCAGCACGACGGCGACGAGCTGGCCGTCCGCCGGGGCGTCGTCGAGATAGCGCCCCTGCCCTGTCAGGAACCGCTCGTCCTCGACGCGGCGCCGCGAACGCGGATCGCGCTCCGCCGCCGTCAGCACGTCCCTGTCCCTGCCGGTCAATGCGCCGGCTGGCGCTTGGCGCGCGTCACCATCTGGGTCGGGTTCACGAAGCGCAGCGCGATCACGAGCCAGATCAGCGTCGTCACCATGTAGACCACCGCCATGGCGTCGATGGACTGCACGGCGCGCACGCCGGCCGCGAACACCGCGTAGTAGAGCGCCACCACGAGCGTCTGGCTGGTCGGCCCCGCCGTCAGGAAGGTCAGCTCGAACATCGCGATGGTGCGAACCAGCACGAGCAGCAGCGAGGCCAGGATGCCGGGCATCAGCAGCGGCAGCAGCACGTAGATGAACATCTTGAACGTGCCCGCGCCAAACACCCGCGCGGCGGCCTCCACCCGCGGGTCGATCTGCTCGATGAACGGGATCATCACCAGGATCACGAACGGGACCGTGGGGACGAGGTTGGCCAGGATCACGCCCGCCATCGTGCCGCCCACGCCCGACTGGTAGAGCACCGTCGCGAGCGGGATGCCGAACGTCACGGGCGGCACCAGCAGCGGCAGCAGAAACAGCAGCATCAGCACCTTCTTGCCCGGGAAGTCCCGCCGCGCCATCGCGTAGGCGGCGGGCACGCCGAGCAGGCCGGCCAGCAATACGACTGAGCCGACGATCTGGAAGGTCACCAGCAGCACGTCGTGAAGCTGGAACTCCTCCCAGGCCGAGACGTACCAGCGTGTGGTGTAGCCGCTCGGCAGCCAGGAGCGTAGCCAGCGCGTCGCGAAGGAGCTCGTGACGACGGCCGCGATGATGCCGAGCAGGTTGATGATGAAGAAGATCACGGTGGTCCACACCGCGATGATCCAGAGGCGCGACCCGACGGAGCGCAGGCCCGACGGCCCGGTCGTCGCCGCGGGAGCGGAGTCGAGGGAAACGGCGGTCATCGGATCAGCCTTTCGCGCCCGCGGCCGGGCCGCGATAGAACAGGTTGCGGGCCGCCAGCACGGCCACGACGACGACGAGCTGCACCGCGCCCATGATCATCGCGATCGCGGAGGCCATGCTGTAGTCGTACTCCTCGAACGCCGCCTGGTAGGCCGCGATCGAGATCACGCGCGTCGGCCCCGCCGGAGCGCCCAGCAGCACCGCGGACGGAAACACCGAATAGGCCTGCACAAAGGAGAGGCAGAACGTGATCGCCAGCCCGGGCACCAGCAATGGCAGGAAGATGTGCCGGAACCGCTCGGCCGCGCGCGCCCCGAGGGTCGCGGCCGCCTGCTCGAGGCCCGGGTCGATGCCGGTCACGTAGGACAGCGTCAGCAGGAACGTGAACGGGAAGCCGGTGATCAGCAGCGACAGGAACACGCCCCAATAATTGTGGACGAGCTTGATCTGCGACACGTTGAACAGGCCGGTGGACGTGAGCGCCCGCACGAACCAGCCTTGCGGGCCGAAATAATTCAGCATGCCCTCGGCCACCAACACGGTGCCGAGCGTGATCGGCAGAACCAGAATGGTCGTCAGCAGACGCTGGTGCCGCATCAGCCGCACCCGGAAAGCCACCGGCACGGCCAGAAACAGGTTCATCAGCGTCACCGGCACAGCCAGCGCCAGGGTCGTGTAGATCGTGTCGTAGAGGAAGGGGTCGGAGAAGAACTTGCCGTAATTGCCCAGCAGCGATCCGTCCTTGGGCCGGAACGAGAGCCACAGGCCATAGCCGAATGGGTAGACGAACAGGGCGATCAGCACGATCGCGGCGGGCACGACGAGCAGCGTGACGCCGTCGAGGCCCTTGGCCGACAGGCGCGTGCTGAGCGGAATGGCGGGCGTTGCCATGGTCACGCTCCCGGATACACGAGGACGCGATGCGGCTCGGCGCCGAGGCGCACCTGCGCGCCGGGCGCGAGGCGCTGCTCGGAGCGGAAGAAGAGTTCGTCCCCGGTCTTGGAGCGCGCCTGGCCGAAGAAGTCGCGGCCACGATACTCGATGGCCTCGACGACGGTGTCGATGCCGTGGGCGTCGGGCGCGACCGGGACCATGTCGTCCGGCCGGACGGCCGCGATGGCGGTGTCGCCCGTGAGCGCTTCCTGGACGACGCCGTCCAGCGTCGTGCCGGCCACCGTCAGCTGCACCCGGTTGCCGTCCCGCGCCTGCACGCGGCCGGTGATGCGGTTACGGAAGCCCATGAACTCAGCGACGTCGAGATGCGCCGGCCGGGCATAGAGATCCTCCGGCGCGCCGACCTGCCGGATGGCTCCGTCGCGCAGCACGACGATGCGGTCGGCCAGCGACAGCGCCTCGTCCTGGTCATGCGTGACGTAGATCGTGATGCAGCCGAGGCTCTGGTGGATGCGGCGGATCTCCTGGCGCATCTCGAGGCGCAGCTTGGCGTCGAGGTTGGAGAGCGGCTCGTCCATCAGCACCAGCGGCGGGTCGATTGCGATGGCGCGTGCAATGGCGACGCGCTGCTGCTGGCCGCCCGAGAGCTGGCCCGGCAGCTTGTGCGCCTGGGTGTCGAGCCGGACGGTCCGGATCGCCTCTTCCACGCGCGGGGCCGCCTCGGCTTTCGGGATGCCCCGCATCTTCAGGCCGAAGCCGATATTGTTGCGCACCGTCATGTGTGGGAACAGCGCGTAGTTCTGGAAGACCATGCCGAAGCCGCGGTCCTCGGTCGGCAGCGTGTCGATGCGCCTGTCGTCCAGCATGATCTGCCCGCGCGTGGTGGGCAAAAGCCCCGCGATGCAGTTCAGCGCCGTGGACTTGCCGCAGCCGGACGGCCCCAGCAACGCCACGAACTCCCCACGCTTGATCTCGAGCGTCAGGTCACGCAACGCGTTAACGACGCCGAAGTCGCGGCTGACGCCTTCGAGGCGCAAGGATTTGAAGGAGGACAGCAGGGTCATGGGGGTCTCGACTGAGGGCCCTCCGCTAAGCGGCGAGCGAGAGCGCGATGGTCGGTCAGTGGTGGTCGGCATCGGCCGGCGGCCGCCGGCGACCCGGCGCGAACCTGGGCGCCGGCGTCGCTGCCGATGCCCGGGTTGCGGAGGCGAGAACGGAGCCGCGGGCGAACCCGCGGCCCTTGCAGTCTTACTTGGTCTTCTTGGAGCCGATTTCCTCATCCCAACGGCGGAACGCCGCCACCATGGGCTCGGGCTCGAGCGGCAGCTCGAGGGGCACGTCGGCGATCAGCTTCTCGTATTCGGGACGGCCGAATTCCTTGATGGCGGCCTGGCTCTCGGCCGGGGCCATCGAGAGCGGGACATCCTTCACGGCCGGGCCCGGATAGAAGTAGCCCTCGTCGTAGGTGTAGGCCTGCGCTTCCTTGCCGAGCATGAACTTCATGACGTCGAGCAGAACCGCGATCTTGTCGTTGGACAGGCCCTTCGGCACCACCATGTAGTGCGCGTCGATCACCCAGCGGAAGTTCTTCAGCGTCGTGATCTTGGCTTCCTTCGGCACGACGCCGAGGACGCGCGGGTTGATGTCCCAGCCGGTGGTGGACACGATGATGTCGCGGGTGCCTTCGCCCAGCTCCTTCATGGTCGCGCCGGTGCCGGTCGGGTAGTACTCGATGTTCTGGCCGAGTTCCTTCAGATAGGCCCAGGTCTTGTCCCAGCCCTTCATCGGATCCTTGGGGTTGCTGTCGCCAAGGATATAGGGAAGCCCCATCATGAAGGTGCGGCCCGGGCCCGAATTGGCCGGACGGGCGTACAGGAACTTGTTCGGGTTCTGCTTGGTGAAGGCGAGCAGCTCCTCCACTGAGGTCGGGGCAGTCTTCACCTTGTCGGGCATGTATTCGAGCAGCGGCCCGGACGGGTAGTAGGCGCACACCACGCCCTGCCCGCGGGCGAGCGTCTGCATCATGGCCGCGCCCTTGAGGTAGATGTCGTCCAGCTTCGGCAGCGCGGCGGCGTGCTGGCCGAGCAGGTCGAGCCACAGGCCCTGCTGGATGCCGGCAGCGAGCGCGTCGGTGCCGGTCAGCACCATGTCGATGTCGAGGCGGCCGGCGTCCTGCTGGGCCTTGATCTTGCCCGGCAGCTCGGGCGCGGGCGCCTTGGTGAAGGTGAACTTGGAGACGACGTTCGGCTTGGCCTTGCGATAGGCCTCGAAGGCCTTCTGCGTCAGCGCCAGGTTGCCGGCCACGTCGACGATGTTGAGCGTGACGGGATCCTTGGGCATCGCGAGCTGCGCGAAGGCGCGGTTGGTTCCCAGCGTGGCGAGGCCCGCCGCTGCGCCCATCAGTCCACGGCGCGAGAGCTTGAACTCTGTCATTCTTGTCGTCCTCCCATCGGATCGGGCGCGGAGCTTGAAGCCGCCCTCGTCGCCGTTCGGCGTACTTTCGCGAATTCGATCGATTTAACAAGCCTATATTGTGGCCCCACCCGGAGTTGAAGCAAGATTCCCGTAGTTTAGCAGCGTGTCGGGAAGCCGCAGCCACGCGGCGGACGCCACGAGCACAAGACTAAGAGCCTTGGTCCCCTGCTGTCACGCCGCCTTGCGGGTTTCGGCGATGCGGGTGAGGTCCCGCAGGATGCGCGTCGCGCCTTTCAGCCGCTCGTCGAGCTCGTCGAAGTCGCGAATGATCACGATCTTCATGTCCGGCCGCACCTTGGCGAGCGAGCCCTGCTCGCCGATGAAGCGCACGAGCCCTTCCGGGTTGGCGAAGGCGTTGTCGCGGAAGCTCAGGATTAGGCCCTTCGGGCCGGCGTCCACCTTCTCGACATTCGCCCGGCGACACAGCGCCTTGATGGCCACGATGGCGAGCAGCTGCTTCACCTCGTCCGGCAGCGGGCCGAAGCGGTCGATCATCTCGGCGCCGAAACCCTCGATGTCCTGGTCGTTGTCCAGCATCGACAAGCGCTTGTAGAGCCCCAACCGCAGGTGGAGATCCGGCACGTAGTGCTCGGGGATCATCACGGGCGCGCCCATCGTGATGGACGGCGACCACTGGCCCTCGACCGCATCCTCGTCCGAGATGCCGGCCTTGAGCTGCGCGACGGCGTCCTCCAGCATCTGCTGGTAGAGCTCGTAGCCCACTTCCTTGATGTGCCCGGACTGCTCGTCGCCCAGCAGGTTGCCGGCGCCGCGGATGTCGAGGTCGTGACTGGCGAGCTGGAAGCCCGCGCCCAGCGTGTCCAGCGACTGCAGCACCTTGAGCCGCCGCTCCGCCTGAACAGTCATGGTCTTGTTCGCCGGCACGGTGAACAGCGCATAGGCGCGCGTCTTGCCGCGGCCGACGCGGCCGCGCAGCTGATAGAGCTGGCCGAGGCCGAACATGTCGGCCCGGTGCACGATCAGCGTGTTGGCGGCCGGGATGTCGAGCCCGGATTCCACGATCGCGGTGGACAGCAGGATGTCGTATTTGCCCTCGTAAAACGCCGTCATGACGTCCTCGAGCTCGGTGGCGGCGAGCTGGCCATGCGCCACCGCGACCTTCGCCTCCGGCACCTCGGCGGCCAGGAAAGCGCGCGCCTCGGCGATGTCCTCGATGCGGGGGCAAACATAGAAGCTCTGGCCGCCGCGATACCGCTCGCGCAGCAGCGCCTCGCGGACGATCAGCGGGTCGAACGGCGTCACGAAGGTGCGCACCGCCAGCCGGTCCACCGGCGGCGTCGCGATGATCGAGAGCTCGCGCACGCCCGTGAGCGCCAACTGCAGCGTGCGCGGGATCGGCGTGGCCGACAATGTCAGCACGTGCACCTCGGCCCGCAGGTCCTTCAGCCGCTCCTTGTGGCCGACGCCGAAATGCTGCTCCTCGTCGACGATCAGCAGCGCGAGATCCTTGAAGCTGATCGCCTTGCCGAGCAGCGCGTGCGTGCCGACCACGATGTCGATCGTCCCGTCCGCGAGCCCGGCCTTGACGGCCTTCAGCTCGGCGGCGGGCACGAAGCGCGACGCCTGCGCGACCTTGATCGGCAACCCGTGGAAGCGCTCCGAGAACGTCTTGTGGTGCTGGCGCGCCAACAAGGTCGTCGGCACCACCACGGCCACCTGCCGGCCCGACATCGCGGCCGCGAAGGCGGCGCGGAGCGCCACCTCGGTCTTGCCGAAGCCGACGTCGCCGCAAATCAGGCGGTCCATCGGGCGGCCGGAGCTCAAGTCGTCCAGCACCGAGTCGATGGCGTTCTGCTGGTCCTCGGTTTCGTCATAGGGGAAGCGGGCCGCGAATTCGTCATAGACTCCGTCCGGCGGCGCCAGCCGGGGCGCTTCCTTGAGGGCCCGCGCCGCCGCGATCTTGATCAGCGCATGCGCCATCTCGCGGATGCGTTGCTTCAGCTTGGCCTTGCGTGCCTGCCAGTTGCCGCCGCCGAGACGATCCAGCGCGACCTCGGTGTCTTCCGAGCCATAGCGCGACAGCAGCTCGATGTTTTCCACCGGCAGAAACAGCTTGGTGTCGCCCGCGTAGTGGATCTCCAGGCAATCATGCGGCGCGCCGGCGGCGTCGATCGACTTCAGGCCAACGAAGCGGCCGATGCCGTGGTCGACATGCACGACCAGGTCGCCCTGGGTCAGGCTCGCGACCTCGGCCAGCATGTCCTGCGGCCGCTTCGAGCGGCGCGCCTTGCGGACGAGGCGGTCGCCCAAAATGTCCTGCTCGGCCACCACCGCAAGGTCGCCGGCCTCGAAGCCCGCCTCCATCCCCCACACGGCGAGGCTCGGCACGTTGCGCGGATGCGCCATGGCGTGCGCCAGCACCTGCACGGAGACTGCGCCCTTGAGGCCGTGGTCGCCCAGCACATGCGCCAGCCGCTCGCGCGAACCGTCGGACCACGCCGACAGGATCACCCGTTTGCCGTCGCCCTGCAGCGCCCGGATATGCGCCACCGCGGCGTCGAATACGTTGGAGGCGCCGCTCTCGCCCTCCTGCGCGCGCTCGGCCGAGAACGAGCGTCCCTGGCGGGCGCCGAGGTCCACCACCGCCCTGCCCGCGCCTTCCGGCTGCGCGAACGGCGTCAGGCGCGCCACCGGCGCGGCTGCGATGCGCTCGGCCCACTCCTCGGGCGTGAGGTAAAGCATCTCGGGCGGCAGCGGCTTGTAGGGCGCGCCTGGAGCGCCGCCCTTGTCCATCACGGTTTTGCGGGCGTCGTAGTAGTCCTGGATCTGCGACAGCCGCTCACCGATGGCGTCGTCCACATTGTGGTCCAGCACCAGTGGCGAGCCGGCAAAATAGTCGAACAGGGTGTCCAGCCGCTCGTGGAACAGCGGCAGCCAGTGTTCGAGCCCGGGATGCCGGCGGCCTTCGCTCACCGCCTCGTAGAGCATGTCGTCGCGCGTCGCCGTGCCGAAGCGCGCCAGGTAGCCCTGGCGAAACCGCTTGATGTTCTCGGTGGTGAGCTGCACCTCGCTCATCGGCACGAGATCGAGCGAGCGCAGCTGCCCGGTGGTGCGCTGCGTCTCTGGATCGAACGCGCGGATGGACTCCAGCGTGTCGCCGAAGAAGTCGAGGCGCACCGGCGCGGGCAGGCCCGGCGCGTAGAGGTCCACGATGCCGCCGCGCACTGCGTATTCGCCGGTCTCCCGCACCGTGGAGGTGCGCAGGAAGCCGTTGGTCTCCAGCCATCCTGCCAGAGCCGTGGTGTCCACCATGTTGCCCGGCGCGGCAGAGAAGCTCTCGGTCGCGACCTTCCGCCGCTCGGCCGCGCGCTGCAGGATCGAGTTCACCGTGGTGGTGAGGATGCGCGGCTTGGCCTCGCCCGAGCGCGAGCGCGCCAGCCGGGCCAGCACGGTCATGCGCTTGGCGGCCACCGCGGCGTTGGGCGACACGCGGTCATAAGGTTGGCAGTCCCACGCCGGCAGCGACAGGATTTCGAGCTCCGGCGCCACAAAGGCGAGCCCCGCCTCCACCATGGCCTGGCGTTGGCCGTCGCGCGCCACGAACACCAGCACGGCCGGCCGTTCCGGGCCCGTGCGCGCCAGCGTGCGCGCCAGGTCCGCCACCACGATCGCGTCGAACCCGTCCGGCACGGAGGACAGGATCACGCTCTGGCCGGAGCCGATCAGGTCGGCGATCCGGTCGTTGGGGCGCTGGGGCTTGGCCATGGTCATCCGAATGCAAAACGTCCCGGGCCCCGTTTCGGGTCCAGGCTCAAGGATCAGGATGGCTGGCTAGCGCATCCGTTCAGGCGAGGCAAATAGGGCGGCGCGGATGCGATCGCCAGCCGCTGCGAGAACTCTCGACGAGGTGCGGCGCCAAAACACGGGATAAGCGTTAGTGTTCGGCGCCGGAACTGGCCGGAGCCGTCGTAACGCACTGGATCGTCTTAAAACAGGCAGCTGGACCTTGAGCATCGAAGAATTAGCGGCGCCCGACTATTCGTTTCTGTTTACGGACAGTGAGACCGGACGAATGATCTCCGACCACGGATGGTCGGGAACGCCGCTCGGACCGCTTCGACAGTGGCCGCAGAGCCTGCGCACGGCGGTTGGAATCGTGCTCCGCTCCCCTGTGCCGATGGTGCTGCTGTGGGGTCCGGAAGGCGTCATGCTCTACAACGACGCGTACTCGCTGTTTGCCGGCAAACGACACCCGCGGCTGCTCGGCTCCAACGTGCGCGAGGGTTGGCCCGAGGTCGCCGACTTCAATGACAACGTCATGCGGGTTGGCATGGCGGGCGGTACGCTGGCCTACCGCGACCAGGAGCTCACCCTTTACCGTAAGGGCGGGCCCGAACAGGTCTGGATGAACCTGGACTACTCGCCCGTTCCGGACGAAACCGGCAGCCCGGGCGGCGTTCTGGCCGTAGTGGTCGAGACAACCGAGCGCGTGCTGGCGGAGCGGCGCCTCGCCAGCGAGGGGGAGCGCCTGAAAACGCTGTTCGCCCAAGCGCCTGGCTTCATCCATGTGCTGCAAGGTCCGGATCACGTCTTCGACTTCGTCAACGACGCTTTCTTCCTGCTCATCGGCGGCCAGCGTGACGTCATCGGCAAGCCCTTGCGCGAGGCGTTCCCTGAACTCATCGGCCAGGGTTTCTTCGAGATCCTCGACCGGGTCTACGCGAGCGGTGAGCCCTTTGTCGGGCGGACGATGCCGGTTTCGGTCAGGAGCGCGTCGACCGGCCTAACGGACGAGCGGTTCGTGGATATCGTCTATCAGCCCATCCGCGATGATCGCGGCCGGGTCACCGGCATCTTCGGGCAGGGTACGGACGTCACCAGCCTCGTCAGGGCCGAACATGCCGTCCAGGGGCGCGAGAAGGAGTTCCAGCTCCTGGCGGACGCGCTGCCGGTCCTCGTGTCCTACATGGATCGCGCTCCCGAGCTGCGCTACCGCTTCGTGAATCGGATCTACGAGGACTGGTTCCCGCACCGCCGCGACGACATCGAGGGCCGCCTCGTCCGCGAGGTGATCGGCGAAAGCGCCTACGCCAAGGTGAAGCCCTGGATCGAGCGCGCCCTGTCGGGAGAGACGGTCAGCTTCGAACAGGAGATGGACTACAAAACCGGCGGCAGCCATTACGTTCAGGTCGAGTATGTGCCTCGCGTCGACCAGTCGGGGCGCGTGGAGGGCCTGTATGCGCTCGTCAAGGACATCACCGAGCAGAAGGACGCGGAAGCCGCCCTGCGCGAAAACGAAGCTCGGCTCCTGTTTCTCGACACCCTGGGCAAGCAGACGGCCAAAAGCGCCGACGCAGACGTCGTTCTGGGCATCACGACACGGATGCTGGGAGAGCACCTCGGCGTCTCGGTCTGCGCATATGCGGACATGGAGCCCGACCAGGACCATTTCACCATCCGCGGCGACTGGAGCGCCCCCGGGTCGCCGAGCATCGTCGGATATTACAGCCTCGCGGCGTTCGGCAAGCTCGCGGTTGAAAACCTGCACGCCGGAAAGCCGTTGGTTCTCAACGACATCGCCAGCGAACTTCCGCCCGAGGAAGCCGCCACCTATCTGCAGATCGGGCTGGCCGCCACCATCTGCATGCCGCTCGTCAAGGAAGGCCGCCTCACCGCGCTGATGGCGATCCACGACAAGGTGCCGCGGTTGTGGGAGGCCAACGACCTCGCCTTGCTGGCCGAAGTCACCGAAAGGTCCTGGGCGCACATCGAGCGCGTCAGGTCCGACATGTCCGCCAGGCTCAGCGAACGCCGGTTTCGTGAGGAGCTGGAGGCCAAGGTCGCCGAGCGAACCGCGGCCTTGCAGCAAAGCGAGCGGAATATCCGCACCGTGCTGGAAACGTCGCACCTGTATCTCGGCCTGCTGTCGCCGGACGGGGTGGTCCAGTATGTGAATTCGACTTCGCTCGCCGGCATCGGCGCGAAACTGAGCGACGTGGCGGGCGCGCCCTACTGGGAAACGCCGTGGTTCACGGGCACGCCCGGCGCGCCCGAGCTCGTGCGCGAGACCGTGAAACGCGTCGCCCGGGGCTCGGCCGAAAGCGCCGACCTTGTGTTAAACCTGCCCGCGGGACCGCGCTCGTTCGAGTTCACGATGCGGCCCGTGATGAGCCGCACCGGAGAGGTCATCGCGCTCGTTCCCGAGGCGGTGGACACAACAGCGCGGGTCCATGCCGAAAAGGCGTTGCAGCACGCCCAGAAAATGGAGGCGATCGGCAACCTCACGGGCGGGGTGGCGCATGATTTCAACAATCTGCTCATGGCGGTCTATGGCAGCCTCGAACTGCTCCGCAAGCGCATGCCCAAGGAGCCGCAATTGCTGCGGCTGCTCGACAACGCGCTCGAGGCCGCCCGCCGCGGCGGATCGTTGACGAAGCACATGCTGGCCTTCGCGCGGCGGCAGGACCTGCAGTCCGAACAGGTCGATCCCGAGCAGTTCGTGGGCGGCATGATGGATCTGCTCCAGCATTCGCTGGGGCCGATGGTCGCCATCGAGACCCGCTTCGATCGGCCGTTGCCCGCCATCGTGACCGACCCCAACCAGCTCGCGTCAGCGCTGCTGAACCTCGCCGTCAACGCCCGCGACGCCATGAACGGACAAGGCCGGATCACCATCGCGGGGCGCGAGGAGATGGCCGCCATCGGCGACGGCTCCCGGTTGCGGCCCGGCCGCTACGTTCGCATCAGCGTTTCCGACAGCGGCGAAGGCATGGACGAGGCGACGCTGAAGCGTGCGACCGAGCCGTTCTTCACCACCAAGGGGGTCGGCAAAGGCACCGGGCTCGGCCTCTCGATGGTGCATGGTTTCGCCGAGCAATCCGGCGGCACGCTGCTGCTGCGCAGCGAGCCCGGCGCCGGAGCCACCGCGGAGATCTGGCTGCCCGCCTTCGCGGACGGCGAAGCCGCTGCGCTTGGCGCGAAAACGCTGGACCGCGCCGGCGCGTCGCCGCCGTCGCCAAGCCAGGACCGGCTCACCATTCTGGCGGTCGACGACGATCCTCTGGTGCTGATGAACACGGTCGAGATGCTGGAAGACCTCGGGCACGAGGTCAGGTCGGCCAAATCCGCTCGCGAAGCCTTGGAGATCATGGAAGGCTCGGATTTCGACCTCCTGATCACCGACCACGCCATGCCACAGATGACCGGGGCGCAGCTCGTCGGGGCCGTGCGGGAGCGGCGCCCCGACCTGCCCGTGATCCTGGCGACCGGCTACGCCGAGCTGCCGCCCGACGTTGACCCCACGATGCTTCGCCTGGCGAAACCGTTCCTGCAGTCCGAGCTGGCCGACGCCGCCGCGCGCGCCATGGCCGGACGCGCGCGCTTGCACGCCTGATCGGCGCACAAAGCTCAGACGTCGATGCCGGCCCGCTTGGCGGCTGCCCGGATGTGGGACGTCATGGCGGCGGCGGCCTCTTCGCCGCGACCGTGGCGCAGCAGTTCCAGAATGGCGCGGTGCTCCGCCACCGTGTCCTCGAGCCCGGTCCCGGCCGTCATCGGCAGGCTCTGGCTCGCCACCATCACCTCTCGCACGCTGCGATACATCGAGGCGATCAGTGGGTTTCCGGACAGCTCCAGCATGGTGTCATGGAACGCCGCGTCGGCCGCCGCCATGCCGTCGATGTCGCCGGCCCCGCACGCCTGCGCAAGCGTGTCGACGGTTGCGGCCAATCGCCGGAGGCCCTGCTCGTCAACCCGGGCGGCCGCAAGCGAAGCCGCCTGGGCCTCCAGCGCCAGCCTCGCCTCATAGGCGTCGCGCGCCGAGGCGCGATGCGAGTAGGGCCAGAGCGTCCGCCGCTCCCCCTCGGTCGACACGAACACGCCACGCCCGGGCTGCACCTGGATCAGGCCCTGCGCCTCCAGCACCGAGAAGGCCTCGCGCAGGGACGCACGGCTCACGCCGAAATGCTCCGACAGATCGCGTTGCGACGGCAGCTGGGCTCCCGGCCCGAGCTCTCCGTCGAGAATCGACCGCTGCAACGTCGCCGCGATGGAGCGCGGCACGGGCTCCCGCGAAGGCGCGGTCGCGGTCCAGGACGCCGGAAACGAAGCGCCGGCCTCCCCGTCCTGCCTCGTTGTCGTATCGGCGTCGCTCATGCGTGGACCTGCTGCCCAAAACTGCGCCCGACGACGCACCATCTATGGGCTTGACGGTGCAGTTCAACGCCGACATCGTCAAGCGGTCTGGCCGGTCTGACCAGTTCCGGCGAGCGATCCACACTGGAGGGAGAATTCGGATGCGCAACATTTTGCGGGGCGCCTTGACGGTGGCGGCGCTCGCCCTGGGGCTGGGCGGAGCCCAGGCTCAGAGCATCAAGGTCGGAGCCAATATCGGCAACGTGCCCTGGGAGTTCCAGGACGCCAAGGGCGAGATCGTCGGCTTCGAGATCGACCTCATGAAGGAGGTCGGCAAGCGGATCGGCCAGAAGGTCGAGTTCGTGAACATCCCCTTTAACGGCCTGTTCGCGGCCGTGCAGTCGGGCCAGATCGACGCCGCCGTGTCGTCCATCACCATCACCAAGAAGCGCCTTGAGAGCGTCTCCTTCGCGCAGCCCTACTATGACAGCGACCAGTCCCTCACGGTCGTGAAGGCGAGCGGCGCCAAGACCCTCGCCGACATGGCCGGCAAGACGATCGGCGTCGACACCGGCTCCACGGGCGACATGTGGGCGACCGAGAACATGGCCAAGTCCAAGTTCAAGGACATCCGCCGCTATGAGGGCCTGAACCCGGCCATGCTCGACCTCGCGGCCGGCCGCATCGACGGCTACATCTCGGACATCCCGGCGCTGCTCTACTACGTCAAGGACAAGCCGCAGTTCGCCGTGATCGAGCGCATCAAGACCACCGAGCAATACTCGGTGATGACCGCCAAGAACTCCCCCATTCTCGCCAAGGTGAATGACGCGATCACGGCGATGAAGAAGGACGGCGCCATGGCTGCCATCCACAAGACCTGGTTCGGCACCGACCCGGACGCCGGCATGGCGACCGCCACCGTGCTGGATCTGCCGAAGCTCTGATCCTGCGCCTCGCCGCCGCGTCCTCGCACGCGGCGGCTTCCTTCCGCGTGGTCCGCCTCCCTGGCGAACGCGCTGCGCCCCGGGCCCCATGTCGATTTTCGAGACGTTCCTCAACTACAAGGTCTTCGTCGCAACCTTGCCGCTGATCCTCAGCGGTTTGTCGACGACCCTTCTGCTGGGCGTGACCAGCATCGTGATCGGCCTCGCGCTGGGGCTCGTGCTCGCCCTGGCGCGGCTCTACGCCGCGCGGCCGTGGCGCTGGCTGGCGATCGCCTATATCGACCTCTTCCGCGCCATCCCGATCCTGGTTCTGCTGATCGTCGTCTACTACGCCCTGCCCTTCGCGGGCCTGCGGCTGCCGGCCTTCGGCGCCGCCGTGACGGCGATCTCCATGGTGGCGGCCGCCTACAGCGCCGAGATTTTCCGCGCCGGGATCGAGGCCGTTCCGATCGGCCAGTTCGAGGCTGCCCGCGCGCTCGGGCTGCGGCCCTGGCTGGTGATGTCCAAGGTGGTGCTGCCGCAGGCGGTCAGCATCGTGGTGCCGCCGATGACGTCCAACGCCATCAACGTCATGAAGGACACCGCGCTGGCCTCCGTGGTGGCGATGCCGGACCTCTTGAAACAGGCCACGCAGGCGCAGGCGCTTGCCGCCAACCCGACCCCGCTGATCGCGG
Source organism: Alsobacter sp. P4_H11 (assembly GCF_056400925.1). Taxonomy (NCBI): domain Bacteria; kingdom Pseudomonadati; phylum Pseudomonadota; class Alphaproteobacteria; order Hyphomicrobiales; family Alsobacteraceae; genus Alsobacter; species Alsobacter sp. P4_H11. Next base: position 434,648 of record NZ_JBFUKI010000001.1, read on the forward strand.
CGGCGGGCGTCTACATCATCATCCTGCTGCCGCTGGTGCGGCTCGTCGCCCACATGGAGAAGACATGGACGCCGGCCCGACGCTGACGCTCACGGCCGAGCCCCTGGACGGGGCGGCCTTCGAAGCCTTCGGCCGCGTGATCGACCGGCAGCCCGGAAAGCCCGTGAACGAAGGCCGAGGCGTGCGCATCGAGATGGGCGCCACGCTCGACCACGACACCGCCGCGGCCGGCCAGAGCGTCGCGCTGTATCGGCTGGATGCGTCGTCCTGGCCGGTGCCGGTCGCGATGTTCGAGCGCCACCCGCGCAGCGAGCAGCTCTTCGCGCCGATCGACGGCGGCTCCTATCTCGTCATCGTGACGCCCGATGGCCCCGACGGCGGCCCCGACGCCGCGCAGGCCCGCGCCTTTCTGGGACGGCCCGACCAGCACGTGGTCTATGGCAAGGGCGTCTGGCATTTTCCCATGGTCGCTCTCGTGGAGCGCGGCTCCTTCCTGATGGCCATGTGGGAATCCGGCGGCGACGACGACTGCCAGAGCTGCACGATCCCGACCCCCTTCCACGTCATCCTTCCCCCGTCCTGACCCCGTTGCGAGCCGCCATGACCGCCAACCTCGATCTCGATCTCGTCCGCTCCCATTTCCCGGCTCTCGCGCTGGACGACTGGGCCTATCTCGACAACGCGGGCGGATCGCAGGTGTTGGGCGTCGTCGCCCGCCGGGTGGCCGACTACATGCTCACGACCAGCGTCCAGACTGGTGCGAGCTACCCGGCCTCGGTGCGCGCCTCCGAGCGCCTGGCGGAAGCACGCCGGCGCATCGCGACCCTGATCGGCGCGCCCCGACCCGAGGAGGTGGTGCTCGGCCCCTCCACCACCGTCCTGATGCGCTTCCTGGCCACCGCGATGGCGAGCCAGTTCAGCCCGGGCGACGAGATCGTGGTCACCGATTTCGACCATGAATCCAACATCGGACCCTGGCTGATGCTGGGCGACCAGGGCGTCGTGATCCGCACCTGGCACGCGAACGCCGAGACCGGCGAGATCGACCTCGCGGACCTCGACGCGCTGCTGAACCCGAAGACGCGGCTCGTTTGCGTGACGCACGCGTCCAACATCCTGGGCGCGATCAACCCCATCGCGGCCATCGCCGAAAAGGTCCACGCCGCAGGCGCGAGGCTCTGCGTCGACGCCGTCGCGTATGCGCCGCACCGGGCCGTGGACGTCGCGGCGCTGGGCGCGGACTACTACGTCTTCTCGTTCTACAAGGTCTACGGCCCGCACTTCGCGGTGCTGTGGGGGCGCCACGAGCATCTGCTCGAGCTCGACGGCCTCTACCACTACTTCTACGGCAAGGCCGTCGTGCCCGGGAAACTGGAGCCGGGCAACACCAACTACGAACTCGCCTGGGGCAGCGCCGGCATCGTCGACTACCTCGAGGAAATCGGCGGCGCGCCGGGCCGCGCCGGCGTAGTGGCGGCCTTCGACCAGATCGCCGCCCATGAGGAGAAGCTCTCGGCCCGCGTGCTCGACTGGCTGAACGCCCGCAACGACATCCGCATCGTTGGACCGCGCACGGCCGATCGCGCCATCCGCGTGCCCACCATCGCATTCAAGGTGGACGGGCGCCGCGCCGACGACGTCGTGCGCGCCGTGGAGGCCGACCATATCGGCATCCGCTTCGGCGACTTCCACTCCCGCCGGCTGATCGAGCGCTTGAACCTCCAGGACGACGGCGGCGTCGTGCGGGTCTCCATGGTGCACTACAACACACTCGAGGAGGCCGATCGGCTTCTCGCCGCCCTCGACAAAGCGCTGTGAGCCGGCCGCGATAGCGGAAAGGTGATGCGGGGCTGCGTCATCATGCGCCGGAACGGACCCTACAATGATTGATTGAGCACAGAGCCTCATGCCGGGGCGCTCGAGGCCGCATTCGCATGTCTTCGCCTGTTCAACTCGTCTCGCTGTCCACCGCCCTCCCCCCGCATGAGATCCTCCAGACCGACGCCGCCCGCGCCGCGGCCGAGCAGTTCGCAGATCGATTCAAGGATTTCGGACGCCTGGCGCGCGTCTTCGAGAGCGCCGGCATCCGCAAGCGCCACGCCGTGCGACCGCTGGAGTGGTACGCGGCCGATCTAGGCTGGCCGGAGCGCACGGCGGCCTATCTGGAAGGCGCGCAGGACCTCTTCGTCGACGCCGCCACGAAGGCGCTGGACATGGCAGGGATCACGGCCGCCGAGGTCGACACCGTCGTGACGGTCTCGTCCACCGGCATCGCGACCCCCAGCCTCGAGGCGAGAGCCTCGGCCCGCATGGGCTTTCGCCCGGACATCGAGCGCGTGCCGGTCTTCGGGCTGGGTTGCGCCGGGGGCGTGTCCGGCCTCGGCCTCGCCGGCCGGCTCGCCAAGGCGCGCCCCGGCAGCGTCGTCCTCCTTGTCGTGATCGAGATCTGCACCCTGGCGTTCCGGCACGACGTGCTCAGCAGCGCCAACATCGTCGCCACCGCCCTGTTCGGCGATGGCGCCGCGGCTTGCGTCCTGCGCACCGGCGATGCCGGGATGGCGACGATCGAGCATTCCGCCCAGCACACATGGCCGGACACGCTCGACATCATGGGCTGGTCCGTGGATCCCCAGGGCCTCGGCGTGATCTTCGATCGCGCCATCCCACCCTTCGCCGAGGAAAACCTCGCGCCTGCGGTCACCAGCATGTTGGCCAGCGGCGGCCTGGCGATGCACGACGTCGACCGCTTCGTCTGCCACCCGGGCGGCGTGAAGGTGATCCAGGCGCTCGAACGCGCGCTCGACCTCGGCCAGGGCGCGCTCGACCATGAGCGCGAAATCCTGCGCGAATACGGCAACATGTCCGCCCCGACGGCGCTCTTCGTGCTGCAGAGGACCGCCCAGGCGGCCCTGCCGAACCGCAGCCTCCTCACCGCCATGGGGCCGGGCTTTTCGGCCAGCAGCGTCTCGCTGCGCCACGCCGCATGACCGGAGCCGCTGTGCTGCTGGCGCTGGTCACCGCCGAGCGCCTGGGCGAGCTGGTGCTGGCGCGGCGCAACACCGCCGGCCTGCTGGCCCGCGGCGGCGTGGAAGTCGCGCCCGGCCACTACCCGCTTGTGGTGGCATTACACGCCGCCTGGCTCGCCTATTTGTGGGCGGCCGGCGTCAGCCAGCCGATCGAGCCGATCTGGCTTGCGGTGTTCGGCCTGCTCCAAGTCCTGCGCGCCTGGGTGCTATGGACGCTCGGCCGCCGCTGGACCACGCGCATCCTCGTTGTCCCCGGGGAAACGCTCGTCGCCTCCGGCCCCTATCGCGTCCTGCCTCACCCGAACTACGCAGTCGTGATCGGCGAGATCGCGGTTTTGCCGCTATGCTTGGGGCTGACAGGAGCAGCCATCGTGTTTTCACTCCTCAACGCGGCCGTGCTGACGATCCGCATCCGCGCCGAAAATGCAGCCCTCGCCGAGCTGCGCCGTGACGGCCGCGTCTGAGCCGGCTCCCGCCGTCGCGGGATGGCGCATCTGGGCGGGCTTCGCCGCCATGTGCGCCGGCATGTTCATGGCCATCCTGGACGTGCAGGTGGTCGCGACATCGCTGCCGACGATCCGCGCCGCGCTGGACATGTCCGAGGACCAGGTCAGCTGGATCCAGACCGCCTACCTGATCGCCGAAATCGTCGCCATTCCGCTCACCGGCCTGCTCACGCGCGTGCTCAGCATGCGCTGGCTTTTCGTGATCTCGGTCGCGATCTTCACCATCGCGTCGGCCGGCTGCGCGGCGAGCGGCTCCTACGAGGCCCTGATCGCCTGGCGGGTCTTGCAGGGCTTTGCGGGCGGGACGCTGATCCCCGCCGTGTTCACGGCCGTGTTCCTGCTGTTTCCCCTGCGGAACCAGACGCTCGCGACCACGCTGGCCGGCGTCCTGGCCGTGCTCGCGCCGACGCTGGGACCGGTCGTCGGCGGCTGGATCACGGACGCTTACTCGTGGCGCTGGCTGTTCCTGATCAACGTGGCCCCCGGCGTGGTGGCCGCCCTGATCGGGGCCGCCACGCTGCCGCGCGACGATACCGACCTTGCGTCCGCGCGAAGGATAGACGCGCTCGGCGTGGCGCTGCTGGCCGCCAGCCTCGCGGCGCTGGAGATCGGCCTCAAGGAGGCGCCCGGCCGGGGCTGGACCTCCGGGGTCGTCCTCGGCCTGCTGATCGCCAGCCTGATCTGCGGGGCGGCGTTCGCGGCGCGGATGCTGCGGTCGGGCGCGCCTGTCGTGAACCTGCGCGCATTCGCGTCGCTGCGCTTCTCCGTCGCCTGCGCGCTCAGCTTCGTGCTCGGCGTCGGCCTGTTCGGGTCGGTCTACCTGATGCCGTTCTTTCTCGGCTTCGTGCGCGGCCACGATGCGCTCGCGATCGGCAAGACCATGCTGGTGACGGGGCTTGCCCAGCTCGTCGCCGCGCCCGTCGCGGTGATGCTCGAGAAGCGGGTCGACCCTCGCGCGCTGAGCGCGTTCGGCTTCGCGCTGTTTGGCGTCGGGCTCGGCATGAGCGCGTGGCAGACGCCAGAGACCGATTTCGCTGGCATGCTGTGGCCGCAGGTTGTGCGCGGGCTGGCGATCATGTTCTGCCTGCTGCCGCCCACCCGGCTGGCGCTCGGGCATTTGCCGCCGGCGCAAGTGCCGGACGCGAGCGGCCTGTTCAACCTGATGCGGAACCTTGGCGGCGCGATCGGGCTGGCGTTGATCGACACCGTGATCTTCGGCCGTCTGCCCACGCTGGCCTCCAGCCTCACCACAAAGCTGCAGGCCGGCGATGCCGACGCGGCCGCCTTCGTAGGCATCCCGCCCGGCCTGCTGAACCCCGCCCAGGCGCCGCCGCCCGGCGCGCTAGCCATGCTGGAGCCGCTGGTGCGCCGCGCCGCCATGACGACCGCGATCAACGAGGCCTGGGCCATGCTGGCCGCTCTCACGCTCGCGGGCGTTCTGTGCCTCATAATCCTGGCCTTGCCGGGACGCCGCGCGGAACCGGTCACGCGCTAGCCGACGCGCTCCTCCGGGTCGTCCAGGTAAACGAGGCCCGCCTTGGCGAGCCCTTCGCGCATGGCGTAGATGTCGAGCCCCAACTCTCCGGCCGCGAGCCGCGCACGCTTGCTCTCTTCGTTGGCGAGCCGCGCATCGGCGAGGTCCGCGATCCGCACGGCGTCGACCATCGGGACCACCACGACGCCATCGTCGTCCGCCACGATCACGTCGCCCAGATTCACGAGCGCACCCGCGCAGACCACCGGGATGTTGACGCTGCCGGGCGTCGCCTTGACGGTCCCGCGCGCCGAGATCGCCTTAGACCATACCGGGAAGCCCATCTCCTTCAGGGTCAGGATATCGCGGCAGCCGGCGTCGATGATCAGGCCGACGACGCCCCGCGCCTTCAGCGAGGTCGCCAGAAGGTCGCCGAACATGCCGTCCGTGCTGTCGGCCGCCAGCGCCACCACCATCACGTCTCCGGGCCGGCATTGTTCCACCGCGACATGGATCATCCAGTTGTCGCCCGGCTGCGACAGCACCGTCACTGCCGAGCCGGCGACGGAGCCGCCCTGCCACACCGGGCGCAGATACGGCTTCATCAACCCCGTCCGGCCCATGGCCTCGTGCAGGGTGGCGACGCCGGCCGCGCCCAGGCGGCGGACCGCGTCCGCGTCGGCGCGGCGATTGCGGCGGATGACGACGGGCTTCATGCGAGCGTCTCCACCACCATCGGGAACAGGCGCTGGTAGGCCTCGCCATACTGCATGCTGCGGCCGGAATTGCGCCCGCCCTGCATGCCGCGGTTCAGCGCCACGCGGGTGTAGTAGTCCCAGAGGTGCTTTTGCGCGGCCAGCACCTCGAAGGCGCTGCGCTTCTGCTCCCACACGTCGTCGATGTTGAGGATCACGTTGGGCTTGTAGTCGCACTGCTCGGGCTGGTGCGGCTCGAACAGGAAAACGGGCGGGGCCGCATAGGAAAGGTCCGGCGAGGGCTTGTGGCCGGCCGCTTGCGCGATGATACGCGCTTCCTGGGCGAGACGCGTCGCCTCCGGGTGATCGACATTGTAGGGGTCGGCCAGCGAATGGGTGAGCACGAAGGCCGGCTTCACGCTCCGGTAGATATCGACCAGCCGGTCCAGCATCTCAGGCGTGGAGCGTAGCGGGTAGTCGCCCGCGTCCATGAACTCGATTTCGGCGCCGAGGATCGACGCGGCCTTCTGCGCCTCGGCCCGGCGCTGCGCCTTCACGTCGGCCAGCGCCGCGCCCGCGGTTTTCCACGCCCACTGGCTTTCGCCGCGCTCCCCATAGGAGAGGCACACGATCACCATGCGCATGCCCTGGCGGGCGTGCAGCGCGATCGCGCCGCCGGCGCGCCAGACGAAATCGCCCGGATGGGCGGTGACCACGAGCCCCGCGCCGGTGCGGCCGGGAAGCGACGATGTGGACAAGGGACGTTCTCCTCAGGATCGAACTGCGGAAGGCGGGTCGGCGGCCACGGACAAACGCTCCGGCAGGAAGGCCTCGCCATCGAAGAGCTTGCGCGCCGTTCGCAGCAGCCCGGCGCGCTCGACCCGAGGCTCGGCCGACGTGCCGCCCACGACGACGCGGACGGTGAATTCGCCGGTCGGATGCTCCACGGACAGGATCTTCTCGCGCCCCTCCGGAACCACCGCCACCCCCGCCGCCGGCGAGCCGGGCAGGATGCAGGCGGTCGCCACCGTCACGGCCGCGAAGACCCCGATGGAAGCGTGGCACTCGTGCGGGATGAAGCTACGCGTGCACACATGCCCGCCGGCGCGCGGTGGTGAAACCAGCGCGATCTTGGGCACCACCTTGGGGCCGACATCGCCGAGATTCATCAGCGGCCCGGACGCAAGGCGGATCTCCTCCAGCCGCGCTTTCAGCGCGACGTCCTTGTCGAGATCCTCGCGGCTTTCGTAACCCGTGCGTCCCACCGAGCGCGCATCGATGACGATCACCGGCATGCCATTGTCGATCAGCGTGACGTCCACGCCCGCGACCCTGTCGACGACGTTGCCGGTTGGCAGGAGGCTGCCGCAAACCGAGCCGGCCGCATCCAGGAAATCGATCGGTATCGGCGCAGCCGTGCCCGGGACGCCGTCGATCCGCGCGTCGCCGCCATAGCGCACCCGCCCGCCGGGCGTTTGCACCTGCAGCTCCGCGATCGTGCCGGTGTTCAGCGTCCGCACCCGGACCGTGGTGACGCCGTCCCGCGCCTCGACCAGCCCGCGCTCGATCGCGAAGGGCGCGGTTCCGGCGAGGATGTTGCCGCAGTTCGGCGTCGTATCCACCGAAGCCTTGTTGACGCCGACCTGCGCGAACAGGAAATCGACGTCGCAGGCCGGATTGGTGGAGCGCGACAGCACCGCGACCTTGCTGGTCAACGGATGCGCGCCGCCAAGCCCGTCGATCTGGCGCGGGTCCGGCGAACCCATGAGGGCCAGCAGCCAGGCGTCGCGTTCAGCCGGGTCCTGCGGCAGGTCGGCGGCGAGGAAATAGGCCCCCTTGGAGGTCCCTCCCCGCATCAGCATGCAACGCACGGCCTGCTGCATCGTCCCTATCTCGATTGGCATGGCGTCATGCTGGCCCGCCGAGCCGGATGAAACAAATGACAAGATTGCCGGCTTTGACGAATCCAATTCATCGCCGCGCGGCCTCGTCGCGCCGCCTCATCGTGGGTGCCGCTCAGCAATCGGCCGCGCGGCCGGCCTCCGCCTTCAGCCGGCGCCTGATCAGCCCCACCAGCGCGGTGGCGGCCGGCGACAGCGGCAGCCCCTTTTTCGAGATCACGCCCAGCGTGCGCGAGATGCCGGGATTGCGCAGCGTGACGGCCCGGACGCCGGGCGCGTCCGATCCCTCGATCGACAGGCGCGGCAGGATCGCGACCCCGAGCCCTTCGGCCACGAGGCTCACCGCCGTGGCGACGTGCTGGCACTCGTAGCGCCACGTCATCTGCTCGCGCCGGCAGCCGAGCGCGTCGTCGATCAGCGCCCTATTGCCGGTTTGCGGGCTGATCCGCACCAGCGGCGTGCCTTCCAGTTGCGACCAGTCGATCACAGCCTCGGTCGCGAGCGGATGCCCGACCGGGCACACGGCCACGAACGGCTCCTTCAGCAGCGGCGCGATCTCGAGGTCCCAGCGGTTGGCGGACACGATCGTGATGCCGAACTCGGCGCGCCCGGCCTGCACGTGTTCGGCGATCTCGCTGGCCGAATTGTCGTGCACCTGCACGGTGAGGCCGGGCCACGCGGCCTGGAACTCATGCAGCACGCGCGGCAGGTAATGGATCGCTATGGTGGGCAGGCACCCAACCGAGAGCCGCTCCTGCCGGTCCTTGCCCTGCCGGCGCAGCTCCGCAAAGCTGATCGTGATCTCGTCGATCAGCCGCCGCGCCTTGGGCAGCAGGTCCTGCCCGGCCGGCGTCAGCGAGACCTGCCGGGTCGTGCGGGCGAGGAGCTTCAGTCCGAGGTCGTCCTCGAGCTTCTTCATCCGGTGGCTCAACGCCGTCTGCGACAGGTTGAGATGCGCGGCCGCAAGGTTGAAACTGCCGCGGTCCGCGATGCTCAGAAAGGCTTCGAGCCCCAGGAAGTCGACCCGCATCGTCGTGTTCCACCCGCGCATTGGTGCGCCCGTTTCAGCAATCGGGTGAAACATTCAATTTGATTGCAGCCGAAAGCAATGGCCATTTCGGCGAGACGGAGAAACACGATGACCGAACCGCGCCATGACCTCGCCCATCTCGGCCATGTCGAGTTGCTCACCGCCAGGCCGGACGAGAGCCTGCGCTTCTTCGTCGACATCATGGGCATGACCGAGAGCGGGCGCGACCGCGACAGCGTCTACCTGCGCGGCTGGGACGACTATGAGTTCCACACGCTGAAGCTCACCGCCAGCCACACCTCCGGCGTCGGCCACGTGGCCTTCCGCACCTGGAGCCCCGAGGCGCTGGACCGCCGCGTCCACGAACTGGAGGCCATGGGGGCGGGCCTCGGCTGGGTCGACGGCGACCTCGGCCACGGCAAGGCCTATCGGGCCCGCAACGCCGACGGACACGTCTTCGAGCTCTACTACGACACCCGCTGGTACGAGCCGCCGCCGGAGCTGCGCCCGGCGCTCAAGAACCAGGCCCAGCGCTACCCCGCCCGCGGCTGCAACGTGCGCCGTCTCGATCACCTGAACCTGCTGGTGCTCGACGTCGCCGAGACCCGCCATTTCCTGGAGCGCGGCATGGGCATGCGCACAACCGAGATGATCGTGCTCGACAGCGGCGTCGAGGCCGGCGCCTGGGTGACCTGCACCAACAAGACCTACGACATCGCCTTCACCAAGGACCACACCGGCACGCCCGGCCGCTTCCACCATGTCACCTACGCGGTCGATAGCCGCGAGGACATCCTGCGCGCGGCCGACATCTTCCTGGAGCACGGCGTCTACATCGAGACCGGCCCGCACAAGCACGCCGTGCAGCAGACCTTCTTCCTCTATGTCTACGAGCCGGGCGGCAATCGCGTCGAGATCGCCTGCGCGGGCGCCCGCCTGATGCTCGCGCCGGACTGGAAACCCATCGTCTGGACTCAGGCCGAGCGCGCCAAGGGCCAGGCCTGGGGGCTGAAAACAGTGGAGTCCTTCCACACGCACGGCACGCCGCCGGTCGCCTAGATCGCGCGTCCGTGATCAGCCGGGGCTGAAACTTCGCCCATTGAGGCCCCGTAACTCCCACAGGCCCCCACCAGGGGCCGCAGGGAGACAAAAGCCATGCGCAAGTTCAACACGATCCTCTTCGCCGCAACCTCGGCGCTCTGCCTCACGGTCGCGGGCGCCGCCATGGCGCGCACCGTCATGGTCGGCGGCGCAGCCATGTACCCGTCCAAGACGATCGTCGACAACGCCGTCAACTCCAAGGATCACACCACCCTCGTGGCGGCCGTGAAGGCCGCGGGCCTCGTCGACACGCTGCAGGGCCCCGGCCCGTTCACGGTGTTCGCGCCCACCAACGCGGCCTTCAAGAAGCTGCCCGCCGGCACGGTCGAGGGCCTGGTCCAGCCGCAGAACAAGGCAACGCTCACCAAGGTGCTCACCTACCACGTGGTGCCGGGCCGCTACACGGCGTCTGACCTGATGCAGCTCGTCAAGAAGGGCGGCGGACAGGCGATGCTGAAGACCGCCGAAGGCGAGAACCTCACCATCCAGCCCGGCCGCAGCGGCAAGACCTTGTTCGTGACCGACAGCAAGGGCGACCAGGCGCGCATCACCATCGCGAACGTCATGCAGTCCAACGGCGTGATCCACGTGGTCGACACGGTTCTGATGCCCTGACGGGCGCGCCGAGATCCTGAACGGCAAAAGCCCCGGAGCGATCCGGGGCTTTTTGCATATCCGCGTCAGGGTCCGATCAGGCGTCGGCCATCAGCGGCGCAGCGGCGGCGAGTTCCAGAAACAAGGCTAGCGTCGCGAGGTCCAGGATCGCCCACCACATCGTTGTCCCCCCGCGCCCACCAACGCCTTTAAGGTTTATAGTGGCATAAATCCTTAAAGCGCCAGTAGGGCGAATTACTGAGATCGCGGCGAAATACACTGTATCTTTTCGGGCGGGTGCTGAAGTTGACGTCGCGACAGCTTCGACCTTCATTTATTTACTCGAAATTTGATGTTTTCAAAGATCGTGCGCAGGGCGCAGCCGTGACCGAATGTTCCAAGCGGCTGCTCGGCGCACCGTAGGCCTGATTGTCGGCCGGCCAAGGCCTCCTATGTAGGTTGGGGTCCGGCGCCGCACGCCGACGCCGTCCCGCCGTCCCGACTGGAGTTCTCCCATGGCTGACATGCCGACCGGCCTCGAACTGCGCTCCCTGGTCACCGACCACGGCGAACTCAGGCTCACGCTCGACCCCATCGACATTGGCGAGCCCGGACCGGGCGAAGTGATCGTCCGCGTCGAGGCGACGCCGCTCAACCCCTCGGACCTTGGCCTCTTGCTCGGCCCGGCCGACCCCGCCACGCTGGGCCGCGACGACTCCGGCGAACGCCCTGCCCTCTCGGCGAAGATCCCGCCGCAATTCATGCCGGCCGTGGCCGGACGCGTCGGGCAGGCCCTGCCGGTCGGGAACGAGGGCGCAGGAACCGTGCTGCGGGCCGGCCCGGACGTACAGCATCTGGTCGGCCGCAAGCTCGCGATGATCGGCGGCGGCATGTACGCCACGCTCCGGCGCATTCGGGCGAGCGACTGCATCGTACTTCCCGAGGACGTCACGGCCGCCGAAGGCGCCTCCCTGTTCGTGAACCCGCTCACCGCGCTAGGCTTCGTCGAGACCATGCGGATGGAAGGCCACACCGCCCTCGTGCACACGGCCGCGGCGTCCAACCTGGGGCAGATGCTCGTGCGCATTTGCCTAGCCGACAACGTTCCGCTTGTGAACGTCGTGCGCAGCGAGGAACAGGCCAAGCTGCTACGCGGCATCGGGGCGACGCACGTCGTCGACAGCAGCGCTCCCGATTTCGCGGAGAAACTCGTGGAGGCGATCGCCGCCACCGGAGCGACCCTCGGTTTCGACGCGATCGGCGGCGGCGAGATGGCGGGCCAGATCCTGAACGCCATGGAGACCGTCGCGTCCCGCGCTCTGCCGGCCTACAGCCGCTACGGCTCTGACACGCACAAGCAGGTCTACATCTACGGATCGCTCGCCGGCGGGCCGCTGGTCCTGAAGCGCAATTTCGGCTTCACCTGGGGAGTGGGCGGCTGGCTCCTGTTCAACTTCCTGCGCCGGGCGGCGCCCGAGCAGACGAAGCGAATGCGCCAGCGCATCGTCGAAGAGATCCGGACCACCTTCGCGAGCCGCTACACGCAGACGGTCAGCCTCTCGGACCTGCTGGATCCCGCAGTTGTCGCCAAGGCGCAGCGCAAGGAGACCGGCGCCAAATACCTCATCGATCCGAGCCGCTAGGCGTCTACGCCGCCGCGTTGTCTCCGCCGGAGCGCTCCCGAAAGGGCGCGAGCCGGCCGGCGATGAATTCCACGAACTGCCGAGCGATCCCCGACCGGCTGCGCTGCGCCGACCAGATGCACGAGATGTCGAGGTGCACGTCCGGCCGGAAGGCCCGCACGGCGACGCCGCGGCCGTCATATTCGGCGGCCGTAAATGGGTCGACGATGCTCAGGCCCGCGCCGGCCGCCACCATCGCGCAGGCGATCATCGAGAGCGGGGTTTCGGCCCGTGTGTGGCGCGACACGCGCGCCTGCGCGAACACCGCGTCGGTGCGGTAACGAAGCTGCGTGCTGTTTTCCAGCGACACGAACTGCTCGCCCGCGAAATCCTCCGGCCGCAACACCGCCTTGGCGACAAGGCGATGGCCTGCCGGAAGCACCGCCACGGCCGGCGCCGAGATCAGGGGCTCGATGTCGAGATGCCCCGACTCGATGGGAGCCTGCACGAAGCCCACCTCGCAAAAGCCGGACGCCACCCATTCGGCGACCTGGGACGAGATGCTGCCGTAGAGCGCTACGTCAAGTTCCGGCCGTTCGGCCATGAACGCGCCGACCGCGCGCGGCATGAAACCGACGTTGAAGGCCGGCAAGGCTGCAATCCGCAATGTCCCGACGCGCCCTTCGCGGATGTCGCGGGCCGCCCGCGCGATGCCGTCGAGCCCGACGAATTGCCGCTCGACCTCGCGATAGAGCGCCAGCGCCTCCTCGGTGGGAACGAGCCGTGAGCCGCGCCGCACGAAGAGCGGCATGCCGAGGCTGCGCTGGAAAACATGGACCAGCCGGGTGACGGCCGGTTGTGTGACGTTGAGCGCCTGCGCGGCGCCGGTCACGCTCCCCATCACGATGACGGCGCGGAAAGCCTCGATCTGCCTCGGGTTCAGCATGCCTCGCCCATAACATCCTGTTATGGGCTGCTGCAATCATTCGATTTGACCCTCGGCTCGCGCGCCGTCCAAGCTGGCGACAGTTGCCAGGCCAGTGTTCTTGGCCATGAGGGAGGGTCTCATGAAGTTGATGTTTGCAGGTCTGCTGCTGGCTTCCACCGCGTTGGCGTCCAATGGGGCGCTCGCGCAGCAGAAGACGCTCTATGTGGCCGGTTATGGCGGCTCCTACGAGCAGACCATGCGCAAGGAGATCATCCCGCCCTTCGAGGCCAAGAGCGGCGTGAAGGTCGAGTACGTGGCGGGCAACTCCACGGACACGCTCGCCAAGCTGCAGGCCCAGAAGGGCGCCCAGCAGATCGACGCCATCATCGTGGACGACGGCCCCGCCTATCAGGCCGTGTCGCTCGGCTTCTGCGGCGAGCTGGCGCCCGGCGAGGTCTACAAGGACGTCGCCCCGGTGATGAAGTTCTCGTCCAACAAGGCCGTCGGCATCGGCATGGTGGCCACCGGCTTCATGGTCAACAAGAAGGCCTTCGAAGAGAACAAGTGGCCGATCCCGACCTCCTGGGCCGACCTGAAGGACGCCAAGTTCAAGCAGAAGATCGTGATTCCGCCGATCAACAACACCTACGGGCTGCATGCGCTGATCGCCGAAGCGCAGCTCGCGGGCGGCGGCGAGAAGGACATCGAGCCCGGCTTCAAGGCGTTCAAGTCCGAGATCAACGCCAATGTGCTCGCTTACGAGCCCTCCCCGGCCAAGATGACCGAGCTGTTCCAGAACGGCCAGGCCGTGTTCGCCGTGTGGGGCTCCGGCCGTGTGAAGGCCTTTGCGGACACCGGCTTTCCGGTGGAGTTCATCTACCCCAAGGAAGGCGGCTACGCGCTCGGCACCGCGGCCTGCCCGGTCGCCGGCTCCAAGAACGAGAAGGAGGCCAACGCCTTCCTGCAGCACCTGCTCTCGCCCGAGATCCAGGTGGCGCTCGCCAAGGGCGCTGGCACAGGCCCGGCCAACATGACCGTGAAGCTCGCCCCCGAGGACCAGAAGGGCCTGCCTTACGGCGATCTCGCCAAGACGCTGAAGGCCGTCGACTGGGACACCGCCAACGCCAAGCGCGAGGAGTGGACCAAGCGCTGGAACCGAGAGATCGAGCGGTAACAGCCCACCTCCCGTCATCGCGGGACGCGCAGCGACGAAACAATCCACGCCGGGCGTGAAGCGCTTCTCCCGTGAGAAGACTCGCCCCGGCGACCGGATATCGTCGCCCGGCCTCGGGATGAGGAACGAGGCGCCGCCCCGCCGCGAGCCTTGCGGCCGCCGTCCTGCGCAACACGCGGGGGACCGCGGCCACGAACATCGGACGAATAGCCCATGCCCTATATAGCTCTCGAACGCCTGACCAAGCGCTACGGCGACCATGTCGCCGTGGACGCTCTCGATCTCGCCGTCGAGAAGGGCGAGTTCATCTCGTTGCTGGGCCCCTCCGGCTGCGGCAAGACCACGACCCTGCAAATGATCGCCGGCTTCGTGGAGCCGACGGGCGGGCGCGTCATGCTGGACGGCGTCGACCTCGGGGCCATGAAGCCGAACCGGCGCGGCCTCGGCATCGTGTTCCAGAGCTACGCCCTGTTTCCACACATGACGGCGGCCGAGAACGTCGCCTTCGGGCTGGAGATGCGCGACGTGCCGCGCGCCGAGCGCGACAAGCGCGTCGCCGAGACGCTGGCGCTGGTCGGGCTTTCTGGCTTCGCCGAGCGCTACCCCAAGCGCATGTCGGGCGGGCAGCAGCAGCGCGTCGCGCTGGCCCGCGCGCTGGTGATCAAGCCCGCCATCCTGCTGCTGGACGAACCGCTCTCCAACCTCGACGCCAAGCTGCGCGAAGAGATGCAGATCGAGCTGCGCTCGATCCAGCGGATCAGCGGCGCCACCACCATCCTGGTCACGCATGACCAGGCCGAGGCCATGGCGCTCTCCGACCGCATCGTGCTGATGAACAAGGGCCGGGTCGAGCAGATCGCGCGCCCGGACGAGGCCTATGCGCGCCCGGCCTCCGCCTTCGTGGCCAACTTCCTGGGCAAGACCAATCTCCTGAACGGGACTGTCGAGGCCGGCCCCCAGGGCCCGGTGCTGGTCGTCGGCGGCCTGCGCCTTCCCGCCCCGGCGGGCGCCGGATCGGGCCCGCAATCAGTCGCGGTGCGGCCGGAGCGCATCGCCTTCGCGTCGGGATCGGCGGGCGTGTCCGGCCGGGTGACCATGCGGGTGTTCCAGGGGCTGCACTGGCTGCTGCAGGTCGACAGCGAGGCTGGGCCGCTCACGCTGGTGCGCCCCAATGACGGCTCGCCGGTCCCCGCCGAAGGCGAGGCGGTCGCCCTCACCTTCTCGACGCAGGACGTCGCCCTGCTGCCGGCAGGGGGCACGGCGTGAGCGAGCGTCCGAAAGCCGCGCCCTACCTGCTGGCCGGGCCGACCGCGCTGGTCTTTCTCGGGCTGGTGCTGATCCCGCTCGCCATGACGGTGCTGCTCTCCTTCTACGATTGGGGCCAGTACAAAGGCATCGTGCCGGAGTGGACGCTGAAGAACTGGCGCGAGATGGTCGCGGACGACTATTTCGCCAGCGTCTTCCTGCGCACGTTCCGCATCGCCATCCTGGTCACGCTGGCCTGCGTGGCGATCGGCGTCCCCGAGGCCTACATCCTCAACCGCCTGAGCCCGGGCTGGCGCAGCGTCTCGCTGCTCGCCATCCTGGGGCCGCTGCTCGTGTCCGTGGTGGCGCGCACGCTGGGCTGGGCGCTGCTGTTCGGCTCCACCGGCGTGGTCAACCAGGGCCTCATCAAGCTTGGCCTCATCGCTACGCCGCTGCCCTTCATGTTCACCGAGACGGGCGTGATCGTCACGCTCACGCACGTGCTCGCGCCCTTCATGGTGCTGGCCGTCTGGGCGGCGCTGCAGCGGCTCGACCCGCAGGTCGAGAACGCCGCCGGCTCGCTCGGCGCGTCGGCGTTCACCACCTGGCGGCGCGTGATCCTGCCGCAGATCGTGCCGGGCGTCCTGTCCGGCTCCGTGATCGTCTTCGCGCTCGCGGCCAGCGCCTTCGCGTCGCCCGCCATCATCGGCGGCCGGCGGCTCAAGGTCGCCGCCACGCTGGCGTATGACGAGTTCCTGAACACTCTCAACTGGCCGCTCGGCGCCGCCGTCGCCACGCTGCTGCTGGTGGCGCTGGTCGCGATCATCGTGGGCTCCAACCGGCTGATTGAGCGCCGCTACGCGCAGGTGTTCGAATGAGCCGCAACGGCGCCCTGGCGACGGCCTTCCACCTCCTGTTCGTCACCTTCATGCTGGCGCCGCTCGCCATCGTGTGCGCGGTCGCGTTCACGCCGGAGGGCTACCTGTCGCTGCCGACGCACGGCTTCAGCCTGCGCTGGTTCCGCCAGATCCTGGCCTATCCGGAATTCCTGCGGGCGTTCTGGACCAGCCTTTGGCTGGCGGCCCTGTCGTCCACCATCGCGATCGCCCTGTCGGTCCCGGCCGCGCTCGCCATCGCGCGCTACCGGTTCCCCGGCCGCGAGGCGCTGACGGCGCTGTTCCTGTCGCCCCTGATGGTGCCGCACGTGGTGCTCGGCATCGCGTTCCTGCGCTTCTTCACCCAGGTCGGGCTGGCGGGCTCCTTCACCGGGCTGGTGCTCAGCCACGTGATCGTCGTGATCCCCTTCGCGCTGCGCCTCGTCTTGGCGGCGTCCTACGGCATCGATGCGCGCATCGAGCATGCCGCCGTGTCGCTCGGCGCCGGCCCGATGACGGTGTTTCGCCGCGTCACCATCCCGCTGATCCTGCCCGGCGTCGTGTCCGGCTGGATGCTGGCCTTCATCAACTCCTTCGACGAAGTCACCATGACGGTGTTCGTCGCCTCCCCCGCCACCGTCACGCTGCCGGTGCGCATGTTCCTCTACATCCAGGACAACATCGATCCGCTGATCGCCTCCGTCTCGGCCTGCCTCATCGCCCTCACGGCCGTGATGCTGCTCGTGCTGGACCGCATCTTCGGGCTCGATCGTCTCTTTGTCGGAGCCGGAAAGGGCTGACCTGCCGTGTCCCTCACCACCCCTCAATCGGAACCTGACGTCGTCGTCATCGGCGGCGGCCTCGTCGGCGGCGCCATGGCGTATGGCCTGGCCCGCGCCGGCGCGCGGGTCTGCGTGCTCGACGAGGGCGATCTCGCCCTTCGCGCCTCGCGCGGCAACTTCGCGCTGGTCTGGGTGCAATCGAAGGGCATGGGCATGCCCGAATACGCCGCGTGGTCGAAGCGCTCGGCCGACGCCTGGCATGAGCTCGCCGGCCTGCTGCGCGAGGAGGCGGGCATCGACGTCGCCCACAGCCAGCCGGGCGGCTTCACGTTGTGCCTGTCGGACGCCGAGCTCCAGCAGCGCGTCGACGGCATGACGCGCCTGCACAACCAGATCAACATGGTGGAATACGGCTATGAGGTCCTCGACCACGCCGAAACCAAGCGCCGCCTGCCCGACATCGGCAAGGACGTGGCGGGCTCCATCTACAGCCCCATCGACGGCCACGTGAATTCGCTGCGCCTGTTCCGGGCCCTGCACGAGGCGCTCCAGCGCCGCGGCGCGGACTACCGGCCCAACTGCGCCGTGGACGCCATCACGCCCGAGAACGGGGGTTTCCGCGTCACCGGCCCGTGGGGCGAGATCCGCGCGCCCAAGGTGGTGCTGGCCGCCGGCCTCGGCAACGCCCGGCTGGCCCCCATGGTGGGGCTGAACGCGCCCGTGAAGCCCAGCAAGGGCCAGGTGATCGTCACCGAGAAGACTGCGCCCTTCCTGCACAATCCCATGGTGACGGTGCGCCAGACCGACGAGGGCGGCGTCATGATCGGCGACAGCCAGGAGGACCTCGGCTTCGACACCGTCGTCACCCAGCCCATCATCTCGCTGATGGCCGAGCGCGCCGTGCGGATGTTCCCGCGTCTCGCCGGGCTCAACGTCGTGCGCACCTGGTCGGCGCTGCGGGTCATGAGCCCGGACGGTTTCCCGATCTACGAGCAGTCCACGGCTCATCCGGGCGCCTTCGTTACGACCTGCCACTCCGGCGTGACGCTCGCCGCCAACCACGTGCTGACGCTCGCGCCCGCCATCCTGGCCGGCGCCCTGCCGGACGCCGTCGCGCCCTTCAACGCCCGGAGGTTCCATGTTCCGGCCCATGCTTGACCCCGGCGCGCCCGCCGGCGCCCAACTCCGCTTCACGTTCGACGGCGCCGCCATGACGGCCCGCGCCGGCGACACCGTCGCGGCGGCGCTGCTCGCCAACGGCGTCGCGGTGAACCGGGAGACGCCCGTGTCGGGCGCCCCGCGCGGCGCCTATTGCATGATGGGCGTCTGCTTCGAATGCCTGGTGGTGATCGACGGCGTCGGCAACCGGCAGGGCTGCCTCGTCCCGCTGGAGGACGGCATGCGCATCGAGACGCAGCACGGCGCCCGCCAGGCCGAATACAGCGAGGAGACCGAGGCATGAACCGCATCGACGACGTCGCGGGCCTGCGCGACGCTTACGACCTCGCCGTCGTGGGCGCCGGGCCGGCCGGCCTCGCGGCGGCCGCTACCGCGAGCGAGCTCGGCCTCTCGGTTCTCCTCGCCGACGAGAATCCCGCTCCCGGCGGCCAGATCTACCGCAGCGTCACCACGACCCCCGTCCAGCGCCGCGCCGTGCTGGGCGAGGACTACTGGGCCGGACAGGCCGTGGTCGATCGCTTCGGTCGCAGCGCCGCGGATTACGCCCCGCGCACAACCATTTGGACGGTTGGCCGGACCGAGCTGCTCGCCGGCGGCGACGGCTTCGAGGTCGGCCTGTCGGCCGGCGGGCAGGCCCGCCTCGTCGATGCGCGGCGCGTCATCCTGGCGACCGGCGCGCTGGAACGGCCCATGCCGATCCCCGGCTGGACGCTGCCCGGCGTCATGACGGCCGGCGCGGCCCAGATCGCGCTGAAGAGCTCCGGCCTGGTGCCTGACGGGCGCGTTGTTCTCGCCGGCTGTGGCCCCCTGCTCTATCTGCTGGCCTCGCAGCTCGAGGCCGCCGGCGCGAATATCGTCGCCGTGCTGGACACGAGCGATCGCCGCAACGCGCTGGCTGCCGCCGCCGCGGTTCCGGACTTCCTCCGGTCGCCCTATCTCGCGAAGGGCCTGCGCCTCGTGCTGAACGTCCGCCGCAAGCTGCGCTTCGTAGGCGGCGTCACCGGCCTGCGCGCCGAGGGCGACGGCCGCGTCCAGCGCGTCGTGGTGGAGCGCGGCGCCGCGCGCGAAACGCTCGCCTGCGACATGCTGCTGCTGCACCAGGGCGTGATCCCCAACCCCAACATGACCAGCGCGATCGGCTGCGAGCAGGCGTGGGATGACGAGCAGCGCTGCTGGACGCCCAAGCTCGACCCCTGGTTCGGCGCGAGCGTGCCGGGGATCGCCATCGCGGGCGACGGTGCCGGAATCGGCGGCGCCGAAAGCGCGGCGCTGCGCGGCGAGGTCGCGGCGCTGGATGCCGCGCATTGCATCGGCCGCGTCGACGAAGCCGAACGCGACCGCCGCGCCGCGCCGGTCCGCGCCGCGCTGCAAAAGTCGATGCGCGGCCGCCGTTTCCTCGACCTCATGTATCGCCCCGCCGCGCCTTTCCTGGCGCCGCAGGACCCCGCCACGATCGTCTGCCGCTGCGAGGAAGTCACGGCCGGCCAGCTCCGCGACACGACGCGCAGGCTCGGCGTCCAGGGCCCCAACCAGATGAAGACCTTCCTGCGCTGCGGCATGGGGCCCTGCCAGGGCAGGCTCTGCGGCTCCACGGTCACCGAAATCATCGCCGAGGAGCGCGGCGTCAGCCCGGCCGAAGTCGGCGCCTACCGGCTTCGCCCGCCGGTGAAGCCCATTACGCTGGGCGAACTGGCCAACCTCCCCAAGAGCGACGCCGCCGTGAAGGCGGTCTGCCGCTGATAACCCTCAAAGGACACCATCGATGACCATCAAGCGCGCCATCCGCACCCCCATCATGCACCGCGTCGTCGAGGCGAACGGCCTCGTCTTCGTCGGCGGCACGATCGCGGACGACACCACCGCCTCCATGGGCGGCCAGACCGAGCAGATCCTCGCCAAGATCGACGGCTACCTGGCCGAAGCCGGAACCGACCGCACCCGCCTCGTGGCGGCCACGATCTTCGTAACGGACCTCGGCAAGAAGAAAGAGATGGACGCCGCCTGGACGGCCTGGCTTGCGCCCGAAAACCTCCCCGTGCGCGCCACCGTCGGCGTGGCGGACCTGGGTGGCGGCGCGCTGATCGAGATCGTCGTCACGGCCGCGAAGGCGTGACTCAGGCCGGAAATCGGTCACACCCTCCCGCCATCAACCCAGTCGCCGTGGCTCAACACTCTCCGTCATCCCCGGCGGCGCGCAGCGCCGGGAAGGGGATCCAGGGGTGCGCGCCTTTGCTCTGGATTCCCTTCCCGACCTACTCCGCAGGTCGCCAGGGATGACGGCGAGGGCGGCAAACGTTCGCTGGAGGCAGCTGGTCGCATCCCCCCGTCATTGCGAGCGCCAGCGAAGCAATCCAGTCTGCCGCCGGGCCTATAGACTGGATTGCATCGCCTCCGGCTCGCAATGACGGCGAGGCCGTCTAGGCCACGGCGTTAAGCCGCCCGCCGAAGCGCTTGCCCGAACAGTCCCACCGTCGCTTCACCGTCATCCACGGGCGTGACCCGGGGGTCCACGCGCCGGGCTCCCGCGTGGATGGCCGGGACAAGCCCGGCCACGACGGAGAGATGCGGTACTTTTCAGCAAGCGAGAAGATCGTCCATTCTGGACCCCACCAAGCGTTGCTGGGCAGGTCTCCGAAACGACCGCCATCCAGAACGCAGCCGACCACCTGAAAGGAGGCGCCGATGGGCTCTCGCACGCTCGTGTTCTACGGATCCTACCGCTCGGACCGCGCCGGCATCCGGCTCGCCGACTACATCGTCCGGGGCCTCGCGGCGCGCGGGGGCGAGGTCGAGCTCATCGACGCCAAGGCGGTAAACCTGCCCATGCTGGATCGCATGTACAAGGAATACCCCGCCGGCGAGGCGCCGGCCGCCATGGAGGAGCTCGCCGAAAAGATCCGCGCGGCCGACGCCTTCGTGTTCGTGACCGGCGAATACAATTGGGGCGTCCAGCCGGGCCTCAAGAACCTCACGGACCACTTCCTCGAGGAGTGGTTCTGGCGCCCGGCCGCCGTCGCCAGCTATTCGGCGGGCCGCCTCTCCGGCGCGCGCTCGAACTCCGCCTGGCACGCGACCCTGTCCGAGATGGGCATGGTGGTGATCTCCAGCAGCCTCACGGTCGGGCCAATCGGCGAGACGCTGGACGCGCAGGGACAGCCCACCGGCAAAGCCGGCCAGTCGCTGGACCGCGCATTCGGGCGTTTCGCGGATGATCTCGACTGGTGGACGGAGGCGGCCCGCGCCCAGCGCGAGCGCCGCAAGCCGCCCTACTGATCCACGCCGCCGCTATAGCCTGACCGACCTCACAGATCGTCGAGCATCAGGTCCGGGTGCGTCGACAGGAGCCCCTGCGCGGTGTCGAGCACGATGCTCAGATGCTCGGCCAGCATGGCCTCCGCCCGCGCGGGATCGCGCGCCCGAACGGCGTCCAGAATGGCGCGATGCTGGGCGACCAGCAGCGCCACCGGCGTGACGTTCGGCAGGCTCAGAAAGCGGATGCGATCGAACTGCGCCTTCTGGTTTTCGACCACGGACCAGAGGTCGCCGAGCCCCAGCGCGTTCGCGATGGTGCGGTGAAACGCGTCGTCGGCGTCGGTAAAGCGCTCGGCGTCGCCGGCCGCCTCTTCCTGCGCGGCGATAGCGTCCTCCAGCACCCGCACGGTCTGGTCGGAAATCCCCTGCTCGGCCGCCTCGCGGATGATCGCGAGCTCGAGCGCATTGCGGACGAAGCGCGCGCGCTTCACGGCGCGTAGCGAAATGCGGGTCACGAACGTGCCGCGCTGCGGCAGAACCTGGATCAACCCGTCATCCACGAGGCGGACGATGGCCTCGCGCACAGGCGTCCTGCTGGTCATGAACCGCAGGCCGAGGTCCTTCTCGGAAAGCTGCTCGCCGGGGCGTAGCCGCAATCGGATGATGTCGCGCCGGATCGTCGCGTAGATCTCGGAGGCGCTGGCGGGCTCCGAGCCCGGTCGAAACAGCAGAGCCTTGCCTTGCAACGCTTTCCTCCGAACGGCCGCCGCTCACGCACGGCTTGCGCCGTATTCTTGACAGAACATGACTAGCATACAAGTATGCCGGTCGCCAGACGAACCCAGTTTCTGGGTGTCGTAGACGCTATCAAGAGCGCTGCCGAAGCCGCGCATATCCCGGGAGGATGACCTTGGCTTTCAAGATGAACCGCGCCGTCGCGCTGATCGCCCTGAGCTGGCTGGCGGCGACTCCCGCCCAGGCCCAGGAAGCCGTGCCCACCAACAGCCCGCGCGTGCAGGCCATCCAGAAAGCCGGCGCCCTGCGGGTCGGCGTGCTCGCCAATCCGCCGTGGCTGGTCGAGAACACCACCGGCGGCGGCGAGCAATGGTCCGGACCCGGCTGGACGCTCGCCAAGGAATACGCCCGCCTGCTCGGCGTGAAGCTGCAGCCCGTGCCGGTCTCGCACGAGACCAAGGTGCCGGTGCTGGCCGCCAACCAGGTCGACATGACGATCTCGCCCTTGTCGGTGACGCCGCAGCGCCTGCAGGTGATCGACTTCATCACCTACGCGTCCACCAGCCTTTGCGTGTTTGGCCGCGCCGACAATCCGAAGGTCGCCAACGCTAAGAGCATCGACGAATTCAACCAGGAAGGCGTCGTGGTCGCCTACTACACGGGCGGCGGCGAGGAGCATTGGGTGAAGACCCGCTTCCCCAAGGCCACCCTGCGCGGCGTCTCGACGGCCGGCACCGCCGCGCCGGTCGAGGAGATCATGGCCAAGCGCGCCGACATCACCCCCATCAACCGCATCCCGTGGGTGGCGTTGAACAAGAAGGTGAAGGGCCTCAAGGCCTTGCCAGAGGGCAACAACTGCCAGGACAGCAAGGAGATGGGCACCGACATCGGCTCCGCCATCGACAAGAACCAGCCGGAGTTCCTCGCCTGGCTCAAGGCCGTCGAGACCCGGATGCAGAAGGATCTCACGGCCGAGGAAACGGCCATGATCGAGAAGATGTAACCAGCCTGTTTTCGCGCCGCCGGCCCAGCGCCGGCGGCGGCTCCCCCCGGTCTGAACAGCCCCCATGGATCTCGACTTCTCCCCGCTTCTGGACAGCTGGCGCTTTCTCGCGTCCGGCCTCGGCCTGACGCTGGCGCTCTCGGCCGCCGCCGTGCTGTGCAGCTTCGCGGCCGGCTTGCTGGTGGCGCTCGGCCGGCTCTACGGGCCGCGCTGGCTCAGCGTGATCCTGGTCTTCTACATCGACTCGATGCGGGCCATCCCGGTCTTCGTCGTGCTGGTGTGGATCTACTTCGCGGTGCCGATCCTCACCGGCCACACCTTCGCGCCGTTCTGGGCGGCGCTCACCGGCATCACCATCCATGTCGCCGCCTATGTGGCCGAGGTGGTGCGCGCCGGGCTCACCTCCATCCGCCGCGGCCAGGCGCAGGCCGGCTACGCGCTCGGCATGTCCACCGCGCAGGTGCTGCGCGTGATCCTGCTGCCGCAGGCGATCGTGCGCATGATGCCGGCCTTCGGCTCCATCGTGTCGGTCACCATCAAGGACACCGCCATCGCGGCCGTGATCGCGGTGCCTGAACTGATGCGCCAGGCCGAGACGCTGGCCGGTCAGACCTACCGGCCCATCGAGATCTTCACCACCGTGATGCTGCTCTACTTCGTGATCATCTTCCCGATCACCCGGCTTATCGACCGCTTCTATGGTCGCGTCGCGCATCTGGGCCGGTCATGAACCTCGATTGGTCCATCGTCTGGAGCAGCCGCTGGCTGCTGCTGGAAGGCGCGGCCCTCACGGTGCTGCTCACCGCACTCACCATGTTGATCTCGGTGCCGGGCGGCATCGTGCTGGCGCTGATGCGCGGCTCGCGTTTCAAGCCGGTGTCGCTGTTCGCGACCGGCTTCGTCGAGCTCTTCCGCAATCTGCCGCTGCTGCTGCTGGTCTACTGGGCCTTCTACGTGATGCCGGTGCTCACCGGGCTCGCGCTGTCGCCCTTCGTCACCGGCCTCACGGCGCTCTGCCTCAACGTCTCGGCCTATAACTCCGAGACCTTCCGCTCGGGCATCGCGTCCATCCGCAAGGGCCAGGGCGAGGCCGGGCTGGCGCTGGGCATGAGCCGCTCGCAGGTGTTCCGCGAGATCATCCTGCCGCAGGCCTGGCGGCGCGTGCTGCCCGTGCTGGCCAGCACCTGGGTGTCGCTGTTCAAGGACACCTCGCTGGTGTCCGTGATCGCGGTGGGCGAGCTCGCTCACACGGCCATGCAGATCCGCTCGCAGAGCTTCCGCGTGCTGGAGATGCTCACCGCCATGGCGGCGATCTACTGGCTGATGGGCTACCCCCAGGCCAAGCTCGTCGACTGGATCCATCGCAAGTACGGAGTGCGGGAATGACCGCGGAGCCACGCAAGAACGCCGACCGCGCGCCCATGCTCGTCTACAAGGACGTGCGCAAGCGCTACGGCTCGTTCACGGCGCTGGACGGCGTCAGCCTCCATGTGAACCCCGGCGAGGTCGTGTGCCTCATCGGCCCCTCGGGCTCGGGCAAGTCGACGCTCCTGCGCTGCACCAACGGGCTCGAGACGTTGGACGGCGGCGAGGTGCTGTTCGAGGGCAAGCCCCTGCCCAAGAGCGACGTCGAGATGCGCGGCGTGCGCCAGCGCATGGGCATGGTGTTCCAGAACTTCGAGCTCTTCCCGCACAAGACCGCGCTGGAGAACGTCGCCACCGGCCTCATCACCGTCAAGAAGATGCCAGCCGAGGAAGCCAACCGCCGCGCCATGGCGCTGATGGCCAAGGTCGGCCTCGCGGACAAGACCGCCAACTACCCCTCCAACCTCTCCGGCGGCCAGCAGCAGCGCGTCGCCATCGCGCGCGCGCTCGCGATGGAGCCGCACGTGATGCTGTTCGACGAGCCGACCTCGGCGCTCGACCCCGAGACGGTGGGCGAGGTGCTGAACGTCATGCGCCAGCTCGCCCTCGAGGGCATGACGATGATCGTCGTCACCCACGAGATGAGCTTCGCGCGCCGCGTCGCCAGCTGGGTGGTGGTGTTCGAGAAGGGCAAGCTGCTGGAGGAAGGCCCTCCCGCGCAGATCTTCGATGCGCCGCTGAAGGAGCGCACGCGCGACTTCCTGAGCCATCTCGGCTGGGACGGCTGACGCCGCCCTAGTAGGTCGCCCGCCCGCCCGAGATGTCGAAGACGCCGCCCGTGGAGAACGAGCAGTCGTCCGTGCACAGCCACGCGACCAGCCGCGCCACTTCCTCCACCTCGACGAAGCGCCCGGCCGGGATGCGGCCCTCGATCTCGGCCCGGCGCTCGGGCGTCAGGAGCTTCGCCATGGCGGTCTCGGCCGCCGCCGGCGTCACCGCCGTGACGACGATCTTCTCGCGCGCGGTTTCCTTGGCGAGCGTCTTGGTGAGCGCCAGCAGCGCCGCCTTGGAGGCCGCATAGGCGCCGGCGAGCGGCATGCCCTCCTTGCCCTGGATCGACGACATGTTGACCACGTGCCCGCGCATCGGCGCGGCCTCCTGCGCCAGCATGCGCGCCACCACGGCGCGCGCGACCAGGTAGGAGCCCACGAGGTTGACCTCCAGCACGCGCCGAAAATCCGTCGGCGTCGTCTCCCAGATGGGCTTCACCTCTCCCAGCACGCCCGCATTGTTGACCAGCGCGTCGATGCGCCCGCCCTCCGCCACCGCGGCGACGGCGCGCTCCACCTGCGCGTCGTCGGTGATGTCCACCACACGGGCCGACACGCGCTGGCCGCCGAGCTCGGCGCAGGCGGCCGCGAGCGCCGCGTCCTGCAGGTCCCAGAGCTCCACCGAGGCGCCGCCAGCCAGCAGCGCCCGCGCGATGCCGACGCCGAAGCCGCCGGCGCCGCCCGTCACGATGGCGCGCTTGCCTTTCAGATCGTAGGCGTTCACCGGATCAACCCGCCGTCCAGGGCGTCTTCAACCGGCAATATTCCAGCCGGTAGATCCCCACGACCGGCGCGCCCCGCACCGCGTCGCCGAGCGCCCCGAGCGCCGCGTCCACGCCGGCCCGCACATCCGCGGGCCCGCAGCCTTCCACCAGCACGGCCCGCTCGGGCGCGGCCAGGATGTCGGTCCGGTCCCGGCTCTCCGCCGTGCGCTCGCCGCTCGCCGACGCGTCCGTTAGGCACAGATGCGCGCCCGTCACCCGCGGCATCGCGGCGACGCGCGGCAGGACCTCCTCGGCGAGCAGCCGCTCCACCTGCGCCCGCCGCTCGTCCGCGATGTCGAAGCGCAGCGTCGCCAGCATGCCGCCCTGCCCCGGGCCAAAGCTGGCGCGCACCCGCGTCAGCGCCCGGGAAGTGTTGCGGAACGCCTGCGTGGCCGATTTCGTCCACGGCGTCGGCGCGTTCAGGCGCTGGAGGTAGTCCTGCCCCACCAGCACCTGCGGGGTGTCGGTCTCGTAGAGCGTGAAGAACTCCGGCGCGGTTGCGGCGTCGTCCCGAATATAGCGTCGGCCGCGCCGGAACCCCGGCGTCCCGACGCGCTCGGGCATGTGCTCGCCCAGGTGCCAGGCGTAGAACTCGTCCCGGCCCTCCGGGGCGATGTCGTTCCAGATCAGCACCGCGCCTTCACCCGCCAGCATCGGCGTCCTCCCTCACTGGCCGTCGCGTCACGAGCCGCTCTTGGCGGCGAACTCGTTGGTGAAGAACGCGTCCGCGGCCTTGTCCGTCTGCAGGTCCTGGTACTGCTTCATCAGGTCCACGGTGTCCTGCCAGTCCTTCAGCGCGAACTGGCCCATGGGCAGGGACTTGGACGCCTCCGACGTCATCAGGCCGATGCCGGCCTTCAGCTGCGCCATCGCGAGATCGGCCTCCATGTCGGCCTTCACCTTCTGGCCGGCCTTGATCGAGGCCTCCGGCTCCTTCACGGCGGCCTGGAAGCTGCGCACGGTCGCCTTCACGAAGCGGCGCACCAGGTCCGGGTTGGATTTCAGCGTCTCCTCATTGGCCACGATGGTGAGCCCGACCGTGTTCACGCCGTTGGCCGCATAGCCGAAATCCACCAGCGGCACGCCCTGGCGCGGCAGCGTGATCGACTGGTTGTCGAGGCCGGCCATCAGGCCTTCCGCCTTCTTCTCGGCGACCGCCACCATCTTGCCCGCGCCCTCGACGCGCAGCACCTTCACCTTGGAGCCGTCGACGCCGTTGCGGGCGAACAGCGCCGGCAGGAGCTGCAGGCCGGCCTCGCCCGGCGCGCTCGCGACCGTCTTGCCCTCGAAATCCTTCAGCGTCTTGATGCCCGAATCCGCCCGCGCCGACAGCGCATAGGGCGACGAGTTCGTCACCGCCATCACGGCCCGCACCGGCGCGCCCTTGGTGACGCCCGCCACCACCGAGCCGCCATCCGCCAGCCCGAAGGTGTCGCCCTTGGCGCCCACGGTCTGCACCGCCCGCACCGAGCCCTGGCCCTCGCCGATGGTGAGGTCGATGCCCTCCTCCTTGTAGTAACCGCGCTCCACGCCGAGGTAGAACGGCGTGTGGAAGCCATACGCGATCCAGTTCAGCCGGAACGTGACCTTGTCCTGCGCGGCGGCGGGCGCGGCCGTCAGCAGCGTGGCGGCCAAAAGGCCCAGAATGGTTGAGCGCTTCATGTGATCCTCCCCTTGGTGTTGGTCACGGATTGCCGGACAGCTCCGGCTCCGTGCTTCGGCGCGAGACGTGCCACGGGATGGCGATGCGCTCCACGGCCTCCACGGCCGCATAAAGCGCCAGGCCCATGATGCTGATCACCAGGATGGTGGCGAAGGCCATGGGGGTGTCGAGATTGTTGGAATAGCCCACCAGCAGGTAGCCGAGCCCCCGGTCGGACGCGACGAACTCGGCCACCAGCGCGCCGGTCGCCGACAGCGCGGCCGACACCTTGAAGCCGGTGAACAGCGTCGGCAGCGCATGCGGCAGCTGCACCTTCCAGAAGATGCGCCCCGGCCCGGCGCCGGTCGCGCGGGCGAGATCGAGGATGTCGGTGTCCACCGAGCGGAACGCCGAAACCGCGCTCACCACGATCGGGAAGAACGAAAGCAAAAAGACCAGCAGCACCTTGGGCAGGAGCCCATAGCCGAACCAGATCAGGAACAGCGGCGCCACGGCGATCTTCGGCACGATCTGGAGGAACACGATCACCGGGTAAAGCGTCTCGCGAAACCCCTGGGAGAACGCGACCAGCAAGGCCAGCAGCACGCCCACCGCCACGGCGAGCACATAGCCGATCAGCATCGGTTGCAGCGTCGCCAGCGCCCCATCCAGCACGGTCGGCAGGCGGGCGAACATCTGCGTCATCACCACGGAAGGCTTGGGCAGGATGTAGGGCTTCACGCCCAGCGCCAGCACTGCGAGTTCCCAGACGGCGAAGATCGCCGCGAAGGTGGCGACGACTTTCCAATGGTCGAGCACGATCCGGCGCACGGCGCCCATCCGGCATCCTCCCTGCCCCGCTGTGCCGCGGGATCCATGACGGTGGCGAGTTGACGCCGACCCGTCCGACTTTCTACATTGAACATCGTTCCACAAAGAACAGGGTTCGGCAACATGCGGGTTGTAAAGTCGCAGCTGCACAGCGCGCTCGACCTGATCGAGGCGCTCTCGCGCTCGTCGGCGCCCTGCGGCGTGTCCGATCTCGCGGGCCAGCTCAACCTGCCGAAAAGCGGCGTCCACCGCCTGTTGGGCCAGCTCGTCGAAAAGGGCTGGGCCGAGCAGGACCCGGTGACCCAGCGCTATCGCCTGTCGCTGCGCTTCGCCCTGATGGGCAAGCGCATGCTGGCCGAGGCGCGGATCGAGGACATCTGCCAGCCCATCCTCGACGCCGTCGCGCGCGAAACCGGCGAGCTGGTGCGGCTGTCCTGCGTGCAGGACCGGCGTCTTGCCTGGTTGGGCTCGGCCCAGGGCGCGCCGCCCGGCCTCATGTATGCGCCGTCGATGACGGGCCGCATTCCCCTTCACGCCACCGCCAACGGCAAGGCCTGGCTCTCCACGCTGCCCGAGAAGGACGCTGTCGGCATCCTCCTGCAGGAAGGCCTGACCGACACCGGCGCGAGCGGCCCCAACGCCATCCGCGATCTCGATGGCCTCGTGAGCGACCTGCGCCGCACCCGCGAGAGCGGCTGGGCCATCGCCCTGGAGGAAGCCGAGGCCGGCATCGTCGCCATCGCGGCCCCGATCCTGCCCGATGGCGAAACCGCGATCGGGGCGGTCAGCGTCGCCGGCCCGGTGCAACGCATCCCGCCGGAGCGTCACGAGCGGCTCGCCGGACGCATCCGCGCGGCGGCGGCCGAGCTCGCCGAACGCTGGCCCATCCCCGTTCTGTCCCCCTCGGCCCGGAGAACCGCCTGATGTCGATCAGCCTGCGCAATGTCGGCAAGACCTACCGCCGCGGCGGCATGGCCACGCATGCGCTCGACCGCGTCGATCTCGACATCGCCGAAGGCGAGTTCGTCGCCATCGTGGGCCCGTCCGGCTGTGGGAAATCCACATTGCTGCGGCTCCTGTCGGGGCTGCTGCCGGCGAGCACGGGCGAGATCCTGGTGAATGGCGCGCCCGTGACGAAGCCGAGCGGCGAAATGGGCATCGTCTTCCAGGCGCCGGTGCTGCTGGATTGGCGCAGCGTGCGCGACAACCTCCTGTTCCAGGTCGAGATGCGGGGCCTCAAGAAGGCCGACTACACGGCCCGTGCGGACGATCTTCTGCGCCGCGTCGGCCTGGCCGAGTTCGCCGATCGCTACCCCTACGAGCTCTCCGGCGGCATGCGGCAGCGCTGCGCCATCGCGCGTTCGCTGATCCACGATCCCGTGATGCTGATCATGGACGAGCCTTTCGGCGCGCTCGACGCGCTGACGCGCGAGCAGATGCGGCTCGATCTCGAAGCGCTCTGGATGGCGACCCGCAAGACCGTGCTGTTCATCACGCACTCGATCGACGAGGCCGTGCTGCTGTCGGATCGCGTGGTCGTGATGAGCCCCCGCCCCGGCCGCATCGAGCGGATCATCCCGGTCGCAATGCCGCGCCCCCGGGGTCTCGAGGGCCGAAAGAGCCCCGAATTCATGCGGATCTCGGACGAGATCACCGACATCTTCCTGTCGCGCGGCGTCCTGACGGCCGGCGTCGGGGCTGGGCCGTGACCGGGCTCGACGACGAGGCGCGGCCGATCTTCGACGAGGTCGCGGCCGTGCTCGCCGGCGTCCCGCCCGAGCGTCTGGACGCCCTCGTGGAAGGGATTGCGGCCGCAAGGACCTGCGCGCTCTACGGCCAGGGCCGCACAGGGCTCGTCATGCAGGCGTTCGCGATGCGGCTGCACCACCTTGGCGTCGCCGCCCATGTGGTCGGGGCCATGAACGCCCCGCCGCTCGGGCCGGGCGACCTTTTCCTCGTCAACGCCGCCAAGGGCGACCTTCCGACCGGTCTCGCGCTGATCGCATCCGCCCGGCGCGCCGGCGCGCGCATCGCGTTGTTCACGGCGGCGGTCGACAGCGAAGCGGCGCGCGACGCCGACCATGTGATCCCGATCCCGGCCGGGATGGGCGGAGCCGCCGCCCCGTCCAACCTCGCGATGGGCGGAACCTATGAGTTCGCCTTGCTCACCGTGACGGAACTGATCGTGCTGCGGCTCATGAAGCGCCTCGGCGTCACCGAAGCCGCCATGTGGTCTCGCCACGCCAATCTGCTGTAACGGCGTCTCGGGCTTAAACAACCCTGGCCGGCTGAAGCGTCTTCACCAGAACGACAAAAGCCGTCCCGCGCCCCAGGCGAGGAATCCGACCCAGCACACCACCGCAACCACGCAGGTCCCGCCCAGCGACACGGCCACAACGGTGTCGCTCACCTCCACGGGCGGGCGGTCATCATCTTTCGCGGCGGAGAGCAGGTCGGCGCGGATCATGGCGAGATGGGCCCTGTTGAATGGGCGGGTGCTCCAATCGTGCGCCGACCCTATTAACGCAGACTTAACGAATCAACGGCGCTTCGCTGGCCCATTCGGGCTAACCCTTTCGCTCCACAGCAGGGCGTACTTAGGTTCAAAAGCAACTTTCTCGTAACTTGCATTCGGCGCCGCGACTCCGGCAATTTTAATCATGTTCGCGACAATCCAGCGTTCGGATTAATCCAGATTGAATCTGATTTGATTTCACTTCGCGTATAAAGCATGGATGTCATCGCTGAACTGAAGCGATGTTTTCGTCCCAGCGTCTTGGGGGACCTATGTGGTACCCAATACTGGATCTCCTCAGCCTCGCTATCTTTGTCGAGATCGCTGCGCGTGCGCCTCTCGTCGAGGAATGGTGACGGGCCGCTTACGCCTTAAAGGCTCGGCACGGTCGCCTTTTCCCGTGGATAACGCAGGGACGCCAACGGGAGGCCGCCCGCCCCGTTGGGCGAGCGGCGTTGTTTAACGCAGCGATTAATGAGCCGACGGGTAGTCGCTGTAGCCCTTCGGTCCCGGCGTATAGAACAGCTTGTCGTTGGGGGTCGCGAGCGGCGTCCCGTCCCGCATGCGCTCCACCAGATCGGGATTGGCGATAAAGGGCCGGCCGAACACCACGGCCTGGACGAGCCCGGACTGCAGCGCGGCTTCGCCCGTTTCGGCCGTGTAGCCGCC
Source organism: Alsobacter sp. P4_H11 (assembly GCF_056400925.1). Lineage (NCBI taxonomy): Bacteria > Pseudomonadati > Pseudomonadota > Alphaproteobacteria > Hyphomicrobiales > Alsobacteraceae > Alsobacter > Alsobacter sp. P4_H11. Next base: position 466,386 of record NZ_JBFUKI010000001.1, read on the forward strand.
CGCCGCCAGCATTGGCCCCTTGATGCGGGCGCGCAGCGCCTGCAGGGCCGCGTCGGGATCCCCGGCATTGTTCAGCGCCGCCGCGAACGCGTCGGCCTTCATCACGTGCACATAGGCCATGTCGGCCGTCGGCAGCGCATCCAGGAGCGCCAGGTGCGTTTCCAGCGGGTTCGCGTCCACGAGGTCGTTGAACATGTGGCCGGGCGAGATGCGAATGCCGGTGCGGTCCGCCCCGATCGCAGCCGCGACCGCCTGAGTGGTCTCGACCACGAAGCGGATGCGCCCGCTCACCGAGGAGCCGTAGCCGTCGGTGCGCTGGTTCGTGTTGCTGCTCAGGAACTGGTTCAGCAGGTAGCCATTGGCGGCGTGCAGCTCGACGCCGTCGAAGCCGGCCGCGATCGCGTTGCGGGCCGCCTGCGCGAACTCCTCGATCAGCCCCGGCAGTTCGGCCGTCTCGAACGCGCGCGGCGCCGGATAGGGCTGCATCTGCTTCTGGTCGGTCCACATCGTGCCGGCCGGCGTGACCGCGGAAGGAGCAACCGGCTCGTCCGGGATCTGGCGGTTGAGAGGATGCGCGATCCGGCCCGCATGCATGATCTGCAGCACGATCTTGCCGCCTCGGGCATGCACGGCGTCGGTGACCTGCTTCCAGGCCGCGATCTGCTCGGGCGTATGAATGCCGGGCGTGCGGCAATAGCCCTGGCCGGCGAAGCTGGGCTGCGTGCCTTCGGCGATGATGAGGCCCGCCGAGGCGCGCTGGGCGTAGTAATCCACAACGTGGGGCTGCGGCACGCCCATGGCGTCGGCGCGCTGGCGCGTCAGCGGCGCCATCACGATGGAGTTCGCCAGGCGCAAGGCGCCGAGTTGGGTAGGGTTGAAGAGAAGAGTCATCTGGGAAATCCGGTTTCGTGAGCACGACAGCGTCACGCCCCGCATCTATGCGCTTTGCCCGGGCTTTGTAGGCCGCCGCGATGACGATGCCGTGATGGCGGCGCTTCCGCTTGGCGGCGCGAGGCGCATCAACGGACGCGTTTCCCATTTGCCCCCGGACCTGATACTAATCCCATGAGCCTTGCGGCCGACGTCTGGTCGGCAGCCTTGGCATGATTTCGAGCGTGTGCGCTTGCCAGGGCCGCCCAGGCGAACCAACCGGCCGCAGCAAGCGCCGCCACCCCGCGCATCACGCGCATGAACGATTTGGAGCACCATGACTGCCTTCAAGGCGCCGCGTCTGCAGGACCGGCTCAAGCAGGCCGATTCAGCCCGCCAGGCGGCGGCGGCCGCCTTCCGCGAGCGCGCGGCCGCGAGCGGCCCGGCGCAGGCCGAGCGGATGGAAAAGCAACGCGCCGTGACGGAGGCCCGCGAGGCCCGCGCGGCCGAGAGGGCCGCCCGCAAGGCGGTCGAACAGGCCGAGCGCCAGCAGGCCCAGGCCGCCGAGGCGGAAGCCAAGCGCGCCGCGGCCGAAGCCAAGGTTCTGGCCGACGCCGAGCAGGCTGCGGCGCAGAAGGCCGAGCGCGACCGGCGCTACGCCGCGCGCAAAGCCCGTTCGAAATGATTTCGGGGTCACGCCGGCAAGCCGAGAGAGGGATCTCATGAACACCAAGAACAGCTCCCCGCAGGACGCCAAGCAGAGGGCGGGTCGCGCCTTCGAGAAGGCCGCGCAGCGCAAGAGCGAGAGCGACGTGCGGGTCGAGGAGCAGCGCAAGGCTGATCTCTCGCTCGCCGCCAAGATTAAGGGCCTGCGCGAGCTGCGCATGCAGCGCGACGCCGCCCAGGCCGAGGAAGCCGCCAACGCTCCCCCGCCCGTGAAGGTGGTGAAGAGCCGCAAGAAGGCGCCGGTCGCCGAGTAAGGCTCCGCCGCCAGTCGGCCCCGCGCCGGCAACGCTCAAGCTCAGCCATGAAAGAAGCCGCCTCGCCAGGGCGGCTTTTTTCGTTGCCGGGCCGACACTTGCGGCCTTTTCGCCTCGCCGGCCTGGAGAGTTCAACGATCGCCGGGCGGGTAGGAACCAAGTGCCGAACTGGTTTGTTTGCAACCGTGCGCTGACGCCCGAAACGCCCTGTGCAGGACCAACCGTGCCGCAACCCTCTCCCCGTACGCCCACCGGAATCGAAGGGCTCGACGCCATCCTGGGCGGCGGCCTCACGGCGGACCGCCTCTATCTGGTGGAGGGCACTCCCGGCACCGGCAAGACCACCCTGGCCCTGCAGTTCCTGCTCGAGGGCCACCGCCTGGGCGAGCGCGGCCTCTATGTCACCCTTTCGGAAACCGCCAGCGAGCTGCGCGCCGTCGCGGTCACGCATGGCTGGGACCTTGAGGGCGTCGAGCTCGTCGAGCTCGTGCCCGAGCTGGAGCTCGACCCCGACTACGAGCAGACGCTGCTCCATCCCTCCGAGGTCGAGCTCGGCGAAACCGTGCGCGGCGTCATGGAGCGCTTCGAGCAGTTCAAGCCCAAGCGGCTCGTGCTCGACAGCCTGTCGGAGCTGCGCCTCCTCGCGCAAAACCCGCTGCGCTACCGCCGCCAGATCCTGGCGCTGAAGCAGTTCTTCGCCACCCGCTCCTGCACCGTGCTGGTGCTGGACGACCGCACCTCCCAGCCCGGCGACCTCCAGCTCCACAGCATCGCGCATGGGGTGATCTCGCTGGACCAGTCCGCCACCGGCTTCGGGGCCGAGCGGCGGCGCCTGCGCGTCATCAAGATGCGCGGCCTGAGCTACAGCGGCGGCTACCACGACTTCGCCATCCGCACCGGCGGCATGGCGGTCTATCCCCGCATGGTGGCGTCCGAGCACCCCGGCGCGGTCCCGCAGCAAAAGGTCACGACGGGCGTCCCGGCGCTCGACGACCTGCTCGGCGGCGGCCTCGTGGCCGGCACCACGACGCTGCTCAGCGGCCCCGCCGGCGTCGGCAAGACCACGGTGGCGGTGCGCTGCATGGTCTCGGCCCTGCAGCGCGGCCACAAGGCCATGTATTTCCTGTTCGACGAGCGCCTGCCCACCCTGCTGGTGCGCTCCGCCGACCTCGGCATGGACCTGCAGCCCTTTATCGACAGCGGCGCGCTCACGATCCGGCAGATCGACCCGGCCGAGCTGTCGCCGGGCGAGTTCGCGGTCTCGGTGCGCCGCTGCGTCGAGGAGAACGGCGCCAAGGTGGTGCTGGTGGACAGCCTCAACGCCTACCTGCAGGCCATGCCCGAGGAGCGGCACCTGACGCTGCAGATGCACGAGCTCCTGACCTATCTCGGCCAGCAGGGCGTGCTCACCATCATGATCCTCGGCCAGCACGGCCTCGTCGGCGACATCCGCTCCGACATCGACCTCAGCTACCTTGCCGACACCGTGCTGCTGCTGCGCTTCTTCGAGGCCGACGGCGAGGTCCGCAAGGCCATCTCGGTGATCAAGACCCGCACCACCGACCATGAGCGCACCATCCGCGAATTCGTGGTGGACCGCCGCGGCCTGAGCGTCGGCGATCCCCTGCGCCAGTTCGCGGGCGTGCTCAGCGGCGCGCCCGAATACCGCGGCGATCCAGGCCCCCTGCTCGGCCCCACCGCACAGGCGGTCGCGCACGCGCTCGGCCAGGGCGCCAACGGCGTCGACGATGAGTGACACCCGCGTTCTGGTTCTCGCCCCGATCGGCCGCGACGCCGTGGTCGCGGTGGCGCTGCTGGGCCGCAACGGCCTGCCGGCCGACGCCGTCGAGGACCTGCCCGAACTCACCCGCGAGCTCGCCCAGGGCGCGGGGGCGGCCGTAATCGCCGAGGAGGCGCTGTCGGCCGACGGCCTTGACGACCTCGTCAGCTGGCTCGATGGCCAGCCGCCCTGGTCGGACTTCCCCCTGATCGTGCTCGCCAACGGCCACAAGGGCGTGCGCTCGCCAAGAGCCTTCGAGCGGCTGGACCGGCTGCGCAACGTCGTGCTGCTGGAGCGCCCCCTTCACGCCGAGAGCATGGTGCGCGCCGTGCGCTCCGCCCTCAACGCCCGCCGCCGCCAATACGAGGCGCGCGACCACCTCGCCCGCTCGCGCGAAGAGCTGGAGCGCCTCGTGATCGAGCGCACCCGCGAGCGCGAGGAGGCCTTGGCGCTGCTGCACGAAGCCCAGAAAATGGAGACCATCGGCCAGCTCACCGGCGGCGTGGCGCATGATTTCAACAACCTGCTCACCCCCGTGATGGGCAGCCTCGACCTCCTGCGCCGCCGCCTCGGCGACGATCCCCGCTCGCAGCGCCTGATCGAGACCGCCCTGCAGGCGAGCGGCCGGGCCGCCACGCTGGTGCAGCGGCTCCTCGCCTTCGCGCGCCGGCAGGATCTCCAGCCCCGCGCCGTGGACGTCGGCGAGCTGCTCGCCGGCATGGAGGACCTCGTCCGCCGCTCTATCGGCCCCACCATCGAGGTGGTGGTGCGCGCGCAGCCCGATCTCCCCTCCGCCCGGGTCGACCCCGGCCAGCTCGAGCTCGCGATCCTCAATCTGGCGATCAACGCCCGTGACGCCATGCCGAACGGCGGCGTGCTCACCGTCGAGGCCTCGTTCTGCGCCAAGGACGACCCGCACCCGGCCCGCGTGGCCGCAGGCCCCTATGTCCGGATTTCGGTGTCGGACACCGGCGAAGGCATGGACCAGGCGACGCTGCGCCGCGCCGTGGAGCCGTTCTTCTCCACCAAGGGCCTTGGCAAGGGCACCGGCCTCGGCCTTTCCATGGTGCATGGCATGGCGGCGCAGTCTGGCGGAGACCTGCAACTCGCCAGCACTCCTTCGGTGGGCACCCGCGCCGATCTGCTGATCCCCGTGGCGGACGAAGTCGCCGCGCCCGCCGAGAAGAACCACTACGACGCGGTCGCGGCGGTCCGCCCCGGCACGGTGCTGCTGGTGGACGACGAGGACCTCGTGCGCCGCGGCACGGCAGAGATGCTGATCGACCTCGGCTATTCGGTGATCCAGGCCGGCTCGGGCGCGGAGGCGCTGCGCGTGCTGCGCGCCAAGGACACGGCCGTCGACATGCTGGTGAGCGACTACCTGATGCCGGCCATGAACGGCGCCGACCTCGTGATGGAGGCCGCCAAGCTGCGCCCCGGCATCGCGGCGTTGCTGATCACCGGCTACGCCAACCTCACCCAGGGCCTCGGCAACGAATTGCCTCGCCTCGCCAAGCCCTTCCGCCAGGCCGAACTCGCGGCCCGCATCGCCGAGCTCCTGGCCGGAAAAGCCAGCGAAGCCCCCATGGCCGCGCAGGCGAGCGCCTAGACCACCCAGCGGACGCCTCGGCCTCCCCTTCCCGGGCGACCTCCGCCGGGTTGGCGCGACCGCGCTGGAAAGCGTCGGCCTCGCGGGAGCGCGCGCCAGCCCGGCGTGGAGCATGGAGATTGGCCGTTCGCGCGTGGCGAAACTCCCCGGCCCGCGACGCGGTGCGCCTATTTATCCGTGTCGCGCCCATGCACATCCGGGTAGAAGCGGGCGGCCGCGCGAGCGGATTCGAGGTTCAGGCATGAAGTTTTCCGCCCTCACCCTTTTGCGCCAGGCGCTCAGCGGCAACACCGGCTGGCCCGAGCAATGGCGCTCCCCGGAGCCGAAGGCGAGCTACGACGCCGTGATCGTCGGCGCCGGCGGCCACGGGCTGGCGACGGCCTACTACATGGCCAAGGAACACGGCATGCGAAACATCGCCGTGGTCGAGAAGGGCTGGCTCGGCGGCGGCAACACCGGGCGCAACACCACCATCATCCGCTCCAACTATCTCTGGGAGGAGAGCCAGGGCCTTTACGAGCATTCGCTGAAGCTCTGGGAGGGCCTCTCGCAGGAGCTCAACTACAACGTCATGTACTCGCCCCGCGGCGTCATGATGCTGGCCCACAACACGCACGACGTGCAGGTCTTCAAGCGCCACGTCCACGCCAACCGGCTGCAGGGCATAGACAACGAGTGGCTGACGCCCGAGCAGGCGAAGGATTTCTGCCCGCTCCTGAACATCTCGAAGGACATCCGCTACCCCATCATGGGAGCGGCCCTGCAGCGGCGCGGTGGCACCGCCCGGCACGACGCCGTGGCGTGGGGCTACGCCCGCGGGGCGAGCGCAATGGGCGTCGACATCATCCAGAACTGCGAGGTCACGGGCATCGACCGCGACCCGAGCGGCGCGGTGTCGGGCCTCCAGACCAGCCGCGGGCCGATCAGGACGAAGCGCGTCGGCGTGGTCGCGGCCGGCCACACCAGCGTGGTGATGGGCATGGCGGGCGTGCGCATGCCGCTGGAAAGCTACCCGCTGCAGGCGCTCGTGTCGGAGCCCGTGAAGCCCGCCATGTCCTGCGTGGTGATGTCCAACACCATCCACGCCTACATGTCCCAGTCCGACAAGGGCGAGATGGTGATCGGCGCCGGCACGGACGCCTACACGTCCTATTCGCAAACCGGCGGGCTGCACATCTCCTCGCACACGTTGGACGCCATCTGCGAGCTGTTCCCGCCGGTGCGCCGCCTGCGCATGCTGCGCAACTGGGGCGGCATCGTCGACGTCACGCCGGATCGCTCGCCCATCATCGGCAAGACGCCCGTGCCGGGACTGTTCGTGAATTGCGGCTGGGGCACCGGCGGCTTCAAGGCGACGCCGGGCTCCGGCAACGTCTTCGCCCATACGGTCGCGACCGGCGAGCCTCACCCCATCAACGCCGGCTTCACGCTGGACCGTTTCCGCACCGGCCGGCTCATCGACGAAGCCGCCGCCGCCGCCGTGGCCCACTGAGGCGCACCCATGTTGCTGATCAACTGCCCCTATTGCGGCATGGACCGCCCCGAGCTGGAATTCCGCTACGGCGGCGAGGCGCACGTGGCGCGCCCGCTCGACCCCTCGTCCGTGTCCGACCAGGACTGGGCCGAGTACCTCTATTTCCGCTCCAACCCGCGCGGCGTCCACGCCGAGCGCTGGCGCCACACGTCGGGCTGCGGCCGCTTCTTCAACGCCATCCGGCACACCGTGACCGACCGCATCCTCGCCACCTACAAGGCCGGCGAGCCGAAACCCGACCTCGCCACGCTGACTGGGGAGGCCGCCCGATGAGCGCCTCTCCAAACACCTTTTTGGCCCACTTCCCCATCTCTCCGTCATCCCCGGCCGGAGCGGCGAAGCCGCGCAGGGGAAGGGGATCCAGGGCAACCGCGCCCATGGCCCCTGGGTCCCCTTCCCGACCTGCTACGCAGGTCGCCGGGGATGACGGCCGAGAGAGTGGCGCATCGTCTGTAACGAGGACCGCTGGACCGCGCGAAGCGCGCACCCTCCCCTCGAGGGGGAGGGTCGCCGCGCAGCGGCGGGGTGGGGTGCAGCCGGGCGAAAGCCGCGATAGCGCCGCCGCCCTTCTTCGGACGAGCAGCCCGTCCCCTGCGTCACCCCAACCCGCCGGCCTTCGGCCGTCGACCCTCCCCCTCAAGGGGAGGGTGAACGCGCAGCCATCCCGGCCATTCGAGAACGTGCGATGACGCAGCCTTTCCGGACCGCAGCGGGCGGCCTTGTTGATCGCGCGCGCGCAGTGCGCTTCACCTTCGACGGCAAGAGCTACACGGGCCATGCGGGCGACACGCTCGCCTCCGCGTTGCTGGCCAACGGCGTCGCCCTCATGGGGCGCTCGTTCAAGTACCATCGCCCGCGCGGCGTGCTGGGCGCGGGGGCCGAGGAGCCGAATGCGCTCGTGAGCGTGTCGCGCGGCGGCGGGCGCCATACGCCCAATCTGCGCGCCACGCAGGTGGAGCTCTATGACGGCCTCGTCGCCGAGAGCCAGAACCGCTGGCCCTCGCTGGCGTTCGACGTCGGCGAAGTGAACAATCTCGTGCCGCCGGGCGTGTTTAGCGCCGGTTTCTACTACAAGACATTCATGTCCCCGGCCGGCGCCTGGAAAGGCGTCTACGAGCCGTTCATCCGCAAGGCGGCAGGCCTCGGCGTCGTCCCGACGGCGCCGGACCCCGACCATTACACCCACCGCTACGCCTTCTGCGATGTGCTCGTGGTGGGCGCCGGCGCGGCCGGGCTCGCGGCGGCGTTGGCGGCGTCCGAAGGCGGCGCCAACGTGATCCTGTGCGACGAGAACCCCGCCATGGGCGGCGGTCTCCTCGACGAGCCTGACCTTGCCATCGACGGCCAGCCCGCGGCCGCCTGGGCGGCGCAGGCCGTCGCCACGCTGGCGACCCGGCCCAACGTCACGCTGCTCACCCGCACGCAGGCCTTCGGCTACTACGCCCAGAACTTCGTCGGCCTCGCCCAGCGCCTGACCGACCATCTCGCCGCCCTGCCCGCCCACGCGCCGCGCGAGCGGATGTGGAAGCTGCGCGCCGGCAAGGTCGTTCTGGCGACTGGCGCCATCGAGCAGCCGCTGGTGTTCCCGGACAACGACCGGCCCGGCATCATGCTGGCCGGCGCGGCCCGCACCTACCTGACCCGCTACGGCGTGAAGCCCGGCGACCACGCGGTGGTCTTCACGGTTGATGACAGCGGCTACGCGGCCGCAATCGATCTCGCCCGCGCGGGCGTTTCCATCGGGGCCATCGTGGACGTGCGTCCCGAACCCGGCGAAGCCGCCGCGCTGGCCGCCAACGCGGCGGCGCTGCGGGTGCTGAGCGGCGCCGTGATCACCGGCGCGAGCGGTCGCCTGCGGGTTTCCGCTGCGGAGATCGGCAAGCTGGCCCCGGACGGGACCGTCCGGCCCGTGGAGCGCATCAGCTGCGATTGCGTGCTGATGGCGGGCGGCTGGGTTCCGGCCGTGCACCTGTTCTCGCAGTCACGCGGCAAGCTGCGCTTCGACGAGGCCCGGGGCATCTACCTGCCGGGCGAACCCGCTCAGGCGCAGATCTCCGCCGGCGCCTGCAACGGCAGCTTCGGCATCGCGGCGGCGCTGGCCGAAGGCTCCGCCGCCGGCGCCGCCGCCCTGGACCGCGAGCCTCCCGGCTCGCATGGCTGCATGGCTTCAGGAAAGGGCGAGCCTGAAGGCTCGCAGGCCGGCTGGGTCGTCTCCGGCGATATCGCGCCGGTCGGCGGCGGCTTCCAGGGCGCGGTCCCGCATCACCGCAACCCGCAGACCGTGAAGGCCTTCGTCGACTTCCAGAACGACGTCACCGCCAAGGACATCCGGCTCGCCGTGCGCGAGGGCTTCCGCTCCATCGAGCATGTGAAGCGCTACACCACCAACGGCATGGCGACCGACCAGGGCAAGACCTCCAACATGAACGGGCTGGCGATCGCGGCCGGCGCGCTGGACAAGCCCGTGCCGCAGGTCGGCCTCACGACGTTCCGGGCGCCCTACACGCCCGTGACCTTCGGCAGCTTCGCAGGCCATTCGCGCGACCACCTGTTCGACCCCGTGCGCAAGACCGCCACGCATGCCTGGGCGCAGGCCAACGGCGCGGTATTCGAGGATGTCGGGTTGTGGAAGCGGGCCTGGTATTTCCCCAAAGCCGGCGAGGACCTGCACGCCGCGGTGGCGCGCGAGTGCCGCACGGTGCGCGAGACCGGCGGCGTTTTCGACGCCTCGACGCTGGGCAAGATCGAGATCGTCGGCCCCGACGCGGCCGAGTTCATGAACCGGCTCTACACCAACCCCTGGACCAAGCTGGAGCCCGGCCGCTGCCGCTACGGCCTGATGCTGAACGAGCAGGGCTTCGTGATCGACGACGGCGTGATCGGCCGCCTCGCGCCTGACCGCTTCCACGTCACCACCACGACGGGCGGCGCGCCGCGCGTGCTGGCCCACATGGAGGACTACCTCCAGACCGAGTTCACGGATCTCGAAGTCTGGCTCACCTCCACGACCGAGCAGTGGGCCGTGATCGCCGTGCAGGGCCCCAACGCCCGACGCGTGCTGGAGCCGCTGGTGGAGGGGATCGACATCAGCCGCGAGGCGATGCCGCATATGAGCCTGCGCGAGGGCCGCATCTGCGGCGTGCCCACGCGGCTGTTCCGCGTGAGCTTCACGGGCGAGCTCGGCTTCGAGGTCAACGTACCGGCCGACCATGGCCTCGCCGTCTGGGAGGCGATCTGGGCCGAGAGCCAGCGCCACGGCATGGCCGCCTACGGCACCGAGAGCATGCACGTGCTGCGCGCCGAGAAGGGCTACATCATCGTCGGCCAGGAGACGGACGGCACCGTCACGCCGAACGACCTCGGCCTCGACTGGGCCATCGGCAAGCTGAAGCCCGACTTCGTCGGCAAGCGCTCGCTCACCCGCCCCGACATGCTGAAACCCGACCGCAAGCAGCTCGTCGGCCTGCTCACGGCCGACCCGGCCGTCGTGCTGGAGGAAGGCGCGCAGATCACCGCCGAGGCGACGCCCATCCGCGGTCGTCCGGCGCTGGGCCACGTGACGTCGTCCTACGCGAGCCCGGCCGCCGGTCGCTCGATCGCGATGGCGATGGTGTCGGCGGGCCGGTCGCGCATGGGCGAGACGGTGTTCATTCCGATGCCGTCCGGCCCGATCGCAGCCGTGATCGCCGAGCCGATCTTCCACGACAAGGACGGGAGCCGCCTCGATGGCTGACCAGACTGCAGCCGCCCGCCGGACCTCCCCCTTCGCCGAGTTCCCGGCCGACTGGGGCCCAATGATCGGCGGCGTGCGCCTGTCGGACGGCGGCCCCGCCGCCCGCTTCGTCCTGCGCGGGTCGGAAGCCGTCGCGGCCGCCTCCGCCGCCTTCGGCGTCGCGATCCCGACCACGCCCCTGCGCGCCGCCGCGGGCGCCGGCCGCGCCGCGCTCTGGCTCGGGCCCGACGAATGGCTGCTGCTCGGCCCCGCCGCCGAGGTGGAGGCGATCGCGGCCACGCTGGGCGCGGCGCTCGCCGGCCTCCCGCACAGCCTCGTGGACGTGTCGCACCGGCAGACCGGCCTCGTGCTGGAAGGCCCCGGCGCGGCGCTCGCCCTGAACGCCGCCGTGCCGCTGGACCTGTCGCTCGCCGCGTTCCCTGTCGGCATGGCCGTGCGCACCATTTTCGAGAAGGCCGAGATCGTGCTGTGGCGCACCGATCCCGAGCGCTTCCACGTCGAGGTCTGGCGCTCCTTCGCGCCCTATGTGCGGGAGTTGCTGGACATCGTGCGCGGCGAAAACGCCGTCGCGTAGCCTACGCCGGCGCCAGCCCCGCCCAGGGCCGAGCCGCGGCGTCGCGCTGGCGGAAGGCCTCGATGGCGGGGCGCTCGGCCAGCGTCAGATCGATGTCGTCCCAGCCGTTGAGAAGCTGCGTCTTCCACACCGGGTCGATCGCGAAGGACACGACGAGGTTGCCGGCCGTCACCGTCTGCGCCGCGAGGTCGACGCGCAGCGGCCGGCCCTCCTGCACCCAGGCGGAGCCCAACAGCGCCTCGGCATCCTCCTCGGACACGCGCGCCGGCAGGAGCCCGTTCTTCACCGCGTTGGACGCAAAGATGTCGCCGAAGCTCGGCGCCAGCACGCAGCGCAGGCCGAAATCCGCCAGCGCATACACGGCCGCCTCGCGCGACGAGCCGCAGCCGAAATTGCGCCGCGCGACCAGCACGGCCGCGCCCGCCCGGCGCGGATCGTCCAGCGGGTTGGCGAGCGGCCCATCCGGCCCTGCCCGCATGTCGTGCAGCAAGAACGGCCCATACCCCTCCGAGCGCGGCCGCTTCATGAACCGCGCCGGGATCAGCTGGTCGGTGTCCACATTGGCGAGCGCCAGCGGAATGGCGGGCGTTTCCAGCGCGTCGAACGGCTTCATCCCAGTGTCTCCCGCCCGGCCAACAGCGCACGCGCATCCGTCAGCCGCCCCGTCACGGCCGCCGCCGCCACCATGGCGGGCGACATCAGGTGCGTGCGCGATCCCGGCCCCTGCCGGCCCTTGAAATTGCGGTTGGTCGTGGAGGCGCAGCGCTCGCCGGCCGGCACGATGTCGCCATTCATGCCCACGCACATGGAGCAGCCCGATTCCACCCACTCCAGCCCGGCCTCGCGGAAGATGCGGTCGAGCCCCTCCTCCTCAGCCTGGCGCTTCACAGCCGAGGATCCCGGCGACACCAGCCCGGGCGTCGCCGCCCTGCGTCCCGCCAGCACGGCCGCGGCGGCGCGCAGATCCTCGATCCGGCTGTTGGTGCAGGAGCCGATGAACACCCGGTCGATCCGGATTTCGTCCAGCCGCATGCCGGCCCGCAGGTCCATGTAGGCGAGCGCGTCGCGCACAGCCTGCGCCCGGCCCTCGTCGGCGATGCGCGCCGGGTCCGGCACGGTCGCGTCGATGGGCGCGGCATGCTCGGGGCTCACCCCCCACGTCACCGTCGGGGCGATCTCCGCGCCCGCGAACGAGGCCTCGCGGTCGAAAACCGCGTCCGGGTCGCTCGCCAGCCTGCGCCAGTCCTCGGCGGCCGCGTCGAAAGCCGCGCCCTGCGGCGCGAACGGCCGCCCGCGCAGCCACGCGAACGTGGTCTCGTCCGGCGCCACCAGCCCCAGCCGCCCGCCCGATTCGATGGAGAGATTGCACAGCGTCATGCGCCCTTCCATCGAGAGCGCCCGCACGGCCGAGCCCGCATACTCGATGGCGCAACCCTGCGCGCCGTCCGCTCCGATGCGCGCGATGATGGTGAGCGCCACATCCTTGGCGGTGATCCCGGGCCCGAGCGGCCCATCCACGCTGATGCGCATCTGCTGCGGCCGCTTCTGCCACAAGGTCTGCGTCATCAGCACATGCGCGACCTCGGACGCCCCGATGCCGAACGCGAAGGCCCCGAACGCCCCATGCGTGGAGGTATGGCTGTCGCCGCACACCACCGTCAGCCCCGGCAGCGTCAGCCCCTGCTCGGGGATCGCCACATGCACGATGCCCTGGCGCGGGTCCCGCAGCCCGATCAGCCGAACGCCATGCCGGGCCGTGTTGGCCGAGAGCTGGTCCAGCATGCGGGCGATGTCCGGATTGGCGACGCCGCCGTCCCGCCCGCGCGTCGGCGCGTAATGATCCGCGATGCCGAAGGTCAGCTCCGGATGCGCCACCCTGGCGCCGCGCTTCGCCAACTGGTCGAAGGCGTGGAAGCTGCCCTCATGCAGGAGGTGCCGGTCGATCCACAGCAGCGAGGTCCCGTCCTCGCGCGTCGTGATCGCGTGCGCGTCCCAGAGCTTGTCGATGATGGTTCGGTTTTCGGGGACGATCCGGGCCAAGGGAGCTGCCTTTTTCACCGCCATGACGCTGCCCGCCAAACGGGCTTGACGGCTCCATGTTGTATCATACTGTAGACAATTAGAAGTTCTATCGTGAGGCAATCTTGGCTGGCGTGGACGTGCCCAAGGCCCGACAGGTGTATCTGGTGCTGCGCGAGCGGATCGCCAGCGGCGGCCTGCATTCGGGCGACGTCCTGCCGGGCGAACAGGCGCTCGCGGCCGAGCACAATGTTTCGCGGATCACGGTCCGCAAGGCGCTGGCCGAGCTGGAGCGCGAGGGCATGGTGGATCGCCGCCGCGGCGCCGGCACCTTCGTGCGCCTAGCGGCCGCGCCCAAGCCCGTGGTCGCCGACATCGCGGACGTGCTCAGCAATCTCGTCGCCATGGGGCGCGGCACGGACGTGCGCCTGCTCGCCTTCGGGTATGGCGAGCCGGCCCCGGCCGTCGCCGAAGCGCTGCGGCTCGCGCCCGGCGAACGCGCGCAACGCTCCGTGCGGGTGCGCATGGTGGACGGCGAGCCTTTCTCGCACCTCACCACCCATGTGCCCGAGCGCATCGGCGTCACCTATTCGGAGGCCGAGCTCGCATCCCGCCCCCTGCTCGCCTTGCTGGAGCGCTCCGGCGTCGAGGTCGACCGCGCCACGCAGGAGATCGGCGCAGTTCTGGCGACCCCCGACGTCGCGGCGGCGCTCAATGTCGACATCGGCTCAGCCCTGATCGCGCTCACGCGCGTCGTCTACGACGCCGAGGGTCGGGGCGTGGAGCACCTGGCCGCGCTTTACCGGCCGGATCGCTACGCGTTCCGCATGGATCTGGAGCGCACCGGAGCGGACGGGGGCCGGCGCTGGTCGCCCGCCACGGGCGAAACGCAATCAACTAAGCGTGGCCAAAGCGCCCGCAAGCACGAGGGGAAGGCACAATGACGAAGCTCATCAAGGGGTTGACGCGACGCGACGCACTCAAGGCCGGGGCGGCCTTCGCCGGCGCTCTCGCGATGCCGGGCCTCGTGCGGGCGCAAGGCGCCGCCGTGAAGGTCGGCGTGCTGCAGCCGCTCACCGGCGCGCTCGCCTTCGACGGCCAGGCCGGCCAGCTCGGCGCCGAGCTCGCCATCAAGGCCATCAACGCGGCCGGCGGCGTCAAGTCGCTCGGCGGGGCCAAGCTCGAGGCCGTGATCGGCGACGCCCGCTCCACCCCGGAGGGCGGCACGAGCGAGGTCGAGCGTCTCGCCGCTGAAAACGTCAGCGCCATCGTGGGCGGCTTCGCCAGCCCCATCTGCCTCGCAGCCACGCAGGCCGCCTCGCGCTACGACCTGCCCTACATCGTCGATGTCGGTGTCAACGACCAGATCGTCAGCCGCGGCCTCAAGAACACGTTCCGCTTCGCGCCGGGCTCCTCCATCGTCAGCGCCCAGGCGCTGGACAACCTCGTGAAGCTCAACGACGCCGCCGGCAAGCCGATCAAGACCGTGCTGCTCGTGCACGAGGACGGCCTCTTCGGCTCGGGCCTCGCCAAGCTCCTGCAGGCCGAGCTGCCCAAGCGCGGCTTCGAGGTGATCGACACCATCTCGCACCCCACCCCGGCGCGCGACATGTCGAACATCGCCCTGCAGATCAAGGCCAAGAACCCGGATCTCGTGATCCCGTCGAGCTACTACGGCGAGTTTGTGCTGCTCGCCCGCACGATGCAGCAGCAGCGCATCAAGCCGAAGGGAATCTACGCGGTGCTGAACGGGGCGGCCTCCAACTACCGCTTCGTCAAGGAATTCCCGGACGCGGCGCAGTACGTCATCGACACCAACCACTGGTACGACCCGCGCAACGCCGTCGCCATCGCCCTCAAGAAGGAGGTCGACGGCATGGGCAAGTTCTTCACCTACAACGTGGCGCTGAACTACTCCGCCATGCTGCTCCTGGCCGACGCCATCGAGCGCGCCGGCTCGCCCGACCGCGCCAAGATCATCGCCGCGCTGGAGAGCTCCACGTTCGACAAGCACATCATGCCGTATGGCCCGACCAAGTTCGTGAACGGCCAGAACACGGGCGCGGCCCCGGTGAACACCCAGGTCCAGGGCGGCGACATCAAGGTGATCTTCCCCGAGAAGTTCGCCGACGCCAGGGCCGTGTTCCCGGTCCCGGCCTGAACACACCCCACCCCGTCATTGCGAGGAGCGAAGCGACGAAGCAATCCAGGCGCCGGGCGTCAAGCGGGGCGCCCAAAGGCCCAGCATCAGCTGGATTGCTTCGCTCCGCTCGCAATGACGGCGGGGTACGGCAGCCCTTGCACCTGACCCGCCGTCATCCCCGGCGACCTGCGCAGCAGGTCGGGAAGGGGATCCAGGGGCAAAGGCGCTCACTCCTGGATCCCTTTCCCGCGCCTTCGGCGCGCCGGGGATGACGGAGGGAGTTGTGCCTCTTGCGACCGAATCGATGACGGCAGTGAACCGGAAGCCGACACACAGGACACGCATGTTTTCGCCCGAGATCGTCATCGCCGCCTTGCTCAACGGCCTCCTCACGGGGGCGGTGTACGCCCTCGTGTCGGTGGCGCTGACGCTGGTTTATGGCGTGCTGCACATCATCAACTTCGCGCATGGGGCGATCCTGACGGCCGCGATGTTCGCGGCGTTCTTCGCCCATCAGGCCGGGATCGACCCGCTGATTGCGGTGCTGTTCATCGCGCCCGCGTTCTTCGCCCTCGGTTACGCGGTGCAGCGCTGGATCATCGGGCCCGCCAGCCATGGCGAGGACCGCAACATTCTCCTCGTGACGCTCGGCCTCTCTATCGTGATCGAGAACGTGCTGCTGGCCGCCTTCCGGTCCGACACGCGCAGCATCGACGTGCCCTACGGGTTCTCCTCCGTCGACCTCGGCTTCGTGTTCCTGCCCATGCCGCGCGTGATCGCGTTCGGGGTGACCTGCGTGGTCGCGGCCCTGCTCTGGGGTTTGCTCACCCGCACGGACACCGGCAAGGCGATCCGGGCCGTCGCCAAGGAAAAGCTCGGCGCGTCGCTGGTCGGCATCGACGTGACCCACATCTACGCGGTGACCTTCGGCATCGGGGCGGCCTGCCTCGCGGTGGCGGCCTGCGTGCTGCTGCCGAGCTATTACGTCAACCCGCGCGTCGGCACCGCCTATGTGCTGGTCGCCTTCACCGTGGTGGTGCTGGGCGGCATGGGCTCTGTGCCGGGCGCGCTGATCGGCGGGCTCTTCATCGGCGTCGTCGAGAGCCTGTCGGGCCTCTATTTCGGTGAGAGCCTAGGCCAGCTCGGCATTTTCCTGATCTTCATCCTGGTGCTGCTGGTGCGACCCACGGGCCTGTTCGGAGCCCGCGCATGACCGACCCAGTAAACACGAGCCCCCGTACCTCGCTGTTGGCCGCCTACGGCCCCATCGTGGCCGTCGCGCTGCTTCTGGCGATGCTGCCGCTGGCCACCACCGCCAACACGGTGCTGAACGCCATGGTGCTGGCGCTGCTGATCGCGCTCGCCGGACAGGGATGGAACATCCTGGGCGGCTATGGCGGACAGTTCTCGTTCGGCCACGCGGTGTTCTTCGGCACGGGCGCCTATGCGGTCGCGCTGCTGCAGAGCCAGCTTGGGCTGAACGCCTACCTGGCTTTCGCCGCCGCCGTGGCGATCGGCGCGGCAGTGGGGGCCGCCATCGGCTTTCTCTCCTTCCGCTCCGGCCTGCGCGGCTCTTACTTCGCCCTCGTGACGCTCGCCTTCGCGGAGGTGTTCCGCATCGTCGCCAACGCGTCGCCCTGGACGGGCGGCGCCTCCGGGGCGCTGATCAAGCTCGACATGCGGCCCGAAAACTTCCAGTTCGCCAGTCGGGCGACCTTCTTCTGGATCGCGCTCGCGCTCGTCACGGCCGCGCTGGTCGCCACCCGGATGATGGAGCGCTCGCGCTTCGGCGCCTATCTTGTCGCAATCCGCGAGAACGAGGACGCCGCCAAGGCGCTCGGCGTCAACACCTTCCGGGTGAAGCTGCAGGCCATCACGGCCTCGGCCGCCGTCACGGCGGCGGCCGGCGCCTTCTACGCGCAATACTTTCTTTTCGTGGACGCCAACATCGCCTATGGCACCTGGATCTCCGTGGAGGCGCTGCTCGTCCCCATCGTGGGCGGGCTCGGCACCGTGCTCGGACCGCTGATCGGCGCGCTGGCGCTGCATGGGCTGGCCGAGGTCACCAAGGCGCTGGCCGGGCGCCTCCCCGGCGCCGACCTGGCGCTCTATGGCGCGCTGCTGGTGCTCGCCATCGCGTTCGCGCCCAACGGCGTGCAGGGGCTGTTCAACCGGCTCAAGGGCGGCTTCTGGACCCGGAGGCCCGCATGAGCGCGCCGCTGCTCCAGGTCGAGGCCGTGTCGAAACGCTTCGGCGGGTTGCTCGCCGTCGACGCCGCCTCGCTCGTCGTGGAGGCCGGCGGCATCACCGGGCTGATCGGTCCCAACGGGGCCGGCAAGACCACGCTGTTCACGCTGGTGTCCGGCTTCGAGACGCCGACTGCAGGCCGCATCCTGTTCAAGGGGCGCGACATCGGCGCGCTCGCGCCGCACGAGCGCGCCGCGCTGGGTGTCGCCCGCACCTTCCAGATCGTGCAGCCCTTCGCGGGCCTGAGCGTGCGCGAGAACATCGCGGTCGGCGCGCATCTGCGCCACCCCCGGCGCAACGACGCGCTGGGCAAGGCCGAGGCGGTTGCGCAGCGCGTCGGCCTCGCCGACCGGCTCGACGCGCCGGCCTCCGGCCTCACCGTGGTGGGCCGCAAGCGGCTGGAGCTCGCCCGCGCGCTCGCCACCGAGCCCGAACTGCTGCTGCTCGACGAGGTGCTGGCCGGCCTCAACCCGTCCGAGGTGCGCGACATCGTCCCGATTATCCGCGACCTGCGCCACAGCGGCGTCACCATCCTGATGGTCGAGCACGTGATGCAGGCCGTGATGAGCCTTTGCGACGCCGTCTATGTGCTCGCCCAGGGCCGCATGATCGCGCAAGGCCCGCCCGCCGCCGTAACGCGCGACCCCGCCGTGATCGAGGCTTATCTCGGCCATGGCGCCGCCGCCCGCCTCGCCGCCCGGGAGGCCGCCCATGGGTGAGGCGCTGCTTTCGGTGCGCGGGCTCGTGGCCGGCTATGGCCAGACGCAGGTGCTGCGCGGGCTCGACCTCGACGTCGCGCCGGGCGAGATCGTCGCCGTGCTGGGCTCCAACGGCGTCGGCAAGACCACGCTCAACAAGGCGCTTTCGGGCGTGGTGCGCGCGCAAGCCGGCGAGATCCGCTTCGGCGGCGAGCGCATCGACGCCCTGGCGCCGCCCGCCATCGTGGCGGCCGGGCTGATCCATGTGCCCGAAGGCCGGCGCATCTTCCCGGACATGAGCGTGCAGGAAAACCTGGAGCTCGGCTCGTTTCGCCGCGGCAAGCCCAACCGGGCCGCCAACCTGGAGCGCGTCTACGCCACCTTCCCGCGCCTGCGCGAACGGCATGGCCAGAGCGCCGGCACGCTGTCTGGCGGCGAGCAGCAGATGCTCGCCATCGGCCGCGGCATGATGGGCGAGCCGCGGCTGCTGATCCTCGACGAGCCCTCGCTCGGCCTCTCGCCTCTCCTCGTGGAGGAGATGTTCGCGCTGATCGGTCGCCTCAACGCAGACGGCCTCGCGATCCTGCTGGTGGAGCAGAACGTCATGCAGTCGCTCGCCGTCGCGACCCGGGCCCATGTGCTCGAAAACGGCCGGATCGTGCTCTCCGGAACCGGAGCCGAGCTGGCGCAAAATCCTGATCTCGAAAAAGCTTACCTGGGAATGTGACCATGACGGATGAACCCGCGCCGTCCCTCAAAGGCCGGCTCGCCCGCGGCGGCATCGTGGTCGCGCCCGGCGTCTACGACGCGCTGACCGCCTCGCTGGCCGCCGACGCCGGCTTCGACGCGCTCTACCTCTCGGGCGCGGCGATCGCCTACACCAAGCTCGGCCAGCCCGACATCGGCCTCGTCTCGATGAGCGAGGTCGCCGACACGCTGGCGCATGTCTGCGAGCGGGTGCGCACGCCCGTGATCGTGGACGCCGACACCGGCTACGGCAACGCCCTCAACGTCCAGCGCACCGTGCGCCTGTTCGAGCGCGCCGGCGCGGCCGCCATCCAGCTCGAGGACCAGACCTTCCCCAAGCGCTGCGGCCACCTCGCCGACAAGGGCCTGGTGCCGACCGGCGAGATGGTCGGCAAGATCAAGGCCGCGGTGGACGCCCGCGCCTCCGCCGACACGCTGGTCATCGCCCGCACGGACGCGGTCGCGGTGGAGGGCTTCGACACCGCGATCGCACGCGCCGGAGCTTATGCTGAGGCCGGCGCCGACATGCTCTTCGTCGAAGCCCCCCGCACCCGCGACCAGCTCGGCGCCGTCACCAAGGCGCTCGGCGGCCGCGCGCCGCTCATGGCCAACATGGTGGAAGGCGGCCAGACGCCCATCCTCTCCGGCCCCGAGCTGGAGGCGCTGGGCTTCGCCCTGGTGATCTTCCCGGGAGCCATCGTGCGGGCGCTCGCCCGCGCCGCGCAGGATTTCTACGGCGTGCTGCGCCGCGACGGCACCACGGACAATTTCCGCGACCGCATGTTCGACTTCGCGGCCATCAACCGCATCGTCGGCACTGACGCTACCCTGGCCCGCGGCCGCCGCTACGAGGACCCGGCATGACGCTCGATCCCGTCACGCTCGCGGTGCTGAAGGGCCGGCTGGAGCAGATCGCCGACGAAATGGACGCGACGCTCTACCGCTCCGCCTTCAACCCCATTATCGCCGAGGCCCGCGACGCCTGCCACGGCCTCTACCACCCGCACACCGGCGCGACGCTCGTGCAGGGCACGACCGGCCTGCCGATCTTCGTCGGCGCCATGGCGTTCGCCGTGAAGGCCGTAATCGACAAGGTCGCGCGCGAGGGCGGGCTCGCCGAGGGCGACACCTTCCTGTTCAACGACCCCTATGACGGTGGCACCCACCTCAACGATTTTCGCCTCGTCCGCCCGGTGTTCCGCCGCGGCGAGCTCTTCTGCTGGCTCGCCTCCGTCGGCCACTGGCTCGATATCGGCGGCAACGTGCCGGGCGGCTTCAACGCCCGCGCCACCGAGAGCTTCCAGGAGGGCGTGCGTTTCCCCCCCGTGAAGCTCATCGCGGCCGGCCGCTTGAACCACGACATCCTCGCCATCCTGGCCGCCAACAGCCGCGTGCCGCGCTCCAACGAGGGCGACCTCAACGGCCAGCTCAACGCGCTGGATCTCGGCGAGCGCCGCCTCGCCGGCCTGCTGGACGAATATGGCGAGGACACCGTCGACGCCGCCTTCGCGGCCTTCACGGGCCGCGCCGAAGCGCTGATGCGCGAAAACATCGCGGCCCTGCCGGACGGGACGATCAGCTTCGAGGACTACCTCGACAACGACGGAGTCACGGACGAGCGCCTCACGATCGCGCTCGACCTCACGGTCGCGGGCGACCGCATGACGCTGGACTTCTCGCGCTCGTCGCCTGCCTGCGCCGGCCCGCTTAACATCGCGCGCTCCACGGCCGTCGCCTGCTGCTACGTCGCCCTGAAGCACGTGTTTCCGGACGTGCCCGCCAATGCCGGCTGCATGGCCCCGATCAGCTTCGTGATCCCGGACACGACCCTCCTCGGCGTCAGCGCCCCCAAGCCGGTGGGCGGCTACACCGAAACCATCTTGCGCGTCATCGGCGTCGTGTTCGGCGCGCTGGCCAAGATCATGCCCGACCGCGCCACGGCCGCGCCCTTCGGCACCATCAACGCGCTGTCGCTGGCGGGCCATCGCCAGAATGGCGCGCGCTGGGTCATGTTCTCGTTCTTTGGCGGCGGCCTCGGCGGCAACCCGGAGACGGACGGCCTCAACCATGGCAACAACCCGATCTCGATGGCCACCATCCCGCCGGCCGAGATCCTCGAGGCTTCCTACCCGGTGCTGTTCACCCAATGGGCGCTGCGCCCCGACAGCGCCGGCGCCGGCCTGCATCGCGGCGGCCTCGGCGCCGTCTACGAGATCGAGGCGCTGGCGCCCTCCGGAGCGGACGTGTTCCTGCTCGGCGAGCGCGGCCGCTTCGCGCCCTTTGGCGTCAATGGCGGCGGCCCGGCCGCCCTGAACCGCTTCCATTGGCAAACCGCGGACGGCGAAGCCTCCCCGCCCCTCGCCTCCAAGGTCACGGACGTCAAGATCGCCCAGGGCCAGCGCGTGCGCCTCGAAACCCCCGGCGGCGGCGGCTGGGGCGACCCCCTCGCCCGAGACCCCGCCCGCGTCGCCTACGACGTCCGCCTCGGCTACCTCTCGACCGAAGCCGCCCGCGCGGACTACCGCGTGGCCGTCTCGGAAGCCGGCGTCCTCGACGCCGACGCCACCCAAGCGCTCCGCGCCGGAAGCGCCGCATGAGCACCCTCTCTTCCCACCCCCACAAACCCCTCATCCTGAGGAGCATCGCCCCTTGGCGATGCGTCTCGAAGGACGAGGAACTCCAGAACGCACGACCCGCCAGCTTCCTGGACCCCCTCGTCCTTCGAGACGCAGGCCCAAGCGGGCCTGCTCCTCAGGATGCAGGACGTGGGTGCATGGCCAAACCTCTGCCTGACGCCTTCTCTCCTCCGTCATCCCCGGCGGCGCGAAGCGCCGGGAAGGGGATCCAGGGCCGCCGCGCCCATGGCCCCTGGATCCCCTTCCCCTCCGCGCCTGCGGCGCTTCGGCCGGGGATGACGGCGCTGTTGGCGCCAAACTCTGATCCACCGGACTGCATCGAATTCGCCAGCAAGATGCGTACGGATCTTGAAACTCGGCCATCTCCCCGCTTGCGCTCGCTCTCTCCTCCGTCATCCCCGGCGGCGCGAAGCGCCGGGAAGGGGATCCAGGGCCGCCGCGCCCATGGCCCCTGGATCCCCTTCCCCTCCGCGCCTGCGGCGCTCCGGCCGGGGATGACGGCGCTGAGAACACGAAACCTCATGGACCACGCCCGATGACCGCCACCACCACCCCGCGCGGCGCCATCGTGGGCGTCGATGTCGGCGGCACCTTCACGGATCTGTTCTATTTCGACGAGGCCGCGCGCCGCTTCGCCACCGCCAAGGCGCCGTCCAACCGGGGCGACGAAGCGGTGGGCTTCATCGAGGGGCTGAGGCGTCTCGGGCCCGTCTCCGCACTGGGCTCCATCGTGCACGGCACCACGGTGGGCACCAACGCGTTGCTGGAAAGGAAGGGCGCACGCATCGGCGTCATCACGACGCGCGGCTTTCGCGACGTTCTGGAGATGCGCCGCCGCGATCGGCCGCGCACCTGGGGCCTATGGGGCGATTTCACCCCCGTGGCCGACCGCGACATGCGCATGGAGGTCGACGAGCGCACCCTGGCGGACGGGACCATCCGCGAGGCGCTCGATCCAGCGCAAGTCCGCGACGTCGCCCGGGCGCTGCTCGCCAAGGGCGCGCAGGCGGTCGCGGTGGTGTTCATCAACGCCTACGCCAACCCGGCCAACGAGCGCGCCGCCGCAGCGGCGCTGCGCGAGATCTGGCCCAACGACGACATCTCGATCTCGTCCGAAATCCTGCCCGAGATCCGCGAATTCGAGCGCACCTCCACGACGGCGCTGAACGCCTACTTGCAGCCCGTGGTGGGCTCCTACCTCGGCAAGCTCACCGACGCGCTGGCGGCGGACGGGTTCACCGGCCAGTTCCACATCGTGCAAAGCAATGGCGGCGTGATGTCCACCGCCACGGCGCGGCGCCTGCCGGTGCGCACGGCCCTGTCCGGCCCGGCGGCGGGCGTCATCGCGGCCGCCGCCATCGCGCGCGCGGCCGGTTTCCCCAACGTCATCACGGGCGATCTCGGCGGCACCTCCTTCGACGTGTCGCTGATCGCGGGCGGCGAATCCACGTTGGCGGCGCAGACCACCATCGACTTCGGCATGGTGGTGCGCACGCCCATGATCGAGATCACCACCATCGGGGCCGGCGGCGGCTCCATCGCGCAGGTCGACAAGGGCGGCCTGTTGCAGGTCGGCCCCGAAAGCGCCGGCTCGCGCCCCGGCCCGGTCTGCTACGGCCAGGGCAACACGCGCCCCACCCTCACGGACGCCAACGTCGTGCTCGGCCGCATCAACGCCGAGCGGCCCATCGGCGGCAAGCTGGAGCGGCTCGACGTGGAGGCCGCCCGCGCGGCCATCCTGGAGCATGTCGGCGCGCCGCTCGGCCTCGGCGTCATGGAGGCGGCCGAAGCCGTGCTGCGCATCGCCAACGCCCGGCTGGCCGGCGCCATCCGGCTCGTCTCCATCGAGCGCGGGCACGATCCTGGCCGCTTCGCCATCATGCCCTTCGGCGGCGGCGGCGCGCTGCATGCCGGCGCGCTGATCGGCGAGGTCGGCCTCTCGGGGGCGGTGGTGCCGCGCTTCCCGGGCATCACCAGCGCGCTCGGCTGCGTGATCGCCGACTTGCGGCACGACCAGGTGCTCACCGTGAACCTCGACCTCGCCGGCCTCGACGCCGCCGCGCTGGACGCCCGCATGGCGCAGGCCGGGCGCGAAGCCCGCGCCGTTGTCGACGACGCCGGTATCGCGGTGGAGCGCGTCGACGTGCTCTACGAGCTCGACATGCACTACGGGGGCCAGACGCACACGGTCTCGGTCCCCCTCCCGGTCACGCTGCGCGACGGCGCGACCGGCGTGTCCGAAGCGATCGTCCGCGAGGCTTTCGAGACCGCCTACCAGAAGCAGTTCAGCCGCCTCCTGCCCGGCATCCCGGTCCGCATCGTCTCCCTGCGCACCGCCGCTGTCGGCCGGCGCCCGCCCTTCGACCTCGCCGCGCTCGCGCCCGACCCCGGTCTCACGCTGGACGCCGCCCGCCGCGGCTCCCGCCCGGTCTGGTTCGCGGGCGGCTGGCGCGACGCCGCCATCTGGTCGCGCCTCGACCTGCCGGTCGGCGCCGTGATCGAGGGCCCGGCCGTGCTGGAGCAGCCCGACGCCACCACGGTGCTCGACCCCGGCCTCAGCGCCAGGGTGGACGGGCTCGGCAACCTCATCGTCGGGAGGGGGAAACCGTTATGAATCCTGCGCCACTCTCGAAAGCCGACGGCGAAGCGATCCGCGCTAGCCTCTTTCGCATCGAGGACGAATTCAAGTGTTTGGCGGAGGTTGCCGAGCGCGTTGGCGACAAACGCCTGTTACGCGCCGTCGGGCTGGTCATGTCCAACCATATTGGCTGCCTCGACTATGAAGCCCTGCCAATCCTCATGAGGATCTGGCCGGATCTGTTCACGAAGGACACTTTCTTATTGGGCGATGGATTCGAACAATGAGCCGTGAGATCAACCCGCTCTCCTGCGCCGCCCTGCTGATCTGCGACCTGCAAAACGACTTCATCCACCCGCAGGGCGCCTATGGCCGCGCCGGCCAGACCGCCCCCGAGATCGCGGCCCTTCCGGCGCGCGTGAAGCCGCTCGCCGACCTCCTGCGCCGCGCAGGCGGCTGGATCGTCCAGACCCAGTTCACGCTCGTGCCCGCCAAGGGCGGCGAGCCCATGATCAGCCCGCATCTGCGGGAGCTTCGCCCCTTTCTGCGCAAGGGCGATTTCGAGCCCGGCGCCTGGGGCCACGCCCTGGTGGACGAACTCGCGCCGGCCGACCTCAGCGTCGAGAAGATCGCCTATTCGGCCTTCTACATGACCCGCCTCGAATGGGTGCTGCGCAAGGCCGCCATCGAGAAGCTCTATGTCTGCGGCATCGTCACCAATGGCGGCGTCGCCTCCACGGTCCGCGACGCCCATGTGCGCGACTTCGCCACCGTGGTCCTCTCCGACGGCTGCGCGGCCTTCTCGCCCGCCACCCACGACACCGCCATAGCGGCGCTCCGCCCGGTGTGCCGCGTGGCGTCGATCGCGGAAGCCATGGCGGAGCTCGGCGGAGAATGAACGCGGTTCTAAAAACGTCCAAGCATCTGAATTCAGCGCCGCAGCGCATTCCCCTCCCCCTTGTGGGGAGGGGCTAGGGGTGGGGGTCTTGCGAACGCGCGGGAAAGCCCGGCCAAACACCAAGGCCGAGACACCCCCACCCTCACTCCCTCCCCACAAGGGGGAGGGAAGCTCATCGAGCCTAGCCGCACGAAGGCAGGCAACCGCACTAGCATGGAAAGAGCCAGCCCATGAGCCGGGTTGAGCCCGCCTCCGGCGTTTCCTTTGACGCCCACGCGCCCGTGCTGATCGTCGGCGCCGGGGCGGCGGGGTTGTGCGCGGCTCTGGCCGCCACGGAGGCCGGCGCCGAGGTGGTGGTGCTGGAGCGCGATCCGCTGCCGCGCGGGTCCACGGCGCTGTCGGCAGGGCTCATCCCGGCGCCGGGCACGCGTTTCCAGCGCGATCACGGGATCACGG
This sequence comes from Alsobacter sp. P4_H11, assembly GCF_056400925.1. NCBI lineage: Bacteria > Pseudomonadati > Pseudomonadota > Alphaproteobacteria > Hyphomicrobiales > Alsobacteraceae > Alsobacter > Alsobacter sp. P4_H11. Next base: position 491,888 of record NZ_JBFUKI010000001.1, read on the forward strand.
ACAGCGCCGAGCTTTTCGCGGCCGATATCCAGCGCAAGAACGGCGGCGAGGCCGATCCCGTGGCGGTCGCAACCGTCGCGCAGGCCGCCGCGCCTGCGATCGAGTGGCTGGCGGACCGCTACGCCCTGCCCTTTTCGCTGGTGCATGATTTCGACTACCCGGGCCATTCGGCCCGCCGCATGCACGGCCTCCCGAGCCGCTCTGGCGCGGAACTGGTCGACCGCTTGCGCGAGGCCGCCGAGGCGGCCGGCGTCCCGATCCTCGCAGACGCGACCGTCACGACGCTGTTCGCCGACCCGGACGGCGCCGTGCGCGGCGTTTCGCTGGAGCGGCCGGACGGCACGACCGAGCGCATCGGCTGCGACGCCCTGGTGCTCGCCTGCAACGGCTATGGCGGCAATCCCGAGCTAGTGCGCCGCCACATCCCCGAGATGGACGGCGCGCTCTATTTCGGCCACCCCGGCAACCGCGGCGACGCGGTGCTGTGGGGCGAGGTGCTGGGCGCGGAGCTGCGCTTCCTCGGCGGCTACCAGGGGCACGGCTCGGTCGCGCACCCGCACGGCGTCCTGATCAGCTGGGCGGTCATCATGGAGGGCGGCTTCCAGGTGGACGCCGCCGGCCGGCGTTTCTCCGACGAGAGCCACGGCTATTCGGAGCAGGCCGCGACGGTCCTGCGCAAGGCCGGCGGCGTAGCGTTCGACATCTTTGACGCGCGGATCGCCGCCGTGGCGCGCCAGTTCGAGGATTTCCGCCAGGCCGAGGCCGCCGGCGCCGTGCTGGCGGGCGACACGATCGAGGAGCTCGCGGCCGTCGCGAAGCTGCCGGCGGATGCGCTTGCGGCGGAGCTGGAGGCGGTGGAGAGGCTGAAGGCGGTGGGCGGCGTCGATGCTTTCGGCCGCAGCTTCTCCGGCGTGCCGGCGCTGCGCCCGCCGTTCCGGGCCGTGCGGGTGACGGGCGCGCTGTTCCACACCCAGGGCGGCCTCGTCGTGGACGCATCGGCCCGGGTGCTGCGCCGGGAGGGAGGCGCGCTGCCGAACCTTTTCGCGGCCGGCGGCGCGGCGGCCGGCGTGTCCGGGTCAACGGCCGCCGGCTACCTGTCGGGCAACGGCCTTCTCACGGCCGTGACGCTGGGCCGGATCGCGGGCGCGACGGCGGGGCGCTTTGCGCTTGCGGCTGACGCGCCGCCGCGCCAAGGCTAGGGTCGACCATGCGCGAGCGCGCCCCGAGAGAGCCGAAGCCGATCCATGCCGGACGATATCCCATCCAGCCCGCCATCCCTGATCGCCCGGATCGATGACCTCGAGGTCCGCGCCGCCTACCAGGACCAGGTGATCGAGGACCTGAACAAGGTCGTGCTCGACCAGTGGACCGCGCTGGAGCAGATGCAGCGCCGCATGGCCGCGCTGGAGGATCGCCTGCGCGAGGTCCAGGCCAGCGTCGGCGCGGACGGGCAGGACGAGCCGCCGCCCCCGCATTATTGAGGCCGTACGCCGGGAGATCAGCATGGGACCGCTGCACGGCCTGAAGATCGTCGAGATGTCGAGCATCGGGCCTGCCCCTTATTGCGGCATGCTGCTGGCCGACATGGGCGCTGAGGTGATCCGCATCGACAGGCTGGAGGCTGCGGACCTCGGCTTTCCGGTGGAGCCGCGCTTCGACCTCCTGAACCGGGGCAAGCAGGCCGCCGCCGTGGACGTGAAATCGCCCGACGGCGCAGCGCTCGTGCTCGACCTCGTCGGCCGCGCCGACGCGCTGATCGAGGGCTTCCGGCCCGGCGTGATGGAGCGGCTTGGGCTGGGGCCGGACGCGTGCCTCGCCGCGAACCCGCGCCTCGTCTATGGCCGCATGACCGGCTGGGGCCAGACGGGGCCGCTCAGCGGCGACGTGGGCCACGACATCAACTACATCGCGCTCTCGGGCGTTCTCCATGCCATCGGGCCCGCCGAGGGGCCGCCCGTGCCGCCCCTCAACCTCGTGGGCGATTTCGGCGGCGGCGCGCTCTTCCTCGCCATGGGCATGCTGGCCGCCCTCCTGGAGGCGCGCAGCTCGGGCGTCGGCCAGGTCGTCGACGCCGCCATGGTGGACGGCGCCGCCAGCCTCATGACCATGCATCACGGCTACGTCCAGGCCGGCCTCTGGACCGACCGCCGTGGCGACTGCCCCCTCGGCGGCGCCGCCCCCTGGTACTCCACCTACGAAACCCTCGACCGCAAACACGTCGCCGTCGGGGCGATTGAGGGGAGGTTTTATCGGGCGCTGGTGCGCGGGCTCGGGCTGGAGGGCGCGGAGCTGCCGGGGCAGCATGAGCGGGCGCGCTGGGGCGAGTTGCGCGCGGCGTTCGCGGCCGTGTTCGCGACGCGCACGCGCGACGCGTGGGCGGACGCGTTTGCGGGCTCGGACGCCTGCGTGACGCCCGTGCTCGACGGCGCGGAGGCGGCGGCGCATCCGCACGCCCGGGCGCGCGACGCCTTCGTGGACGCGGGCGACGGCGTCCGCACGCCCGCGCCCGCGCCGCGCTTCAGCCGGACGCCCGGGCGCATCGCCGGTCCGCCCGCCGACGCGCGCACGCACACGCGCGAGAGCCTGCGCGCCTGGGGGCTGGCGGACGCTCGCCTGGACGCGCTCGCGGCGGCAGGCGCGATCGCGCCCTAGCGCACGGGCGCGCCCAGGTTCCCGATCAGCTGCCCGCGCGCCACATAGGCGTGCTCGGTCTGGCGCAGCACGTAGCCGGGCGTGGGCGCCCGGATGACGCGCGGCGCCGGGTCCGCGCCCGCCGTCGGGTGCACCAGCGCGACCACGTCGTCCGCGCCCACCCGCGCGCCCAGCGGCACGCGGTGCTCCACGAGCCCGGGCGCGTCCGCCACATACTGGCCCTCGGGCCCGGCCGTCACGTGCACGCCCCCGAACCGCGCGGGCGCCGGCGCCCCCGCCAGCGCGCCATACGCCCCCAGCGCGCGCCTGAGCCCCTCCTCCATGATCTCCAGCTCGGAGGTTTTGAGGCGGCCGCCGCCGCCTTCCACTTCGATGGAGGCGAGGTTCGCCTCCTTGGCGGCCCCGCAGGCGGTTTCGCGGATGCCGTCCACATGCTGGACGAACTCGTAGCCCCAGGCCTCCATGAGCGTCGTGAGCGCGGCCTCGTCGACCTTGCTGGTGGGCGTCGTGAAGCCGAACACCATCGGCACCACCGAGACGTCTCGACCGCCGGCATGGACGTCGATCAGGAGGTCCACGGCCGGAAACAGCGTGCCCGTCGCGAAGGCGGCGAGCTTCTCGGTGGGGGTGCCCTGCGGGTTGCCGGGAAACACCCGGTTCATGTTCTGGCCATCGAAGGGCGACAGCCGCTTGCCGGTCTCGGAAGCCGGGAAGTTGATGGACGGCGCAATGATGATGCGGCCGGTCACGTCCTCCGGCCGGATCGCGGCGGCGAGGCGCCGCAGCGCGATCTGCGCCTCGTACTCGTCGCCATGGACGCCGCCGAACAGCAGCACGGACGGGCCCGTCCCGTTGTTAATGCAGCACAGGACGTCGCCCGAGACGCCGTCCAGCGGGCCCACGAGGGGGCCGAGGTCGTAGAACGCCTTTCCAGGGCGGGCGGGATCGAATTCGGCGAGCATGACATGCCTTTCTGGTCGCGTTTTACCGGCCCGCGACGCTGTGCGTCGCGGGTTCGGGTCGAGTTGGCGGGTGGAAGCCGCTCAGGCGGCGCGGCTGACCTCGGCGGCCTGCAGCAGCGCGGCCGGCTTGTGGAAGCGCGTGGGCGAAAACACCTCGAGCGCCTCGGGCTTGGAACCTGTCACGATCCAGTCGGTCATCAGCTTGGTGAAGCCGAGCGAAATCGCGAAGCCATGCCCGGACCAGGCGTAGCCGTAGAGCGTGTTGGCCAGCGCCTCGGTCTGGCCGATCAGCGGGATCTGGTCCGCCGCAACGGTCTCGATCCGCGAGGCGTCGGCCTTCATGAAGGTCGAGTGGTCGATGAACGGGAAGGTCATGATCGCGTCCGTGACGTTCTGCGTCATGGAGCTCAGCGAGCCCTTCCAAAGCCCCTCGGGCGTATGCGCCACATGGGCGCCGCCCGACAGCATCAGCGTGCCGTCCGGGATCTGCTTCACGGCAAGGCGCCGGTGGGCGTGCGAGATCAGGTGGTTGATCTTCTTGTTCAGCGGGTTCGACACGTAGTGCATCTGCGGCATGAGGTTCCACACCGGGCTGAACTCGTGCGGCTTGAAGATCGGCTGCAGCAGCGTCTGCGCGCCCGCATTGGCGACGATCACCAGCCGTTCGCCGACCGGGATCACTTCGCCGCCGGCCAGCCGCACGCCGGTGGCGACGCCGCGCCCATGGAGGATCTCCTCCACCTTGGCCTGGGTGCGGATGGTCACGCCGGCCTTGGCGGCCTCCTTGGCGAATTGCTGGGTCGCGAAGGTGTGGTCGCCCACGCCGTCATTGGGGCAATACACCGCGCCGATGATCCCGGCGGCGAGCTCGGGCTCGCGCGCCAGCGTCTCGTCGCGCGACCACACCTCGGACGGGGCGCCGAGGCCGGACTGGGCGGCCGCCATGGCGTGCATGCGACCCATCACCTCGTGCTCGCGGTGGCCGTACGGGATGTCGAACACCTTGATGCCGCCGATCCGGCGATAGCCCACTCCGCCCTCGAAGGCCTGCTGGTAGTGGCTCCAGAGCTCGAGCGAGAGCGCGCAGACGGGAAGCTCGCGGAAGTCGCGGCCATTGGCGCGGACGCCGCGCTCGCCGGGACCGCCTGAGGCGCCGCCCGCGATCTCGCCGGCCTCGAGCAGCGTCACGCTCTTGCCCGCCTTGGCGAGCTGAAAGGCGAGGCTCGTTCCGTAGATGCCGCCGCCGACGATGACGATCTCGGAGGCCTGGTGTGTGCTGGACATCGGTTGGACCCTTTATGCTGAACGGGATGCCGGACGCGCCGGAAGCGCGTCGGCGAAGTGGCAGGCAGCTTGGCTGGCGCCGCCCGGCGCCGGCATGGGGGAAGGCTGGTCTTCCACGCAGCGCCGCGGCAGGCGGCCATGCGGGGTGTCGACCGCGGCGCCGGGCGAGCGCGCCGCAAGGAGCCGCGCGGCGGGGCAGCGCGTGTGGAAGCTGCACCCGGTCGGAACCGCAAGCGGGCTCGGGATGGAGCCCTCCAGCACGGCCCCGGCCGCCGCGCCGTGGTGGGAGGACGCCGCCATCAGGCTCTGCGTATAGGGGTGGCGCGGCGCGCCGCACACATCCTCGACGACGCCCTGCTCCACGAAGCGGCCGAGATACATGACGCCGACGGAGTCGGCCATGTGCTCCACCAGCCCGAGATCGTGCGTGATGATGATGAAGGTGAGCGAGAGACGCTGCTTCAGCTCCATCAAAAGGTTGATGATCTGGGCCTGAACGGAGACGTCCAGCGCGCTCACGGGCTCGTCGAGCACCAGGATCTCGGGCTCGCAGATGATGGCCCGCGCGATGGCGGCGCGCTGGCGTTGCCCGCCCGACAACTCGTGCGGGTAGCGATCGAGATGGGCGGCGTTGAGGCCCACCAGCGCCATCACGTCCGCAATCCGGGACTTGCGCGCATCGCGGCCGGGATGGAGGCCGTGCACCTGCAGGGCCTCCTCCAGCGTGTCGAACACCGTCATGCGCGGATCGAGCGAAGCGCGCGGATCCTGCAGCACGAGCTGGATCTTGCGCCGCAGCCCGCGCAGGGCTGCGCCGTCGAGCCCGGCCACCGCCGCGCCGTCCACCCGCACCTCGCCGGAGGTTGGCTGCAGAAGGCCCACCAGCAGGCGGGCGAGCGAGCTCTTGCCCGACCCGGACTCGCCCACGATCGCAAAGCAGCTGCCGCGCGGAATGCGGAACGAAACCCCGTCCACCGCCCGCGCGACCGGCGCGGGCGCTCCGCCAAACAGGGGGCGCCGCCCGACGAAGTGGCGGGAAACATCGGACACCGCAACCGCGTCGTCCGGCCGAGGCAGGTCGATGGACAATGCCGCGCTCATGCCCGGCCCTCCTCGGCGAAATGGCAGGCGACTTGGCGACCGTCGACCGGGCGCGCCGGCGGTTCGTGGGCGACGCATTCGGGACGACCGCGCGTGCGCTCGCAACGCGGCCGAAACGCGCAGCCGCCCGGCAGAGAACCCACCATGGGGGGCTCGCCCGCGATGGCGGGCAGCGGCGCGCCGCGGCGCGAGCCGCCCGGAACGGCGGAACGCAGCGCCTGGGCGTAGGGGTGGAGCGGGCTGCGCAGAACGGCCGCCGCCTCGCCGGCCTCCACCAGCGCGCCCGCATACATCACCGCAACGTCGTCGGCGAAGCGGGACACGAGGTTGAGGTCGTGGGTGACGATCAGGATCGCCATGCCGCGGCGGCGCTGGATGTCGCGCAGCAGCGCCAGGATCTGCTGCTGGATGGTGACGTCGAGCGCGCTGGTGGGCTCGTCGGCAAGCAGGAGCTGCGGGTCCTGCGCCAGCGCGATCGCGATCACGATGCGCTGCTTCATGCCGCCCGAGAACTGGTGCGGATACATGGCCAGCCGCCGCTCGGGGTCGGAGATGCCGACGTCTTCGAGAAGCGCGACGCAGCGCGCCCGCACGGCGGCGGCGTCGAGATCGGTCCCGATCCGGACGGCCTCGGAAAGCTGGGCGCCGACCGTCAGCACCGGGTTGAGCGCGCTGGCGGCGTCCTGGAACACGACGCCGATCTTGCGGCGGCGCAGCTCCATCAGGGCGGCGGGCGAGAGCCCGACCGCCGAGGAGCCGCCGACCGCGATCGAGCCTTCCACGACCGCCACCTGGGCCGGATTGGCCAGCGTCGCGATGGCGCGCAGCAGCGAGGTCTTGCCCGAACCGGATTCGCCCACCACCGCGAGCGTGCGGCCGGCCTGCAGCGTGATGTCGACACCGCGCACGACCTCCAGCAGGCCGGCGGGCGTGCGGAACGCAAGGCGCAGCCCGCGCACCGACAGGGCCGGAACGGCGTCGCCCTCCCCGGCCGCCGCGCCGAGCGGCGCGACCCTGGGGCGGCGCAGCCGGTCGAGCCAGGAGCGGCGCGGCGCGGCGCCCCGGCTGGTCGGATCGTAGACGGTGCGCAGCGCATCGCCGAGCAGGTTGAAGGCGAGCGCCGACCCGGCCAGGAACAGCCCCGGGAAAGTCGCCAGATGCGGGTGGCTGCGAATGTAGGAGCGAGCCTCGCCCAGCATTGTGCCCCATTCGGGGAATGGCGGCTGCGTGCCGAGCCCAAGGAATCCGAGGCCGGAAGCCGACAGCAGCGTCGAGGCGAACAGGAGCGTCGAGAGCGTCAGCAGCGTGCCCGAGATGTTGGGCAGCACATGGCGCAGGATGATGCGCGACGGCCGCGCCCCGAGCGAGGACAGGCCCTCCACATAGGGCTCAGCCAGGATGCTGAGCGTCACGGCCCGCGCCGTGCGGGCGAAGATCGGGATCGACACCACGCCGACCGCGATGATGACGTTCTGCGTGTTGGCGCCCAGGATGGCGACGATCGCGAGCGCGAACACGATGTCGGGGAAGCTCAGCATCACGTCGATGGCGCGCATCACCACGACGTCGAACCAGCCGCGCCGCCAGGCCGCGAGCACGCCCAGCGGCACGCCCACCAGAAACGCAAAGGCGACGCCGCCGACGCCCACCCCCAGCGTGGCGCGGGCGCCAAGGAGGATGCGGCTGAACACGTCCCGGCCGAGCTGGTCCGTGCCGAACCAATGCAGGGCGGATGGCGGCTTCAGCGTCTGGGCGAAGTTCTGCTTGAACGGATCGAGCGGCGCCAGCATGGGGCCGAACACGGCCAGCAGCAGGTAGCCGAGCACCAGCGCGAGGCCGATCGCGCCCTTGGGCTGCGAGACGATGCGGCGCAGCGTCAGCCAGCGCGAGCGCGGCGCCCGCGCCTCGGCGCGCTCGGGCGTCGCGCCCAGCGCCATGGAGTCCACCGCGGCCGTCATGCGGCCCTCCTTTCCTCGCGGGTGCGGGGATCGAGCCACTGGGTCAGCAGGTCGGTGGCGAGGTTGATGAGCACGAAGAAGATCGCGAACATCAGGATCGTGTACTGGACGACCGGGTAGTCGGCGCGCGACACGGCGTCCACCAGCAGGCGGCCGACGCCCGGAATGCCGAACACCGTCTCGGTGACCACCGAGCCGCCCAGCATGCCGCCGAACTGCACGCCCGCGACGCTGACGGCCGCGACGAGCGAGTTGCGCAGCGCGTGCGAGACGATGACGCGGGTTTCGCTGAGCCCCTTGGCGCGGGCAGTGTCGAGGTAGTCCTTGCTCATCGCCTCCAGCAGGCTGGCGGTGATCAGGCGGCTGAACATCGCGGTGGGGCGTGTTGCGACCACCAGGATGGGCAGCACGAAGTGCATGGGCGTGGACGCGCCGGCGGCCGGGACCCAGCCGAGATACACGGCGAAGAACCAGATGCAGAGGAGCCCGAGCCAGTAAATCGGCATCGAAATGCCGGTCAGCGTCAGCACGGTGATGACCGCCTCGGCGAAGCCGCCCTGGCGCAGCGCGCAGACGACGCCCGACACCGTGCCGACCACGAGCCCGAGCGCCAGGCCCCCGATGGCGACGATCAGCGTGTTCGGGAGCCGCTCGGCGAGCTCCACCGCGACCGGCCGGTGGGTGCGGAAGGAAGTCGCGATCGACGGGTCCCACAAGCCCTTCAGAAACAGGCCGTAGCGGGTCAGCAGGGGCTGGTTGAGCCCCAGAAACTCGCGGATGCTTTGCACCTCGGCGTCGGTCGCCGCCGGCCCGGCCAGCATCTGGGCCGGGTCGCCGGGGATCATGTCCATGAAGAAGAAGACCAGCAGGGACACGACGAAGAGGGTCGGAAGGGCCTGGGCCAGGCGTCGGGGGATGAACATGGCCGTCTCCGTTGCGGGAGGGCTATTTCAGGGTGACCTTGTCGAACACCAGCGTCTCGTTGGGCTGCACTTCCAGGCCCTGCACCTTGTTGGACACGCCGAGCGCCTGGGTCTGGTACCAGAGGAAGATGAAGGGCTGCTCGTTCCAGACGATCTCCTGGACCTCGCCATAGATCTCCTTCTGCTTCGCCGGATCGGTGACGCGCCGGCCCTCGGCCAGGAGGTCGTCGACCTTGGGATTGCTGTAGCCGGTGCGGTTGGCGCCGACGCCGGTCTTGAACAGACGGAACAGCGTGTAGTCCATGCCCGCGGTGGCGCGGCCCACCATGCCCATGTTGTCGGTGCGCTGGGCGGGATCGAGCCCGATCACCTTGCTCCAGGTGCCGCGGTCCACCACGTTGGCGGTGGCCTTGACGCCGATGTTCTCCAAGGAGCCCGCGATGGCCTGGCAGACCTGCGCGTCCTTGATGTAGCGCCCGTTGGGGCACGTCATGGTGAGCTGCAGAGCGCCCGGCTTGTAGCCGGCTTCGGCGAGCAGCTTTTTCGCGCCTTCGGGGTCGAACTTGATTGGCGGGAAGGTGCGGCGCAGCTCGTCCTGCGTGCCGGGGCCGACCATGCCGACGGACGGCGTGCCGAGGCCGCCCAGGATGCCCTCCGCCATGCCCTGGCGGTCGATGGCCATGTTGAGCGCCTTGCGGACCTTGGCGTCCTGGAGCGGGCCGCGCAGCACGAGCTCCATGTTGATGGAGAACATGCTCGGCGGGTTAATGACCTTGGCGGTCTTCAGGGCGTTGATGGCCGGCATGGACTCGGGCGGCACGCGCTCCACCACGTCGACGCCGCCGGTTTCCAGCAGCGCCATGCGTGCGCCGTCCTCCGGCGCGACCGTGAAGTCGATGGCCTTGAGGGTGGCCGGGTAGTCGCCCGAATAGGTCGGGTTGGGGACGAGGCGGAAGCTCTCGCCGCCGATGAACTTCTCCACCATGTAGGGGCCGCTGCCGACCGGCTTGCGGCCATATTCGGCGCCCATCTGCGCGACCGCCTTGACGTTGACGATGCTCGCGGCCGTGTTGGCCAGCAGCATCAGCACGTGGCCGTTGGGCTCGGACAGGTGGAACTCCACGGTGTCCTCGCCCACCGCCTTGGCGGAGCCCAGCGAGGCGTAGAGGCCGCGATAGATGGAGCCGACCTTCTCGTCGAGCAGCCGGTTGAAGCTGGCCGCCACCGTCTCGGCGTTGAGCGGGTCGCCATTGCTGAATTTCTTTCCGGTCTTGATCTTGACCGTGAAGACCTTGCCGTCGGCCGAGAAGCCGTAGTCGGTCGCGAGGTTCTTCTGGATGTTGTTCTTGGGGTCGAGCCGGAAGAGCCCCTCCAGCACCGCGAGATCCACCGCATTGGCGACCGGCAGGTCGTTGAAGGCGGGATCGAAAGTGGCCGGATCGGCCCCGATGGCGACCCGCAGCACGCCCTCCGGCGCCGCCATCGCGGCCGTGGAGCCCAGAACGCCCGCCACGACGGCGGCGTATCGAACAAGACGCAGCTTCTCCATAGCCGTGGTTCCCCAATGCCTGTCGGTTTCGATTGTCCGCGGGGGATCAGCACTGCGCGAACCCCGGTGAATGCCCCCGGCGGCGCGGTTCTCAGCCTGAATGGGCGCTGGGGTGGGGCCGATCGATCAGGGCCGTCTTCCAGCGACACCATCAGGAGATACGAAAGGCGCCATTGCCTCAAATCACTAATTCGCCGATCTTCATTACCTGCGGTTATGGCGAGGCGGCATGAACTACCGTCAGGTCGAGGTGTTCAAGGCCATCATGGACAGCGGCTCCGTGACGGGCGCGGCCGCGATCCTGCGCATCTCGCAGCCGGCCGTCACCCAGGCGCTGCGGCTGCTGGAGCTCGACCTGGGGCTGCAGCTCTTTATCCGCACCACCAAGGGCATCGCCGCCACCGACGAGGCCCGCGCGCTCTACGGCGAGGTGGAGCGCACCTATTTCGGCATGCAGAACCTGAAGCGCTTCGCCGGCGGCCTGCGCGACCGCAAGCAGGGGCGCGTGGTCGTCACCGTGATCCCGACGCTCAGCGTCGCTTGGCTGCCCCTGATGGCGGCGCGCTTCGCCAAGACGCATCCGGGCGTGACGCTGTCGCTCTACTCGGACAACTCCGCCGACGCGGTGCGGCTGGTGGGATCGGGCGAGATCGACATCGGCATCGCGCAGATCCGCAGCGAGGAGACCAACCTCGCCCGCCGCAAGCTCTTCGACCTGGAGGGCTTCGCGGCGCTTCCCGCCGGCCACCGCCTCGCAGCGCAGCAAAGCGTATCCCCGGCCGACCTCGCGGGCGAGCCGATCATCTCGCTCGGCCCCGCCGACGAGTTCCGCCGCCGCCTCGCCGCCGCCATGGAGGCCGCGGGCGCGCGCTACAGCTCGGTAATCGACGTCAGCCTCGGCCTCACGGTCTGCGCGATGGTGGAGCACGGGCTCGGGGTCGGCGTGGTGGATTCGGAGACCGCGCGCCTGCGGGCGGATTCGGGCGTGATCTTCCGCCCCTTCGCGCCGCGCCTGGCGGTGCCGATCTACATGTTCCGGCAGCGCCACCGACAGGCCAGCGGCGTCGCTGAGGCTTTCAGCGCCAGCCTCCAGCCGCCGCCGCCGTTCCGGCCCTGACCCGCTCAGCCGGTCAGGCGCGCGATTGCCCCCTCGAGGTCGGCGATGCCGTAGGGCTTCATCAGCAGCAGCATGCGGTCGTCCAGCACCAGCCGCTCGTCAGGCTCCAGCCCCGTGGCGACGATGATCGGCATGCGCGGATGCAGGGTGCGGACGGCTTCCAGAAACGTCTCGGCCCGGATTTCATCCGCGAGGCCGAGGTCGGAGATCACGAGGTCGATCGGCTCGCCGCGGATCACCTCCAGCGCCTCCGCGATGGTGTCCGCCTCGACAATGCGGTGGCCCAGATCCTCCAGGCTCGCCGAAATGTTCACTGCAATGTGCGGATCGTCCTCGATCACCAGGATACGCATGGCGCCGGCACTCCCAACGAGCCCGATCGTAGCATGAAGGCGCGTGGGAACGAAAAGATGCAGACTCCAGCGTCGTAACGCCGTGCGCGACGCTCACCGAAAACGTGAGCCGATCCTGAGAAGATATTGATCTGAAACGAAGTGGCGGGAGAGACGGGGCTCGAACCCGCGACCTCCGGCGTGACAGGCCGGCGCTCTAACCAACTGAGCTACTCCCCCGCGGGGCGGACCGTCGAAGTGGTCCGCTGCGGTGGCGCTGAATTACGGGACGGCCTCCCCCCTGTCAACAGGCCAGACGCGAATTTCAGCCCACCACCGGCGGCGCCGCAGCCGCGGCCGAGCCCGAGCCGTTCGGGTATAATGAATGACTTGTTGGATTTCCCGGAGTTTGCAACGCCCGCAAGGCGTTCAGGATCACGGCGACATCGATCGCCTCCTGCAGCAGCGCGCCTTGCAGCGGCGTGAGATAGCCGAGGCTGGCGGCGATCATGCCCGCCACAGACAGGCCCATGCCGACCCAGACGCTCTGCAGCGCGATTCGGCGGGCGCGGCGCCCGATGCGCACGGCGGTCGGCAGCCGGGCGAGATCGTCGACCAGGATCACGGCGTCGGCCGCTTCCGAGGCGGCCGCCGCGCCGCGCGATCCCATTGCGACGCCGACGTCGGCCGCCGCCAGCGCGGGCGCGTCGTTGACGCCGTCGCCCACCATCACGGAGACGCCGTGGGCGGCCTCCCGGCCCACTGCCGCGACCTTCTCGGCCGGGCTCGCGCCGGCCAGCACGAGATCGATCGGCAGGCCCCGCACGGCCGCCCGGGCGACAGCCTCGGCGTCTCCCGTCACCAGCACGATGCGGCGCACGCCCTCGGCCCGAAGCGCCGCCAGGGCCTCGGCGGCTTCCGGCCGCACGATGTCCTGGAGCGTGATGGCGCCCGCCATCCGGTCGCCCAGGCCCACATAGGCGGTCATGCCGCGCTCCTGCCCGTCGCGGCGCCGCTGCGTCGCCCAAGCGCTGTCACTCACGGCTCCGGCGACGTGCTCGAAGGAGCCGACCGCCACCTGCCGGTCGCCCACCCAGCCGGTCAGGCCGGCGCCATGCGTCTCCACCACGTCCCGGGGCAGCGCCAAAGCCCCCTGCCCGCGCGCATGGTCGGCGATGGAGGCCGAGACGCCATGCCCCGAGCCTTGCGCCAGGGCGCCGGCGGCGGCGAGCACCTCCTCGGCCGAATGGCGCCCGTCGGTGTCCACCGCCACCACTTTCGGGGTCCCGACGGTGAGCGTGCCGGTCTTGTCGAACAGCAGCACCCGGGCCTGCCCGAGGCGCTCCAGCACGCCGGCGTTCTTGATCAGCACGCCCGCCCGCGCGCAGCGCGACATGCCGGCCACGATCGCGACCGGAACGGCCAGGATCAGCGGGCACGGGGTCGCGACCACAAGAACGGCCAGCACGCGCAAGGCGTCGTGGCTGACGAACCACGTCGCCGCCGCCAGCCCGATCGTCAGGGCGAGAAACAGCAGCGCGTAGCGGTCGGCCAGCCGCGCCATGGGGGCGCGCGACGACTGGGCGCTCGCCACCATGCGGACGATGCCCGCATAGGCGCTCTCCGACGCGCGGCGTCGCACCTCCAGCGCGAAGGCGCCGCCCGCGTTTGAGCAGCCGCTCATGACGTCCTCGCCGGCCATGATGCGGACCGGCAGCGATTCGCCCGTCATGGCGGATTGGTCGACCAGCGCTTCGCCGGACGCCACAACGCCGTCTGCCGGCGTCACCTCTCCGGGCCGCACCAGCAGCCGGTCGCCGGGCTGGACGCTCTCCAGCGGCACGGACACGAGCTCCTCGCCCTCGTAGCGCAGGGCGGTGCGCGGCGCGCGCGCCAGAAGGGCCGTCATGTCCCGGCCGGCGCGGCGCTCCGCAAAGGCCTCCAGCATGTTGCCGCCGGCATACATTAGCGCCACCACGGCGGCGGCCAGCATCTCGCCGAGCGCGAGCGCGCCGCTCATCGACAGCGCGGCGACGATGTCGAGCCCAAACTCGCCCCGGCGCAGGCTGGACAGAATGGAGGCGACGAGCCCCGCCAGGATCACGGCCGCGCCGGCCGCCCACAGGATGGCGGCCCAGTCCGGTCGGCCCAACGCCGCGCAGCCGAGGCCCGAGCCCAGGCCCAGCAGCGCGATCGCGAACAGGAATCGTTTGAGTGTGTCGTCAGCCAAGGGCGTTCTCCGTGGCCCTTTTCTGGACCACGGGGCCGGGTGGCGCATTGTGCGGGATCAACCGAGGAAGGGCTGCCTCATATTCCGAGCGGAGCCTTATTGCGCCTCGCCCTGATCCCTGGCGACCTCCGCAGCTCGCCACTTCGCGACGCGCGAACCCATCCACCATCATAGCGAGCCGGAGGCCAAGCGCTCCAGTTTCAAAGCCGGTTCTTCAGGGTGGACTGCTTCGCTGCGCCCGCAACAACGGAAGGGTTTCACGAATCACGAGCGCTCAACGCCGTTCCGGAGAGGTCGAAGTCTTCCAGCGTCTGCATGTCGCGGCCGAACCAGGCGCGGATCCCGGCCTTGCGGCGACCGAGATAACGCGGCTCGCCGTTCTCCAGCACCATCGGCAGGTCGTGGCCGGGCACCAGGATGGTCCCGGGGCGCTCGCGCCAGCGGTCCCAGATGGCCGCGATGCTGGCCCCGCTGACGGCTGCGTCGTAGGTCATGTCGGTGTCGCCCGACAGGAGCTCGGCCCGGTTCTTGGCCGCGTCGCCGGTGAAGACCACGTCGCGCTCGGGCGTGCGCCAGTGGAACACGAGGCAGCCCGGCGTGTGGCCGGGCGCGAGGTGGGCGGTCATGCCGGGGAACACCTCGGCGCCGTCCTCCACTTTCTCGCAGGTCGGCCAGTCGTCCAGCGTGCGGACATAGAGCTCCGGCACCGGCGTCTCGCCCCAGGGCTGTTCCAGCGCCCATCCCATCTCGGCCGCGCCGACGACGATCCGGGCCTGGCGAAACAGCGTCCAGTTCACCGAGTGGTCGAAATGCGAGTGCGTCAGCAGCAGGTCGGTCACGTCGGCGGGCCGCAGCCCGCGCTGGGCGAGCTGGTCGATCACGAACTGGCGCATGCCGAAATTGCCGGCGTCCACCAGCGCGACCCGGTCGCCCGACCGGATCAGCGCCACTGTACTCCAGCCGAGCCCGCCATGGCAGGTCGACTTGCCGGGAAAGCCGCTCACCAGCAGGTCGACCGGCATCGGGGCTGAGGGGTCGATGAGGCTCATGCGATGGTCCCGCCGGATCGGTTCGTCATGGTGCGGAGGTCCGGCCGAACAGGAACTCGACCGTTTCCATCGCGTCCAGCGGCGGCAGCTCCACCACGCAGTAGTCCCCGCGCCGCTCCACCGCAATCTCGCGGTCGGCGAACACCAGGCGGGCGGTCCGCCCGGTGAAGCTTTCCGGCGCCCGGACCTCTAGCTTCAGTCCGTGCAGCGGCGTCAGTTCCTCGATGATGCGCCGCTGGCCGGTGTTGAAGCTGCCGGGGGCCGAGAAGTTCACCAGCGAGACCACGAGCCGGTCGTCGCGCTCGTGCACGGCGAGGTCCACCAGCCCGGGCCCTTGCAGGCGCGCCACGTCCTTGAAGCGCGGCGCGCTTTTCACGGCGTTGCCGATGAGGCGAAACAGGTCGCGCAGCCCATAACGGAAGCCGATCGCGTCCGGCTGCCATGGGAAGTGGATCAGCCGGCCGGACCCCACCGGACGATCAATCAGCATGGGATAGTCGGTGACGTGCTCGATCACGTTGAACTCCGGCACGCTGATGCCGCTGCCGACCTCGCCCTCCACCGGCGGGATCAGCGTGATGGGGGCCACCCTGTCGTCGGCGCCGGGCGCGCGGCTGAACACGATGTCGCCCGCCACCGGCAGGAGGTCGGTGCCGTCGAAGCCGGCCATCAGCGGGTCGGCCGGGTCGCGGATCGCCGCATAGGCGGCGCGCAGGCCCTTCCAGGCGACGCCGGTCGCGGTCACGCCGGCCAGGCGCTCCAGCAAAGGCGTGGCGTGGGGCGCGCCGAGTTCGTCCGCCTCGCCGGTGCGGAAGGTCGACACCACGAGGCCGCCCGCGCGGGCGAAGGCCTCCACCGCCTCGCAGGCGGCGGCCGACAGGCACGCCACGTTGGGCAAAACGACCGTGCTGTACCCGTTCAGCGCATCCGCCGTGATGCGATGGTCGGACAGGATGTCGAACGGGATGCGCCGATCCATCATGGCGTTGTAGGAGCCGCGGAAGTGGTCGAGATAGCGGAAGCTCGGGTCCTTGTGGCCGTAGTTGTCAAGGCTGTGGCGGGAGAACACCAGCGCGACCTCGGCGGACGAGCGGTTGCCCAGGTAGGTTTCGCGGTTGGCTTTGAAGCGCGCCATCAGGTCGCGCAGGCTGTCGAGGCCGCGCCGGTCGAAGTGGCGCTCCTGGTAGCCGGTGACGTGGATCCACGGCATCACGCCCTGGGCCATGATCTGCCCGGCCCACATCCGGTTCTCGGCCGCCGGCACCGCATAAAAGCGCCACCACGGCAGGAAGTAGCTCACCGTGATGCCGCCGCCCTTCTCGGGCGCGAGCGAACGCATGTAGCGCGCCTCCAGGCCGGGCCAGAACATGTTGGTGTAGCGGCGCTGCGCCTCCAGCACGATCGCGTCCTGAAACGGCTCCGTGTAGTCGAGGTCCCAGCCGCCGACGCGCGAGTGATCCCAGCTTTCGGCCACCTGGCTCAGCGGAATCCAGGCGCTCTCGGGCCGCACGCGGTTCTTCAGCGCCTGAACTTCCGCGTTCCACTCGGCGATGCACTCGTAGCGCCACTCGTTGTAGCGCCTCCAGGTTTCGTCGGCCCAGTTCTCCACCGGGATCGCCTGTCCGGTGCGGGCGCGGAACTTCGTCTGGCAGGCGCCGCAATGGCATTGCGCGGTGTGCCAAGGCGCGAATTGCGCCGCGTTGGCCCACACGGCGTCGAATGGATAGCGCGTCAGCATCTCCTCCAGCACGCGCATCATGAAGTCGCGGTAGTAGCCGCCGTTGGGGCAGGTCACGAAGTGGCCGTGCACCGCCACGGGCTTGCCGTCGCGGTCCTGCACGAACCATTCGGGCCGTTCCTCATAGAGCGCGCGCGACGCCATGGAGGGATCGATGCGGGCGATCGGCCGGATGTTGCGCCGCTTCAGCGCCGCGATCAGCTCGGCCGGGATGTCGCGGTCGCCCAGCCCCTCGGCCCGGGGGTGATGCTTGATGGCCGTAGGGTAGAACGCCACGATGCCGCCGACCGAGAAGCCGAGGCCGTCGAGCGAGAACGACTGGGCGAAATCCGCCATCTTCTCGACGTCCCAGGTGGCGGCGTCGGTCTCGCGCAGCGTCATGATCATGACGAGCGCCTGCTTGAGCCAGGTGTGATCGATGGGTGCGGTCATGGCTTACCTTGGAGATTGGCTGCGCGGCGCCGACGGCGCGAAAGCGCGGCGGATCGAGGCGGCGGCGGCGGTCAGGCCGCCGCGCCGGCGTTGAGGATCGGGTCGGAGGCCAGCAATTCGCGCGTGTAGGCGTGCTGGGGGTTGGTGAAGATCTGCCGTGTCGGCCCCTGCTCGACGATCACGCCCTTGTGCATCACGAGCACGCGGTCGGCGAAGCTGCGCACCACCGGCAGGTCGTGGGCGATGAACAAATAGGACAGGCCAAACTCGTCCTTCAGGCTCTGCAGCAGCGCGATCACCTGCGCCTGCACGGAGACGTCGAGGGAGGACACGGCCTCGTCGCAGATGATGATCTCGGGCTTCAGGGCGAGCGCCCTCGCGATGGCGATACGCTGGCGCTGCCCGCCCGAGAACTGGTGCGGATAGCGCGCCGCGTGGTCGCGCTGCAGGCCGACCTGCACCAGCAGGTCGCCGACGCGCTCGTCCCACTGCTCGCGCGGCAGCACATCGCGATGGATCATCCAGGGCTCGGCGATGATGTCGCGCACGCTCATGCGCGGATTGAGCGAGGCGGTGGGATCCTGGAACACCATCTGGATCTGGCGCTGCGCCACGGGCCGCGCGGCGGCGTCATGCACGAGGCTGCGATCCCGATAGAACGCGTCGCCCGCGGTGGCCTGCTCCAGCCCGATCAGGGTGCGCACCAGCGTCGACTTGCCAGAACCGGACTCACCGACGATGCCGAGCGTTTCGCCGCGCCCCAGCGTGAACGACACGCCGTCCAGCGCCAGCACGGGCGGCCTTGCGGCGCGAAACAGCCCGCCGGGGCTGTCATAGCGCTTGGTCAGCTTCTCCACGCGCAGCAGCGTCTCCCGCGCGGCGACGACCGGCTGCTCCGGGAAGCCGTGACGTCCCGGAACCGAGTCGAGCAGGCTTCGCGTGTAGGCGTGCTTGGGAGCGGAAAACACCTCCCGCACCGGGCCGGTCTCGACGATGCGGCCGCCCTGCATTACGGCGACCCGGTCGGCCATCTCGGCGACGACGCCGAGATCGTGCGTGATCATCAGCAGGCCCATGCCCCGCTCGCGCTGCAGGTCCTTCAGCAGGCGCAGGATGCGGGCCTGCACGGTGACGTCGAGCGCCGTGGTGGGCTCGTCGGCGATCAGCAGGTCCGGATCCAGCGCGATCGCCATCGCGATCATGATGCGCTGGCGCTGGCCGCCCGAGAACTGGTGCGGATAGTCGTTGAAACGCGCCTGTGCGTCGGGCAGCCCGACGCGCTCGAGCAGCTCGAGCGCCTTGGCGTCGGCGGCCCCACGCTGGCCGTGGGACCGGAACGTCTCGGCCACCTGCCAGCCGACCGGGTAGACCGGGTTCAGGGCCGCCAGCGTGTCCTGGAACACCATGGCTATGCGCGAGCCGTTGATCTCGCGCTGGCGCTCGGGAGTCGCGCGCAGCAGGTCCTCGCCGCAATACAGCACCTCGCCGGAGGTGATGCGGCCGGGCGGGCAGTCGATCAGCCCCATCAGGGCGGACGAGCTGACGCTCTTGCCCGACCCGCTCTCGCCCAGGATGGCGAGCGTCTCGCCCTTGTGGATGCTCCAGGACACGTCGCGCACGGCGTGGACGACCTGGTCCTGCGTGTGGAACTCGACCGACAGATTGCGGACGTCCACGAGGCGGCTCAACCCGTCAGACATTGGACGACCTCCGTTCTTCGAGGCGCCAGCGCTGAACCGGATCGGAAACGATCCTGACCCAATTGGCGAGCAGATTCAGAGACATGGCCGTGAGCGTGATGGCGAGGCCGGGCCAGAACGCTACCCACCAGGCGGTGCGGAGGTAGCTCTGCCCCTGCGCCACCATCGCGCCCCAGGTGAACTCCGGCGCCTGGATGCCGAGGCCAAGGAAGCTCAGGCTCGATTCCGACAGCATCACGAAGGCGAATTCGAGCGTCGCGATCGTCACCAGCGTCGGCGTCACGGTGGGGCGGATGTGGCGCCAGACGATGCGCCCTGGCGATGCGCCCATCACACGCGACGCCACCACGAAGGTGCGCTCGCGGATCTCCAGCACCTCGGCGCGCGTGGTGCGCAGGTAGATCGGGATGCGGGTGATCGCCAGCACCAGCACGACGTTCAGCACGCCCGGCTTCATCACGTAGAGCACGATCATGGCGAGCAGCAGCGACGGGAAGCTCATCAGGATGTCGGCGACCCGCATGATGACGCCGCTGGTCCAGTCGTTGCGGTAGCCCGACACGAAGCCGAGCGCCGAACCCACCAGCAGCGAGCCGAGCACCGCGCAGCCGGCGAGCAGCATGGTGTTCTGCGCGCCCACGATGATGCGCGCCAGGATGGAGCGGCCGAGCGAGTCGGCGCCCAGAACGTAGAGCCAGCCATACTGCGTGGAGAGCGGCGGCGCGTTGCGCGCCATCAGGTTGATCTTGGTCGCGACCGTTCCGAACAGCCAGGGGCCGAAACAGGCCGCCAGCAGCACGAGGAGCAGGAACAGCACGGCCGAGAACGCGAACTTGTCGCGCCAGAGCAGCAGCAGCGACTGGCGCCAGAACGGGGTCTCGCTGGCCGGGATGGTGGGAACCGCCATGGTCATCCGGCCCTCACGCGTGCTTGATGCGGGGATCGAGCCCCGCATAGGCGAGGTCGATCACGATGTTGAGGAGAAAAATCGCGCCGGCGGTCACGATCACGCCGGCCTGGATCACGGCAAAGTCGCGGTACTGGATCGACTCGATCATCAGCCGGCCGATGCCCGGCAGGCCGAAGATCATCTCCACCACGACGGCGCCGTTGATCATGCCGGAGGCCTGGTCGCCCGCCACCGTGATGATCGGCAGCATGGCGTTGCGCAGGGCGTGCACGAAGACGATGGCGCGTCCGCTGACGCCCTTGGCGCGGGCTGTCTTCACATAGGCGGAGGACAGCGCGCTGATCATCGCGCCGCGTACGACCTGGGCAAGCAGTCCGCAGGGGCGCACCGCCAGCACCAGCACGGGCAGGATCCAGAAAGTGACGTCGCCCGAGCCGGACGTCGGCAACCACCGCAGCCACACGGCGAAGATCAGCACGCTCACCAGCGCGAGCCAGAAATTCGGAAGGCTCGCGCCGGCCAGCGACAGCACGTTGACGAAGCGGTCCAGCGCGCCGTTGGGGCTGCGGGCCGCGAGCGATCCCGCGACCACGGCGACCACGAGCGCCACCGTCATGGCGCTGCCGGCCAGGATCAGCGACGTCGGGAAGGCCGCCAGGACGAGGCTCAGCGCCGGCTGCTCCAGCCGCAGCGAGCGACCGAAGTCGAGCCCGCCGAGGTTGGCGACAAAGCGCCCGAACTGCACCAGCAGCGGATCGTCGAAGCCATTGGCCTTGGAGAACGCAGCCCGCACGTCGGCCGGCGCGTCGATCGGTAGATAAAGATCGGTCGGGTTGCCGGTGAGCCTCGCCAGAAAGAACACGAGAATGACCAGCCCGATCATCGAGATCGCGCTGTGCAACACTCTGGTGGCGACATATCCGTTCACGGGACCCTCCCGACGTCTTTGGTTGCGACGGCGGCGCGCCGCTGGCGACGCGCCTCCCCTCGCCTTACTTGGTTTCGCGATACTCGCCCGAGCGCTTGTGGATCTCGGCGCGTTCGGCCGAGGTCTCCCATTGCTGGGCGTATTCGCTCTTCTCCCAGGCCTCGAGGTCCATGAGGCCGATGCCCATGCCGAAGCCGGGCTCGCTCGTGTAGGTGTTCACCATGAAGGCGAGCCACTTGCCGTCCGGGCTGACGTTGGAGTTGCTGGCCCGCCAGGGCGCGCGGTCGAACATGCGGGTCATCCGCACCTTGCGGCCGGAGCCGTCGAGCTTCAGCTTCCACAGGTCGATGGGCGGGAACTGGTCGACGAAGTCGCAGGACGACTCCAGGCAGATGTGCTCGTTGTCCGGGAAGATGCCCTCGGGCTCGTTATGGGTGAGCGGCTCGTCGATGTAGGTGCGCACGTCGAGCGTCTTCAGGTCGATGCCGCGCGTCTGGGTCTTCCAGGTGGTGCTGCGGTCACGCGGGCCGATGTACTCGGCCATGATCACTTCCGTGTCGTTGTTGCGGAAATCCTGCGGCTCAGGGCGGCGCAGGCCGGTGGGCGAGCGGTAGATCGGCCGCGTGGCGCCGAGCTCGGCGCCGTTCGGGCCGTATTCGAGCTCGGTGACGTAGCACTCGAAGTCCTCGAAGGCCCCGAGCCGGGGATCATGCTCGCCGTGGCGCGAATAGGTGATGCGGTCCGCAATGGCGGAGACGCCGATTCCCTCGAACAGGCGCAGTCCCATCGGCCGCGGCGGCCGACTCGCGTCCTTGTCCATGTACCAGAGCTCGGACTCCACGTAGCGGCTGACGTGGTGATGCTTGAACTCCTTGGGGCCGATCAGCAGGTAATCGCCATTGCGCAGAAACAGCACGCGCAGGAACGAGTGGTGCTCGCCCAGCCCGCCCGTGAGGTTGCGGATCTCGCGCGTCTCGAGGTTGACCTCGTGAACGTCGCCATAGGCCTTCTCGACGAAGGCGATGCGCTTGCCGTCCGGCGACCAGTAGGGCCGCGCGCCGTAGTTGCAGACCTTCAGGTGAAATGGCGGCGGGTTATTGAGGATGTGCTCGCCCTCGTACGGCGTGTTGTCCCATTTGAAGATCGGCATGCGCGCGCCCTCTCGACGCCGCCCGCAAGGCGCGGGCGGCCGGTTGGTGGGGATAAAGAAACGTCGGCGTCTACTTGAACGAGATGGCGCTCAGCTCGAGCTTGCCCTCGGTGGTGAAGTCCGGCGTGTAGCTCACGCGCTTCCCAACGCGGATATAGCTGACCATGTGGAACAGCATCACGTCGGGGACGACATCCTGCTGGATCTGTCGGTTCGCCTGCTGGAACAGGTCGCGGCGCTTGTCGCCGGTGGCGACCGAGGCTTCCTGCAGCAGCTTGTCGAGGTCGGGGTTGAAGATATTCGTGAGCCCGCCGCCGGACGTGTAGTAGACGATCATGGTGTAGAACGCGTCGCCGGCTACGTTGTCGTGCAACTCGTGCACCATGGTGGGGCCGCGGTCGGCAGGATAGGGCTTCCGCCGGATGGCCGAGTGCTGGATCTTGTCCACCAGCGCGATCTTCACCTTGAGGCCGATCTCCTGCCAGCTCTGCGCCATGGTCTCCAGCAGCTCGCTGAGATTGGCCTGCATGAACTCGCTGCCGTAGACGGTGATCTCCTTGTCCACCGGCACGCCCGCGGCGCGGGCCTCGTCCACCAGCGACTTGGCCTTCTTGGGGTCATACGGCCAGGGTTTCAGTGAGGGATCGTAGCCGTTGACGTTGGGCAGCATGAACTGGCTGGCCGGCACGGCGAGCGGGCTCACGACTGTGCCCAAAAACGCGTTGCGGTCGATCGCAAGGTTCATCGCCTTGCGCACGCGCACGTCGTTGAGCGGCGGTTTGTCCATGAAGAAGCGCACCCGGCTGGTGTCGGCGTTGAGGTAGCCGATGTCCGTGTCCTTGTTCACGGCGTCCTGCGGGGCGATCTGGAGCGCGATGTCGGCCTCTCCCACCTGCACCATGGATGCGCGGAGCGCCGGCTCGGAGCGCCACACATAAGTGGCCTTGGCGACCTGGGGCTTGTCGCCCCAGTAGTCAGCGAAGCGGGTGAGCACGAGACTCTGGGCCGGATCCCAGCTGGTGAACTGGTACGGCCCGGTGCCAACCGGCTTGCGCGAGGCTTCCTTCATGGAGGTGCTGGGCGCCGTCATGCCGGTCTGCGCCAGCGTCAATGGCATCAGCGGCATGGGCTCGCTGGTGACGATCTCGACCGTGGTCTTGTCCACCGCCTTGGCCTGGATCTTGGTGGCCCCGAAGCTGCGGATCATGTCGCGGCAAGCGAGCTCAGGCACGAACTGGCGGTTCAGCGCCGTGACGGCCGCGTCGGCGTCAAAAGCTGTTCCGTCGTGGAACTTGACGCCAGACCGCAGCGTGATGCGCCACTTCTTGGGATCGACCTGCGTCCACTCGGTGGCGAGGTTGGGCATCGGCTTGCTGGTCTTGGGGTCAAGCTTCAAAAGGGTCTCGACCACGTTGCCCTTGAGCACGAGCCCGATATAGCCGGTGGAGTTCATGTGGCAGGGCTCAACCACGTCCACGGCCGACGATAGCACGATCTTGACGTCGCGGGAGGCGTCCTGCGCCTGCGCGGCGCCGCCCATGGCCATCAGAGCTCCGACGGCCAGGCCGGCCGCCCTTGCGATCCTCGTCATTGCGCTTCTCCTCCCCTTTTGTTCGGCTTGTTGCGTTTTGCCGTCTTGATCTCGTCTCTCAGGCTGCGCTCACCGTCCGGTTTGCCCGGGCGAGCCAGGCGCGGCTGATCTCGACGCCCCAGCCCGGGCCGTCCGGCACCGCGATCGCGCCATCCACCACCCGGAAGGGGTCGGTCTCGAACAGGCCGTCCAGCCAGGGCGCGGCTTCGATGCTCAACTCCATGAAATGGCCCGCATTGGGCAGCGCCGCCTGCAGGTGAACGGTGAACACCGACACCAGCGAACGGTTCGCCGCATGGGGCGTGCACGGCAGCCCCGCGTCCTCGGCCATGCGGGCGACCCGCAGCGCGCGGCAGATTCCGCCGACGTAGCAGATGTCCGGCTGAACGATGTCGGCCGCGCCCATGCGGATCATCCGACGGAATTGCGCCAGGTCGACCTCCTGCTCGCCCTGCGACACCGGAATGTCGAGGGCGGCCGCAACCTCGGCGGTCCACTCCAGCTCCGGATAAGGGCACGGCTCTTCGAAGTGGCCGACGTGGTGCTGTTCCAGCATGCGGCCGACCTCGATGGCGCGCGCCGGGCCGTAGCCGCTATTGGCGTCGCACAGCAATTCGCAGCCGTCCCCAATGGCACGCCGAACCGCGGGCACAATGGCTTCGGTGCGGCCGGGCCAGCGGTCGACGTCGTTCCCAAAGTTGTCGCCGATGCGGATCTTGAACGCCGCGAAGCCCTGCTCGCCCTGGAGGCGCGCCAGCCGTTCGGCTTCCGCCTCCGGGGTGATGTCGCGCCGCATGCTGGAGCCGTAGACGGCCTGTCGCGTCTTCGTTGCGCCCAGCAGGCTGGCGACGCTGCGCCCCTCTCGGCGGCCCTTCAGGTCCCACAGGGCCGTGTCGACGCCCGCGATGGCGCGGCACGTGTAGGAGCCGGGAAACTTGTGCGCGCCGGTCCAGCAGCGGTCCACTATCGCGTCGATGTCGTCGGCGTCCGCGCCCAGCGCCACCGGGGCCATCTGGCGGTGCAGGATCGCCGAGGTGATGTCGGCGTTGTACGGCGCGACCTGGCCGAAGCCCTGCAGGCCGTCGTCGGCGGTCACGCGCACGATGCTGATGAATTCGGTGGAGTAGGTCTCCACGCTAACGATCTTCGGCATCTCATCCCTAAGAACTGCGAGCCCGATGGCCGGGCTTCTTGGGGAGGAATGCTACGCCCACACTTTTTAGTTGATAAGACGACAAAGACTCGTTTCATTCGAGACGAAAAGTATCGGATCAGGCCCTTGGATAAGCTCCGCGACGTTGAGACATTTGTTGCGGTGGTGGAGGCGGGCAGCTTCGCGGGCGCGGCGTCGGCAACCGGCGTCACGCCCGCCATGATCGGTCGCAGGATCAGCCAGATCGAAAAGCGGCTCGGCGGCGAGCTCCTCCGGCGCAGCACGCGGCGGCTCACGCTCACGCCGGCCGGCGAGCGGTATCACGACCACGCGCGCGCGATGCTGGAGCGCCTGAGAACGGCCGAGCGCCTCGCCAGCGACGGCCGGGACTACGCCACCGGCAAGCTGATCGTCTCCTGCCCATCGGGGTTTGGCCGACGCCATGTGGCCCCGATCCTGATGGAGTTCATGCGAGCCAATCCCGATCTCAATATCTCGCTGAACCTCAGCGATCGTGTGATCGACCTGGTGCGGCTCGGCTACGAGATCGGCATCCGCATGGGTCCGGTGCTCGACCCCAATTTGGTGGTGACCCGCCTCGCGCCGAGCCACATGGTAGCCTGCGCGTCGCCCGGCTACATCGCCCGCCATGGCTCTCCCACCAGCCCGGAGGATGTCGCGCACCACAACTGCCTGGCCTTCAACGAGCATGGCGGCCAGCTGCGCGGCTGGCAGTTCCGCAACGGCCACGCCGCAATCTCGGTAAAACCCACCGGAACATTGTCCAGCAACGACGGCTCTATGCTGGCCCGCTGGGCGATCGAAGGGCTTGGGATCGCGTGGCGGCCCCATTGGGAGGTCGCCCCCGCGTTGGCGAACGGCGCGCTGGTGCGGATCCTGGAGGATTTCACCGCGCCCGACTACGACATCGTCGCCGCCTACCCGCAGCAGCAGCCGGTTCCGGCCAAGATCAGGCTCTTTATCGCATGGTTGCGGCAGGTCTACGCCCGACCGGGCTATTGGGAGGCGTGAGGTGAACCGCTTCAAGGAGATCAGCGCCTTTGTGGCGGTCGCCACCGAAGGCTCCATGGCCCGGGCGGCGCTCAAGGAAAAGGTCACGCCCGGCATGCTGGGCCGGCGCATCGACAGCCTGGAGCGGCGTCTAGGGGTAAAGCTGCTCCACCGCACGACCCGCCTCCTGACCGTGACGGAGCCGGGGCGTTTGTTTCTGGCGCACTGCGCCGAGCTGCTGAGCGAACTCGAGCTCGGCGAAAATGAGCTTTTTCCGGACGCCTCCGATGTCGAAGGCCAGTTGCAGGTGCTGGCTCCGCCTTTCTTCGGCCGCGAGCACGTCGCCGCCCACGCGGCCAGCTTCATGGCGCGCTACCCGGCCGTGCAGCTCTCATTCAACCTCACCAACGATTATCCGGATCCGGTGCAGGAGAACTATGACCTCTGCATCCGCATCGGCAACGTCATCGACCCAAACTTCGTGAGCACGAAGCTGGTGTCGAACCGGCGGCTGGTCTGTGCGACGCCGAACTATTTCGCCACACGAGGCCGTCCGCAGACTCTGGAGGATCTCGCCAACCACAACTGCCTCGCCGTGAACCTGCAGGCGGACCGTCACCGTGACTGGCTGTTTCAGCAGAACGGCAAGCTCGTGTCCGTGAAGGTCGACGGCAACATGGACTGCAGCGATGGCGAGGTTCTGGTTCGCTGGGCGCTCGACGATCTTTGCCTCGCTTGGCGCTCCACCTGGGAGGTCGGCCCCCGGCTCGCCTCGGGCGAACTCGTCAGCGTGCTCGATGAGTTCGCCCTACCGAGCTTCGACATCACGGCCGTTTTCCCCCGCAATCGGCCGAGCCGGCTGCCGAAGCTGTTCATCGCGCACCTCAAGGATGTCTACGAGCAGCCGTCCTATTGGGGCCACGCCCACGGCTGAGCCCGCACGCGACGGCCCGGCGTCGTTTCATTCGGGATCGGGCCCGTTTGCCGGCTTGAGCCGGTCGGCCTCGACCAGGCGCTTGAAAAACTGGTGGGCGGTGAGGGACTCGAACCCCCGACATCCTCGGTGTAAACGAGGCGCTCTACCAACTGAGCTAACCGCCCTGAGACGCGCCGCGATGGGGTGCGTCCGACGAGCCGTGCAGGCTCGGCTTCTTATGGCAACCTGGCGGGAGGCTTGCAAGCGCTCGCCGGTGGGCTGCGGCGGGTTCCAGGGCGCGACGTCGCCGGCCCTGCCCCGAAACGCAAACGGGCCGGCGCAAGGCCGACCCGTCGCGAAGCGGCGGAAACGCCGCGAGGCGGCTTAGCCGTTGAGGGCGGCCTTGAGGCCGGCGCCGGCCTTGAACTTCGGAGCCTTCGACGCCTTGGTCTTGATGGTCTCGCCCGTGCGCGGGTTGCGCGCCTCGCCGGCGGGACGATCGGTGACCAGGAAGGTGCCGAAGCCGACCAGACGGACTTCGTCGCCGCCCTTGAGCGAGGTCGTGATCGCCTCCAGCACGGCGTCGACGGCCGCGGTGGCCTGGTTCTTGTTGAGGTCCGCCTGCTCCGCGACGGCGGCGACGAGTTCGCCCTTGTTCATCGGTTTCTCCTCTGAATCCTGCTTGCCGCCGAATCTGGCGACGCCCGGCAGGTTTTTTCAGTTCGCCGCCCACCGCGCAAGGCATGAACGGGGAAAACCCAGAGTTTCTCTCGAAAATTCACGTAATAAGGGCCCGCAAGCAGGCTTGCGGGCCCTCAAATATCAACTCACCTACGGAGCAATGGCGCTTAGTGGGCAACCATCCCGGAAGTGTCCTCCTCGCCGGCGGGCTTGGCCCGCACCGCGGTGAGGTCCTCTTCCCACGAGATCGCCTGCGGCTGGCGCACCAGGGCGTGGCGGATCACCTCGTCCATGCGGGCGACCGGCACGATCTCCATGCCGTTCTTCACGCTGTTCGGGATGTCGGCCAGATCCTTGGCGTTCTCCTCCGGGATCAGCACCTTCTTGACGCCGCCGCGCAGCGCCGCGAGGAGCTTCTCCTTGAGGCCGCCGATCGGCAGCACCCGCCCGCGCAGCGTCACCTCGCCCGTCATCGCGATGTCGTGGCGCACCGGGATGCCGGTGAGCACGGACACGATGGCGGTCGCCATGCCGATGCCGGCCGACGGACCGTCCTTCGGGGTCGCCCCCTCGGGAACGTGGACGTGGATGTCGCGCCGGTCGAACAGCGGCGGCTCGAGGCCGAAGTCCACCGCGCGCGAGCGGACGTAGGACGCCGCCGCCGAGATCGACTCCTTCATCACGTCCTTGAGGTTGCCCGTCACGGTCATCTTGCCGCGGCCGGGCATCATCACGCCCTCGATGGTCAGCAGCTCGCCGCCCACCTCGGTCCAGGCCAACCCGGTGACGACGCCGACCTGGTCCTCCTCCTCCGTCTCGCCGTAGCGGAACTTGGGAGCGCCGAGGAATTCGGGCAGCGTCTCGATGTCGACGAGCACCGTCTTCTTCTTCGACAGCATGATCTCCTTCACGGCCTTGCGGGCCAGGTTCTGGAGCTCACGGGTCAGGTTGCGGACGCCCGCCTCCCGCGTGTAGCGGCGGATGAGCATCAGCAGGGCTTCGTCGTCGATCGCCCACTCCTTGTCCTCCAAGCCGTGCTTCTTCACGGCCTCGGGGATCAGGTGGCGCTTGGCGATCTCCAGCTTTTCCTCTTCGGTGTAGCCAGCGATGCGGATCACCTCCATGCGGTCCAGCAGCGGAGGCGGGATGTTGAGCGTGTTGGCGGTCGTCACGAACATCACGTTCGACAGGTCGTAGTCGACCTCGAGGTAATGGTCGTTGAACGTGCTGTTCTGCTCAGGGTCCAGCACCTCCAGCAGCGCCGAGGACGGATCGCCGCGGAAATCCATGCCCATCTTGTCGATCTCGTCGAGCAGGAAGAGCGGATTCTGCGTCTTCGCCTTGCGCAGCGACTGGATGATCTTGCCCGGCATGGAGCCGATATAGGTCCGCCGGTGACCACGGATCTCGGCCTCGTCGCGCACGCCGCCCAGCGACATGCGCACGAATTCGCGACCCGTCGCCTTGGCGATCGACTTGCCGAGCGAGGTCTTGCCGACGCCGGGAGGACCGACGAGGCACAGGATCGGACCGGTCAGCTTGTTCGAGCGGCTCTGCACCGCAAGATACTCGATGATCCGCTCCTTGACCTTGTCCAGGCCGTAGTGCTCGGCGTCCAGAAGCTCCGACGCGTGGGCGAGGTCCTTCTTGACCTTGGAGCGCTTGCCCCAGGGCAGAGACAGGATCCAGTCCAGGTAGTTGCGGACCACGGTCGCCTCGGCCGACATCGGCGACATCTGGCGGAGCTTCTTCATCTCCGCCTGCGCCTTGTCGCGGGCTTCCTTGGTCAGCTTGGTCTTCTCGATGCGATCCTCGAGCTCGGCGAGTTCGTCCTTGCCGTCCTCGTCGCCCAGCTCCTTCTGGATCGCCTTCATCTGCTCGTTGAGGTAGTACTCGCGCTGGGTCTTCTCCATCTGGCGCTTGACGCGCGAGCGGATGCGCTTTTCCACCTGCAGCACGGAGATCTCGCTCTCCATGAAGCCGAGAACCTTCTCGAGCCGCTTGGAGACCTCGGTGATCTCGAGCACGTCCTGCTTGTCCGTGATCTTCACGGCCAGGTGCGACGCGATCGTGTCCGCGAGCTTGGAATAATCGTCGATCTGTCCGACGGCCGCGACGACCTCGGGCGAGACCTTCTTGTTGAGCTTCACATAGCTCTCGAACTCGGAGACGACGGAGCGCGCGAGCGCCTCGGCCTCGATCTTGTTCGGGATCTGGTCGGCCAGGGCCTCGGCCTCGGCCTCGTAATAGTCTTCCGAGCGGACGTATTCGCGGACCTTGGCGCGGCCCACGCCCTCGACCAGCACCTTCACGGTGCCGTCGGGCAGCTTAAGCAGCTGCAGGACGCTGGCCAGCGTGCCGATGGAGTGGATCGCATCGGTGGCCGGATCATCGTCGGCGGCGTTCTTCTGGGTCGCGAGCAGGATCAGCTTCTCGCTCTTCACCACTTCCTCGAGAGCCTTGATGGACTTCTCGCGGCCGACGAAGAGCGGCACGATCATGTGCGGGAAGACGACGATGTCGCGCAGCGGCAGCACGGGGAAGGAATCGACCGAACCCGGCTCGATCTGCGGACGCTGTCTGGAAGTCGTCATGGACAGGGTAATCCTTTCTGGTGCGCTCGCGAGGGCTCCCGACGGGCAACCCGGCGAACGAGAGAGCGGCGGAACCTTGGGAAATGTCCCGTCGCCGCGCACCCGGCTCCTCCAGGCTCAACCCCCACGGAGGGGAAGACCCTGTTTGGCATGAGCGAACCGGCTGTTGTCGTTGGCTCTCAGATGGTTGTGCAAGATCCCATCTTCAAGCTTCAGGGGAGCCCTGGCGCAGTGCGCGCCAGGTATCGTTTGCGTGATCGTCCGGACGCGCGATCAGGCGCTGGACGCGGCCTGCTCGTTGTTCTTATCCGAGTAGATATAGAGCGGACGCGCCTTGCCTTCGATGACCTCGGGGCCGATCACCACCTGCTCGCAGCCCTCGAGGCTGGGCAGGTCGTACATCGTCTCCAGCAGGATGCCTTCCATGATGGAACGCAGGCCGCGGGCGCCGGTCTTGCGCTCGATCGCCTTCTTGGCGATCAGCGACACGGCCTCGTCCGCGAAGGTGAGCTCGACGTCCTCCATCTCGAACAGGCGGCCGTACTGCTTCACCAGGGCGTTCTTCGGCTCGGTGAGGATCTTCTTCAGCGCCGGCTCGTCCAGGTCCTCGAGCGTCGCGATCACCGGGAGGCGGCCGACGAACTCGGGGATGAGGCCGAACTTCAGCAGATCCTCGGGCTCGACCTCACGGAAGATCGCGCCGGTGCGGCGGTCGTCCGGGGCCTCGACCTTGGCGCCGAAGCCGATCGACGTGCCCTTGCCGCGCGCCGAGATGATCCGCTCCAGCCCCGAGAAGGCGCCGCCGCAGATGAACAGGATGTTGGTCGTGTCCACCTGCAGGAACTCCTGCTGCGGATGCTTGCGGCCACCCTGCGGAGGCACGGAGGCGACGGTGCCTTCCATGATCTTCAGCAGGGCCTGCTGCACGCCCTCGCCCGACACGTCGCGCGTGATGGACGGGTTGTCCGACTTGCGGGAGATCTTGTCGATCTCGTCGATGTAGACGATGCCGCGCTGCGCCCGCTCGACATTGTAGTCGGAGGCCTGGAGCAGCTTCAGGATGATGTTCTCGACGTCCTCGCCGACATAGCCGGCTTCCGTGAGGGTCGTCGCGTCCGCCATCGTGAACGGCACGTCGAGGATGCGGGCGAGCGTCTGGGCCAGCAGCGTCTTGCCCGAGCCCGTCGGGCCGCAGAGCAGGATGTTGGACTTGGCCAGCTCGACGTCATTGTGCTTCGTCGCGTGGTTCAACCGCTTGTAGTGGTTGTGCACCGCGACCGAGAGCACCTTCTTGGCGTGGTCCTGCCCGATGACGTAGTCGTCCAGGACCTTGCGGATCTCCTTCGGGGTCGGAACCCCGTCGCGGGACTTCACCAGCGAGGATTTGTTCTCCTCGCGAATGATGTCCATGCACAGCTCGACACACTCGTCGCAGATGAACACCGTCGGACCCGCGATGAGTTTGCGGACCTCGTGCTGGCTCTTGCCGCAGAACGAGCAGTACAGGGTGCTCTTGGAATCACCGCTGCCGACTTTGCTCATGGCGAACCTCCACTCGATCGAGAGCCGGACGGCAGCCGCGCGACTCGTTCGATCAGGTTATGGGGCGCAAGGTGAAGAAACTGTAGTCCCCTCACCCTCCGTCCCTTGGGACAGATCCCCGTCTGACACCGAAACCGTGACGGATTCGGGACCAAGCCTGTCGATGCAAACATGGCGCCGTCCGGGGATCAATAGGCTGCATCCCGGATGCGGGATGCGGCCCGCGGAACGAAAACAGGCAGTTCGGCCTGTCTGTTCCATGGGTTAGAGGCCGTATGCACGGTTTGCGCGCATCCGGCATGCGCCGCGAAACCGCGGCGTTGTGTCGTGAATGTGACGATGGGCCTCAATGCCGTGAGGCCGTCGTCTCAAGGTGGGAGCCGCGCCGGCTCCGCTCAGACCGCATCGACCGGACGCTTCTCCATCACCTGGTCGACGATGCCGAACGCCTTCGCGCCCTCGGCGGTCATGAAGTTGTCGCGCTCCAGCGCGCTCTCGATCGCCTTGTAGTCCTGGCCCGTGTGCTTCTCGTAGATCTCGTTGAGGCGGCGCTTCAGCCCCTCGACCTCGCGGGCGTGGATCAGGATGTCGGTGACCTGGCCCTGGTAGCCGCCGGACGGCTGGTGGACCATGATGCGGGCGTTGGGCAGCGCGAAGCGCATGTCCTTCTCGCCGGCCGCCAGCAGCAGCGAGCCCATCGAGGCCGCCTGGCCGACGCACAGCGTCGAAACGGCCGGGCGAATGAACTGCATCGTGTCGTAGATGGCGAGGCCCGAGGTCACGATGCCGCCGGGCGAGTTGATGTAGATCGAGATTTCCTTCTTCGGGTTCTCGGACTCGAGAAACAGCAGCTGCGCCACCACGAGGGACGCCATGTTGTCCTCGACCGGCCCGGTCAGGAAGATCACGCGCTCGCGCAGGAGGCGCGAGTAGATGTCGAAGGCCCGCTCGCCGCGGTTCGACTGCTCAACGACCATCGGCACGAGCATGTTGTTGTAGACTTCGATCGGATCGCGCATGGCCGGCTCATTTCGATGGAGAAAGGAAACAGGAGGGTGGCCGGTTGCCCGGCGACGCACCTGAACATAGTGATCCGCGCCGCCCTCGCAAAGGGGTCCGCGCTAATCCGGTGAACGAAGCGTGTCACGCGAAACAGGCGGCCGTGGGGCCGCCTGCCTGGAGAGCGTCGCTGCGTCGCAGACTTACTCGGACGCGTTAGTGACCGGCGTCTCGGCCGCCGGCTCGACGTCAGCCTTCTTCTTGGCGGCGCGCGCCTTCTTGGGCTTGTCCTCGGAAGCGGCCGCCGCGGAGGGCTTACCCTCCTCGTCCTCGGCCATCAGCTCTTCCTTGGTGACCTTCTTCTCGGTCACGTTCGCGGTCTCGAGAATGTGGTCGATGACCTTCTCCTCGAAGATCGGCGCGCGGATCTCGGCCAGCGCCTGCGGGTTCTTCCGGTAGAAGTCCCACACCATGCGCTCCTGGCCCGGGAACTGGCGAGCCCGCTCCACGAGGGCGCCCGACACTTCGTCGTCGGTCACCTGCACCTGGGCCTTCTCGCCGATCTCGGCCAGCACGAGGCCGAGGCGCACGCGCCGGGCCGCGATCTTCTGGTACTCGGCGCGAGCCTCTTCCTCGGTGGTCTCTTCATCCGCGAAGGTCTTGCCGGACTGCTGCATGTCCGTCTCGACCTGGCGCCAGATGTTGTCGAACTCCTGCGTCATCAGGCTGGGCGGCAGGTCGAACGTGTACTGCCCGTCCAGCGCGTCGAGGAGCTGGCGCTTCAGCTTGCGGCGCGACACGGCCGTGTAGTCCTTGGCGATGGCCTCGCCGAGCGCGGTCTTCAGCGCCGCGAGGTCGTCCATGCCGAACTGCTTGGCGAACTCGTCGTCGATCGTCACCTCGGAGGGAGCCTGCACGTCCTTCACGGTAGTCGCGAAGGAGGCTTCCTTGCCGGCGAGCTGCGGCGCGCCGTATTCGGCCGGGAACGTCGCCGTGATGGTGAGCTGCTGGCCGGCGGTGGCGCCGATCAGCTGGTCCTCGAAACCGGGGATGAAGCCGTTCGAGCCGATGTCGACCGGAATGTCCGTGCCGGCCCCGCCCTCGAACTCGGTTCCGTCGATGGAGCCGACGAAGTCGACGATGACGCGATCGCCCTTCTCGGCCTTCGCGCCCTCACCCTTCGTGGCGAACTGGCGGTTCTGCTGGGCGAGCCGGTCGAGCGCCTCGGAGAGCTCGCTCTCGGGCACGTCGAAGACTTCGCGGGTCACCGCGAGGCCGGAAAAGTCGGCGATCTCGAACTTCGGCAGGACTTCCAGCGCGACCTTGTAGGACAGGTCGCCCTTGGCCTCCATGGCGGCCTCGACCTCTTCCTTGTTCTCAGGGAAGACGATCTGCGGCTCGAGCGCCAGCTTCAGGCCCTGGTCCTCGACGATCTTGCGGTTCGTCTCGTTGACGAGGTTCTGCAGCACGTCGGCCATCACCGAGCGGCCATAAACGCGGCGCAGGTGGCCCACCGGCACCTTGCCGGGGCGGAAGCCGTTGATGCGGACCTTGTCCTTCATCCCGACGAGTTCGTTGGTGAGGCGTTCCTCGAGATCCTTCGCCGGGAGTACGACGGTGAACTCGCGCTTCAACCCCTCCGACAGTGTTTCCGTGACCTGCATAGCGTGACGTGCCTTCGAGCGTGAAAAGGGAGCAAGGGAACGCGGAGCGTGGGCGTGAGCCCGGGTTTGATCCTCAGCCGCGCTGCGAAGCGCGTTCGGCGGCGACCTGGTGCGGGCGGAGGGACTCGAACCCACACGACTTGCGTCACCGGAACCTAAATCCGGCGCGTCTACCAGTTCCGCCACGCCCGCATGAGGGCAACCGCGCCCCACCGCGGAGCATTTGCCCCACGGGTGCGGCTCTATAGCATGCGCGGCGACGGGCGCCAGCGAAAAGTAACGCCCGCCAAGGAGCCGCCCCGGAACGCCTTGAAGCTGGCAGGCGCCGCCGCGGCGGCGGGCTCGCCCAAAGGCTCTCTCGCGATTCACGCGCAGCCATGGCACAAGATCTCCGGGCGCGCCCGCCCGCAGGATGCGTAACACTTCGATGATCGACCCGGCTTCCGGTCTGCTTTTGTCACGGCGCACTCTCGTCCAGGCCGCCGCCGCCGCCATCGTGACCCCGCTGGCCGCCACAGCCGCGCTGGCGCAGGCGGCCGCGCCCGCCCCGAGCGCGACCTCCCGGGCGGATGGGCTCCCGACCACGCTGCTGGAGGCCAAGCCCGCCGTGGCCGAGCTGCAGCCGGGCGCCGCCACGGATGTGTGGGGCTTCGGCGGACGCACGCCCGGTCCCGAGCTGCGCATCCGCAAGGACGAGCCGTTTCGCGCCAAGCTGGTCAACAGCACGCCCCAGCCGCTCTCCATTCATTGGCACGGCATGCGGATCGCCTCCGAGATGGACGGCGTCGCCGGTCTGACGCAGGAGCCGGTCCCGCCCGGCGCGACCGCCGACATCGCCTTCACGCCGCCGGACGCCGGCACCTTCATCTATCGCCCGCTGGTGCCCGGCCTCACTGCCGAGGCGGCCGAGCGCGGCCTTTCTGGCGTCGTGGTCGTGGAGGACCCGGCTGCCCAGCCGGTCGACCTCGACCGCGTTTGCGCCGTGGATGACTGGCGCCTCAACGAGCAACACCAGCTCGATGGCTTCGGGTCGGTCGAGGACCGCGCCGGCTATGGGCGGCTCGGCAACCTGCTCACCGTCAACGGCGTGCGCGCGCCCGAGCGCATCACCGTGGCGCCGGGATCGCGGGTGCGGCTGCGCCTCGCCAATCTGTGCAACGCCCGGGTGATGCGAATCCGCTTCGACGGGCTGAAGGCCTATGTGTCGGCCGTGGATGGCCAACCCACCGACACCTTCGAGCCGCTGCGCGCCAGCCTGCCCTTCGCGCCCGGCAGCCGCTACGACATCGTGTTCGAGGCGGGCGCGGCCGGCAGCTCGGGCGCGGTGGCGGCGTCCATTGGCCAGGGTTTCCCGCTGGTGGAGATCAAGGTCGAGGGCGAGCCCATCAATTTTCGCCGGCCCGTGCTGCCGCCCCTGGCGCCGCTGGGCGATAACCCGCGCCTGCCGCCCGCCATCCAGCTGCAGAAGGCGCAGCGCGCCGACGTCACCATCGCGGGCGGCGCCAGGCTGGGCGCCGACGGCCGGCCGGCTTATGCGGGCGACCCGGCCCGGATCTGGACGATCAACGGCGTCTCGGGCGCGATCGGCCCGGAGAAGAACGCCGCCAAGCCGCTCCTATCCGTGCGCCGCGGAACGCCGGTCGTGCTGGCGATCGCCAACAAGAGCCCCTTCCCGCAGGTGATGCACCTGCACGGGCACAGCTTCCGCCTGCTGCATCCGCTGGACGACGGCTGGGAGCCCTATTGGCTCGACACCGTGATCGTGCCGGAGGGCCAGACCGCCCGCATCGCCTTCCTGGCCGACAACAAGGGCCGGTGGCTGCTGGGCTCAACGATCCTGGAGCGCCTCGACAGCGGCCTCTCGGCCTGGATCGACGTGACCTGAAGCGCCCTCCCCCACGCTTGTGGGTGAGCCGCCGCGCCGCTATAAGCCCGCCACCGCACGGATTTCCGCCGCCACCGGCGCGCGGCCCCAGCCACTTTGGAGAGACACATGGCCCTCGAGCGCACCTTCTCGATCATCAAGCCGGACGCCACCAAGCGTAACCTGACCGGCTCGGTCAACGCCGTCATCGAGAAGGCCGGCCTGCGCATCGTCGCGCAGAAGCGCATCCAGATGACCCGCCAGCAGGCCGAGACCTTCTACGGCGTCCACAAGGACCGCCCCTTCTTCGGCGAACTGGTCGACTTCATGATCTCGGCCCCGGTGGTCGTGCAGGTGCTGGAAGGCGAGAACGCCATCGCCAAGTACCGCGAAGTGATGGGCGCCACCAACCCGGCCAACGCCGCCGAGGGCACCATCCGCAAGCTCTTCGCCAACTCGGTCGGCGAGAACTCCGTGCACGGCTCGGACGCGCCCGAGACGGCCGCGGTCGAGATTGCGCAGTTCTTCGCCGGAAACGAAATCGTCGGTTGACGTGACACGCGCCGTGCAACTGACGGTGCGTTGATCGAATCGCCACGCGATCCGGAGATGGCGGGGTTCCTGACGGAGCTCCGCCATGTTCATCAAAACCGACGTCGAAGCTCTCCTGCGCAGGCTTTTCGCGACCTTGCCGCTGAAGAGCGACGTCGAGCGCGCACCGCCGCCTTCCGCAAGCTTGCCGCCAGGTTTCGCGACGCGCCTCGCATGGGTCGATCCGGCCCAAGACTGCTCCAACGAAGCTGAAATCGGCCCGTTGCTGGAGGACCTGCGAAGCTGGTCCGTCGCCATGGCGTGGAGCAGCCGACCCAGCCGGGCCGTGCTCGAATACGTCCTCCTGGCCGTCGAGGGCCGCCTGGACGAGACGGAGGGCGACGCGCTCTCGCCGGTTCGCCGGCAAGCCATTCTGGCGACCTGCCGCGACGAGGCATGGCGCATCATCATGGACATTCGCCGGGCTGCGTGATGTGTTCGGCGGGCAGCGAAACTGGCCCCCGACATGAATGCTCCCACGTCCATCCACCGCAAGAACGCCGTTTGCCCGCATGATTGCCCCTCCGCCTGCGCGCTGGAGGTGGAGATCATCGAGGGCGCCAGAGTCGGCCGCGTCTATGGCTCGGCGGAGCAGCGCTACACGGCGGGCGTGATCTGCGCCAAGGTCGCCCGCTACGCCGAGCGGGTCTACCATCCCGACCGCGTCACCCACCCGCTGCGCCGGGTCGGCCCCAAGGGCTCCGGCCAGTTCGAGCGAATCTCGTGGGACGAGGCGCTCGACGTCGTGGCGGCGAAGTTCCTGGAAGCCGAGCGCGACTTCGGCGCGGAATCGGTCTGGCCCTACCACTACGCCGGCACGATGGGCCTGGTGATGCGCGACGGCATCAAGCGGCTCACCAACGTGAAGCGCTACTCGGGCTTCTTCTCCACTATCTGCATCAATCTTGCCTGGCCGGGATACATCGCCGGAACGGGCAAGCTCGCCGGGCCCGATCCGCGCGAGATGGCCGTCTCCGATTGCGTCGTGATCTGGGGCACCAACGCGGTGGCCACGCAGGTCAACGTGATGACGCACGCCATCAAGGCCCGCAAGGAACGCGGCGCCAGGATCGTGGTGATCGACGTCTACCGCAACGCCACCATGAAGCAGGCCGACATGGGCCTGTGCCTGAAGCCCGGCACCGACGGCGCCCTCGCCTGCGCGGTGATGCACGTGCTGTTTCGCGACGGCATGGCGGACTGGGACTACCTGCGCGAATACACCGACGCGCCCGAGGAGCTGCGCGACCATCTGGCGAGCCGGACGCCGGCCTGGGCGGCCGCCATCACGGGCCTGTCCGTGGAGGAGATCGAGAACTTCGCGCATCTGGTGGGGCGCACGCCCCGCACCTATTTCCGCCTCGGCTACGGCTTCTCGCGCCAGCGCAACGGCGCGGTGAACATGCACGCCGCCTCCTGCATCGCGGCCGTGACGGGCGCGTGGAAGCACGAGGGCGGCGGCGCCTTCCACAACAACGGCGCGATCTACCATTGGCGCAAGTCGATGATCGAGGGGCTGGACGCCTACGACCCAACTGTTCGCAAGCTCGACCAGTCCAAGATCGGCCGCATCCTCACCGGCGACCCCGAGGCGTTGAAGGGCGGCCCGCCCGTGAAGGCGCTGCTGGTGCAAAGCACCAACCCGGCCGCGGTGGCGCCCGAGCAGGGGTTCGTGAAGGCCGGCTTCGCCCGCGAGGACCTGTTTGTCTGCGTGCACGAGCAGGTGATGACCGAGACCGCGAAGCTCGCCGACATCGTGCTCCCGGCCACCATGTTCATGGAGCACGACGACCTCTACCAGGGCGGCGGGCACCAATACATCATGCTCGGCCCGAAGCTGGTCGACCCGGTTGGCGAGTGCCGCTCCAACCATGACGTGATCTCGGCCATCGCCGAGCGCGTCGGCGCGAAGCACGAGGGCTTCGACATGAGCCCGCGCGAGCTCATCGACTGGACGCTCCGGAACTCCGGCTGGGGCACGCTGGCCGACCTTGAGGCTGGCAAGTGGATCGACGCGCAGCCGAGCTTCGAGCAGGCACATTACCTGAGGGGCTTCAGCTGGCCGGACGGCAAGTTCCGCTTCAAGCCGGACTGGCCCAAGGTGCCGTTTTCGAATGACGGGCCCATGGGGCCGATCGACTCGATGCCCCGCATGCCGGACCACTGGGCAGTGATAGAGGAGGCGACGGAACTCTACCCGTTCCGGCTCGCCAGCAGCCCGGCGCGCAACTTCCTGAACACGAGCTTCAACGAAACCCCAACCTCGCGCGCCAACGAGGTGAAGCCGACCGTGATGATCCACCCGGCGGACGCGCAGGCGCTGGGGGTCGCGGACGGCGAGATCGTGCGCCTCGACAACGAGCGCGGGACCATCCTGATCGCCGCCAAGCTGTTCGAGGGCGTGCGGCGCGGCGTGCTGATCGCCGAATCGATCTTCCCGGACAGCGCTTACCCGGACGGCAAGGGCATCAACCACCTCACGGGCGCGGATGCGCCGGCGCCGTTTGGCGGGGCCGCGTTCCACGACAATCACGTGCGCGTGTTGAAGGCTTGATTTTCGCGTCTCACCTGCGAAGGGTGGCGCACGTACCTGCCTTAGGGGATTCTCCGCATGCGCTCCGCTCTGCTCGCCGTCGCGTTTTCGCTCGCCGCCTCCACGATCGCGCTGGCGGGCGCCTCGTCCTCGAACTTCGGCGAGCCGCAGCCGGACCCCAAGACCGCCAAGATGACGCGCTACGAGGCGAAGCTCTGGGTGTTCGACGGCTGCCTGATCAGCCAGTCGCGCCTGCAGGGCACGACCCGCGAGGCCGTGCATTCGCCGTGCAGCTGCTACTCCACAAAGACCATCGACCAGATGACCAAGGCGGAGTTCGAGTTCTTCAAGGCCAAGAGCTACTTTGACGATTCGAGCCGCGAGAAGGGCTACCGCAACCTCGACGCCTGCAAGCTCAAGCGCCCGAGCTGAGGCGACGCCCTCACGCCGTCATCCCCGGCGGCGCGTAGCGCCGGGAAGTGAATCCAGGGGCGAAGGCGCTCACCTCTGGATCCCCTTCCCGACCTGCTGCGCAGGTCGCCGGGGATGGCCGGGAGCAAGGTCCGGCTAACCAGCGGACCTAACCAGTCACGAAATCCACGATCAGCTTGATGTTGAGCGCCACCAGCACGGTGGCGATCAACGCCGCCGACGCGGTGAGCCAGCGCGGCGCGACCAGCGCGCCGAGCTTGCGCCGTGAGGCCGTGAACATCACCAGCGGCACCACCGCGAAGGGCAGCTGAAGGCTCAGCGCCACCTGCGAGAGGATCAGCAGCTTGCTGGTGCCGCTCTCGCCATACCAGATCGTCACCACGGCGGCCGGCACGATGGCGATGAGGCGCGTCACCAGCCGCCGCAGCCACGGCTGTAGCCGGATGGCGATAAAGCCCTCCATCACGATCTGGCCCGCCATCGTGGCCGTCACGGTGGAGTTCAGCCCGCACCCGATCAGCGCGATGGCGAACAGCGTCGGCGCGAGCGCGCTGCCGAGGATCGGGTTGAGCAGCGTGTGCGCGTCGCCGAGCTCGGCCACGTCGTGGCGACCCGTGGTGTGGAAGGCGGCGGCCGCCAGGATCAGGATCGAGGCGTTGATCGTCAGCGCGAACATCAGCGCCACGGTCGAATCGATGGTGGCGAATTTCAGCGCCTCGCGCCGGTCCTCCACGGCCGTCCCATAGGCGCGGGTCTGCACGATGCCGGAGTGCAGATAGAGATTATGCGGCATCACGGTCGCGCCGATGATGCCGAGCGCGAGGTAGAGCATGTCCGGGTTGGTGACGAGGTCCGTGGTGGGCGCAAAGCCCTTCACGACGGCCGACCAGTCCGGGTTAGCCATGATGATCTGCAGCCCGAAACACGCCGCGATGATGAGGAGGATGCCGATGATGAAGGCCTCCACCACCCGGAAGCCGAGCTTCTGCAGGTAGAGCACCAGGAACACGTCGAGGGACGTGAGCAGCACGCCGAGTTCCAGCGGGATCCCGAACAGCAGGTTGAGGCCGATCGCGGTGCCGATCACCTCGGCGAGGTCCGTCGCCACGATGGCGAGCTCGGCCATGATCCAGAGCACGAAGGCGACGGGCTTGGGATAGGCGTCCCGGCAGGCCTGCGCGAGATCCCGCCCCGACCCGATCGCGAGCCGCGCCGCCAGCGACTGCAGGACGATGGCCATGACGTTCGACAGCAGCGCCACAAACAGCAGCGCGTAGCCGAACTTGGAGCCGCCCGCGAGCGAGGTCGCCCAGTTGCCCGGGTCCATGTAGCCGACCGCGACGAGGTAGCCCGGGCCCATGAACGCGAAAAGGCGGCTCCAGTACGAGCCGCCTTTTTTCACCGACACGGTCGCGTGCACATCCGCAAGCGAAGCTTCGCCACGGCCGAGGCGCCAATGGCCATGGCTGGGTTCGATGTCGGAAACGCGCTGGTCCATGCAAAGCAACTCCGCGGCGCGCAAAACGGCGCCGTCGGGAGAACATGGGTCAGTTGCGAATGATTGGCAAGTGCAGAACGCGCGATCGCGCGCCCTGCGACAATCACTGCGCGGCGAGGGCCTCCGCCTTGTCGGACGCCTGCGCCTGCGCTTCCACGACGGCCAGCGCGGTCATGTTCACCACGCCGCGCGCCGTCACCGAGCTGGTGAGGATGTGCGCCGGCCGGGCCGGGCCGATCATGATCGGACCCACCGGCAGCGCATCGGCCAACATCTTGGTGAACTGATAGGCCGCATTGGCGGCGTCCAGATTGGGGAACACCAGGATGTTCGCCTCGCCCTTCAGGCGCGATTGCGGCAGCTTGCGCTCGCGCACGTCCTGCGACAGCGCCGTGTCGCCCTGCATCTCGCCGTCCACCTCCAGATGAGGCGCGCGCTGCTGGATCAGCTCCAGCGCGAGGCGCATCTTGCGGGCCGACGGCGTGTCGGCCTCGCCGAAATCGGCGTGGCAGACCAGCGCGATCTTGGGCTCGATGCCAAAGCGCGTGACATGCTGGGCGCACAGCACCGCCGTCTCGGCGATCTCCTCGGCCGTCGGGTCCGGCCGCACATGCGTGTCGGCCAGGAAATAGTGGCCCTTGGAGGTGATCATCAGCGTCATCGCCGAGAGCCCCTTCACGCCTGGCTCGATCCCGACGATGTCGCGGATGAGCCGCAGCTTGGACTGGAAGCGCCCTTCCAGGCCGCAGATCATCGCGTCGGCCTCGCCGCGCACCACCGCCAGGCTGGCGATCACGGTCGTGGAGGTGCGCACCAGCGTGCGCGCCGCGTCGGGCGTGATGCCGCGCCGGCCGCCGACTTCCACCAGCGTGGCGACGTAGTCGCGATAGCGCGGATCGTCCTCGGGATTCACGACCTCGACCGTGGTGCCGAGGGCCAACGAGAGGCCGTAG
Source organism: Alsobacter sp. P4_H11 (assembly GCF_056400925.1). Taxonomy (NCBI): domain Bacteria; kingdom Pseudomonadati; phylum Pseudomonadota; class Alphaproteobacteria; order Hyphomicrobiales; family Alsobacteraceae; genus Alsobacter; species Alsobacter sp. P4_H11. Next base: position 533,925 of record NZ_JBFUKI010000001.1, read on the forward strand.
CGCTTGCAGCGCGTCTCGATCACGGCCGGGCGGCCAACCAGGATCGGGATCGCGATCCCCTCCTCGATGGCGACCTGCGCGGCGCGCAGCACCCGCTCGTCTTCGCCATCCGCGTAGATCACACGCTTGGGCGCTTCCTTGGCGGCCGTGAAGATCGGCTTCATCACGAAGCCGGAGCGGAACACGAAGCGCGACAGGCGCTCCTCATAGGCCCGGAAATCCTCGATCGGCCGCTTGGCGACGCCGCTGTCCATGGCGGCCTTGGCCACCGCGGGCGCGATGCGCAGGATCAGGCGCGGGTCGAACGGGCTCGGGATCAGCGACTCGGCCCCGAAGGTGGTGACCTCGCCCCCATAGGCGCGCGCCACCACGTCGGACGGCGCCTCGCGGGCGAGCTTGGCGATGGCCTCCACGGCGGCCTGCTTCATGGCCTCGTTGATGGTGGTCGCCTCGACGTCCAGCGCGCCCCGGAAGATGTAGGGGAAGCACAGGACGTTGTTGACCTGGTTGGGATAATCCGACCGGCCGGTGCAGATCATGGCGTCCGGGCGAACCGCCTTGGCCTCGCCGGGATCGATCTCCGGGTTCGGGTTGGCGAGCGCCAGGATCAGCGGCTTATCGGCCATCTGCTGCACCATGGCGGTCTTCAGCACGCCGCCGGCCGACAGGCCGAGGAATACGTCCGCGCCCGGGATCACTTCCGCGAGCGTGCGGGCGTCGGTCTTCTGCGCGAAGATCGATTTCCACCGGTCCATCAACGTCGGGCGGCCCTCATAGACCACGCCCTCGATGTCGGTGATGAAGATGTTCTCGCGCCGCGCGCCCATCGAGACGAGCAGGTTGAGGCAGGCAAGCGCCGCCGCGCCGGCGCCGGACGTGACGATCTTCACCTCCGGCAGCGTCTTGCCGGCGATCTCCAGCGCGTTCACGACCGCGGCCGCCACGATGATGGCGGTGCCGTGCTGGTCGTCGTGGAACACCGGGATCGCCATGCGCTCGCGCAGCTGCGCCTCGACCTCGAAGCACTCGGGCGCCTTGATGTCCTCGAGATTGATGCCGCCGAAAGTGGGCTCCAGCGCCGCCACCACGTTGACGAGGCGCGTCACGTCCTTTTCGTCGACCTCGATGTCGAACACGTCGATGCCGGCGAACTTCTTGAACAGGACCGCCTTGCCCTCCATCACGGGCTTGGAGGCGAGCGCGCCGATGTCGCCGAGGCCGAGCACCGCGGTGCCGTTGGTGACCACCGCGACGAGATTTTGGCGGGCCGTGAGCTCGGCCGCCTGGGACGGATCGGCCGCGATGGCCTCGCAGGGGGCGGCCACGCCGGGCGAATAGGCGAGCGCGAGGTCGCGCTGGTTGCCGAGCGGCTTGGTGGCCTGGATCTCCAGCTTCCCGGGCTTGGGCAGCCGATGGTAGACGAGAGCGCCCGAGCGCAGATCATCCGACATGGTGGACATGTTCGAGGCCATGGACGCCCTCTTCCCTTCCGTCAGCCGCGCTTTTCGCAGCCCCATTTGGAATCGACCCTAGCGCGCCGGGAGCGGCCGGTCACGCCGTCGTGAAGATCGAACACCTGTTCCCGCGCGTGCGGAATTCCGGCGGCTAGATCTTCACGGCGCCGCCGCGCAGCGCATCGCATGTCGCGACCACTTTGGCCACATCCGAACTTTGCAGGGCGGGAATGAGCTTGGCGATGGCCTCCCGGTCGAGCTCCCACCAGCGCATCCGCAGCAGGGCCGCGATCTCGTCCTCCGAAAAACGCAGCCGGATCAGCTTGGCCGGGTTGCCGCCCACGATGGCGTAGGGCGGCACGTCCTTGGCCACCACCGCCCGCGCGGCCACGATCGCCCCGTGCCCGATCGTGACGCCGGACAGGATGGTCGCGCCCGAGCCGATCCAGACATCCGCCCCGATGCGCACGTCGCCCCGGCTGGAATGATAGTCGGCGTCAGCCGGCGCCTCCGGAAACAGGCTGCGCATGCCCGAGAACGGATAAGTGGTGACCCAGTCGGTGCGGTGATTGCCGCCCAGAAAGATCTGGATGTTGTCCGCGAAGGAGCAGAACGGGCCGATGGAGAGCCCGGCCCCCTCCCCCCAGTCGCGCACCCGGATCTTGCCGTAGCTGTAGTCCGCGATTTTCCACCCACGCTTCGTGGCCTTCGGCTCGAGGTGGATGCGCGTGAGATTGTGCGGATTGGACCAGCGGGCGATGAGCTTACGCATTCATTCCAGCCCCTCGCGCCCAAGCGCCGTTTCGCCCCGCAGCCAGGCGAGCGCGCCGGCGGCCGAGCCTCCGTAACGCTCCACGAGCGCGCGGCGGAACACAAGGGCGCTCAGCGCCGCTTTGGGCAGGTTCACGGCGAGCGTGCCCCGCGCCGGGTCGGGCAGCCGGTATTTACGGCTCACATAGGCGCGCGACCACGCCATGTGCCAGCGGGCGCGAAACACCCGCCCGCGCTTCGTCGCCGTGGAGCCGCCACGCTCGTGCCGCGCCACGGCGCCGTGCACGTGCACCAGCGCTTGGCCGGCGTCGGCCAGCCGGCGGCAGAGGTCGTCATCCTCGTAGAACAGGAAGAGGTTCTCGTCGAAACCGCCGATCGCCAGAAACGCGTCGCGCCGCGCCAGCAGCGATGCGCCCGACAGGAACGGCGTGCAGCAGTCCCCCTCGGGCAGCGCGAGCCTGCCGCCGGGGTTTTGGAGATAAGGCGCGAGCAGCGACGTCGCCTGGAAGAAGAAGCGCCCGTCCGGCTCGATGATTCGCGGCGCGAGCAGGCCCGCATCCGGCCAGCGCTCGGCGGCGGCGACCAGGGTCGCGACCGCGCCGTCGTCGTAGACGAGGTCCGGATTGGTGAGCAGGCAATACGGCGTCGCGGCGGCGCGCACGCCGATGTTCATGGCGCGGCCGAAGCCCTCGTTGCGGGCGTTGCGGATCACCCGCGCGCCGAGCCGCTCGGCCAGTTCCGGCGTGCCGTCGCGGCTGGCGTTGTCGACCACGATGATGTCGACGCCCTCGCGCTTCAGCGCCGCGAGGCAAGCCGGCAGCACGCGCGCGCTCTCGAACGTGACCACGACGGCGGTGACTGTAGTCACAGGGGCTGCCCTCCCTCTCGCAGCCGCGTGAAGTCGCCCTGCCTTTTGGCCGTCATCCCCGGCCGGAGCGGCGCAGCCGCGGAGGGGAAGGGGATCCAGGGGCCACAGCCGGAGCGTTGGAGCGCGGCGCTACGCTGCGACCCGCATGCGCCTTTAAAACGGCGATAGTCCGATCTGTGGCGGCAGCCGCCCCTGGATCCCCTTCCCGGCGCTGCGCGCCGCCGGGGATGACGGAGAGAATGGCGCACGGATGATGACCCGCGCGATCTTTCACTTCTCCGGCACGTTCAGGCGAATGTGCAGTTCGCGCAGCTGCTTGGGGCTGGCCGCGTTGGGGGCGCCCATGAGGAGGTCCAGCGCCTGCTGGTTCATCGGGAACAGCGCCACCTCGCGCAGGTTCTGCGCGCCGCAGAGCAGCATCACGATGCGGTCGATGCCGGCCGCCATGCCGCCATGCGGCGGCGCGCCGTACTGGAACGCCCGGTACATGCCGCCGAAGCGCTCCACCACGGTCTCCTCGCCGTAGCCGGCGATCTCGAAGGCCTTCACCATCGCCTCGGGGCGGTGGTTGCGGATGCCGCCCGACGCGATCTCGAAGCCGTTGCAGGCGATGTCGTACTGGAACGCCTTGATGGTGACCGGGTCCTGCTTCTCCAGCGCCTCCAGCCCGCCCTGCGGCATCGAGAAGGGATTGTGCGAGAAGTCGACCTTCTTCTCGTCCTCGTTCCACTCGAACATCGGGAAGTCGACAATCCACGCCAGCGCGAACTGGTTCTCGTCAACGAGGTTGAGGTCGAACCCGACCTTGTTGCGGGCGAGACCCGCGAATTTCACGAACTTGTCCGGGTCGCCGGCCACGAAGAACGCCGCGTCGCCGTCCTTCAGGCCGAGCTGCGCCGCGACCGCGGCGGTGCGTTCCGGGCCGATATTGTTGGCGATCGGGCCCGCGCCGGCGCCTTCCCGCCACATCACGTAGCCCAGCCCCGGCTGGCCCTCGCCTTGCGCCCATGAGTTCATGCGGTCGCAGAAGGCGCGGCTGCCGCCGCCCGGGCCCGGGATTGCCCAGACGCGGTTCTTCGGGTCCTCGAGCATGCGCGCGAAGACCTTGAAGTTGGAGCCGCGGAAATGCTCGGACACGTCCTGCATCTCCAGCGGGTTGCGCAGGTCCGGCTTGTCGGAGCCGTATTTGCGCATCGCGTCCGCGTAGGGAATGCGCGGCCAGGGAGCCGGCGTCACGCGCTTGCCCTTGCCGAACTCCTCGAACACGCCGCCGACCACCGGCTCCACGGCCGCGAACACGTCGTCCTGGGTGACGAAGCTCATCTCGAGGTCGAGCTGGTAGAACTCGCCCGGCAGGCGGTCGGCGCGCGGGTCCTCGTCGCGGAAGCAGGGCGCGATCTGGAAGTAGCGGTCGAAGCCCGCCATCATCAGGAGCTGCTTGTACTGCTGCGGCGCCTGCGGCAGCGCGTAGAACTGGCCCGGATGCAGCCGCGACGGCACCAGGAAGTCGCGCGCGCCCTCCGGCGACGACGCCGTCAGGATCGGCGTCTGAAACTCGTTGAAGCCCTGGCGCTTCATGCGGGTCCGCAGCGAATCGATCACCGCGCCGCGGGTCATGATGTTGTCGTGCAGGCCCTGCCGGCGCAGGTCCAGGAAGCGGTACTTGAGCCGCGTCTCTTCCGGATAGGGCTGGTCGCCGAACACCTGCAGGGGCAGCTCGGCCGAGGGGCCCAGCACCTCAATCTCGGTGACGAAGATCTCCACCGCGCCGGTCGGCAGCTCGGCATTGTCGGTGCCCTCAGGGCGCTTGCGGCACTTGCCGTCGACGCGCACCACCCACTCGGCGCGCAGCCGCACGGCGTCCTTGAAGGCCGGCGAATCGGGATCCACCACGCACTGCGTCATGCCGTAATGGTCGCGCAGGTCGATGAAGAGCAGCCCGCCATGGTCGCGAATGCGATGGCACCAGCCGGAGAGGCGAACCTCGGCGCCGACGTCGCTCTCCCGGAGCGCGCCGCAGGTGTGGGAGCGATAGCGGTGCATGGGACTGTCCTGATCGGCGTGGGCCACGGGGGCCGGCGCAAGAACTGAAGCCGGGTCGCGACCCGGAATTGTGAGGCGGAAAAACCCATAGCCCCCCGCCTTTGTCAAGGCGAGCGCCCGTCCTGCACTGGCGCCTCGGCCCGGGGTGCGCTAACAGGGCCAGCCATGCCTTTGATCACCACCACTGAAGCTCTCGAATCCGCCTGCGCGCGTCTCGCCAAGCATCCGTTCGTCACCTTCGACACGGAATTCATGCGCGAGACGACGTATTACCCGAAGCTCTGCCTCATCCAGCTCGCGAGCCCTGACGAGGTCGTGCTGGTGGATCCGCTCGCGCCCGAGCTCGACCTCTCGGCGTTTCTGGCGCTGATGCGCAATCCCGCGGTGGTGAAGGCCGTGCATTCCGGCCGGCAGGACCTCGAGATCCTGTGGAACATGGACGGCTGCATCCCGGTGCCGCTGTTCGACACCCAGGTCGCCGCCATGGTGTGCGGCTATGGCGACAGCGTCTCGTACGAGCAACTGGCGCATGACCTCGCCAAGGCGCGGATCGACAAGTCCTCGCGCTTCACCGACTGGTCGAAGCGCCCGCTCTCCGAAGCGCAGCTCGTCTACGCGCGCTCGGACGTCACCCATCTGCGCGACGTCTACCTGGAGCTCGTGAAGAAGCTCGAGGAATCGGGCCGCACGCACTGGCTCGCGAACGAGATGGAGGTCCTGACCTCCCCGGCCACCTACCAGGCTCATCCCGAGGACGCCTGGCAGCGCCTGCGCGGCCGCGTCCGCAAGGCCAAGGAGCTGGGCGTGCTGATCGAGCTCGCCGCCTGGCGCGAGCGCGAGGCGCAGAGCCGCGACGTGCCGCGCTCGCGCGTGCTGAAGGACGACGCCGTGATGGACGTCGTCACGGCCGCGCCGCGCACGCCCGAGGCGCTGGGCCACCTGCGCTCCATCCCGTCCGGCTTCGAGCGTTCGCGCGCTGGCGGCGACATCGTGGCGGCCGTGCAGCGCGGCCTCGACCGCGATCCCAAGTCCCTGCCGCCGCTGGAGCGCAACGGCCGGCGCAGCTTCAACCAGGCCACCGTCGAGCTGCTCAAGGTGCTGCTCAAGATGACCTGCGAGCAGGAGGGCGTGGCCGCCAAGATCGTCGCCACGGTGGATGACCTGGAAGCCATCGCGTCGGACGACGCCGCCAAGGTGCCCGCCATGCAGGGCTGGCGGCGCGAGCTGTTCGGCGAGCGCGCGCTGGCGCTGAAGCACGGCCGCCTTGCGCTTGCGATGGACGACGGCAAGGTTGTGAGCGTGCCCCGGCACGTCTGACCAGAACGCAAGATAGAAAATATCTTTAAGCAATAATTAGCCATGCCGGCCGAAACTCGTCAGAGTTTCGGCGAAGGGGCATGGCCATGTCGATGCACAGCCACGATACGACGCGCTCGCGCGACCGGGAGGTCAGCAATCTCCTGCACCTCTGCGTCGACATGGCGCTCGCCATCACGTGCGAGAGTTGCGGCGCCGCCTGCACGCGCACCGGCGCCTGGCTGGCGGCGCATCCCACCTTCATGTGCGGCCGCTGCTTTCAGGACAACAGCCTCAAGCTCAACGCCCTGATCCAGGCCGTGCAGACCGCCGACGAGGAGCCGAGGGAGGCGCCTCGCATCCTCGCCGAGGCGTTACCGCCGCTCCGACCGCTGCGCGGTCACTGACCGACCTGGAACTTCGGCGTTCGCCCGATCACTCGCGCGAGGGCCTTCAGCCGGTTGAACAGCCGGTCGTTCGCAAGTGCGGCGAGGTCGCGGGGCACGTCCACCTGCAACTGGCCGTGTGCGCAGTGCAGTGGCGTGCGCGGCAGCACGCTCGGCATGCCGGCCGAGATCAGGTAGGCCACCCGCATGGCAGCGCCGAGGATGCGGGCGCGGTCGATCATGCGAGGCGACGCCAGCTCGCGCAGGCGCGGGCTGACCTGGTCGTCCGAAAGCCCGAGATGCCGGTAGGCCACCGCCAGCGCCAGATAGGCTCGTCCGGGATGGTCGACCCCCGCGAAGCCCGCATGCGCGATGATGTTGAGCGACTGCTCGCCCCGGTAGTCCGGATGCGCGCGCCAGCCGATGTCGGCCAGGAGGCAGGCGGCGTGGCGCAGGCGCTTGTCCTCGGCGTTCTCGTCCAGGCTGGTGGAGGCCATGAAGCGGTCCGTCCAGGCGCACAGCTCCTCGCCGTGGCGCGGCGAGCGCGAGCGCAGCACGTTGAGCTCGCGCGCCATGGCGAGCAGCGGGTCCTCGGCGCGCTGGGCGTCGTCGAGCTGCTCGAACAGCAAGCCCTCGCGCACGCCCATGGCCGAAACCACGACCTCGCTGGGCTTGGCCATGCGGATGATCTGCTCCAGCACCAGCGCCCCATAGGCGAGCAGCGGACGCCGCGCGGCCGAGATGGATTCGATCGAATCCAGCGTCTCGGCCTCGACGCGCTCCACCAACCGGGCGAAGTCCACCGCGTCGCGGGCCGGGATGACGTAGTTGTGCATCACGTGCAGCGGGTAGCCGCGCTGCTTCATGTGCAGCCGCGCCAGGGCGCGCCAGGTGCCGCCGACCGCGTAGAACGCCCTGCCTTTCGCGGCCTCGATCTGCGGCAGGCCCTCGAAGGCGTCGCGCACCAGCTTCACGGCCTTCTTGACGCTGCCGCCCGAGCGATCCTGCAGCGCGAGTCCGCCAAGCGGCAGGGTGACGCCGGAGCCGAGCTTCTGCCCCTTGACCTCGATGAGCTCCAGCGAGCCGCCGCCAAGGTCGCCCACCACCCCGTCCGGCTTCCAGATGCCGGACGCCACGCCTAGCGCCGAGAGCTTCGCCTCGCGCTTGCCCGAGATCAGCTCCACCGGCTGCCCGGTGACCTGCTCGCAGCGCGCCAGGAACTCCGCCCCGTTCGCGGCGTCGCGCGCCGCCGCGGTGGCGAGCACCCGCACCTCCTCGATGTTCATCACCTGGCAGAGCACCCGGAAGCGGGCAAGCGCCGACAGCGCCTTCTCCATCGCCTCGGAGGCGAGCTTGCCGGTGGTCAGGACGTTGCGGCCCAGCCCGCAAAGCACCTTCTCGTTGAAGATCGGCGTCGGCGACCGCGTCTGCCCCTCATAGGCGACGAGGCGCACCGAGTTCGAGCCGATGTCGATGATGGCCACCGGCGCCCCGACTTTGAGGCGACCTTGTGCGTGTTCCGGCATCTGGGTCCTATGGTTCAGAGATCTGACGCGCCGGCGAGAACCGATTCGAGCCGAATCCGCTGCGCCGCGAGGCTCTTCGGGCTCGAACTCTTCAGCGACTTGCCGCGGCCGGACAGGCTCGGGTTGGTCATGAAATAGCGATGGGCGTTGAACGGCGTCTCGCCCTCGGCCGGCCGAATACGCTGGCTTGAGCCATCCGGCAACACCGTCCAGCTTTGCTCGTTGTCAAGAAAATTGGCGAGCATGATCTGGTCCAGCACCTGCTGGTGCACGGTCGGGTTCAGGATCGGCGTCATGGCCTCGACGCGGCGGTCGAGGTTGCGCTGCATCAGGTCGGCGGACGAGATGTAGAGATGCGCCTTGGGATGCGGCAGCCCGTGCCCGCCCCCGAACGCGTAGATGCGCGAATGCTCCAGGAAGCGCCCGACGATCGATTTCACCCGAATGTTGTCCGATAGCCCCGGCACGCCCGGCCGCAGGCAGCAGATGCCACGCACGATCAGGTCCACCTGCACGCCCGCCTGGCTCGCCTCGTAGAGCGCGTCGATGATTTGCGCGTCCACGAGGGCGTTGCACTTGCCCCAGATCGCGCCCGGGCGGCCGGCCTTCACATGCGCGATCTCGTCCGCGATGTGGGCCAGAAGCTTCTTCTTGAGCGTCAGCGGCGACACCGCCATGCGCTCCAGCTCCGCCGGTTCGGCATAGCCCGTGATGAAGTTGAAGATGCGCGCCACATCCCGGGCGATCACCGGATCGGCCGTGAAGAAGCTGAGGTCCGTATAGATGCGCGCCGTGATCGGGTGGTAGTTGCCGGTGCCGACATGGCAGTAAGTGACGAGCTGGCCGCCTTCACGCCGCACCACCATCGACAGCTTGGCGTGGGTTTTCAGCTCGATGAAACCGAACACCACCTGCACTCCGGCCTTTTCGAGGTCGCGCGCCCAGCGGATGTTCGCCTCCTCGTCGAAGCGCGCCTTGAGCTCCACCAGCGCGGTGACGCTCTTGCCGGCCTCGGCGGCTTCGGCCAGCGCCTTGATGATCGGGCTGTCGGAAGACGTGCGGTACAGCGTCTGCTTGATGGCCACGACGTTGGGGTCGCGCGCCGCCTGCGCGAGGAACTGCACCACGACGTCGAAAGACTCGTAGGGGTGGTGGACGATGAGGTCCTTCTGCCGGATCGCCGCGTAGCAATCGCCGCCAAGGTCACGGATGCGCTCGGGAAAGCGCGGGTTGTAGGGCGTGAACTTGAGGTCCGAGCGCTCCAGCCCCACGAGCTGCGAGAGATCGTTCAGCGCCAGCATGCCCTCGGTGAAGAACAGCTCCTCGCTCTGGACGCCGAACTCGCCGGCCACGAACTGGCGCAGGTTCTCGGGCATCGAGGCCTCGACCTCGAGGCGGATCACCGAGCCGCGGCGGCGCTGCTTCAGCGCCGTCTCGAACACCCGCATCAGGTCCTCGGCCTCTTCCTCGACCTCGATGTCGCTGTCGCGGATGACCCGGAAACCGCCGAGGCCGCGCACCGAGTAGCCCGGGAAGAGCCGGCCGATGAACAGCGCGATCGCCTGTTCGAGGGCTATGAAGCGCACCGCGCCGGTTTCGGCGAGATCCGGCAGGCGGATGAAGCGATCGACCTTGTTGGGCACCCGGATCAGGGCGTTCAGCAGACGGCCGTCCGTGGTGCGGACGAGCTCCAGCGCGAGCGAGAAGCCCAGATTCGGGATGAACGGGAACGGGTGCGCGGGGTCAACCGCGAGCGGGGTCAGAACCGGGAACACGTGGTGAAGGAAGAAGTCCTCCAGCCAGCTCTTCTCGTTGCGGGTGACCTCCGGCCCATCCACCAGGACGATGCCGACCTCGAACAGCGAATCGCGCAATTCGCGCCACCGCCGCTGCTGGTCGCTCGCCAGCGCGGTCACGGCCTCGCCGATGCGGGCGAGCTGCTCGGCCGGCGTCAGGCCGTCCTGCGACAACTGCATGATGCCCGACTTGAACTGCCCGCGCAGGCCCGCGACCCGGACCATGAAGAACTCGTCCAGATTGTTGGCCGAGATCGACAGGAAGCGCAGCTGCTCCAGCAGGGGGTGGTTGAGGTTCGAAGCCTCCTCGAGCACCCGGCGGTTGAAATGCAGCCAGGAAAGCTCGCGATTGATGAAGCGCTCCGGCGTGCCCAGCAGGGCGGACGGCTCCGGCAGGTTCTCCTGCTTGGCGGCCGGCATACGGCCGGCCCGGGCGGGCTGTTTCGGCGTGGCGGGCTGCTTGACGGGCGCGGCCGGCTTTTCGGCCAGGCTCGGCTTTGCGCCGTCGGCCGCCTTGGCGGGCGTCGGCTTGGGGGCGTCGGGCTTCGCCGCAGCCTTGTTTGGCGCGAGCTTGGCGGACGCAGCCTTAACGGGCGCAGCCTTGGCCGACGCAGCCTTGCGCGCCTTGGGTGCGGGCTCGGGACCGCCGATCTCGACCGTTTCGGCCGGAGCCGCAGCCTGAGCCTTCGCCTTCGCGGCGGCCTGTTCGTCTTTCACGTCCACGCGCCGGCTCCTGGATCCAAGCTTCACGATCGCCACAGCTTCTCCCAAGGCTCTACGACATTTCGACGACAGGCAACCGAGGGCATATGGGTCAAAGCGTTGGATCGCCCTCCCCGTTCCGCAGAATCTCGGCCGCCAAGGGCCGCGTGATGCGCCGCCCGCGGGCCAGCCCCTCGCGGTCGAGCGCTTCCACAACGGCCCGCGCGGCCGCGATCGATCGGTCGATGCGCAGGGCCAGAAACTCTACCACCGAGGTGTCGACCACAATCTGGCGTTCCAGGAACATCTTCACCAGCACGGCGCGCACCAGCGCATCGTCTGGCTCGCCCAAGGTCACGGACGGGGCGAGCCGCAGGCGCGACAGAATGTCGGCCGTTTGCAGCCGCCAGTCTCCCGGCGGCGTCCGGGCCGTGAGCAGCAGGAAGCAGCGGCGCTCGCGCGCCATGTTCAGGAGGTGGAACAGCGCGTCCTCGTGGCCTTCGGCCTGGTCGCAATCCTCCACCACCAGCGCGCCGGCCGACACGAGATGCGGCACGTCGCCGACCCGCAGCCGATCGCGCGGGACCGTCCACGCATGGCTGCGCGCGGCCCAGATGGTGGCGAGGTGCGTCTTGCCCGAGCCCGGCGGCCCCACCATCACGAGCACCGGATCGGGCCAATCAGGCCAGCGCTCCAGCGCCTCGAAGGCGGCCTCGTTGGAGGCGCTGACGAGGAAGTCCTCGGCGTCGTGCTGCGTGTCGACCGGCAGGTCGAGCGCGAGCTGGCGGGGCTTGTCGGCCACCGCTCAGGCGTCCGGCGGCAGGCCGCCGCTGGGCGTCTTCACGCCCGTGTAGATCGGGCTCGCCAGGTACTGCTTCAGCCCGAAGCGCGCCAGCACGCCCACGGTGGCGGCGAGCGGCACCGCCAGCAGCAGGCCGACGAAGCCAAACAGCGCGCCGAACGCGAACAGGGCGAACATCAGCCACACCGGATGCAGCCCCACCGCCTGGCCGACGAGCTTGGGCGACAGGATGTTTCCCTCCAGGAACTGCCCGGTGAAGAACACCGCCAGCACCGCGCCCACCATCACCCAGTCCGGCCAGAACTGCACGACCGCGACCGAGCTCGCCAGCACCAGCCCGGTGAGCGAGCCCACATAGGGGATGAACGAGATCAACCCCGCCAGCATGCCGATCAGGAAGCCGAAATTCAGCCCGCATAGCGTCAGCCCGATGGCGTACCAGGCTCCAAGCAGCAGGCACACGAGCGACTGGCCGCGGATGAACCCGCCGATGGCGTCGTTGATCTCGGTGGCGAGCTCCCGGACGGTGGCGCGGTGGCGGGGCGGCGTCCAGCCGTCCACCTTGGCGATCATCCGGTCCCAGTCGACCAGCAGGTAGAAGGCCACCACGGGCGTCACCACCAGCAGCGACACGACGCCGACCAGCGTCTGGCTGCCGCTCCACAGCGACTTCAGCACGTCGCCGCCCCAGGCCACGCCCTTGCCGATCACGTCGCCGAGCGAGCCCTGGATGTCGGCCGGCTGCACGCGATGGCCCAGCTTCTCCAGCCAGGGCGAGCCCTTCTCGACCACGAGCTGCTGCAGCCGCTGCGCGTAGCCCGGCACCTTGGCGGCGAAATCCGCGAGATTGCTGGCCAGCAACGGCGCGAGCAGCAGCAGCCCGAGCACGAACACCAGCACGAACACGCCGAGGATCACCACCGTCGCCCACAGGCGGCTGAAGCCGACGCGCTCCAGCCTGTCGGCCAGCGGATCGAGGAAATAGGCGAGCGCCAGCCCGGCCACGAAGGGCAGCAGGATGCCGCTGAACACGTAGAGGCAGAGCCCGACCACGCCGAGCGCCGCCAGCCAGAAGGCGATCTGGCGCCCGAGCGGCAGAGGTCGGTCCTCAGCCGCCGCGACCGCGGCAGGTTCCCGCCGGATCTGGATGTCCGTCACGACGCCATGTGCTTCAACCATCGGGCGAGATAGGCGCCCGCCGAGATCGTCGTCAAGCCGGCGACCACCAAAGCGCCCGCATAGATCAAGGAGGCCTGCTGCAGCCCGTAGGCCAGCGAGCCGAGGATCAGGGCCGCGAACACGATTTGCGCCAGCGTATTGGCCTTGGACACGAAGGACGGGTTGATGGCGATCGGCTTCTCGAGCAGCCAGGACAGCACCACCGCGCCCATGATCATGATGTCGCGCGACACCACCACGATGGCGAGCCAGGGCGGCAGCTGCCCGACGATGGAAAGCGACACGTAGATCGACACCAGCAGCGCCTTGTCGGCGAGCGGGTCCATATAGGCGCCGAGCTCCGAGCGCATGTCGAAGCGCCGCGCGATCCAGCCGTCAATGCCGTCCGACACCCCCGCCAGCACGAATCCCGCAAAGGCGAGCTTCCACTCGCCCTGCCCGATCATCGCGACCACGAACGGCACCAGGAGAAAGCGGCCGATGGTGATCAGGTTGGGGATGTTCACGACGGTCATGATGGAAGCTTAAGCCAGACGCGCCTGCTTCGCGAGCCGGCGAGGTTCAGATATGAACGGCGGAGCGCCATTTCATGGGCGCCGCGGCGGCCTGCCCCTTGCCAGTGCGCGCGGGGAAGCTTACTCCGCCCGCACACGGAGATTTTTCATGCCGAGCAACGAGACCAAGGGTCTCACCTACGCGCAGTCCGGCGTCGACATCGACGCCGGCAACGCCATGGTGGAAGCGATCAAGCCGCTCGTGCGCGCCACGGCCCGGCCCGGCGCGGACGCGGTGATCGGCGGCTTCGGCGGCCTGTTCGACCTCAAGGCCGCCGGGTTCAAGGACCCGGTGCTGGTGGCCGCCAATGACGGCGTCGGCACCAAGGTCAAGATCGCGATCGAAACCAACAAGCACGACACCATCGGCGTCGACCTCGTGGCGATGAGCGTGAACGACCTGATCGTGCAGGGCGCCGAGCCGCTGTTCTTCCTGGACTACTTCGCCACCGGCAAGCTCGCCCCCAACGTCGGCGCGGAAGTGATCGCCGGCGTCGCCAAGGCCTGCAAGGAAGCCGGCTGCGCGCTGATCGGCGGCGAGACCGCCGAGATGCCCGGCCTCTACAACGAGAACGACTATGACCTCGCGGGCTTCGCGGTGGGCGCGGCCGAGCGTGGCGCGCTGTTGCCGCGGCCGGACATCGCGGACGGCGACATCCTGCTGGGGCTGCGCTCCTCGGGGCTGCATTCCAACGGCTTCTCGCTGGTGCGCCGCATCGTCGACCTGAGCGGCCTGCCTTGGGAGGCGCCCGCACCCTTCGAGCCCGACTGCCCGATCGGCGTGGCGCTGCTGGAGCCGACCCGGCTCTACGTGAAGCCGGTGCTGGCCGTCCTGCGCGCAACCACGGGCGTGAAGGCGCTGGCGCACATCACGGGCGGCGGCTTCACGGACAACATCCCGCGCGTGCTGCCGGAGGGCCTCGCGGCCGTGGTCGACGCATCCGCGATCCCGGTGCTGCCGGTGTTCAAGTGGCTGGCCGCCGTAGGCGACGTCAGCGACGTCGAGATGCTGCGCACCTTCAACTGCGGCATCGGCATGGTGGTGGTGGTCGCCGCCAACGAGCTCGAGCCCGCGCTGGCGGCCTTCCGGGCCGTGGGCGAGAAGCCCGTGCAACTCGGCAAGCTCGCGCCCCGCAAGGATGGCCAGGCGGTCGTCTACAAGGGCAAGCTCGACCTGGCGCTGGAGCCCAAGTGAGCCTGCCCACCCGCCGCCGCACCGCGATCCTCGTGTCGGGGCGCGGCTCCAACATGGCGGCGCTGATCGAGGCGGCGCGCGATCCGGCCTATCCGGCGCAGATCGTGCTGGTGCTGTCCAACCGTCCGGACGCAGGCGGCCTCCAGCGCGCCGCAGAAGCCGGCATCGCCACCGCGGTGGTGGACCACAAGGCGCATGCGAGCCGGGAGCTGTTCGAGGACGCCATGCAGGCGGAGCTGGACGCCCACGGCGTCGAGCTCGTGTGCCTGGCGGGCTTCATGCGCATTCTCACGGCCGGCTTCATCGCCCGCTGGGAGGACCGGCTGATCAACATCCACCCGTCGCTGCTGCCGGCGTTCCGCGGGCTCCACACGCATGAGCGCGCGCTGGCCGAGGGCGTGCGGCTGCACGGCTGCACGGTGCATTTCGTGGTTCCGGAGCTCGACGCCGGGCCCATCATTGCGCAAGGAGCGGTTCCGGTTCTGGACGACGACAACGCCGACGACCTCGGCGCGCGCGTGCTTCAGGTCGAGCATGCGCTCTACCCGCTCGGCCTCGCCTTGGTGGCGAGCGGCCGGGCGCGGCGCGAAGGTTTGCGCGTCCATGTCGACGGCGCAAAGCCGCAGGCCCCTTTGATCAGTCCCCTCCTCGTCTAAAATCACCTTCCGGCTCAGTTCAGCCCGAGCTTCGCCACGATCCCGCCGCGATGCGGCGCGTTCCTTCACATCAACTGCTTGCAATTGCAGGATGATTCGGGTTCGCACATGGACAGGCGCTGGTCTGCTCTCGCAATGCTCCTCACCGTCGTGGCTCTGCTGCTCGGCACGGGCATGACCGCCGTCGCCGCATGGCGCATCGGCGTCCAAGCGGAAGGCCGCTTCATCATCACCACCACGGCGGATTGGAACGACACGCTTCAGCGCGTCGCGTCCTCGACCTTCCGCGACGCGCCCGACCCGCTGTCGCGGTGGTAGTAGAGCAGGTCGAGCTCCGGCGCGGCCGCGCCGAGCCCGGTCAGCAGCGCGTGAACCTGGCCCCGGTGGTGGGTCTGGTGGTTGAAGAAGTGGTCCAGCGCCGGCGCCAGCGGCTGCTCGAAGACCTCGGCGGTGCTCACGCGTGAGTACCGGATGGCGCCGGCGAGATCGGCGTCGCTCAGCTTGTTTGCATAGGCGACGATGCGCGCATCCTCCGCCGCGCGGGCGGCCCGCAATTCGGCCAGACCCTCGAACAACACCAGATCCAGGCGCTTGTAGGTCTCGCCCTCCCCGGTGAAGCGCCGCATCCAGATGCGGTCCGTCACCAGAAGATGGTTCAGCGTGCCGTGGATCGAGCGAAAAAATGCGCCGCGGTCCGCCCGGTAGTCGGCGTCCGACAGGGCCGCGGCCGCGTCGTACACCCTGGCGTTGGCCCAGGCGTTGTAGCCCGCGAGCGTGGCGTAGGGTCGATACATGGGGCTGGCTCCTTTTCGGGAAGCATAGCGGCTTCGCGTCGGCGAACGCTACCGGCTCAGCGCGGCTTGATGCGCCCGAGCACCCGGATCGGGGCATCGGCCGCGGCGGGCGCGGCGATCACCACCATCTCGCCGGACGCCGGGAATACGCCCGTCAGCGCCGTGACGTTGACCTGGTGGGTGACCACCACGACAGTCCGGCCGGCCATCCCGGAGAGCGCGGCCCGCATGTCGCGCAGATGCGCGGGCTCGCGCTCCGCGTTGGCGAAAAACGAATCGAACGGAGCGGAAGGCTGCACGGGCGCGACATCCAGCAGCCGGGCGGTTTCCAGCGCCCGGCACCAGCGGCTCGACAGCACGGTCACGACCGTGATGCTCCTGGACCGCAGCAAGTCCCCGGTGCGGCGCGCCTGCTCCCGCCCTTCATCGGACAGGTTGCGCTGGGTGGCGCAATCCTCGAGCACGAAGCCTGGCGGATCGCCGCCCCCTGGCGCGATGGCGTGGCGCATCAGCACGAGCGCGCCGCCGCGCCGCAAGGCCTCGAACGCGTCCTCCTCGGAGGCCGCCATCGCCGGAATGGCGGCCAGGATGGCAAGAACCGCAATGGACCAATGTCTGACGAGCGCTTTTCCAGTCATGCCGTGTATAAGCGCCCGCAGCCCGTTTGGATCAGTCGCAAGGCCCCGATGTTCACCTCCATCCTCCTCGCCTTCGACCTCGCCATCGCGATCTCGGCCCTGGCGTCCGGCTGGCTCTGGTGGCTCGCGAGCCGTCAACGCATCCGGCGCATCTCACGCCACGAGGAGCTCGACGCCGCCGACCTTAACCGGATCGTGACGGCGCTTAACCGGACCCAGATCCTGAACTCCCGCGCCGCCCTCACCACCGCGGCGGCCGCCGTTTTCGCAGTCATCCGGCTGCTGCTGAACTACCTGGCGTGAAGCCGGTCGGTCATGAGGGGCTTGGATGACGGGGGTTGAGGGTGTGATCGCCACCTCTCCCCGTCATTGCGAGCCGGAGGCGAAGCAATCCAGTCTAAAGGCCCGGCGTTAGCTGGATTGCGTCGCTGCGCTCGCAATGACGGGAGGGTGGCCCGGCGCACTGCGCTCGTCTCGACGCCTCCACGAACGGGGCGCTCCCCCTCCAACCCCTCATCCTGAGGAGCGTCGCCCCTCGGCGATGCGTCTCGAAGGACGAGGGACTCCAGCGCGCGCCATGATGCAGCCTTCTGGATCACTCGTCCTTCGAGACGCAGGCCCAAGCGGGCCTGCTCCTCAGGATGAGGGACGTTGGGGCTTGGCGGCTTGGCCATGACAAACGGAACCAAACAAAAAAGGGCGGCCCGAGGGCCGCCCTTCCGCATCTTGCGCGAAACGCGAGACAAACCGTGCAAGCGCCTTTTAGCGCTTGGAGAACTGGAAGCTCCGGCGAGCCTTCTTGCGGCCGTACTTCTTGCGCTCGACGACGCGCGAGTCGCGGGTCAGGAAGCCGACCTTCTTGAGCGCCGGGCGAAGCTCGGGCTCGAAATAGGTCAGGGCCTTCGACAGGCCGTGGCGCACCGCGCCGGCCTGGCCGGAGAGACCGCCGCCCGCGACCGTGACGACGATGTCATACTGGTCGACGCGGTTGGCGACCTGCAGCGGCTGCTGCAGGATCATCCGCAGCACCGGGCGGGCGAAGTACACGCCGAGCTCACGGTTGTTCACCGTGACCTTGCCGACGCCGGGCTTGATCCACACGCGGGCGACCGCGTCCTTGCGCTTGCCGGTCGCGTAGGCGCGACCCTGGGCGTCGAGCTTCTGGACGTGCTTGGGAGCCTCGGGGGAAGCGGTCTCGACCGCGCCCTTGAGGTCCTGCAGGGACTGGAGGGTTTCGGCCATGATCAGGCGTTCCTCGCGTTCTTACGGTTCAGCGCCGCGACGTCGAGCGTCGTGGGCTCCTGGGCGACATGGGGATGCTCCGCGCCCTTGTAGACGCGCAGGTTGCCGAGCTGCTTGCGGCCGAGCGGGCCACGGGGAAGCATGCGCTCCACGGCCTTCTCGACGACGCGCTCGGGGAAACGACCTTCGAGGATGAACTTCGCAGTCCGCTCCTTGATGCCGCCCGGATAGCCGGTGTGGTGGTAATAGACCTTCTGCTCGCGCTTGCGGCCGGTCAGAACCACCTTGTCGGCGTTCACGATGATGATGTTGTCGCCGCAATCGACGTGGGGCGTGTAGCTCGCCTTGTGCTTGCCGCGCAGCCGCATGGCCACGAGCGACGCGAGACGACCCACCACGAGGCCTTTCGCGTCGATCAGCACCCACTTCTTGTCGACCTCGGCGGGCTTGGCCGAATAGGTCTTCATGAGACAGTTCCGATCTGGGCGCGCCGACGCGAAACGCTGGCGCGGGAATGAAAACGCGGGCGACCAAGGGCCGCCCGTGCGATGGGCTGCGTATACGCGAGCACCGGCCCGTCGTCAACGCCCGATATAGCCAACATTCAGCCGAAAACGTCGCAAAAACAGAGCGGTACGGTATACGGTACTATTTTACCGCGCTAATTTCAGCGCGGCGGGATCGAATAGGTCCCTGTGACATGGGCGACGGGTTCGTCGGAGCCCTCCGACGTGATCGTCACCTCCCCGACCGCCAGGCGCTTGCCGAGCTTCAGCAGCCGGCAATCGGCAAAGAGCGCCCGCGGCTCGGGCTTGCGCAGGAAGTTGATGGAGAGGTTCGTCGTCACCGCGAGGCCAACGGGCCCGATGGCGCCCAGCACGGCCGCATACATGGCGAAATCCGCCAGCGTCATCATGGCCGGGCCGGAGATCGTGCCGCCCGGCCGCAGCTGGCTCGGGTGGTAATCCATGCGCAGGCGAGCGCCATGCGGCGGGATCTCCAGCACGTGCCAAATACGCCCATGCGTGAACATCTGCGGAAACTCGCGCTCCAGGAACGCGTCCAGTTCCGCCAGCGACATCACTGCCCGCTTCTCGCCCTGGTTCATCCCGCCCACGCTCCCGCCCACATCGTCGGCGTTTCCCGCCGCGTATCAATCGGCCTATCTATGGGCAATGATGCGCCATCGGCGCAACCGGCGGAGTCGAGGAAATGCAGGTGAGCCAAACCGCCCAACCCACGCCCGAAACCAACGTCTCGGCCCCGGTTCTGCTGCGGGCCGACACGGACAACGTTGCGCTGCTGACGCTCCACCGACCCGAGGCGCGCAACGCCCTGTCGGACGCGTTGATCGACGCGTTGTCCCGCGAACTCGACGCCATCGCGGCGGACCGGAGCATCCGCGCCGTGATCCTGAACGCGGCGCCGAGCTCGTGCTTCTCGTCCGGGCACGATCTCAAGGAAATCTCCGCCCACCGTAGCGACCCGGATCACGGCCGCGCCTATTTCGAGGACCTGCTCGGGCGCTGCGCCGCCATGATGCTGAAGATCGTGCGGCTGCCGCAGCCCGTGATCGCCGCGGTCGAGAGCCTCGCGACGGCGGCCGGCTGCCAGCTCGTCGCCTCTTGCGATCTCGCGGTGGCGGGCGAGGACGCCCATTTCTGCACCCCGGGGGTTCATATCGGGCTGTTCTGCTCCACCCCAATGGTGGCGCTGTCGCGCAACGTCGCGCCGAAGCACGCCATGGAGATGCTGCTCACCGGGGAAACCATCCCGGCGTCGGACGCCTTGCGGATGGGCCTGGTCAACCGCGTCGTCCCGGCCGGCCATGCGGTCGACGCGGCGCGGCGGCTCGCGGCCGTGATCGCGTCCAAGTCCGCGCCCGTGCTCGCGGTCGGCAAGCGCGCCTTCTACGAGCAGATCGAGATGGGCCTTTCGGACGCCTACGCGCATGCCTCGCGGGTGATGGCCGAGAACATGCTGGCCCGCGACGCCGAGGAGGGCATCGGGGCATTTCTCGAAAAGCGGACGCCCCGCTGGGAGTGACCCGGTTCCTTCGGATCGTCGGCCAGAGTTGCGCGTTGGCGTGACGTGCGCCGCCGTGACGGCGCCGCGCCCCGTGTCACGAGAGCCAGCCCCGCCGCATGGACCAGGTCGACCTCCCCCTCCATCGTCTCCCCGTTTCCGCCCCCGCCACAAACGCCCTCCCGTGGATCCAGGTCGCTCCCGGCGCGCCCTATTTCCAGACGGAGAGCGGCGCGGCCTGGCACCCGATCGGCGCGAACGAGGCGATCTCCTGGGCCGAGCTCGACGGGCTCTTTCGGCGGCGCGACCTGCCGGCGGTGGACCGCTATCTCGCCGACCTCGCCCGGCAGGGCGTCACGGTGCTGCGCTTGATGCTCGAATACGCGCAGGTGCGGCACCGCTATTTCGAGCGACCGGTCGGGCGCTTCCCGCCCGCCATGGTGCAGCTCTGGGACGACATGTTCGCGCTGTGCGAGAAGCACGGCCTGAGGCTGCTGCTGACGCCGGTCGACACGTTCTGGACCTGGCTGCATTGGCGCCACCACCCCTACAACCGCCAGAATGGCGGCCCCCTGGCGGATCCGTCGCAGATCCTGCTGTGCGGCGACACGCGCGAGTTCATCAAGAACCGCCTCGCCTTCGCGGTGAGGCGCTGGGGCGGCTCCGGCGCGCTGTTCGCATGGGACCTCTGGAACGAGATCCACCCCGCCCAGGGCGGCGACGCGGCCGAGTGCTTTCCCGAGTTCATCGCCGACCTGTCGCACCACGTGCGTCGCCTCGAACTGAACCTCTATGGGCGGTCGCACCCCCAGACCGTCTCGATCTTCGGACCCGAATTCGAGTGGCGGGCGCACATGCCGCTCAAGGAGCCGATCTTCCGCCATCCCGACCTCGATTTCGCGACCGTGCACGTCTACCAGCAGGGCACCATCGACGACCCCTCCGACACGGTCGCGCCGGCGCTCGACATGGCCCGCCATGTCCGCGCGCACATCGCCGAGATCGCGGACGGCAGGCCCTATTGCGACAGCGAGCACGGCCCCATTCACAGGTTCAAGGACAAGAAGCTGAACCTGCCTGAAGCCTTCGACGACGAGTATTTCCGGCACATGCAATGGGCGCACCTGGCCGCGGGCGGCGCCGGCGGCGGCATGCGCTGGCCCAACCGCAACCCGCATCGCCTCACCGACGGCATGCGCGCCGAACAGGGCAAGCTCGCCCGCTTCCTGCCCGAAATCGACTGGCTGAGCTTTCGTCGCGAAGCCATCGACGTGGAAGCCGCCGCCGAGGGCGCCGTCCACGCCATGGCTTGCGGCGACGACCGCCAGGCGCTCGTCTACCTGCTGCGCGGCGACGCGCTCGGCCCCGACGGCAGGCTCGACCGCGCCGCGCCCGCGCTGGCGGTGGACGTCTCCGTGCCGGGGCTCGCGGACGGCCGCTACCGCGTCACCCTCTGGGACACGGTGGCGGGCGAACCGCGCGAGCACGTTTCCGCCACAAGCCATGGCGGGGTGCTACGCGTCGCCGTGACGGCGTTCCGGACGGACCTGATCCTGGCGATTCGCCCCGCAGCGTGACGCGCCTCTTTCGATGGCGCCGCGCCCGCCGCTGGTGTAACTCTCGGCCATGACGCACGACAGCTACCCCGACGACCTGATCCGCGGCATTCTGCACAACGTGAAGACCATCGCGCTTGTCGGGTTTTCCAACAATCCGGCCCGCCCGAGCTGGATCGTGACGAAATACCTCATCGAGCGCGGCTACCAGGTGGTCCCGGTCAATCCGGGCATCGCCGGCCAGACGGTGCTGGGCCAGCTCGTCTACGGCTCGCTGAAGGACATCCCCTTCCCGCTCGACATGGTGGAGATCTTCCGCAACTCCGAGGCCGCCGGCCCGATCACCGACGAGGCGCTGGCGCTCGATCCCCTGCCCCGGGTGATCTGGATGCAGCTCTCGGTGCGCAACGACGAAGCCGCCGCCCGCGCCGAGGCGAAGGGCGTCACCGTGATCATGAACCGCTGCCCCAAGATCGAGTTCGGCCGCCTGTCGGGCGAGATCGGCTGGAACGGCATCAACTCGCGCATCCTGTCGTCCAAGCGCGCCGTGATGGCCGAGAAGGGCTTCCAGAAGCGCACCCTTGGCCCGCCCGGCGTGAACCCGTTTGGGACGCGCCGCTGAGCCTCAGAAATGCGCGCCGCGGATGACCTGGACGTCCGAAACGGCGACGATCGCGATCCGGTTCGCGAGGTAGGCCGACACGGCGTCCAGCGTCGGATCGAGCCGCGTCGCATCGAGGATGCACAGCACCGCCACCATGCGGCCGGCGCTGGTGACCTGCCCGGCCTCGTCCCACGGCCCGTGCCGGCCGCTGCCCGCCAGGGCCGGCAACACCGTGTAGCCGGTCGCCTGCAGGCGATCGAGGATCGCCAGAACGCCATTCAGCGCCGGCGCCTCGATGATGATCTCGATCTTCTTCTTCGCGTGCATGTCCATGGCGGGCCTCACGGGCTGACGCTTCGGGCCAGCAGCAGATAGAGCGGCAGGCCGATCGCGAGATTGAACGGAAAGGTGACGCCGAGCGAGAGCGTCAGGTAGATCGCGGGCTCGGCCTGCGGCAGCGCGATCCGCATGGCGGCCGGCGCGGCGATGTAGGAGGCCGACGCCGCCAGCGTGATGAACAGCATCGCGCCGCCGGTGGAGAGGCCGAGGCCCGCCGCGTTGGCGGTCGCGATGGCGGCCGAGATCAGCGGCATCCCGATCCCGAACAGGATCAGCGGCGCGGTCAAAAACCGCCGCGCCCGCGACAGGCCGCGTCCGGCGACGAGCCCCATGTCGAGCAGGAAGAGGCACAGCAGCCCGCGGAACAGGTCCACGAACAAGGGCGAGATCGGCTTCACGCCGGCCGGCCCGGCGATCCACCCCACCACGAAGGAGCCCACCAGCACCACCACCGAGCCGTTCAGCCCCGCCTCGCGCAGCAGGTGGCCGACCGAGCCGGTGGCGGCCTCGGGCGCGGCCCGCCGGGCGATCAGCAGCGCCGCCATGATGGCCGGCGTCTCCATCACGGCCGCCACCGCGACCATGTAGCCTTCCGAGCCGAGCCCCGCCCGAGACAGCGCATCCAGGGCGGCCGCGAAGGTCACGGCCGAGATGGAGCCGTAATGAGCCGCGACCGCTGCCGCGTCGACCGGCCCGAGGCGGCTGATCAGGCGCAGCAGCCCATAGGCGAGGACCGGGATCAGAAACGACAGCGCCGCGCCGGCCAGCACCGTCCAGAGCAGCTGCGGCTGCAGCCCCTGGCGGGAAACCTCCACGCCGCCCTTGAGGCCGATCGCCATCATCAGGTAGATCGCCAGCGCTTTCGCGACGGCTTCAGGGAAGCTCAGGTCCGAGCGCGCCAGCGCGGCTCCGACGCCGAGCGCAAAAAACAGCACCACCGGCGACAACAGGTTGCCGACGGCCAGATCCAACGCACCCATGTATGAAAACCCCCTGCCCAGCTGCAGCCACAGCTAGCGCAAGCGGCCCTCTATTCAACATTTATTTTCGTGAAATAAATACATTTTCCGACTGGATGATTGTGAGCCGATTTAGCCGATTCAGAACGTGTATTTGCAACCGGCCCGCGCGTTGACGCTGTTGGGTTCGTTCGGTAAAAAGAACAGCAATCCACTTTCCAAGAACGTCGCGGGCTCGCCCGCGCTCCTGCACGAGGACACGCCCATGACCGAGCCCAAGGCTCCCGGCTTCGCCACGCTCGCGATCCACGCCGGCGCGGCGCCCGATCCGGCGACCGGCGCGCGCGCCACGCCGATTTACCAGACCACGTCCTTCGTGTTCGACGACGTCGACCATGCCGCCTCGCTCTTCGGCCTGCAGGCTTTCGGCAACATCTACTCGCGCATCGGCAACCCGACCTGCGCGGTGCTTGAAGAGCGCGTCGCCGCGCTGGAAGGGGGCACGGCCGCGCTCGCGGTGGCGTCCGGCCACGCGGCCGAATTCCTGGTGATGCACACCCTGATGCAGCCGGGCGACGAGTTCATCGCCTCCAAGAAGCTCTATGGCGGCTCGATCAACCAGTTCAACCACTCGTACAAGAACTTCGACTGGCGGGTGAAGTGGGCCGATCCGGACGACCTCTCGAGCTTCGAGGCCGCGATCACGGAGAAGACCAAGGCGATCTTCATCGAGTCGATCGCCAATCCGGGCGGCGTCGTCACGGATATCCAGGGCATCGCGGACATCGCCCACAAGGCTGGCGTGCCGCTCATCGTCGACAACACGATGGCGACCCCCTATCTGATCCGCCCGTTCGAGCACGGCGCCGACATCATCGTGCACTCGGCCACCAAGTTCCTGGGCGGCCACGGCAATTCCATCGGCGGCCTGATCGTCGACGGCGGCAAGTTCGACTGGCTGAAGTCCGGCCGCTACCCGATGCTGTCGCAGCCGCGCCCGGAATATGGCGGCATGGTGCTGGGCGAGACCTTCGGCAATTTCGGCTTCGCGATCGCCTGCCGCGTGCTCGGCCTGCGTGACCTCGGCCCGGCCCTGTCGCCGTTCAACGCCTTCATGATCCTGACCGGCATCGAGACGCTGCCGCTGCGCATGCAGCGCCACTGCGACAACACCCTCAAGGTCGCCCAGCACCTGCAGCGCCACCCCAAGGTCGCGTGGGTCAGCTATCCGGGGCTGGAGGGCGACAAGTATGGCGCGCTCGCAAAGCGCTATTCGCCCAAGGGCTCGGGCGCGGTGTTCACCTTCGGGCTCAAGGGCGGTTACGACGCCGGCGTCGCGCTGGTCTCCAACCTCAAGCTGTTCTCCCATCTCGCCAATATCGGCGACACGCGCTCGCTGGTGATCCACCCGGCTTCCACCACCCACCGCCAGCTCACCTCCGAGCAGCAGACGCAGGCTGGCGCCGGCCCGGAGGTCGTGCGCCTGTCGATCGGCATCGAGGACGTCGAGGACCTGATCGCCGACCTCGACGAGGCGCTGGCGGCGAGCTGAGGTGAGCCACGTCGCTCAGGACAGTTGAGGTCTAGAGCGCGCAAGACACCCTAAACCCCTCATCCTGAGGAGCAGGCCCGCTTGGGCCTGCGTCTCGAAGGACGAGGGCTCCAGAAGGCTGGATGATCGAGCGCTCTGGAGTCCCTCGTCCTTCGAGACACATCGCCAAGAGGCGATGTTCCTCAGGATGAAGGCATGGTGGTGATTTGGACCAGTGCCGGCCCGCTTGCGCACCAAAAAGCCAGCCCGTCAGGCTCGCGTCAGGCGCCAGTGCACCGCCGCCATGCCGAGCACCAGCATCGCGAAGGCCTGGTGGGCGAGCCCAAGCGACAGCGGCACCATGGCGAGCAGGGTCACGATGCCGAGCGCGGCCTGAGCCACAGACAGGCCAGCGATGGCGCTGGCGCGCCGCGCCGCCGGCGTGCCCGGCTGGACCCGCCGCGTCGCCCAGACCTGCCACAGCGTCAGCGCCAGGAGCGCATAGGCAGTCATGCGGTGGTGGAACTGCACGGTCAGCGGATTGTCGACAAGGTTCTCGAACCACGGCGTCTGGATGAACAGGCCGGATGCGGGCGGGATGAAGCTCCCGTCCATCAGCGGCCAGGTGTTGTAGGTGAGCCCGGCCTTGGAGCCCGCCACGAGGGCGCCGAGCGCGATCTGGAGAACCACCAGGACCAGCGTCGCCGTCGCGAGCCCGCGCACGATCGGGGTCGCGGGCTCGTTCTCGCGCCGCTTGAGGCCGGCCGCGACCGCCACCAGCCCGGCGAAGATCACGCTCGCGGTTGTGAGGTGCAGCATCAGCTTCAGCGGCGCTACGGCGGTCATCCCGGGCTTCAGGCCGGACGCCACCATGATCCAGCCGATCGCGCCCTGCAGGCCGCCCAGCAGCCCGAGCGCGGCCACCTTCAGGGCGAGCCGCCCGCGCAGAACGCCCGCGGCGAAGAACCCGAGGAAGCCCAGGCCGAACACCAGGCCGATCGCCCGGCCGAGCTGCCGGTGGGACCATTCCCACCAGTAGATCTCCTTGAACTCGCCGAGAGTCATGCCCTTGTTGACGAGCTGGTACTGAGGGATCTGCCGGTATTTCTCGAACTCGACCGCCCAGGCCTGCTCGGTCAGAGGCGGCACGGCCCCGGTCACCGGCTTCCACTCTGTGATCGACAGGCCCGACCCGGTGAGCCGCGTCGCGCCGCCCACCACCACCATGCCGAACACCAGCGCGGCGATGACGTACAGCCAGATCCGCACCGGCTGAAGCCGCCGCGTCGCCGCGTCGGGGCGCAGGGCGGCCTCCGCGCGGTCGAAGTCGTGGTCCGTGGCCGAAACCGACATCATCATTATCCATCCATCGGGCATGCCGCCGCGGCGAAACGCGCAAGGGCGCAGGCTTGATCGCCCGGTCGCGCCGACACATAGTCCGCGCCGCTTGGGCCCACAATGGCCGCGTCGCCGCAGGCGCCGCCGGATCGAGGATCGGAATCAACATGCGCCGACGCACGCGCAAATTCATCGGCGCCGTCGCCATGCTGTTCTTCGTGTGCTTTTACGCGCTCGCCGTGATGGCTCTGGCGCAAGGCGCGATCCAGGACGCGGGCAAGCTCGCGCAGGCGATCTTCTACGTGGTGGCGGGCATCGGATGGATCATCCCCTTGATGCCGCTCATCAAGTGGATGGAGCGCCCCGACCCCGAGGATGCCTGAGCGCAAGTCCGGGTACGCGCGTCGCGACGAAACGGTGCGGGCTCCACATCCCACTCGCTGACGCTGGGGGCCTCTCAACGCCCCTCATCCTGAGGAGCAGGCCCGCTTAGGCCTGCGTCTCGAAGGACGAGGGGTCCAGAGCGCTCAATCGCCGTGCGAGCTGGAGTCCCTCGTCCTTCGAGACGCATCGCCAAGGGGCGATGCTCCTCAGGATGAGGGATTTGAGATCAAAAGGCGCGTTTGAACACCTGAGCGCGGTCACGCGACGTTCAGCCGGCGTCCCTTGTTCCACAGCTGGAACGGGATGCCCGACAGCAGCGCGCCAAATTGGCCGACATGCTGGAAATTGCCGTTCAGCGACACGCGAGGCAGCGCGGTGAGATGATCACGGTGCTCGGCAAACAGCATGCCGGGCCGCGTCGTGACGGCGCTGCGGAACCCGAGCTCGCGCGCCATCGCGAATTCGCGGACGCCCGCTGAAGTCGGATCCCCGACCGGATAGGCCAGGTGCCGCACCGGGACGCCGAGTTCGCGCTCGATCGCGGCGCGCGAGTCGGCGATCTCGGCGCGAGCCACGGCCGCGTCGTGCTTGGCCAGCATCGGGTGCGTCATCGTGTGCGCGCCGATCGTGATCAGCGGATCGGCGGCGAGCCGGCGCAGGCCGTCCCAATCGAGGCAGAGCCGTTCGGTGGTGGCGAGGCTGTCGACCCCATGGCCGGCTGCGAGCTTGGCGATGACAGCGTGCATGTCCGCTTCGGGCAGCCCCCGCAGCCGCCAGTAGAGCGCGTCGAATGCCGCCGCCTTGGCGGCCGGATCCCCCGTCGCCATCGCGAACGGCCCATCCGGCAAGTCGGCCCGGAGCTGGTCAGCCCGCGCGATCGCTTCCTCAAGGTCGCACCACCACAGGCCGGCGCTGCGTTCCGCGAAGCCCGGCGTCACGAACACGGTGGCGGGCGCTCCATGCCGGCGAAGCACCGGCAGGGCATGGTCGAGATTGTCCCGGTAGCCGTCGTCGAACGTGATCGCCAGCAGGGGTTGTTCGGCGACGCCTGCCTCGACCGCGTCGACTGCGACGTCGAGACTGGCGATCCGGAAGCCGAGCGCCCTGGCGCGCGTCAGCGCCGCATCCAGAAAGTCCGGCGTGACCTCGAGCAGGCGGTTGGGCGCGAACGGCCGCTCCGTCCAGGGCCGCACGTGGTGCAGCATCAGGATGCCGCCCAGCCCGCGCGCGCCCGGCAGGGTCCACCGCCCGGCTCCAACGGCGGCGAGGCCATTCAGGGCCGCCTGGAAGATCCGGTACTTCAGCCCCACCGTGGAATCCTCGATCCGTGGCAATTCCGCCCGTCGCGCAAGTCATCGTTAATGGCTGGCTGTTAAACTTGACTTAAAGGTTTCGTTGACCATTCCGCGGTCGGTCGGCCATTTTGCAGAGCAATCGAGAGATAAGCGCCGAAATGTCCGCCGCACTGGACACCCCTTTTGCGACGTGGAGTCGGATCGAGGTCTTCCGGTCGCCGGAGGATGCCGAATCGGCCTGGCGCGCGCTTGAAGCGAACGGCGTCGCGACGCCTTACCAACGCTTCGACTGGCTTTCGCCCTGGTACGCGTTCGTGGCTGCCGGCAAGGGCCAGACGCCCGCGATCGTGCTCGTCTCGGATGGGGCCGGCGCTCCGCTGGCGCTCTTCCCGCTCGTCGTGCTGCGCGCCGGGCCCGCTCGGCTGGCGCGGTTCGCGGGCGGCAAGCACTGCAACGCGAATATGGGGCTGTTCGACGCCCGCTTCCTGGCCGGGCTCGGCCCCGAGGACGCCAGCGCGCTGCTCTTTGCAATTCGCGAGTCCCTGCCGCGCGTGGACCTGCTCGACCTGCGCTCGCAGCCGCTCTCGTGGGACGGCTTCGCCAACCCTTTCGCGCTGCTGTCCGGCGCCCGCCCGGGCGAGGATGCGCACGCCCTCGCCTTCCAGCCGGGCGAAACGGCCGACATGCTGGTCCGCCGCCTCGTCAGCAAGGATAGCCGCAAGAAGCTGGCCAAGAAGCTGCGCTGGCTGGAGGCGATAGGCCCCGTGTCACTGCGCAGGGCGCAAAACGCGGCCGAAGTCGACGACGTGCTGGAGGCGTTCTTTCGGCAGCGCGCCGCGCGCTTCAAGGCGCAGCACATCGCCAACCCGTTCGCCTGCGAGACCGTGCAGCAGTTCCTCCGCAGCGCCGCCCTGGCAGGCCTGGACCACGGCCGTCCCGCGCTGGAGCTCTGGGCGCTCCGGTGCGGCGACCGGATCGCGGCCGCGTTCGGCGGAGTGAGCGACGGCCGCCGGCTGAGCGGAGCCTTCATCTCGTTCGAGAACGACGAGGCGCTCATGCGCTCCAGCCCGGGCGAAGTGCTCACGATGGAGCTCGCCAAGGCGGCGCTCGCGAACGGGCTGTCGAGCTTCGACCTCGGCATGGGCGAGGACGGCTACAAGCGGCACGTTTGCCCCACGCGGGAGAAGCGCGTCGACGTCTCCCTGCCGATCACCCCGATGGGTCACGCCATGGCGCTGGGCCTGCGCGGCGCTGACCGGGTCCGGGAAATCGTGAAGCGTGACGTCCGGCTGTTGAAGACGGTCCGGCGGGTCGCGCTGCGGTTCGGCGCGCCTACCTGACCCTTAGGGCGCCGCCATCAGGCCGCCGCCACGTCCTGCGCCCTGTCGGCGGACAGCCGGACCACGCGCAAGCCCCAGGCCGACAGGCTCGCCGCCGCATCCGCGACATCTTCGGCTGACGCGTGGGGGCCCACGGCCAGCACGGCCATGTCGGCGCATTGCGCCAGCACACGGAGGATCGCGCGCTCTTCGGCAGGCGGGGTCGCCACTATCACGGCGTCGTAGGTCTGCGAAAGCGCGCCCAGCGCGAGCTCCACCCCCGCCGCCTGGCTGGTGATCGCCTCCGCGCTCAGGGCGCCGGACGACACCAGATGAAGCCGCGACGCGGGATCGCGGTGGATGACCTGGATGAATGAGGCGTGCCCGCTGATCAGCTCGGCGAAGCCGGCGGTCGATTCGCGGCCGGATGTGTCGGCGTCGATCAGCGCGAGACGACGCGCGCTGGCGAGGCGGCGGCCGAGCGTCAGAGCAAGGTCGCGCGCCGGCGCTCCGCCGATCGGCGTCACCAGGCAGCGCCGCACCGTGCCGGACCCGATCGCGACATCGAAGGCGCTCGCCGCATCCGCAAGGCTGACCGAGCCGTCAGGCGTCTCGCGCCGCGGCTCGGCCGGCATGCGCTGCGCCGCGTCGGCGGCGAGCCGCGCCAAGGCGTGCTCGGCCGGCGCAATGTCGTCAGGCTCGGCCGGGCGAAGCCGCGGCCGCCAGCTCGCCTCCGGCTCGGCCGCCAAGGCCGGCGAAGCGGACGCGACCGGGGCCGCCCCCGCGCCCAGCGGAAAGGCCGGCGCATAGGCCGCCGGAACCGGCCCGAAGGCGCGGCCGGACAGGAGCTCCGCGCAGATCACCCAGATGGTCATCACCAGGAGCGTCGCCAAAGTCGCGATAATGATCATCGGGCCCTTCTTGGGGAAGGACGGCGCCACGGGCGGATCGGCGCGCTGCACGATGCGGGCGTCGGGCGGGGACGCATCCTTCACGTCGCGGGCGGTGGCCTCGCGGTAGCGCGTCATCATGGCCTCGAGCTGCTCGCGCTGCGACCGCGCCTCCCGCTCCAGCGCCCGCAACTCCACGTCCTTCTCGCCGGCGGCGATGCTTTGTTGTTTGGTGGCGTCGAGCGCGCCCGCGAGCGCGTCCACGCGCGCCTGCGCGACCCGCGCGTCGTTCTCGAGCGTGCGCACGGCCTTGAGCGCGGCCGCGGAGATCTGCGCGTCGATGTCCGCGAGCTGCGCCTGCAGCTCCTTCATGCGCGGGTGCCCGGGCCCGAGCGAGCGCGACTCGAGCGCGATCTGCGCCTTCGCGGTCGTGCGGTCGGTCACGAGCTTGCGCACGAGATCGTTGTTCGCCACATCCGACACGTCCAGCGTGCGGCCGCCAGCGAGGGCTTCGCGCAGCAGCTTGGCCTTGGCCTGCGAATCGGCCTGGGCGCCGCGCACCTGGTTCAGCTGCGTGTTCAGCTCGGCCAGTTGCTGCTGCTGCAGGGTGGCGTTGTTGGTGGCGACCAGGAGCCCGGCGCTCGATCGGAACGCCTCGACCTTCGCCTCGGCGTCGGCGAGCTTCTGGCGCAGCGGCTCGATCGCGCCGTTGAGCCAGGAGCTGGCGTTTCGCGCCACCCTGAGCTTGGCCTCTTCCTGCAGCTCCAGGTAGATTTCCGCGATCGCGTTGGCGCCGCGCGCCGCAAGGTCCGGGTCGGACGACGTGAACTCGATCGCCATCACGCGGGTCTGCCCCACCGGAAAGGCCGTGACCCGCTCGACGAAGCGGTCAATCAGCTGCTCGTTCTCGCTGGCGCGGGCGAGGCCGAGATAGACGAGGCCGCTCTTCAGCGCGCCCGCCACCGACGCGCTGGTGTCGAACTCCGGGTTCCCCTTCAGCTGCAATCGGTCCACGGCGCGCTTGGCGAGGTCGCGGGACGTCACAAGAAGAACCTGGCTGGCCACCTCGCGCTCGTCGATCTGCAGGTCGCGCTCCGCGCTCTGGCCCGGGCGCGTGTAGTAATTGTCGCCCGGCTGGAGAAGGATGCGGGCGTCCGCCGTGTAGCGCGGCGTGGCGGTGTTCACCCATAACGCCGTGAGCCCGAACACGATGAGGGTGGCGAGCAGGATAAGCGGGCTTCGGCGCCGCAAGGCGCGCCCAAGCTGTCCCGCATCGAGGTCGCCGCCAATGGCGGGGACGGGACCAGCATCAGCCATCACTCAACCCCAGAACAGATTACACAGTGCCGTAACTATGAAGATCCGGGCTTTCGATAACGTTAAGCATGAGCACCATCACGGTCAGGGTTTATTAACCACGTTGACGCACATGATCGCGCATCCGACCGCCTCTCAGGCGAGTCCCGCAGCGAGCCCCCTTGATGTCGCGTCGCAAGTTCCTGATCCTTCTCGGAGCAGCCGCCGTTTCGGCCTGCGCGCCGCCCCTGTATACTCCGCCGGGCTTCATGGAAGGACTCGACGCTCCCTATACGCTGGCCAGCGGCGACCGCCTGCGCATCATCGTGTTCGGGCAGGACAATCTGTCCAACAGCTACGCTGTGGATGGATCCGGCCGCGTCTCCCTGCCGCTGATCGGCCCGACGCCGGCCGGCGGCATGACGACCACGCAGCTCGAGCGCGCGATCGAGGCCAGGCTGCGCAACGGCTACCTGCGCGAGCCGCGCGTTTCCGTCGAGGTCGAGCAGTACCGCCCCTTCTTCGTGCTCGGCGAAGTCACCACGGCCGGTCAATTCCCCTACGTCAACGCCATGACGGTGCAGACCGCCATCGCGATCGCGGGCGGGTTCTCGCCCCGCGCGCTGCGCACCCAGGCCGACATCACGCGCCAGATCGGCGGCCGGCCGGTCAGCGCCACCGTTCCGATCACTTTCCCGGTCCGCCCCGGCGACACCATCGTCGTGCGCGAACGCTGGTTCTGAACCATGGCCCAGAATGGGCGCCTTCGGATCTTGCACGTGTTCCGGGCTCCCATGGGGGGCCTTTTTCGGCATGTGCTCGATCTGGCGGGCGCCCAGGCCGCCGCCGGCCACGCGGTCGGCCTGATCTGTGACGTGGGCGGCGGCGCGAGGGCCGAGGCCGCCATCGAGCGGATCCGCCCCAGCCTGAGCCTCGGCGCCTTTCGCATCCCCATGCCGCGCGAGCCCGGCCCCGCGGACGCTCTGGCGCTGCTGCGCATCGCAAGAGTTTTCGCCGCCGCCAAAGCCGACATCGTGCATGGCCACGGCGCCAAGGGCGGCTTCTATGGGCGGCTCGCGCCGGTCGGGCTGCGCCGGGTCGGGCGCATCTACACCCCCCATGGCGGCAGCGCGCATTACGGCGCCAATACGCTGGCGGGCAAGCTTTACACCCGCGTCGAACGCCTGCTGATGCGCCGCACCTCGGTGTTCACCTTCGAGAGCGACTACGTGGCCAGACGGTTCGAAGCCATGCTGGGCGACGCGCCGCACCATGCCGTGGTGGTCCGCAACGGGCTGGAGGCGCACGAATTCGTGCCGGTCACGGATGGGCCCGAGGCGGCGGATGTTCTCTATCTCGGCGAGTTGCGCACCCTGAAGGGCGTGGACACGCTGCTCGACGCGTTGACGCTCTTGCGCGCCCGGCTGCCGTGGGAGCCCTCCGCCGTTCTGGTCGGGGCCGGTCCGGACGAGGCGGAGTTCCGGGCCCTGGCGCAACGGCTCGGCCTGCGCGAGGTGTCGTTCAAGGCCCCCATGCCGGCGCGCGACGCTTTCCGGCTCGGACGCGTCATGGTCGTGCCCTCACGCGCCGAATCGCTTCCCTATGTGGTGATCGAGGCTGCCGCGGCCGCGCGCCCGCTGATCGCCACCGCGGTGGGCGGCATCCCGGAGATCATGGGGCCATTCGCGACGAGGCTTGTCCAGCCGGATGACCCGCCCGCGCTGGCCGACGCCATCGCGGCTCTCCTGTCCAAATCCGAGGCGCAGCGCCAGGACGAAGCCGAAGACCTCGCCCGGCATGTCGCCACCGCGTTTTCCATCGACGCCATGGCGGGCGGAATCGAAGCGGCTTATCGCAAGGCTCTGGCGAGGATTTAACGCTTCCGTCAGCCATCGTGCATAGGGTTCGGCAAGGATTGAGGCTTGGAGAGCGGCCGAGCGGCCGCGATCGCGCGATGGCAAAAATCGGACTGGACGACCTGTTGCGGAACGACGCTGGCTCGGTGGCCGCGATACGCCCCGAACCAAAGCCGTCGCTGAGCGCGCTGGCGGAGGAGATTGCTTCCCGCCCGCGGGCCCGCACCTACTCGGCCAACGTCATCTCGAGCGTGGTCGCGGCGGCCGAGCTCATGTTCCTGGTCGTGAGCGGCGTGCTGTTGCGCGCCGCCTACCTGCAGTCGGGCTTGCTGCCCGACGTCCCTTATGCGGCCCTGATCGTCGGCTCCGCGCTGACCACCGTGGTGGCCCTGCAATCGCTTCAGTTCTACGAGCTCGGCGCCCTGCGGGGCCCCTTCCCGGCCCTGGTGCGCATCGCCGCCGTGTGGAGCGCGGTCGGGCTTGCGGCCCTCGCGATCGCATTCATCTTCAAGCTCGGCGACGAAATCTCGCGCGGCTGGTTCGTCTCCTGGTACGGCATCGGCCTGGTGGGGCTGCTTTGCCTGCGCCTGATCGTCCGCACGACGGTGCGCGGCATGCTCCGCCAGGGCCTCCTCGACAGGCGAACCGCCATCGTGGGCGGCGGCCCCGCCGCCGAGAGCCTCCTGCGTGCGCTCGACGCCCAGCCCGAATCGGAGGTTCGCGTCATCGGCGTGTTTGATGACCGCGACGAGCAGCGTTCGCCTGAAAGCGTCGGCGGCTACCCGAAGCTGGGCACGACGGACGACCTCGTCGACTTCGTGCGGCGCGCCAACCTCGATTTGGTGATCTTCACCCTCCCGATCACCGCCGAGGACCGCATCCTCTCCATGCTTCGCAAGCTGTGGGTGCTGCCGGTCGACATCCGGCTCTCGGCGCACCAGAGCAAGCTCCGCCTGCGGCCGCGCTCCTATTCGTATATCGGCTCCGTGCCGGTTCTGGCCGTCACGGACCGGCCGATCGCCGACTGGGACGTGGTGTTCAAGTGGCTCTTCGACCGCGTGGTCGGAGCCTGCCTGCTGGTGCTGCTCACGCCGCTGATGCTCGCCACGGCGCTGGCCGTGAAGCTCGACTCGAAGGGCCCGGTGTTTTTCCGCCAGCGTCGCTACGGCTTCAACAACGAGCTGATCGAGGTCTTCAAGTTCCGCTCGATGTATGCCGACCAGGCGGACCTCACCGCCTCCAAGCTCGCCACGCGCAACGATCCGCGCGTGACCCGCGTCGGCCGCATCATCCGCAAGACCTCGCTCGACGAGCTGCCGCAGCTCTTCAACGTGGTGTTCAAGGGCAACCTCTCGCTCGTCGGCCCCCGCCCTCACGCGGTGAACGCCAGCGCCGAGAACCGGCGCTATGACGACATCATCGACGGCTATTTCGCCCGCCACCGCGTGAAGCCGGGCATCACCGGCTGGGCCCAAATCAAGGGCTGGCGCGGCGAGACGGACACGCTGGAGAAGATCCAGAAGCGCGTCGAGCACGACCTCTACTACATCGAGAACTGGTCCGTGTTCTTCGACCTCTACATTCTGGCCGCGACCCCCATCGCGCTCGCCACAAAGACCGAGAACGCATATTGACCTTCGCGGCCGCCCACTCCGGGGCAGCCCCCGCGCCCGTAGCCTATGCGGCCCGGCGCGGCCCGCCCGTGGCGGCAGTCCAGAACGGCATCCTGTGGCTTCTCGTTCTGTGCGGCGCGATCGTCTTCATCGAGCCCTCCCCGTTCGAGGTCGTCTTCACGCTCGCCGGGCTGGTGATGCTGCTGACCGGTTTCAAGCTGCCGCGCGAATCCGTTCCGCTGATCGTCTTGCTGACGCTGTTCAACCTCGGCGGCGCGATCTCGCTCACCAAGGTCACCGGTGACCAGAAGGCGGTGATCTTCACGGCCGTGTCGGTCTACATGCTGGCCGTGACGCTGTTTTTCGTCGTCATCATGATGGATCGCACCCACCAGCGCGTGGCGCTGATCCAGCGGGCGCAGATCCTCGCCGCCGTGATCGCCGCGGTCGCCGGAACGCTGGGCTATTTCAACGTCGCCGGCCTTTCCAGCCTGTTGACGGCCTTCAGTGGCACGCGTGCATCCGGCATGTTCAAGGACCCGAACGTGTTCGGGCCGTTCATCGCGGTCGGGGCCACGTTTCTGTTTCACGGGGTGGTGACGGGCCGCACGCGCCATGTGACGCTCTCGGTGCTGACGCTGGTCTTCCTGAGTTTCGCGGTTTTGATCTCGTTCTCTCGCGGCGCCTGGGGTGTGCTCGGCCTGAGCCTCGCAATGGTGGTGGGGCTGAACCTTCTCACCTCGCGCAGCTGGGCGCAGCGGCGACGCATCGCCTGGGTTACCAGCCTGTTTCTGCTTTGCGGGTTGATCGCCGGAGCGGCCGTGCTGACCAACCGCTCGATGGCCAACATGCTCCAGGAACGGGCCGTCCTGCTGCAGAGCTACGATTCGGGCGAGACCGGCCGC
Organism: Alsobacter sp. P4_H11; assembly: GCF_056400925.1. Lineage (NCBI taxonomy): Bacteria > Pseudomonadati > Pseudomonadota > Alphaproteobacteria > Hyphomicrobiales > Alsobacteraceae > Alsobacter > Alsobacter sp. P4_H11. Next base: position 569,737 of record NZ_JBFUKI010000001.1, read on the forward strand.
TTCGGCAACCAGAAGCGCTCCATTCCGCTGCTGCTCGACCTGCCCAACGGGTTCGGTCCGCTGCAATTCGACAAGCGCTTCGGCGAGAACCCGCACAACGTCTTCGTGTTCGCGTTCAGCTCTTATGGCTGGCTCGGCGGGATCAGCTATCTGGCGTTCGTGATCATCACTTGCGTGATCGGCTGGCGCATGGCGTTCCAGCGCACCCCTTTCCAGCATGACGCGATTGCGCTCTGGTGCTGCCTGTTTCCGCAGATCGTGCAGGGCTTCCAGATCGACACCGACCACTGGCGGCATTTCTGGATGCTGAGCGGAATGGTGTGGGGCCTGGCCATCATGGCGAGCCGCTGGAAGTCCGCCCATGCGTCGGCCCCGGCAGGTGCGCCGGCGCTGCCTTACGCCAGCCTGTCGAACAGCCGGGCGTAGCCGCGGGCCGCGTCGTCCCAGTCGAACTCGGCGGCGCGCGCGGCGCCACCGGCGACCAGACGCGCCCGCAGATCCGCATCGCCGACGAGGTCCAGAAGGCCGCGGCCGATCGATTCGGCCGAGGTGGGGTCAACCAGCAGCGCGGCGCCGCCCGCAACCTCTCCGGTGGAGCTCGCATCGCTGGTAAGCACCGCGGTCCCGCAGCGCATGGCCTCGATGATGGGCAGGCCAAACCCCTCGTACAGCGAGGGAAACAGGAAGCACTCGGCGCCGCTCATCAGCGCCGGCATGTCCGCGTCCGGCACGAAGCCCAGCCGACGCACGCGCGGCATGGCGGCCAGTTCCTGCAAGCGCCCGAACACATGCGCGCGGCCGGCGAGGCCGAACACCACCAGCTCCATGTCGGCCGGCAAGGACGGGAGGACCTGGCTCCAGGCCTCCAGGGTGCGGGCGAGGTTCTTGCGCGGGTCCGAGGTCGCCTGCAGCAGCACGTAGCGGCCCTCGATGCCGAAGCGGCTGCGCACCGCCTCCACCTCCGCGTCCGGGCGCCTGCCGAAATGGGCGGACACGCCGTTATAGATCACCGACACCTTGTCGGCCGGCAGGCCGAACAGCGCGATGATGCGGCGCCGGGAGAACTCCGACACCGTGACCACATGGGCGGCGCGGCGCACCAAAAGCGGGATCAGCGTCTGGTAGACCCGGACAAAGGACGGCGCAAAGAATTCGGGGATGTCGAAGAACGCCACGTCGTGCAGCGTGACGACCTGCTTGCCGTAAGCGACCGGGCCCGTGGCCGAGGGCGACCAGAGGAGCCGCCCGCCGGCCCGGAACGGCAGCACGAACTGCTCCCAGGCATGCCCGCGTGCGCCGCGCAGAGCGTGGCCGGGCTCCACGCGCTCGACCTCGGGCAGGCGCTGCATCAGTTCCAGCGTCATGCGCTGCTGGCCGCCGGTTTCAAAGGCGGCCGCGCGCATGTTGACCACGACCTTGCCGTGTCGGCCGGCCGCCATCGCGGCGGGCGTCGACGACGACGCGCTCACCGTGGGGTCCGGGGCCGAAAAGAACGCAGGTGCAGGCATGATGGTCCGCTGGCGAATGTCAGCGACCCTACAACCGCGATCCTTGACGTTCGATTACGGTCAGGGACTCCCATCAGGGTGCGCCGCCACGCCGGGTCGACGTTGCGGCGCAAGCTTCGCCGTCAGAGCCCGTTCATCAGGCTGCGGTACTCGTCTTCGGTGAAGGCTTTGAGCGTTCTGGTCCGCACGGCGCCGGTCCCGGCCAGCTTGAGGCCGAACCGCGCGAAGGAGGCGTCGTCGGGCGCGTCGACGATGCACACCATGTCGACATCGCCCATGGTCATGAACGCCTGCTCGATCGAGACGCCGTAGGCGTGGCCCATGTCGCGGGCGCGATCGAGGCGCTTCGGGGAATCCTTGGCGGCCTGCACTCCCTGGTCGGTCCAGTTGATCAGAGCGATGTATTTCATGGGATCCTCCCTGCCGCGTGCGCCACCCAGCGAGAAGGATTGTACACCCGCCCCAAAGCCGTCTTCGGCGCAGAAGCTCTATGCCGCGCGGCCTAAGCTTGGCGTGGGACGGCTTGGCGGGAATCGCCGGCGAGGCCCGGCTGAAAAAACAAAAAGCCCGCCCAAGTCTCTGACAAGGGCAGGCTTTTGATGGTCGGAGTGGCGGGATTCGAACCCACGACCCCTTGTCCCCCAGACAAGTGCGCTAACCGGGCTGCGCTACACTCCGACGTGGCGCGCTTATACGCAGCCAAGGCGGCGGGCGCAACCGCTTCCGGCGTCGCCGGGTGGGGTTTTCCGCGGCCGCGCCGCCGCGGCGACCTCCCGACAAGCGAATGGCCGGCGCGAGGCCGGCCATTCCTGGCGTTTCGTGATGGAGCGCCTCAGTCTTCGGGGCCGCCCTCGGGCGCGTCGGGGCTTTCGCCCTCCCCTTCGCCGCCGTCAGGCAGCGGGCCGGCTTCGCCGTTCGCCGTGGGAGCTTCGTCGCCCTCGTCCGAGATCCGCTCCACCGAGACGACCTTCTCGTCCTTGGCGGTGTCGAACACGATCACGCCCTGCGTGCCGCGGCCGGCGATGCGGATGCCCTCCACGGGGCAGCGAATGAGCTGGCCGCCATCCGTGACCAGCATGATCTGGTCCGAGTGATCGACCGGGAAGGACGCCACCAGCGGCCCGTTGCGGTCGTTCACCACCATGGCGACGATGCCCTTGCCGCCGCGGCCCGTGACGCGGACCTCGTAGGCCGAGGTGCGCTTGCCGTAGCCGTTCTGCGAGAGGGTGAGAATCACCTGCTCGCGCGCCGAGAGCGCCGCGTAGCGCTCCTGCGAGATGGCGGCGGCGGGCGCGTCGGCAGTCTCCTCGTCGTCGGCTGCGACTTCGTCGGAGGCCGCCTCGCCCTGGATGGCGCGGCGCATCTTGAGATAGGCGGCGCGCTCCTCGGCCGAAGCCTCGACGTGGTTGAGGATCGCCAGCGAGATGACGGTGTCGTCCTTGCCCAACGAGATGCCGCGCACGCCGGTGGAGTCGCGGCCCTTGAACACGCGCACGTCGTCGACGCAGAAGCGGATGCACTGGCCGCGCGCCGTGGTGAGCAGCACGTCGTCCTCGGCCGAGCAGATCTGGACGTCGACGATGTGGTCGCCCTCGTCCAGCTTCATCGCGATCTTGCCGTTGCGGTTCACGTTCACGAAGTCCGAGAGCTTGTTGCGCCGGACGCCGCCGGAGGCGGTCGCGAACATCACGTCGAGCGTGTCCCAGGCGGCCTCGTCCTCGGGCAGCGGCATGATGGTGGTGATGCGCTCCTGCCCCTGCAGCGGCAGCATGTTCACCAGCGCCTTGCCGCGCGCCTGCGGGGCGGTGAGCGGCAGGCGCCAGACCTTCTCCTTGTAGACCTGGCCGCGCGACGAGAAGAACAGCACCGGCGTGTGCGTGGAAGCCACGAACAGGCGCGAGACGAAATCCTCCTCGCGCGTCTGCATGCCCGAGCGGCCCTTGCCGCCGCGCCGCTGCGCCCGGTAGGTCGAGAGCGGCACGCGCTTGATGTAGCCGGCGTGCGACACGGTGACGACCATGTCCTCGCGCTGGATGAGGTCCTCGTCGTCGAGGTCCGCGTCCCACTCGATCAGGATGGTCTTGCGCGGCGTCGCGAAGGCCGCCTTCACCTCGGCGAGCTCCGTGGTGACGATCCCCATGATGCGCTCGCGCGAGCGCAGGATGTCGAGATAGTCGGATATCTCCGCCGCGAGCTTGTTCAGCTCGTCCGCGATCTCGTCCCGGCCCAACGCCGTGAGGCGCTGGAGGCGCAGGTCGAGGATGGCGCGGGCCTGCGCCTCGGAGAGGCGGTAGGTGTCATTCTCAGACACGCGGTGGCGCGGGTCGTCGATCAGCGCGATCAGCGGCGCGACGTCCTTGGCCGGCCAGTCGCGCGACATCAGCGCCTCGCGGGCCGTGTTGGCGTCCGGCGAGTTGCGGATCGTGTAGATGACCTCGTCGATGTTCGCGACCGCGATCGCGAGGCCGACGAGCACGTGGGCGCGGTCGCGCGCCTTGCCGAGCAGGAAGCGCGTGCGCCGGCTCACCACCTCCTCGCGGAAGTCCACGAAGGCGGCGATCAGGTCGCGCAGCGTCAGCGTCTCGGGGCGGCCGCCGTTCAGCGCCACCATGTTGCAGCCGAAGCTCGTCTGCAGCGCCGTGTAGCGGAACAGCTGGTTCAGAATCACGTCGGCCACGGCGTCGCGCTTGATCTCGATGACGATGCGCATGCCGTCGCGATCGGACTCGTCGCGCAGGTCCGAGATGCCCTCGACGCGCTTCTCGCGCACGAGATCGGCGATCTTCTCGATCAGCACCGCCTTGTTGATCTGATACGGGATCTCGTTGACGATGATCGCCTCGCGATCCTTGCGGATCGTCTCGGTCTTCGTCTTGGCCCGCATGATCACGGAGCCGCGGCCGGTCAGGTAGGCGCTGCGGATGCCGCCCCGGCCCAGGATGGAGCCGCCGGTCGGGAAGTCAGGGCCCTGGATGTACTCCATGAGCCCTTCGACCGTTATCTCCGGGTCGTTGATGAACGCGATGCAGCCGTCGATCACCTCGCCGAGATTGTGCGGCGGCACATTCGTCGCCATGCCAACCGCGATGCCGCCGGCGCCGTTCACCAGCAGGTTCGGATAGCGGGCGGGCAGCACCATGGGCTCCCGCTCGGAGCCGTCATAGTTGGGCTGGAAGTCGACCGTGTCCTTGTCGAGGTCGTCAAGCAGGCTCATGGCCGGGCGCGCCAGGCGCACCTCGGTGTATCGCATGGCCGCCGCCGGGTCGCCGTCGACCGAGCCGAAATTGCCCTGGCCGTCGACCAGCGGCAGGCGCATGGAGAATTCCTGCGCCATGCGCACCAGCGCGTCGTAGATCGATTGGTCGCCGTGCGGGTGGTATTTACCGATCACGTCGCCGACCACGCGCGCCGACTTGCGATACGGCTTGTCCGGCGTGTAGCCGTTCTCGGCCATCGAATAGAGAATGCGCCGATGCACCGGCTTCAAGCCGTCACGGGCGTCCGGCAGCGCGCGCGACACGATCACGCTCATCGCGTAATCGAGGTAGCTGCGCTTCATTTCGTCCGTGATGGAAACCGGGCGGATATCCTGCCCCTCGCCGCCACCAGCGGGAGCGTTTTTGTCTTCGTCGGCCAATGTGCTGTCCGGTCAATGATCTGATTGGTTTTTAATAAACGATTCCGCTCTCCGGGGCCACCCATGGGGGTCGAATCACGGGGACAAAAAAGACAATCGAAACAGATACTTATCAGAATTTTGCAATTGAGGCCGCGGTGTGGCGGCCGAAGTCGCGCAGCGGAGGCGAAACGGCGGGTCCGAGCGGCCCGAAACGGGCTCTCGGCGGCGTTGCGGCTTTGTTGTTCCGCGAACCACGATTGGTCGTCTAAGCTCCCGGGATGCTGTTCGAATTCCTGACCTCCGCGCTCGTCACCCTGCTCGTCACCGTGGACCCGCCGGGCCTCGCGCCGCTGTTCCTGGGCGTCACGCGCGGCATGAGCGATCCGGAACGCCGCCAGGTGGGGCTGCGGGCGTCCATCATCGCGGCCGCCATCATGGGCGCGTCCGGGCTTGCGGGCGCGCAGCTCCTGAACGCGCTCGGCATCACCCTGCAGGCGTTCCGCATCGCGGGCGGGCTGCTGCTGTTCTGGATCGCCTTTGAGATGGTGTTCGGCGGCCGACAGGAGCGCAAGGGCGACGCTGCCGAGAAGGCGATCACGCTCGACCACATCCGCAACGTCGCGGCCTTTCCGCTCGCCATCCCGCTGATGGCGGGGCCCGGCGCCATCACGGCCACGATCCTGCTGGCGGGCCGCGCCGGCGGCGACCCGTTGCGGCTCGGCGTGCTGCTCGCCGTCATCGTCGGCGTCTGCGCCAGCTGCCTCGTGGTGTTCTACACCGCCAGCCAGGTGTCCCGCTGGCTCGGAGTCACGGGCAACGTCGTGCTCACCCGCCTCCTGGGCGTCATCCTGGCTGCGCTGGCCGTGCAGTTCGTCGCCGACGGCGTGAAGGCGATCTCGGCGGCCTGAGGCCGCGGCGGCGTGAAGCCGCGGTGGGCCTTTCGGTGGCCTCCGGGCCGCCTACGCCAGCCGCGTCAGCAGGCGTTCCATCAATTGCGCCCGGGGCACGACCGAGGACACCAGCGCGTGCTCGTGCAGCGTATGCGCGCCGTCGCCGTCGATGCCGAGGCCGTCCAGCGTGGGCACGCCGAGCGCAGCCGTGAAGTTGCCGTCGCTGCCGCCCCCGGTCTGCGGCACGTCCTGCAGGTCGATTCCGATCTCGGCCGCCAGCGCCCTCGCCTTCTGGTACAGGCTGTCGACTTCGGCGGTCTTTTTGTAGGGCGGCCGGTTCATGTCTCCCACGACGGTGATCCGGCAATCAGGATCATGCGGCGCGAGCCCCAGTATCCGCGCCTTGAACTCCTCGCCATCCGCCGGCTCGACCACCCGCAGGTCGACAGAGAACCGCGCGTGCTGGGGAATCACGTTGGCGGCGGTGCCGCCGGCCATCATCCCCACCGTGGTGGTGACGCCGCGGGCGTAATCCGTCATGGCCTCGATTGCGAGAATCTGGCGCGCCGCCTCCCGGATGGCGCTGCGGCCATCGGGATGGCGCGAGCCGGAATGGGCGGGCCGGCCTTCCACATGAACGTCGAACCGCCCTACGCCCTTGCGAGCGGTAACGATCTTGCCGTTGTCGCGGGCCGGCTCTGTCACCAGCACGGCGGAAGCCTTCCGTCCGAGCTCCTCGATCAGGCCGCGCGTGGTGGGCGAGCCGATCTCCTCGTCTGGCGTGAACAGAAAGGTGAGTGGCTGGGCCGCCCCGGCCGAAGCCGCGCGCTTGAAGGCCTCGAGCGCCAGATAGGCGCCGCCCTTCATGTCGTAGATGCCGGGGCCGAAGAGCTTGTCGCCCTCGCGGCGGATCGGTAGGTCCTTGGCGAGCGTGCCGAGCGGGTGGACGGTGTCGACATGCGACATCACCAGGATGCCGGCGCGATCTGTCTGCGGGCCAGCCCGCAACACGATGCTGTCGCCGAGACCCTCCTTGCCGGGAATGCGCTCGATCGCGATCGGCAGCCCCTCGACGTCCTGCGCGACGGTGTCGATCATCCGGTTGACGCCGGCCGCGTCGCTGGTGGGACTCTCGATCGCGACCCAGCGCGAGATACCGGCGAGCATGGCGTCGAGGTCGAAAGAGCTCATCAGGGAGGCCTCCAGGGCGTTTTGGCGCGTCTTCTCTGAGCCCTGTTTAAAACATCTCTCGCCGGGATGGCCAGCCATGGGCGTTCAGCCGGCCTCTGCGGGCTCGACCAGCCGGCGATAAAGCCGCCATGTCGTGTGGCCGAGAACCGGCAGAACCACGAAGAGCCCGAGAAACATCGGCGCCGACGCGACGATCAGGAGCCCGACCACCATCGCGGCCCAGGCCAGCATCGGGCCCGGGCTCCGGGTGACGGATCGGACGCTGGTGATCATCGCGGTGATGAAGTCGACGTCCCGGTCCAGCAGCAGCGGGAACGACACCACCGTCAGCGAAAACAGGACAAGCGACAGCACGGCCCCATCGGCGTGCCCGATGGCGAGGAACAGCCACCCTTCGGGCGTCGTCAGCAGCACATGGAGAAAGTCCGTCATCGCGAAGGACTGAAAGCCGAAGAACAGCGCGATGAGCAGCCGGATCTGATACATCCACAGCAGGAATACGAAGAGCGTCACGAAGGCCATCCACCCCAGTTCGCGCCGGCTCTGCGCGAACACGACGCCGAGCACCCCGCCCCAGCCTAGCGGCAGGCCTGCCTCGCGGCGGCGCGACACCTCATAAAGCCCGACGGCCACGAAGGGCCCGATCAGCGCGAAGCCGGCCGCGAGCGGATAGACGAGGTAGCCCATCCCCCAGGACGTGGCCGCCAGTACGAGCACGACGCCGCCCACCGCATAGATCCCGCCGAAGAAGAGCCCGTACAGCGGCGCGGCCTGGAAATCGCGAATGCCGTCGGCCAATGCCTCGCCGATGTCGGAGAAGCGAATGGTCCGCACCTTGGGTTCGGCGCGCGGAGCCTGGGAGGGCTCGCACTCGGCCGCATCCAGGCCAGTCGCCTCAGCAGCATCCGTCATGACGTCCCCCTCCCGGGCCTATGCGTGCAGGCCTCGCTTTGCATCCGGCGTGCGTCGGGGGAACGCGCGCGCCGTTTCGGCAGCATGTCGGCTAGGCCTGATGGGATCAAGCCGGACGGCGCTCTTCTTTAGCAGAGAGGAGCCGGCATCCCGGAAGCGACGCGAGCCAGTCCCGGGCTGACATGACGGCCAACGGTTCCCCCAGCCTCGGAGTCTGGTGACTTGTTCGCTCGACGCCCCTCATCCTGAGGAGCGTCACCCCTTGGCGATGGGTCTCAAAGGAAAAGGGAGTCGAGGAAGCCGAAACCGTTGCGCAAGCTGGGAGCCCTCGTCCTCCGAGACGCAGGCCGAAAACGGCCTGCGCCTCAGGATGAGGGTATCGAGGGTGGCTGGATGATCCTCGGCCCGGTTCTCAGAGATGGGGCGCGTCGCCCCACCCCTTAGAACGGGATGTCGTCGTCAAGGTCCGCCGAGCGTCCGCCGCCGGCCGGGGCCGGCCGCCGCTCCATCGGCGAGGAACGTCCGAAGTCGCCGCCGCGGCTGCCGCCGCCATAGCCGCCCGAGGAGGAGCCGCCATAGCCGCCGTCTTCTTCGCCCGCGCCCGCGCCGCCGCCCTGGCCGCGGCCATCGAGCAGGGTGAGTTCGCCGCGGAAGCGCTGCAGCACCACTTCGGTCGTGCTGCGTTCAGCCCCGGTCTTGTCCGTGAACTTGCGGTTCTGGAGCTGGCCTTCGAGGTAAACCTTGGAGCCCTTCTTCAGGTATTGTTCGGCGATCTTGGCGAGGTTCTCGTTGAAGATCACCACATTGTGCCACTCGGTGCGCTCCTTGCGCTCGCCGCTGGCCTTGTCGCGCCAGGTCTCCGAGGTGGCGACGCTGAAATTGACGACCGGCTCTCCCGAGCCAAGCCGACGCACTTCCGGGTCACGGCCCAGATTGCCGACCAGGATCACTTTATTGACGCTGCCCGCCATGAGGGCCTCCTGCGCTAGAATGGGCGTACGAGCTTCCGCGCCCGCCGATTGGGCGCGACCTTAAACCATCCGGCCCGGCCGGTCCCGCCTTGGCCCGGTTATCCACATCCGAGCCTCGAGAACTTGGCGCATTCGGCCGCACGCATCGTTTGTTCTTGTTGTGTTCCTAGCAGGTCTGCGTTAACGGTTCAAGGGCGGCGCGGCTGACGCGTTGTTGGAGATTGGTCCCTCGGGGTTTCTCCGGACCCTGTCGTTCGAGCGTGAGCCGCCCTACATGTGGCGTTCAGTCCTTCAGCGATCGCGGTTGGCGTCGGGCCACGGCCCGGGCGGCGCGCATCGATTTTCGTGTGCAGGGTAATCGGCATGGCCGCGATCGACGACTTCTTCAACTCTGCCAAGGAGCGCCAGGGCGGCCCGCGCAAGGCGGACTCGCGCGTGATCGCGATCCGGGGCGCCCGCGAGCACAATCTGAAGAACGTCGACCTGACGATCCCGCGCGACCGGCTGGTGGTGTTCACGGGCCTGTCCGGCTCCGGCAAGTCGTCGCTCGCCTTCGACACGATCTACGCCGAGGGCCAGCGCCGCTATGTCGAGAGCCTCTCGGCCTATGCGCGCCAGTTCCTTGAGATGATGCAAAAGCCCGACGTCGACCAGATCGACGGGCTCTCGCCGGCGATCTCGATCGAGCAGAAGACGACCTCCAAGAATCCGCGCTCAACGGTCGGCACCGTCACGGAGATCTACGACTACATGCGCCTGCTCTGGGCTCGGGTGGGCGTGCCGATCTCGCCCGCGACCGGCCTGCCGATCGAGAGCCAGACCGTGTCGCAGATGGTCGACCGCGTCCTGGCGTTGCCTGAGAAGACCCGCCTTTATCTGCTCGCGCCCGTGGTGCGCGGCCGCAAGGGCGAATACCGCAAGGAATTGGCCGAGTACCTGAAGCGCGGCTTCCAGCGCGTGAAGATCGACGGCGAGTTTCACGAGATCGGCGAGGCGCCGGCGCTCGACAAGAAGTTCAAGCACGACATCGACGTGGTGGTGGACCGCCTCGTGGTGCGCCCCGACATCGCGTCGCGCCTGGCCGAGAGCTTCGAGACCGCGCTAGAGCTGGCCGACGGCATCGCCGTGATGGAGTTCGCGGACGAGAAGGACGACAAGGGCGAGGCGCGCCGCATCATCTTCTCGTCCAAGTTCGCCTGCCCGGTTTCGGGCTTCACGATCCCGGAGATCGAGCCGCGGCTGTTCTCGTTCAACAATCCGTTCGGGGCCTGCCCGACCTGCGACGGCATCGGCCACGAGATGGCGGTCGATCCCATGCTGATCGTGCCCGACGAGACGCTGACGCTGCGCGGCGGCGCCATTGCGCCCTGGGCCAAGTCGACCTCGCCCTATTACGGCCAGACGCTGGCCTCCATGGCCGATCACTACGGCTTCAAGCTCGCCACGAAGTGGCGGGACCTGCCCGAGAAGGCCAAGAACGCGATCCTTTATGGCACCGGCTCCGAGAGCGTGCGCTTCGCCTATGACGACGGCCTGCGCGCCTATGAGGTGCGCAAGCCCTTCGAGGGCGTCGTCCGCAACATGGAGCGCCGCTACAAGGAGACCGAGAGCGACTGGGCCCGGGACGAGATCTCGCGCTACATGTCCGAGACGCCCTGCGCGGCCTGCAATGGCTACCGGCTGAAGCCCGAGGCCCTGGCCGTGAAGCTTTCCGGCCAGCACATCGCGCAGGTGTCGCAGCTCTCCGTGCGCGACGCGCATGCGTGGTTCGGGGCGCTGCCCGAGACCCTGAACGAGAAGCAGACCGAGATCGCCGGCCGCATCCTGAAGGAGATCCGCGAGCGGCTCACCTTTCTGCTCGACGTCGGCCTTGAATACCTGACGCTCGCGCGCGCCTCCGGCACGCTGTCCGGCGGCGAGAGCCAGCGCATTCGGCTGGCGTCGCAGATCGGCTCGGGGCTGACCGGCGTGCTCTACGTGCTGGACGAGCCCTCCATCGGCCTGCACCAGCGAGACAACGAGCGTCTGCTGCAGACGCTGAAGCGCCTGCGCGACCTCGGCAACAGCGTAATCGTGGTGGAGCACGACGAGGACGCCATCCTGCAGGCCGACTACGTGGTCGATGTCGGGCCCGGCGCGGGCATCCATGGCGGCCGCATCGTCAGCCAGGGCACGCCCGCCGACGTGCTGGCGGACAAGAACTCGCTCACCGGCAAGTACCTGAAGGGCGAGATGGCCGTGCCGGTGCCGCCCAAGCGCCGCAAGCCCCAGAAGGGCCGCATGCTCAAGATCACGGGCGCGCGCGGCAACAATTTGAAGGACGTCACCGCCGAGATCCCGCTCGGCACCTTCACCTGCGTGACGGGCGTGTCCGGCGGCGGCAAGTCCACCCTCGTCATCGACACGCTCTACAAGGCCGTGGCCCGGCGCCTCAACGGCGCGCTGGAGCATCCCGCGCCGTTCGACACCATCGAGGGGCTGGAGCACCTCGACAAGGTGATCGACATCGACCAATCGCCCATCGGGCGCACGCCGCGGTCGAACCCGGCGACCTATACGGGCGCGTTCACTCCGATCCGCGAGTGGTTCGCGGCGCTGCCGGAGGCCAAGGCGCGCGGCTACATGCCGGGCCGCTTCTCGTTCAACGTCAAGGGCGGCCGCTGCGAGGCCTGCCAGGGCGACGGCGTCATCAAGATCGAGATGCACTTCCTGCCGGACGTCTACGTCACCTGCGACGTCTGCAAGGGCAAGCGCTACGACCGCGAGACGCTGGAGGTTAAGTACCGCGAGAAGTCCATCGCCGACGTGCTCGACATGACCGTCGAGGAGGCCGGCGAGCTGTTCAAGGCGGTGCCCTCGATTCGCGAGAAGATGGAGACGCTCACCCGCGTCGGGCTCGACTACGTCAAGGTCGGCCAGCAGGCCACCACGCTGTCCGGCGGCGAAGCCCAGCGCGTCAAGCTCTCCAAGGAGCTGTCGCGCCGCTCCACGGGCCGCACGCTCTACATCCTGGACGAGCCCACGACCGGGCTGCATTTCCACGACGTCGCCAAGCTGCTCGAGGTGCTGCACGAGCTCGTCGACCAGGGCAACAGCGTGGTGGTGATCGAGCACAATCTCGAGGTCATCAAGACTGCCGACTGGGTGATTGACCTCGGTCCCGAAGGCGGCGACGGAGGCGGCGTGATCGTCGCGCAGGGCCGGCCCGAGGACGTCGTAAAGGTCGCGGCCAGCCACACCGGACGCTTCCTGAAGGAAGTACTGGCCCGCAGGCCGTTGAAGGCCGCCAAGCAGGCGGCCGAGTAGGCGCTTTTGGGCAGCGAGCCTTCAGGCTCGCCCCCCGGACCGCGAGCCTCCCGGACCGCGAGCCTTTAGGCTCGCCCGGATCTCCATTCCTTGGGCTCGCCTTCCGCCGCACCCAAGCGAGCCTGAAGGCTCGCGGTCCGTAGCGCCGCCCCCGGGGCCCGCGGGCGTGCAACACTTTCTTCATCATGCCCGGATCTTCGCGGCCATGCGTCAGCCGGCCGGGGCTGGCGATGCAGGCGTTAGGGCAAGCCTTTATTCACCGTGTTGCACCGCACCGCGCAACTGTGCCTGCACGTCGAAGGCGAGATTCGCCCCAACAGCGCAATATTTCACCAACAAGCGCCCAAATACCCGGCTTGAGCGCCACTTTTATGCCATGCGCCAGTCGCGCATCTCTTAACGATTCCTCTCATTGCCATGCGTTGACAGAGGGTCGGGCATGTTGCAGCCCCCATGGCGGAGCATGGCGGCCGGACGTATATGCGGTGCAGCAAATCGCTGACGCGACGAGCCGCCGGGACCGCTACTTTCTCCTGACAGCTCCGCGCCTTACCGCACTGCACAGGAACAAAGCCATGCTGACCGTCAACACCATTTCCAAGCGTCTCCGCAACTGGGCTCGCTATCGCAACACCGTCCGCGAGCTGTCGCAGCTGACCGATCGCGACCTGAGCGATCTCGGCATTTCGCGCGGCGACATCCGCTTCATCGCCAAGAAGCACGCCGTCAAGGCGTAACGCTCTGCGCAGGATCGGCGACCAGTACTGCGTTTCGCCGAAGAACCTGCCAACACCGTCTCGGAGCCTGGCCGATCCCCTCCCCGGCCTCCCTCCTGAGCGCAGCGCCCGCCCCTCCCGGCGGGCGTTTTGCGTTTCAGGCCCCCGCGCCCATTGCGCCGCCGGGACGCGGCCCCTAGGTTCCGCCGCATGAGCAAGCTCTCCCCCATTCACATCGTCGGCGGCGGCCTCGCCGGTTCTGAAGCCGCCTGGCAAATCGCCAGCGCGGGCGTGCCCGTTGTGCTGCACGAGATGCGGCCCGTGCGCGGCACCGACGCTCACAAGACCGACAGCCTGGCCGAGCTCGTGTGCTCCAACTCGTTCCGGTCGGACGACGCCCGCACCAACGCGGTCGGCCTGCTCCATGCCGAGATGCGCCGGCTCGACTCGGTGATCATGCGCTGCGGCGACGCCAACCAGGTGCCGGCCGGCGGCGCGCTCGCGGTCGACCGCGACGGCTTTGCGGCCGCCGTCACCGCAGCGCTCGAGGCGCATCCGCTGATCACCATCGAGCGCGCCGAAGTCGCCGGCCTGCCGCCGGCCGACTGGGATTCGGTGATCATCGCCACCGGCCCCCTCACCTCGCCGGCCCTGGCCGAAGCCATCCTGCAGCTTACGGGAGAGAGCGCGCTGGCCTTCTTCGACGCGATCGCCCCCATCGTGCACCGCGACAGCATCGACATGGACGTGGCGTGGTTCCAGTCGCGCTACGACAAGGCTGGCCCGGGCGGCACCGGCGCCGACTACATCAATTGCCCGATGACGCGCGACCAGTACGCGGCCTTCGTGGAAGGGCTGGTCTCGGGCGAAAAGACCTCGTTCAAGGAGTGGGAGAGCAACACCCCCTACTTCGACGGGTGCCTGCCGATCGAGGTGATGGCCGAGCGCGGCGCCGAGACGCTCCGGCATGGGCCGATGAAGCCGTTCGGCCTCACCAATCCGCACAAGGAAGGCGCGGACGCAAAGGCCTATGCGGTGGTGCAGCTGCGCCAGGACAACGCGCTGGGCACGCTCTACAACATGGTGGGCTTCCAGACGAAGCTGAAGCATGCGGCCCAAGTCGCGCTGTTTCGCACGATCCCGGGGCTCGAAATTGCCGAGTTCGCCCGCCTCGGCGGCCTGCATCGCAACACCTACCTGAACTCGCCGCAGGTGCTCGACAGGACGCTGCGCCTCAAGGCCATGCCGCGCCTGCGCTTCGCCGGGCAGATCACGGGCTGCGAGGGCTATGTGGAAAGCGCCGCCATGGGCCTGCTCGCCGGCCGGCTCGCCGCCGCCGAGCGCCTCGGCGCCGAGCTCGCGCCGCCTCCGCCCGAAACCGCGATGGGGGCCCTGCTGAACCACATCACGGGCGGCCACATCGCGACCATCGACGAGGGGCCGCGCTCGTTCCAGCCGATGAACGTCAATTTCGGCCTCTTCCCGCCGCTGGCCGAAGCGCCCAAGAGCGAGGACGGCAAGCGGCTCCGCGGTCCGGCCAAGTCCGTGGCGCGCAAGATGGCGATCACCGACCGGGCGCGGGGCGTGATGGAGATTTGGGCCAGCGCGCAGGAGCAGGGTCGAGTCGCGGCCGAATAGGTCGGCGGCGGCGTCCCGCTCAGCGGGCCTGGCGCGATGCGCGCCAGAGCGTCCAGATGCGGCGCAACGGAGAAATCTCCGCCGGCGTCCTGAACGGATCGGCGGCGGCGCGCTCCAGCTCGGCCAGATACGGTTCCACGAGCGTGACCGGCAGCATGGCGAGGCGCACGGCCGGACTCGCCCCGGGCGACGCCGCGCGCGCGGCCTCCAGATGCCGGCGCGCCAGCGCGCGCAGGTCGGCCAGCACAGCGCGCAGCGGCTCGCCGACCTGCCGGGCGAGCAGCGCCTCGCGCGAGAGGCCGTGCCGGTTCATGACGTCCACGGGCAGGAACACCTGGCCCCGTCCTGTCGCCCAGGGCAACGCGCGCAGGATGCCGGTCAGCGCATAGGCGACGCCGCCATGCCCGACGGCGTCGGCGCCGCCGGGGTCGCGCCCCTCGGCCAGGATGATGCTGGCGAGCCGGATCAGGGCGGAGGAAGTCTCGCCGCAATAGCCTTCCAGGTCGGCCACGGACGGCATGGGGTCGTCGTAAAGGTCGAAGGTGCGGGCCTCGATCAGGTCCAGCAAGGCCTTGCGGGGCAGCGCATAGCGGGTGATCGCGGCCCCGAGCGCCTGTGCGACGGGGTGGCCGCTGCTCGCCAGGCTGTCGCCCTCGATCAGGTCGCGCCAGAACTGCAGCCGCATCTCGCCCGGCAGGGGCTCCGACACGACATCGCGGACGCGGCTCACTTCGGCGCTGAAGGCGTAGAGCGCCAGCAACGCCGGCCGGTGCGCGTCGGACGCGAACAGGGTGGCGAGGTAACGGTCGCGGTCCGCCCTGCGCACCAGCTCGGCGACGGCGTCGCCCGGGGCGCCGTCGCGGTTTGCGGGCGCCGGCTCCTCCGCCATCTCAGGCGACCGCGATCAGCGCGGCGCCGACGCTGCGGTTCTCAGCCAACATGATGTTGTAGGTGCGCGCGGCCGCGCCGGTCTGCATCACGTCGATGCGGATGCGCGCTTCCTTGAACCGCCAGCGGACGCGCTCCGGCAGCGCCGCGATCTCGGCGCCGCAGCCGATCAGAAGCACTTCGGGCGGCTGCGCCTCGGCGAACACGGCCTCGAACGCGCTGGTGGTGAACTGCGCCGGCGCGGTCACCTCCCAGGCCCGGACGCCCGAGGGCAAGGCCAGGATTGAGCCGCGATGCGACATTTCGGCGAAGCGAAACCCGCCATTGCCATAGGCGTCGATCAGGTGGCGCCCGGGGACGAACCCCTCGTAGCGGGCGCCGCCGCTCATTGCGCCGGGCGCTCGGCCGGGCCGCGCACGCGCGGCTTGGCGGCCGCGGTCTTGGCGGCCGGCGCGGCGTCGTGGCCGGCCGCGATGGCCGACTCGGCGCCCACCTTCAGGCCGAGATAGATCAGCACCGGCGCGGCGATGAAGATCGACGAGTAGGTGCCGATCACCACGCCGAAGATCATCGCCCACGAGAAGCTGGCGATCACCTGGCCGCCGAACAGCACCAGCGCGAGCAGCGCCAGCGTGGTGGTCACCGACGTCATGATCGTGCGCGACAGGGTGGTGTTGATGGCGAGGTCGAGCAGCTGCTCCACCGGCATCTTCTTGTAGCGCCGCAGCAATTCACGGATGCGGTCGAACACCACCACGGTGTCGTTCAGCGAGTAGCCGACGATGGTCAGGATCGCGGCGATCGACGTCATGTTGAATTCGAGCTGCGTGATCGCGAAGAACCCGATCGTCAGCACGAGGTCGTGCAGCGTCGCGATCACGGCGCCGACCGCGAATTCCCACTCGAAGCGGAACCAAAGGTAGATCAGCACGCCCACGATGGAGAGGACAACGCCGAGCGTGCCGGACTGCACCAGCTCGCCCGAGACGCGCGGACCCACCACCTCGACGCGGCGGAAATCATAGTCTTTCTCGAAGGTCGTGCGGACGCGCTCCTGCGCGGCCTGCTGTGCCTTTTCGCGATCCTGCTGGGTCGCGCCGGGCTGGAGGCCGAAGCGGATCGAAACGTCGCCCTTTTCACCAAATTCCTGGACCTCGACCTCGCCCACCGAGAGACCGTGCGCGGCCTCGCGGACCTGGGCGATGTCCGACTTGCCGTTCTTGGCCTGCATCTCGATGAGCGTGCCGCCCGTGAAGTCGATGCCGAAATTCATGTTGACGAAAAAGAAGCAGAGCACGGCCACGACCGACAGGAGCGCCGAGAACGGGAAACTGACCCGCCGGAAGCTCATGAACGGGAACTTGGTGTCGTCCGGGATGATGCGCAGAAGTTTCATGGCTGTTTTCCTGCGTCAGAACGGCAGCTTGGTCGGCTTGGCCGAGCGGTACCACAGGGCGATCATCATGCGCGTCATCGTGACGGCCGTGACCACGGTTGTGACGATGCCGAGGATGAGCGTCACCGCAAAGCCCTTCACGGGGCCGGAGCCCAGGAAAAACAGGATCGCGGCGGCGATGAACATGGTGACGTTGGAGTCGATGATGGTCGCGAAGGCGCGCTGGAAGCCCGCCTCAAGCGCCGAGATCATCGAGCGCCCGGCGCGCGCCTCCTCGCGGATGCGCTCATAGATCAGCACGTTGGAGTCCACCGCGGTCCCGATCGTCAGCACGATGCCGGCGATGCCGGGCAACGTCAGCGTGGAGCCCACCAGCGCCATCAGGGCGAAGATCAGGATCACGTGCACGGCGAGCGCGATATTCGCGAAGAGGCCGAACAGCCCGTAGCTGACGAACATGAAGCCGACGACCAGCACCGTGGCCACGTAGGAGGCCTTCTTGCCGGCGTCGATGGAGTCCTGCCCGAGGCCCGGGCCGACGGTACGCTCCTCCACGATGGTGAGCGGCGCCGGCAGAGCGCCCGCGCGCAGCAGGATGGCGAGGTTGTTGGCGGCCTCGACGGTGAAGCGGCCGGAGATCTGCCCCTGCCCGCCCGTGATCGGCTGCAGGATGCGCGGCGCCGAAATCACCTTCTTGTCGAGCACGATCGCGAAGGGCCGGCCGACATTCTCGGTCGTCACCTGCCCGAAGCGCTGCGCGCCGCGGATGTTGAACTTGAAGTTGACGATCGGCTCGCCGGTGCGCTGGTCGAAGCCCGGCTGGGCGTCGATCAGATCTTCACCTTGCACGAGCACGCGCTTCTCGACCGGCATGGAGGCGCCGCCGTCTTCCTGAGACGGCAACTGCTCGACATCGCCGGGAGGGGCGCCCGGATCGGCCACGAGCCGGAATTCGAGCTGCGCGGTGGTGCCCAGGATCTCCTTCAGGCGGCGCGGGTCCTGCAGGCCGGGGACCTGCACGAGAATGCGGTCGACGCCCTGGCGCTGGATGTTCGGCTCCGTGGTGCCGAGCGCGTCGACGCGGCGGCGCAGAACCTCGATGGCCTGGTCGATGGCCTTGCGAACGCGCTCGTTCACGCCCGCGTCAGTCACCGCGAGGGTGATCAGGCCATCGGGCTGTTCGGTGATCGCGACCGCGTTCTGCGAGCCGGTCTGGCCGAAAAGGCTGCCGACCGGCGCCGCCAGTTCACGAAGACGCGGCAGCAGGCGCGTGCGCTCGGCCTGGTCGGCCACCCGGACGGTGACGCCGCGCGGCTGGACGCCAATGCCGCCGGCCAGGGCGATCTTCTCTTCGCGCAGGAGGCGGCGGACGTCGTCGCGCAGGGTGTTCACCTGCCCGCGCAGCACCGACTGGGTGTCGACCTCGAGCAGCACGTGCGAGCCGCCCTGCAGGTCGAGCCCGAGCACGATGGCCTGGTGCGGGATGATCCAGCGCGGCAGGAAGCCAGGGATGGATTGCTCGATGCTCTTGCGGGTGTCCGGCGACAAAAGGCTCGGCAGGGCGAAAAGGATGCCCAGCACGGCGATGAGGAGGACCCCGAAGGTCTTCATTCGTGAGAAGCGGAGCATATCCGGTCGTTGTTCCTGCGCGGCTCATCGGCGCCATGGACCCGGAGCTAAGCACTCCAGGCCGATAGCGCCACCATGTCAGTCAAAATCGGCGCCGCGGAGGCGCCGGGGCGCGTCGAATCAGGCGGCCTTGACGGGCTCGCCCTTGGCGCGGACCTCGGCGATCATCGACTTCACGGCGCGCACGCGCACGCCGTCCGCGATCTCGATTTCCATCTCGGGCTCGTCGCCGGCCTTGGTGACACGGCCGATCAGCCCGCCGTTGAGCACCACGGTGTCGCCACGGCGCACGTTCTTCAGGAGATCCTGATGCTCCTTGGCGCGGCGCTGCTGCGGCCGGATGATCAGGAAGTACATGATCACGAAAATCAGCAGAAACGGAACGAGCTGGACGATCATGTCCATGCCGCCCGCCGAAGCTCCGGCGGTCTGGGCGAATGCTGGCGTGATCACGGGGAGAACCTCCGCATGGGGAAAAGGCCCCACGTCCCGCGGTCGCGGGGGGAGCCGGAAAAAGTGGGCGGACTATAGCCACGGGCTTGGAGAAAGCAATAACGCCGCAAGCGGCGGCGCATCGCAGACATGGGGACCGCAGGCCTTGGACCGCGAGCCTCCAGGCTCGCTGCTTCCGGCGCCATCGCATGCGAGCCTGGAGGCTCGCGGTCCAAGGTCGCGGTCCAGGCTTTTGGGCGAGGCGTGACAGCCCAACCCGACTTCGCTAAGCACATCGCGCCGTCTGAACCCTGAAGAAAGCCGCCATGTCCGCCCTCACGCCTTCCGACGCACTCCTGGCCCGCATCGCGGACGCGCTGGAGCGCATGGCGCCGCCCCGGGCCGAGACGCCGGATTTCGCCGCCGCAGACGCCTTCGTGTGGTGGCCCTCCCCGGCAGGTCTAATGCCGGTGCCGAAGGTGAACCGGGTCGACATCGTGCTCCTGAAGGGAATCGATCGCGCCCGCGACACGTTGCTCGAGAACACGTCGCGCTTCGCCCGCGGCCTACCGGCCAACAACGCCCTGCTGTGGGGCGCGCGCGGCATGGGCAAGTCGTCGCTGGTGAAGGCCGCCCACGCGCAGGTCAACGCCACCCGCCCGGCCGGGCAGTCGGCGCTGAAGCTGATCGAGATCCACCGCGAGGACATCGACAGCCTGCCGCTCTTGATGGAGATGGTGCGCGGCGCCGCATTTCGCTTCGTGGTGTTCTGCGACGACCTCTCGTTCGATGGCGACGACACGTCCTACAAGTCGCTGAAGGCCGTGCTGGAAGGCGGCATCGAGGGGCGGCCGGACAACGTAGTGTTCTACGCCACGTCCAACCGCCGCCACCTGCTGCCGCGCGACATGATGGACAATGAGCGCTCCACCGCCGTGAACCCCGGCGAAGCGATCGAGGAGAAGATCTCGCTGTCGGATCGCTTCGGGCTCTGGCTGGGCTTCCACAAATGCAGCCAGGACGAATTCCTCGCCATGGTGGACGGCTACGCGGACCATTTTGGCCTCGCGGTGGCGGATCGCGACGCCATGCACCACGATGCGCTGGAATGGTCCATCACCCGCGCGTCGCGCTCGGGCCGCACCGCCTGGCAGTTCATCCAGGACCTGGCCGGGCGGCTCGAGCAGCAGCTCTGAGGCGACCCTCCCAATCAGGCGCCGGCGCGCACCACCTGCACGAGGCGGTTGTCGGCGAAAAGGTAGAGCGCCTTTCCGGTCGGCTCCATGTAGAGGATCGTGGTCTCGCGCTTGGCGCGCGGGCTGGAGCCCGTCTGGACGCTGAGCGGCTCGCCCTTGAGCGCCACGAGCTCGCATTCGGTGACGCCGATGAGGCCCTGACCCTCGCGGCCCCGGAACTTGGACGGATCGATCGACAGGTCAGCCGTGCAGCGGCCGTCCTCGCCCACCACGGCCTCCGTGGTGGCGACGCGAGCGAGCGCGCTCTTGTCGTTCATGAAGCCGCCGACCTCCACCGCACAGCCCGAGAGCACGATGGCGAGGGCCGTCGCGACAACCGGGGCCGCGAGCGCTCGTCCAGCGGGCCAGCCGGCCCGCGCCGCATCCATCATGCCTTTTTCTCCCAGCGACCTTCGTCGCTCTGTTGCCAATAGCTGGTCTGGTGATCCTGCCCGCGCAGGTTCTTCCAGGCGACCCGCGCCGCCGCGACCGCCTCGTCGTCTCGCCCGTCGAAGATCAGGACGAGGCGCTGATAAGCCGCCGCATCCGGCGGAATTGCGGCGCCGTCCACCAGAAAGCGCACCTGGGCGCCGTTCGGGTTGGCTTCGCCGGTGGTGAGGACGATCGGCTCGGCCGCCGCGGAGGGCTCGCTTTCCAGCCCGTGCGGCAGGAAGCTCTCCTCCGAATAGGTCCACAGGAGATCGTCCAGGGCCGCCGCCCGCTCGGGCCCGGAGGTCTGCACGGCCGCGCGCCAGCCGCGCGCGAGGCTGCGCTCCAGCAGCCCGGGCAGCACGGCGTCCAGGTTCTGGCGCTGGAGGTGGTAGAAGAGGATCTCCGCCATCGGGGTCCTGCGTGGTTGGGCTTTCCGGTCTACACGGTTGCGGCCCCTCCCGGCGAGTCGGTTGCCGTCGGGCGCGCCGGCGCTAGGCTGCGGGACCATCGAGCCGGGGAAGCGGATGACCAACGCGCGCGTGCAGGAACTCGAACAGGCAGGCTGGGCCATTGAGCCCGGCGACGGCTATCGCAACCATATCGGGCCGCTGTGGTCGCGCATTGACGGCGATCAGAAGCGCTTCGGCATGCTCACGGATGCGCGGCACGCCAACCGCTTCGGCGTCGTGCATGGCGGTTTGCTGCTGTCGCTGGCCGACGAATCGCTCGGCATCACGTCGCTGATCGCCAATGGCGGGCGCCGGCAGGTCACCATCCAGCTGACCAGCCAGTTCATCTCGTCGGCGCAGGTCGGCGAGTTCGTCGAATCGCATACCGAGGTGCTGCGGCTGACGCGCACGATGGTCTTCGTGCGCGGCCTCCTGCAGGTCGACGACCGCATCATCCTGAGCGCCGAGGGCGTCTGGAAGATGCTGGACGAGCGCTAGCCCTCGTAGTGATCCGACACCAGCCGGTCCAGCAGCCGCACGCCCCAGCCGGACGCCCAGCCCCGGTTGATCTCGGTCTGCGGCGAGCCCATGGCGGTGCCGGCGACGTCCAGATGCGCCCAGGGCGTATCGTTCACGAAGCGCTTCAGGAACTGCGCGGCCGTGATGGAGCCGGCATGGCGGCCACCCGAGTTCTTCACGTCCGCGAACTTGCTGTCGATGATCTTGTCGTAGGCCGCCGAGAGCGGGAGCCGCCACACGCCCTCGCCGGTCGCCTTGGAGGCGGCGGCGAGGCGCTCGGCGAGCTCGTCGTTGTTGGAGAACATCCCGGCGTTCTCCTGCCCGAGCGCCACCAGCACCGCGCCCGTCAGGGTCGCGAGGTCGACCATGAAGGCCGGCTTGAAGCGGTCCTGCACGTACCAGAGCACGTCGGCGAGCACGAGCCGGCCCTCGGCGTCCGTGTTGATGATCTCGATGGTCTGGCCCGACAGCGAGGTCACGATGTCGCCCGGCCGCTGCGCCGCGCCGTCAGGCATGTTCTCGACGAGGCCGATCGCCCCGATCACGTTCACCTTGGCCTTGCGCGACGCGAGCGCGTGCATGAGGCCGACCACGCAGGCCGCGCCCGCCATGTCGCCCTTCATGTCCTCCATGCCGCCCGCCGGCTTGATCGAGATGCCGCCAGTGTCGAAGCACACGCCCTTGCCCACGAAGGCGATCGGCTTGTCCTTGGCGTCCTTGCCCTTGCCGCCCTTGGCGCCGTTCCAGCGCATGATGACGACGCGGCTCTCCTTGGCGGAGCCCTGCCCCACAGCCAGCAACGCCCGCATGCCGATCTTGTCGAGCTTCTTCTCGTCGAGGATTTCCACCTCGACGCCCAGCTTCTCCAGGTGAGCGGCGCGGCGCGCGAACTCCTCGGGGTCGAGCACGTTCGGCGGCTCGTTCACGAGATTGCGGGCGATCACGACACCCTCGGCGACGGCCTGGCGCGAGCGGTGGGCCTTGGCGGCGGCCTTGGGATCCGCAACCGCGATCACGGCGTCGACCTCGCGCGCGCCTTCGTCCTTGTCCTGCTTCTTGGTCTTGTACTTCTCGAACGCATAGGCGCGCATCGCCATGCCGAGCGCGATGTCGGCGGCCGCGTCCGCATCGTGGCGCAGTCCCTCCGGCGCGTCATGAAACAGCACGGTGACGGTCTTGGCGTGGCCGATGCGGCCAAGGATCGAGCCGCCGAGCGTCACGAAATCAGCCGTGGCGCGGTCGGACGAGGCGCCCACGCCCACAACCACCAGGCGGGCCGCCTGCAGGCCGGCCGGAACCAGCACCGAAAAGCCGCTCCCGGTCTTGCCCTTGAAGTTCTCGGCGGCGGCGGCCCGCGTCACCGCGTCGGCCGCAACGTCGCCGATCAGGTCGCGCACCGCGGCGGGAAGCGCCAGGTCGTCGCCGACGAGAACCACGATGGCTCCCGATGCGGGCAGGCTCGCGTCGGCGAAGGAGACTTTCAGGCGCTCGGACATGCAGCGGCTCCGGGAAGAAGATGGATCAGAGATCGTTCAGCGTCTTAGCGGCTTGCGCCGCGCCGCGCCAGCGATCGCCTGAGCCGGCCGCCCTCCCCATGCGGAGTAGCAGGCGGCGTGCGGCGCACCATGGCGCCGACTATGGTGGCTTCTCGCCAACGATCCGCGCCCCGATGCCGCGGCAGATTGGCCACGCTCGCCTTGAGGGCGCCCGGATCGTGATGCACCTGCGGCCTCCAACGCCCCGCTCCGCTTGCCCGAACAGGGCGGAGGCTTTACCGCTGTCGCACAATCATTGCCGAACCCCCGCATGAGCCTGCTCGATCGCTACATCTTCCGGATCGCCTACGTCGCCTTTCTGGCGACGGTGCTGAGCTTGACCGGCGTGATCTGGATCACGCAGGCGCTGCGCGAGGTCGATCTGGTGACCGGCAAGGGGCAGACGATCCTGACCTTCCTTACCGTCACCAGCCTTTCGCTGCCGGCGCTCGTGGCGATCATCGCGCCGGTCGCGCTCTTCATCGCGGTGGTCTACGCGCTCAACAAGCTGAACGGAGATTCGGAGCTCATCGTCATGAGCGCGGCGGGCGCCCCGCCGGGGCGCATCATGCGGCCGCTGCTGATCCTGACCCTGATCGTCACCCTCCTGGTCGGCGTCATGACGACCTGGGCGATGCCGGCGAGCTTTCGGGCTCTTCGGGACCTGATCACCAGCGTCCGGGCCGACTTCGTCACCAACATCGTCAAGGAAGGGCAGTTCACCACGCTCGACCTCGGCATCACGTTCCACTACCGCGAGCGCGCCGGCGACGCCCTGCTGGGCATCTTCATGCAGGATCGGCGCGACAAGACGAAGCCTGCCGTCTACATCGCCGAGCGCGGCCAGACGCTGGACATCAACGGCTCGCCCTATCTCGTGCTCGAACAGGGCAGCGTGCAGCGCGAGCAGCCGGGCTCCGCGGACCCCGCGATCGTGGTGTTCCAGCGCTACGCGATCGATCTGAGCCAGTTCGGCGCGGACGGCGAAACGCCGACCTACAAGCCGCGCGAGCGCAGCACCTGGGCGCTGCTCAATCCCAACGTCACCGAGGCCTACTACCAGATGCCCGGCACCGCCGGCCGTTTCCGCACCGAATTGCACGACCGCTTCTCGGGGCCGCTCTACTGCCTGGCCATGATGGCGATCGCCTTCGCGGCGCTCGGCACCCCGCGCACCACGCGCCAGGGTCGCGGCGCGGCGATCGGCGCCGCCATCGTCACCGTGGGCCTGCTGCGCATCGCCGGCTTCGCGGCCTCGAGCCTGATCGCGCGCTCGCCGTGGGCGGCGCCCCTCGCCTACGTGATCCCGGCGCTGGGCTTCCTGGGCGGGCTTGCGGCGACGTTCGGGCCGGAGCTGCGGCTTGGGCGGCGCGGCCGCGGCTTCGGCCGGCCGGCCGCTACCGCTGCGGCCGCGGGCTGACGCACATGATGATCGGCGCCACGCTCGGACGGTATCTCGCCGGACGGTTCATCCGGACGATCACGGGCGTCTTCGTGACCGTGTTCGTGCTGATCTACACCCTGGACTTCGTCGAGCTCGTCCGTCGCACCGGCGATGTCGTGGACCTCTCCACGGCCCTGCTGGCCGAGCTGGCGTTGTTTCGCACGCCCGCGGTGGCCGAGCAGATCCTTCCCTTCGCGGTGTTGTTCGGCTCCATGGCGGCGCTGCTGAACCTGTCGCGCAAGCTCGAACTGGTGGTGATGCGCGCCGCCGGAGTTTCGGTGTGGCAGTTCATGGCCCCCGCGCTCGGAGTCGCGGTGGCGATCGGCGTCTTCGCCGCGACGGTCTACAACCCCGTGTCGGCGAAGCTGAAGGAGCGCGCGATCCAGGTCGAGACCTCCAAGCTCGGCCGCTCCAAGGCAACGGCCGAAAAGGAGCTCTGGATTCGCCAGCGCAGCCTCGACGGGCAGGCGATCATCCGCGCCGACAGGTCCATGGACGCCGGCACGCGGCTGAGTCGCGTCACCGTGTTCGAGTTCGCCAAGGACGGTTCGTTCGAGAGCCGAGTGGAGGCCCGTGAGGCGCTTCTGCGCGATGGCTACTGGGAGTTGGTTGAGGCCCGCCTGACGGGTGTGGGCGTGGAGCCACAGAGCTTCGCTTCCTACAATCTGTCGACCAGTCTGACGCCCGATCAGGTCCGCAATTCCTTCACTTCCGCGGAGACAATTCCGTTCTGGGAGCTGCCGAATCTGGTGAAAAGGACCGAGGCGGCAGGCTTGGACGCGACGCGATATCGTTTGCAATTCCAATCGCTTCTAGCGCGTCCTTTACTCTTCATCGCAATGGCGCTGATCGCAGCATCCGTTTCATTAAGATTTTTCAGGTTTGGTGGTGTGGCGAAGATGGTTCTCGGTGGCGTGACGGCAGGCTTCGTGCTCTATGTCGTCACCCACTTGGTCGAGGATCTCGGCGCCGCTGGTCTGCTTTCGACGACGGTTGCGGCTTGGTCGCCAGCTGTGGTCGGGAGTTTGCTCGGAACGCTCGCTCTGTTGTACCAAGAGGACGGGTGATGACGGGCCGTGCGTTTTTCGGCCGCCTTGGTTCGAGCATGTTGAAACGTAATACGATTGCGGCTCTGGCCGTCGGCATTGCGAGCGTCGGGCCGGTCTCCTGGACCGATGCGCCCGTGGCGCAGACGTTGACCGACATGCTCGCCAAGAAGACCCAGAAGGCGAACGACAAGAAGGACCGCCTGGCGGTCGAGTCGCGCGAGCTCGTCTACGACAAGGACAAGAACACCGTTTCGGCCATCGGCAACGCGCAGCTCTACTACCAGGGCCGCGTGCTAGAAGCCGACAAGGTCACGTATGACCGCGCCAACAACCGCGTCTACGCGGAAGGCAACGCGAAGATGACCGAGGCCACCGGCCAGATCGTTTACGGCAGCAAGTTCGAGCTGACGGGCGACTTCAAGGACGGCTTCATCGATTCGCTGCGCGTCGACACCATCGACAAGACGCATTTCGTGGCCCCGCGCGGCGAACGCACGGGCGGCGAAACCACCGTCTTCGAGCACGGCACCTACACGGCCTGC
Organism: Alsobacter sp. P4_H11; assembly: GCF_056400925.1. Classification (NCBI taxonomy): domain Bacteria; kingdom Pseudomonadati; phylum Pseudomonadota; class Alphaproteobacteria; order Hyphomicrobiales; family Alsobacteraceae; genus Alsobacter; species Alsobacter sp. P4_H11. Next base: position 596,038 of record NZ_JBFUKI010000001.1, read on the forward strand.
GACGCCTGCAAGGACGACCCGAGCAAGCCGCCGCTTTGGCAGGTGCGGGCCAAGCGCATCATCCACAAGAACGAAGAGCGGACCGTCTATTACGAGGACGCGACCCTCGAGTTCTATGGCGTGCCGATCGCCTACGTGCCGTTCTTCTCGGCGCCCGACAACACCGTGAAGCGCAAGACCGGCTTCCTGGCTCCCCATTACGTGGCGTCATCGGCCATCGGCTACGGCGTCGCGACGCCGTTCTTCTGGGCGCTCGCGCCCAACTATGATCTCACGATCACGCCGACCTTCCTCACCCGCCAGGGCGTGCTCGGCGATGTGGAATGGCGTCACCGTCTCATCAACGGCAGCTACAACGTCCGGGCGACCGGCATTTTCCAGCAGGACCCCCACGCCTTCCTGCAGCCCCCCTACGGGGCGGGCGACCGCGACTTCCGCGGCGCGATCGATTCGCGCGGCAAGTTCCTGCTCAACGACAAGTGGGTGTGGGGCTGGGACGTGGCTGCGTCCTCGGACAAGTGGTTCTACCAGAACTACAAATATCGCGGCTACGCCAACGCCAACGCGATCTCGGCGTTCAGCACGCTGGGCTTCCGCGAAACCACGTCGACGCTCTACCTGACTGGCCAGGGCCAGCGCAGCTGGTTCGACGCGCGCGCGTTCTATTTCCGCGGCTTGTCCTATGCCGACTGGCAGAAGGTGCAGCCGGTCGTTCATCCGGTGATCGACTATGACCGCCGCTTCACGCCCAGCGTGCTTGGCGGCGAGCTGACCGTGAACGCGAACTTCACCAGCCTGACGCGGTCGCAGACCGACTACCAGAGCCTGGTTCAGGAGAACGGCGTCACGCCCGGGCGTTACCTGTTCCCGATCGGCTACACGGCCAACGGCACGCCGATCAGCCTCTATGACAGCTGCGCGCCCGGCCAGTTCAACCCGGCCAAGTGCTTTGTGCGCGGCCCGGCCGGCACCTATACGCGCCTGACCGCGGACGTGTCCTGGCGCCGGACTTTCATCGATCCGCTCGGCGAGAGCTGGACGCCGTTCCTGTCGGCCCGCGGCGACGTTCTGTTCAAGTCGCCCGAGACCAGCGGCTACTTCAACAGCTCGCTGCCCAACTTCCTGGACACCAGCGACGACGCCGTGTTCCGCGGCATGCCGGCTGTCGGCCTGACCTACCGCTATCCGTTCGTGGCCGACACGAGCTGGGGCACGCATGTGATCGAGCCGATCGGCCAGATCATCGCCCGGCCGAACGAGACGCAGGTCGGCAAGATCGTCAACGAGGACTCGCAGAGCCTCGTGTTCGACGACACCAACCTGTTCGAGACCACGAAGTTCTCGGGCTACGACCGCACCGAAGGCGGCACCCGCGCCAATGTCGGCGCGCAGTACACCTTCACGATGAACAATGGCGGCTATGTCAGCGCGCTGTTCGGGCAGTCCTATCAGGTTGCAGGCCGCAACTCGTACAACAACCCGGACCTGACCCGGACCGGCTGGGATTCCGGGCTCGATTCGCAGCGCTCCGACTTCGTCTCTCGCCTGCAGATCGCGCCGACCTCCAACATCGCCGTGACGGCCCGCTCGCGCTTCAACGAGAGCGACTTCGCGCTGAAGCGCGTCGAGGTGCAGGCGCAGGCCACCTTCGGCAGCCTCGCGACCAGCATCATCTACGCCCGCTACGCCGCGCAGCCGAGCCTCGGCCTCTTCACCAAGCGCGAGGGCATCTCGACCTCGGCGCGCTACGACATCACGCCCAACTGGTACGTGCAGGGCAGCGTGTTGATCGATCTCAGCCGCCACGCGGCCGAGCGCTTCTACCAGGTCCAGGGCTACCAGACCTCGAACCCGGTCGGCATCGGCGCGATATCGCTCGGCGCGGGCTACCACGACGAGTGCACGACCTTCGGCATCGTCTACCAGAACTCGAGCAAGCAGACCGCCGCCGACGGCACCAAGGAGCGCGTCCAGACCGTGCTGCTGCGCCTCGAGCTGCGCACGCTGGGCTCGGCGAGCTACTCCTACAACCAGACCACGGTCACGACGGACGGCATCACGCAGTGAGGCCCGCCGAGGCCCCGATCGGGGGACGGCGATGGCGCCGGCACACCAGCAACCGCTGATCCTCACGCAGGGCGATCCGGCCGGCATCGGTCCGGAACTCGCCCTGAAGGCCTGGCTGGCTCGCGACGCGCATGGGCTGCCGCCCTTTGCGATCGCGACGGATCCCCGTTTCCTCGCCCGCATCGCCGCCCGGCTAGGCGTGAACGCGCCGCTCGTCGTCGTGGAGCCCGAGGAGGCCGTGGCGGCCTTCTCGACGGCCCTGCCGGTTCTGGCCGGCTGCGCCCCCGTCGACGCCGAGCCCGGCGCGGCCTCGCCGGACACCGCTGCGGGAACCATCTCGTCGATCGACAGGGCCGTGGAACTCGTCCATGCGGGACGCGCCGCGGCCGTCGTCACCAACCCGATCGCCAAATCCGTGCTTTACGAGGCGGGGTTCCGCCACCCCGGCCACACCGAATACCTCGCCGCCCTGGCGGCCCGCTTCTGGGGCGGGCCCGAGCCCCGGCCCGTGATGATGCTCTGGTCGGAGACGCTGGCCGTGGTGCCGGTGACCATCCACATCCCGATCAGCGCCGTTCCGGCTGCGCTCACCACGGAGCTGATCGTCGACACGGCGCTGATCACGGCGCGCGACCTGCGCGAGCGCTTTGGCGTGCGCAATCCTCGCCTGGCGCTCTCGGGCCTGAACCCGCACGCCGGCGAGAACGGCGCGCTCGGCCTCGAAGACGACGCCGTGGTGCGCCCGGCCGTGGAGGCGCTCCGGGCCGAGGGGCTAGACGTCCGCGGGCCGCTGCCGGCCGACACGATGTTCCACGCCCGCGCGCGGGCCGCCTATGACGTGGCGATCTGCATGTATCACGACCAGGCGCTGATCCCGATCAAGGCCCTGGCCTTCGACGATGGCGTCAACGTAACGGTGGGGCTTCCTTTTGTGCGCACGTCGCCCGACCACGGCACCGCCTTCGACATCGCCGGAACCGGCGTGGCGCGCCCCGACAGCCTGATCGCGGCGCTGCGGCTGGCCGGCCGGCTCACCGCATGAGCGCCGTCGACGACCTCCCGCCCCTGCGCGACGTCATCCGCGTGCACGAGCTCGCGGCCAAGAAGTCGCTGGGCCAGAATTTCCTGCTCGACCTCAATCTCACCAGCAAGATCGCGCGCTCCTCGGGGCCGCTGGAGGGCGTCACCGTCATCGAGGTGGGTCCCGGCCCAGGCGGGCTGACCCGGGCCCTGCTGGCCGGCGGAGCCGCGCGCGTAATCGCGGTGGAGCGGGACGAACGTTGCCTGCCCGCGCTGGCCGAAATCCAGGCCCGCTACCCGGGCCGCCTCGTCGTCATCGCGGGCGACGCCCTGGAGGCCGATTGGCCCGCCTTGGCGGCCGAGCATCGCGCCTCCCCGGCCTCGCCGGTCCGGATCGTCGCCAACTTGCCCTACAATATCGGCACGGTGCTGCTGACGAACTGGATCGAGGCGGAGCCCTGGCCGCCGTTCTTCGAGAGCCTGACGCTGATGTTCCAGCGCGAGGTGGCGGAGCGCATCGTCGCCACCACGGACAACCGGGTCGACTATGGCCGCCTCGGCGTCCTCTGCGGCTGGCGCACCGAAGCCGAGATCCTGTTCGACGTTCCGCCCAGCGCCTTCACGCCGCCGCCAAAGGTGACGTCGTCTGTCGTCCGGTTCGTCCCGCGCACCGTTCTCCTGCCGTGCCGGACGCAGGACCTTGCGGCCGTGACCGCGGCCGCGTTTGGCCAGCGCCGCAAGATGCTGCGGCAAAGCCTCAAGACGCTGGTGCGCGACCCTGCCCCCCTGCTCGACGCCGCCGGGCTCGACCCCACCGCGCGGGCCGAAACCGTCCCGGTCGAGGGCTTCGTCGCCCTGGCGCGACTCTGGCGCGAGATGCGCGATTGCGATTGAGCGTGCGGCGCCCGCCCTCAGGCGGCGCGCTCCCTGGGCCAGAGCGCGCCCGCGATCCAACGCCGCACGGGCGCGTCATAGAAGCGGGTCGCCAGATAGGCCGCTCCCACCACCAGCGCGGTGGCCAGCACGAAGCTCGAAGGGCTCGCGACCCACGGCTCGGCGCCCTGCCTGGCGGCGGCGGCCTTGAACGCGACCAGCACGGGAAAATGGAGAAAGTAGATCCCGTAGACGTAGTGGCTGCACGCCACGCAAACGGCATCGAGCCGACCGCTCGCGCGGCTGACGCTCGCCAGGAGCACGAGAGCGGGGGCCGCGACCAGCAGCAACGGCAGACCGACGAAGCGGACCCTGATGAACAGGATGGCGAGATAGGCCGCATATAGCGCCAGCGGATGAAGACGCGGAATGCGCCACGCCCACCCCCGGCTACCTAGGTAGAGCAGCGCGCCGAGTCCGAAACCGAAGCACACACGGGCAAAGCCGCCCGCATAGTAGGTAGTGCGCCAGCCCATATTCAGGTCCCGGAACACCAGATAAGCGCCCACGTGGATTATCGCCACGCCCCCAACCGCAAGCGCCAGCCCTTTGACGCTTAAGCGGGGCCACGCCAGGCAGAGTAGCGCAAAGACGCAGAACTCCAGAAGCAGCGCCCAGCTCGGCCAATTGAACGGGTACACCGCGCCCTCGGCCCCCACCGAGAAAACCGGCAGGCCGATCACGCCAACGAGCGCCGATGGAACCATGCTCGCGTCGGACCAGCCCACGCGGAGTTCGGGCCACGCAAGAACGGCGGCGACGCCGGCCAGCAGTCCGAGGATGTAGAGCGGGTAGATTTCCAGCAGGCGGTGGCCAATGAGGCTCATCTTGGTTGCGCGGCTTTGCCCGAGCAGGTGAGCGGCCAGGAAGCCCTCGATCATGAAGAAGATGTCGATCGTGATCTGCTGCTGCGGGATCAGGTTCTCATAGGCGTGATCCGACCAGTGGTTCGCCATGATCGTGAGAGCGATCAGGACGCGCAGGCCCTGCAGCGCCGGGAAATGCGCGGTCTCGGCGTCCAACACGGCCGAGCCCCGCCGCTCCGCAGGGGCGACACTCAATCTTGCGCTTGCGTCACTGGTCGCCATTCAGCTCTCCGAACCGGCCCGGGGGGAGCCACGGAGGCGGGCCCGCCGTGGCGTAACGAGCCCAAATGTCCGGTGGGAGGGGTTTAAGGCAACTCAACCAAAAGGCGCGGATACGCGTGACCGCAAGTGAACGCGCGAGCAAAATCCCTCAAAGGTCGTTCAAAAGCCCCTGCACGAAATCCGGCAAACCGGTCTGCCTGTCCCTGCGCAAGCGTTCGGCGACCAGGATTGCGCGCAGGCGCCCGAAGGTGCGTTCGAGATCGTCGTTGACCAGCACGTAGTCGTAATCGCGCCAGCGATCGATCTCGGTCTTGGCGGCGCTGAGCCGGCGGGCGATCACTTCCGCGCTGTCTTCGGCGCGGCGCTCCAGGCGGTTCTTCAACTCCGGGATGGACGGCGGCAGGATGAAGATGCTGACGACGTCCGAGGCCGCTTTCTCGCGCACCTGCATGGCGCCTTGGTAGTCGATGTCGAACAGGATGTCCTGGCCGCCGGCCAACGCCTTGTCGATCTCGCGCCGGGGCGAGCCATAGAAGTTGCCGTGGACCTCCGCCCATTCCAGCAGATCGCCCCGGTCGCGCATCTCCGTGAACTCGTCGATGCCGATGAAGCGGTAATGGACGCCGTGGACCTCGCTGGAGCGCTTCGGCCGCGTGGTCACCGACACGGAGAGCGTCAGGCTCGGCTCCTGCTCGCGCAGCAGGCGCGTCAGGGTCGTCTTGCCCGCGCCCGAGGGCGACGACAGCACCAGCAGCAGGCCACGGCGGTTGACGGTGTCGTTGGCGAGTTGCGCCGTCATGGTCTCACTCGACATTCTGAACCTGCTCGCGAAACTGCTCGACCTCGGTCTTGAGGTCCAGGCCGATCACCGTCAACGTCACGTCATTCGCCTTGGCGCAGAGGGTGTTGGCCTCCCGCGAGAACTCCTGCGCCAGGAAGTCCAGCCGGCGACCGACGGGCCCGCCCTTGCCGATCAGCTCGCGCGCCGCGCCCACATGGGCGCGCAGGCGGTCGATCTCCTCGCGGATGTCGGCCTTGGCTGCGAGCAGCACCGCCTCCTGGTGGAGGCGGTTCGGATCCAGCCCCTTCGAGGCGTCGATCAGGGCGGCGATCTGCTCCGAGAGCCGGGCCTTCACGGCTTCGGGCTTGCGCGCCGGGCATGCGTCGGCCGCGTCCGCGAGGGCCGCCATGGCGTCGATCCGGGCGGCGAGCAGGTCGGCCAGCGCCCGCCCCTCCTCCCGGCGCGTTTCCACCAGAGAGGCGAGAGCCCGGTCGAGGGCGGCCAGCATGTCCGCGCCGCTGGCGACCGCCGCGTCCGGATCCTCCTCGGGCTCCACCACGTCGACGACGCCGCGCACGGACAGGAGCGAGCCCACCGAGGGCGCGCGCAGGCCGAAGCGCCCGTCATAGGGGGCGAGCGCCTCCACGAGCGAATCGAGCAGCGCGGTGTTCACGCGGGCGATCGGCGGGGCGGATTCGCGCGAAGCGGCGAGCGACGCGAAGCAAGTCCCGCGCTGGATGGCCTTGCCAATGCGCGAGCGTGCCTCCTCGGCGAGGGCTTCGAAACCCGGCGGCGTCTTGAGCCGCACGTCGAGACCCTTGGCGTTGACCGTCTTGAGCTCCCAGACGAACTGCCAGGGGCCGGTCTGGCCGACTTCTCGGGCGAAGCCCGTCATGCTTGCGAGCGCCATGCGTCATCCGGCTGCAATAACTGCGTTGGCGCTGTTTACGGCGCAGGACCGGCTGCGGCAAGCGCCCGCCCGGCGGCGACGCCCATTGAGGCGTAGCATGCGCCGCGCCAGGACCTCAGGGGCGCAGCGTCGGAACCTGCTTCGGCGAATTCAGGTCGAAGGTCTTGTTGGCCAGCGGATCCTTAGGGGTGCCCGCAACGGCGTCGAGATTGCCGCGCGGCCCGGCTGGAGCAAGCGCGCTGGCGCTGGGAGGCAGGCCGGGCGCGGTCGGGGCGGCCCCGGGCTTTGTCGGCGGCTTCGCACCCGGCTTGAGCGGCCCAACTGCGCCGGCGGCGGCCGGAGCTCCATTCGGCGCACCGTCAGGCGCCGCCGGACCGTCCTTGGCTGCCGCCGGCGCGGCGTCCACGGCGGCTTCCTTGCGGTCGGCCTCCAGCTGGCGCCAGCGGCCAACATTGCGGTTGTGCTGGTCGAGCGTCTCCGCGAACACATGGCCGCCCGTTCCGTCGGCGACGAAATAGAGCTCCTTGGTCCGTGACGGATTGGCGACCGCCTCGAGAGCGGCGCGACCCGGATTGGCGATCGGACCGGGCGGAAGGCCCTGGATCACATAGGTGTTGTAAGGGGTCGGCTGCTCGATCTCGCTGCGCAGGATGCCGCGGCCGAGCGTGCCTTTGCCCTGCACCAGCCCGTAAACGATGGTGGGGTCGGACTGCAGCTTCATGTTCCTGCCGAGCCGGTTCAGGAAAACGGCCGCCACGCGCGTCCGCTCGTCGGCACGGCCGGTTTCCTTCTCGACGATGGACGCCAGCGTCAGAAGGTCGTTCGGCGTCTTGAGCGCGACCTCGTTGGAGCGGCGGCTCCAGACCTCGCGCAGTACGCGCGCCTGGTCCTGCTGCATCCGGTCGATCAGCTGCTGGCGCGTCATCCCGCGCGCGATCTTGTAGGTGTCGGGCAGAAGCGTGCCCTCTTTGGGCAGGCCGGAGATCTCGCCTGTCAGGATGTCGTTCTCGTTCAGCCGGTCGACGATCTGCTGGGAGGTCAGCCCCTCCGGGATCGTCACCGAATGGAGAACGGACTTGCCCTCCACGAGCGTGTCCATGACGTCGCCCAGGCTGGCGTGCTGGCGAAACACATACTCGCCGGCCTTCAGCTGCGACGCCTTGCGCATCAGGTGCAGGCCCGCCAGGAACAGGCTCGGGTGGTCGATCACGCCTTCCTTGGCCAACTGGTCTGCGACGTCGCCCGAACTGCCCTTCACGACCACGATCTTGTCGGCCGCCAGCGGCCCGGGCGCGTAGAACTCGGTCCGCCCCATGAACAAGGCGCCGCCCGCTATCAGGGCGACCACCATGATGAGCGACAGGAAGCCGCTGAGGACGTTGACCAGCGGCCTGCGGCGCCGCTCGGCCACGGGAGGCGGCGGCGGCGGCGTCACGGGCTGGATCGCTTCCGTTGGGCTTTTGGGCACGAAGGGCTTCTTGAATTCACCGTCCGGCTCATTGGCTCTGAACAGGTCGTCAGTCGGTTCGGCCATGGATCCGTTCAAGGCTGGAGGAACGCGGTTGTTCACAGATGCGCGAAACCCGCGCGGGAGCACGGACCTTAGCGCCGAATGTGGCGAAAGGGCGGGTCCGGCGCAAGCGGACGTGAGCGCGGGTTGTGAAACGTCCCCGACGAACGTTCAGGCGGCGTAGCGCCTGAACACCACGGACGCGTTGGTGCCGCCAAATCCGAAGGAATTGGACAGCGCAATGTCGACTTTCCGCGGCCGCGCCGTATGGGCCACGAGGTCGATCGACGTTTCGACCGACGGATTGTCGAGGTTCAGCGTGGGCGGCGCCACCTGATCGCGAATCGCCAGGATCGAGAAGATCGATTCGACCGCGCCCGCGGCGCCCAGCAGGTGGCCGATGGCCGACTTGGTGGATGACATCACGAGCTCGCTCGCAGCGTTGCCCACGAGCCGCTCAACGGCCTTGAGCTCGATCTCGTCGCCCAGCGGCGTCGAGGTGCCGTGCGCGTTGATGTAGTCGACGTCCGCCGGCGAGATGCCGGCGCGCTTCAAAGCCGCCGACATGCAGCGGAACGCGCCGTCTCCGTCCTCGGACGGGGACGTGATGTGATAGGCGTCGCCCGACAGGCCATAGCCGATGATCTCGGCGTAGATCCGCGCGCCGCGGGCCTTGGCGTGTTCGAACTCCTCGAGCACCACGATGCCGGCGCCCTCGCCCATCACGAAGCCGTCGCGGGCCTTGTCATAGGGGCGCGACGCGCGGGTTGGCTCGTCATTGAAATTGGTGGAAAGCGCCCGGCAGGCGACGAAGCCCGCCATGGACAGGCGGTTGATCGGCGACTCGGCGCCGCCCGCGACCATCACCTCGGCGTCGCCGAACGCGATCAGCCGCGCCGCGTCGCCAATGGCGTGCGCGCCGGTCGAGCAGGCGGTCACCACCGCGTGGTTCGGCCCCTTGAGGCCATGCTCGATCGACACATAGCCGGAAACCAGGTTGATCAGGCGCCCGGGAATGAAGAAGGGAGAAATCCGGCGCGGGCCCTTCTCGGCCAGCGTGATCGAGGCGTCGTATATGCCGCCGATGCCGCCGATGCCGGAGCCGATCAGCACGCCCGTGGTGGTCTGCTCCTCGTAGGTCGTGGGCTTCCACCCCGAATCCTCGAGAGCCTGCCGCGCAGCGGCGACGCCGAAGACGATGAAGTCATCGACGCGCCGCTGATCGCGGGGATCCATCCACTGGTCGGCATTGAAGGTGGCGTCGGAGCCATCGCCCCGTGGCACCTGGCAGGCGATCTTGGACGCGAGGTCGCCGACCTCGAAGTTCTCGATGCGGCGTGCGCCGCTCCGGCCTTCGAGGATCCGCTTCCAGGTGGGTTCAACGCCGCAGCCGAGCGGCGTCACCATCCCGAGTCCCGTGACGACGACGCGCCGCATGCTGACCAGTCCGTTTCTTACAAACCGCTAGCGATCAGGCCGCGGCCTTCTTCTCCAGGAACGACACGGCGTCGCCGACCGTGCGGATCGTCTCGGCGGCGTCATCCGGGATCTCGACCGAGAACTCTTCCTCGAAGGCCATCACCAGCTCGACCGTGTCGAGCGAGTCGGCGCCGAGGTCGTCGATGAAGTTGGCGCTCTCGATCACCTTCTCCGGCTCGACGCCCAGGTGTTCGATCACGATCTTTTTCACGCGGGCGGCGATGTCGCTCATGTGTTCAACCTCGTTCATGCAGGTCGCGCGGCCTTTGCCGTCTCGACCGGAATTGGACTGCCGTTCCGCGATTACGGTCCGGATTGTCGTGGGGTCGCCGGAATACGCCGACCGGCGAAAGTCAGCTGCCCCGGGTGGTCCCTCAAACGCCGCAGCGGTCGGCGCCGTCAAGCCCCCCAATGGACCTGAGGGGTGAGTAACATACTTTATTTTCATTGGCGAGAGGGCCGAAACCCTCAGAAGGCACGTGAAAATACGAGGCGATTTATCTCAAATCATTGCCATTCCGCCGTTGACGTGCAGCGTCTGACCGGTGACGTACGACGCCTCCTGGCTTGCCAGATAAACAACCGCCGAGCCGATCTCGGCGGCCGTGCCGAGGCGGCCCATCGGGACGGTCGTGAGGATCGATTCTTTCTGCTTGTCGTTGAGCACGTCCGTCATCGCGGTCTCGATGAACCCCGGCGCGACGCAGTTCACCGTGATGTTGCGGCTCGCCACTTCGGCGGCGAGCGACTTCGACATGCCCACGAGGCCGGCCTTGGACGCAGCGTAGTTGCCCTGTCCCGCATTGCCGGTCGTGCCGACCACGGACGTCACCGAGACGATGCGGCCCCAGCGCTTGCGCATCATGCCCTTCACGGCGGCGCGCATCAGCCGGAACGACGCTTCGAGGTTGACCCGGATCACCGCGTCCCACTCGTCGTCCTTCATGCGCATGAACAGGTTGTCGCGCGTCACGCCGGCGTTGTTCACCAGGATGTCGAGCTGGCCCATGGCCTTCTCGGCGGCAGGCACGAGCGCCTCCACGGAGTCCTTGTCCGAGAGATTGGCGGTGAGCACGTGGACGCGCTCGCCGAGTTCGCCCGCGAGGCCCTCGAGGGCTTCGCGCCGCGTGCCCGAAATCGCGACCGTCGCGCCCTGCGCGTGCAGCGCTCGGGCCACGGCGCCGCCGATGCCGCCCGAAGCCCCGGTCACGAGGGCGGTCTTGCCGGAAAGGTCGAACATGGTGATCTCCGTCGTGATGGGCGGTTCAGGCGCGCGGGCGGGCCTTGAAGGCGGCGATGTCGTCAGGCGTTCCGATGGGAAGGCCTTCGGCTCCCTCGGCGATGCGCTTCACCAGCCCGCTCAAGACCTTGCCGGCGCCGATTTCGTAGAAGGTCGTGACGCCGTGCGCGTTCATGAAGGCCACGCATTCGCGCCAGCGCACCGTCCCGGTCACCTGCGCGACCAGCGAGGCGCGGATCGCCTCGGGCTGCAGGATCGCCTCGGCATGCACGTTGGCGACGACGGGCACGACCGGCTGGCGGATGTCCACGGTCGCGAGCGCCTCCTGCATGGCGTCGGCGGCGGGCTGCATCAGCGCGCAGTGGAAGGGCGCGGACACCGGCAGCATCACGGCGCGGCGCGCGCCCTTCGCCTTGGCGATCTCGCAGGCGCGCTCCACGGCTGCCTTCGAGCCGGACACCACCACCTGGCCGCCGCCATTGTCGTTTGCGGCCTGGCAGACTTCGCCCTGGGCGGCTTCGGCCGCGGCGGCGGTCGCGGCCGCGAAATCGAGCCCGAGCAGCGCCGCCATCGCGCCCTGCCCGGCCGGCACGGCCTTCTGCATGGCGTCGCCGCGGATGCGCAGCAGCCGCGCGGTGTCGGCGATCGTGAAGGCGCCGGCGGCGCAAAGCGCCGAGTATTCGCCCAGCGAGTGGCCGGCCACATAGGCGGCGTCGCGGGCGAGGTCGAGCCCGGCTTCCGCCTCCAGCACGCGCATCACCGCCATGCTGACGGCCATCAGGGCCGGCTGGGCGTTTGCCGTGAGGGTGAGGTCGGCCTCCGGGCCCTCCCACATCACGGCCGAGAGCTTCTGCCCCAGCGCGGCGTCGACCTCGTCGAACACCGCGCGGGCCTGCGGAAACGCCTCGGCGAGCGCCTTGCCCATCCCGACGGCCTGGCTGCCCTGCCCCGGAAAGGTGAATGCCACGGTCATGGTGCGTCTCCTCGGGCGTCCTGTTTTCTGGGCGCCGAAAGGCACGCGCCGGCGCGGGCTGTCAAGGGCGAGCGCGGCGGGGCGCAGTGAACGCTTCGGCAGCCGAACCCATTATCGGCCGGGCCCTTGGGAAAGAGAACGCGATGCAGACCGAGAAGCAGAAGATGCTCGCAGGCGAGCTCTACGACGCCGCCGACGCCGAGTTGCAGCAGGACATGGCCGCCTGCCAGAGCTGGCTGGCGCGCTACAACGGCCTGCTCGGCGCTGCGGCCGACATCCGCGCAAAAGCGTTGCGCGAGCGCCTCGCGACGGTGGGCGACGGCGCCGTGATCCGCCCTCCCTTCCATTGCGACTACGGCTTCAACATCGCGATCGGGGCCGGCGCCTTCATGAACTTCAACTGCGTGATCCTGGACGTGGTCGCGGTCCGGATCGGCGACCGTACGCAGATCGGCCCCGGCGTCCAGATCCTGACGGCGGATCATCCGCGTGACGCCGCCACACGCGCGACCGGCCTCGAGTTCGGCCGCCCGATCACCATCGGCGCCGATGTCTGGATCGGCGGCGGCGCGCTGATTCTGCCCGGTGTGACTATCGGCGACGGGGCCGTGATCGGCGCGGGCGCAGTGGTTACCCGGGACGTCCCGGCAGGCGCACGGGCGGTGGGAAACCCTGCGCGGGTGCTCGGCTAAATCATTCGCCCAGAACCCCCAACGCCCCTCATCCTGAGGAGCAGGCCCACTTGGGCCTGCGTCTCGACGGACGAGGGGATCCATCTGGCCGCAAGGCCATACGCTCTGGAGTCCCTCGTCCTTCGAGACACATCGCCAAGAAGCGATGTTCCTCAGGATGAGGGATCGTTGTGGTCCCCCTCACCCATCAGCCCGGTGGCATACGGCCTCCACTCGGTTGCCATCCGGATCGAGGAGGAACGCCGCGTAGTAGTGCGCGTGGTACTGCGGCCGGAGGCCCGGCGGTCCGTCGTCGGCTCCCCCTGCCCCGGTTCCGGCCTTCCAGAACGCGTCCACGGCGGCGCGATCGGGCGCCTTGAAGCACCAATGGCGGCCCTGCGCGAAACCCGGCGGCGGTCCGGGCTTGATCGCCAGATAGGATAGGTCGGGCTGCTCGCTGTCGCAGCGCTGGCCGTAGCCTATCCAGTTGTCGGTCGAGCCGACCTTTTCGACGCCGAGCGCCTCCATCACGGCGTCATAGAACCGCTCGGCTTGCCGGAGATCCGAGACCGTGATGGAAACGTGATCGAGCATGGCGCCCATCCAGGCTGTTGCGGGGCGGCCAGCATAACCAATGTTTCCGGCCGCCGCCCCTTGCGTCCGCGGGTTGCTGCCTGTACACAGCCGCCTTCGCAGTTTCCGGCCGGGGGCTGAACGGAAGGGCGTGCGTTCGCGCACCCAGGGCTCGCCCCGACTTCCCGTGTCTCCGCCTTCGGTATTCCCACTCGGGCCTTTCGTGGCCCGAAGGGCTTCGCGCCGGAAGCGTTCGAGTATGGAAAGGCCAAGAGCTTATGCCTCTTTACGAGCATGTGTACCTGGCGCGTCAGGATGTGACGGCGCAGCAGGTCGAGACCATGACGGAACAGTTCAAGTCCGTCGTCGAGGGTCTCGGCGGAACGATCGACAAGGTCGAGTACTGGGGCGTCAAGTCCCTCGCCTATCGGATCAAGAAGAACCGCAAGGCTCATTTCTCGCTCCTGAACATCAGCGCCCCGCCGGCGGCCATCGCCGAGATGGAGCGCCAGATGGGCATCAACGAGGACATCCTGCGCTTCATGACCATCCGGGTCGAGGAGCACGAGGAAGGCCCGTCCGCGATGATGCAGAAGCGCGACCGCGACGATCGTGACGATCGTGGCGACCGTGGCTTCGGTGGTCGTGGCGGCGGCTTCGGCGGCCGTGGCGGAGATCGCGGCGGCTTCGGTGGCGCTGGCGGCCGTCCTGGCGGCGCTCCCCGTTCCGACCGTCCCCGTCGTGAAGACGCCCCTGCTGAGGAGACCGTCTGATGTCCGCCGCTGGCGCCCGTCGTCCCTTCTTCCGCCGTCGCAAGACTTGCCCGTTCTCCGGCCCCAACGCGCCGAAGATCGACTACAAGGACACGCGTCTGCTGTCGCGCTACATCTCCGAGCGCGGCAAGATCGTCCCGTCCCGCATCACGGCCGTGTCGGCCAAGAAGCAGCGCGAGCTCGCCCAGGCGATCAAGCGCGCCCGCTTCCTGGGCCTGCTGCCTTACGTGATCGCGTGATCCTGCTTCGCCGCGGCCTCCGGGCCGCGGCTTGAGGCTCCTGACGCCGACCCCCGGGCCGGCGTCCCTTTTCGAAGTCGCCCGATGCCGGATGAGCCGTCGTCGGGGTGGTTGGGGAGCCGCCTCCCCTAACCCGTCGCCATGACGCGGGACAGCTCGACAGAATGAATGCGATTTTCGGCATTGGCGCCGGCGCAGGCTTGGCCTCCGCCCTTTTGTTCGCGGTGATCACCACCGGGAACCCGCTCGCCGTTCTCCTGTATTTCGTCGCCCCCCTACCGGTGATCCTCGCCGCTCTCGGCTGGAACCACCGCGCCGGCCTCGTCGCCGCCGCGTGCGGTTTCGCGTTCGTGGCGCTGCTCTTCTCCGTGAAGGCAGGGCTCGCCTTTGCGCTCAGCGTCGCCGCGCCGGCCTGGTGGTTCGCCTATCTGTGCCTGCTGGCGCGCGATGAAAACGGCGCCTTGGAGTGGTACCCGATCGGCCGCCTCCTGATGTGGATGGCCGTCCTGTCCGCCGTTCTCACCACGGCCGTTTCCGTCTCGATCGGCCGCGGCGACTACGCCGCCTTCCTGCGCGCCTTTGAGCAAATCCTGGACGTGCTGCGCCGCCTCGGCACGGACGTGGACGGCGTGCCCGGCGAAAGCGGCCGGTCGAGCGCCGATCTGGCGCAGCTCATGGCCGTGATCGCGCCGCCGGTCAGCGCCGCCATCGGAGTCGCGAGCTCGGCTTTTCTGGTCTGGGCCGCCGCCCGGGTCACGCGCGCCTCAGGACGCCTGCCGCGGCCCTGGCCCTACCTGCCGGCCGCGACCTTGCCGCGCGTCGCGCTGCTCGTGTTCGGCGCGTCCTGCGCGCTTGGCGTGGCGTTGCAAGGCTTCGCCGGGCTCGGCGCTCGCTCGCTCGCGGCGTCGCTGCTGATGGCCTACTGCCTGCAGGGCCTCGCCGTCATCCACGTGCTCACGCAGGGCCTCGCCGGCCGTGTCGGCGTGCTTAGCGGCGTCTATGCGGCCTTTATCATGCTGCCGGGCTGGCCGGCGCTGATCTACGCGCTTCTGGGCGTCGCTGACGCTTTTCTCGGCTTGCGCGCCAAGCGGCTCGCCAAGAATCCACCGCCTCCGCCGGCCCCGCCGGCGTCGATCTGACATCACCAATCAAAGGAGCAACCACCATGGAAATCATTCTTCTCGAGCGCGTCGCCAAGCTTGGCCAGATGGGCGAAGTCGTCCGCGTCAAGGACGGCTACGCCCGCAACTTCCTGCTGCCCCGCGGCAAGGCGCTGCGCGCCACCGCCGGCAACCGCGAGAAGTTCGAGACGCAGCGCGCACAGCTCGAAGCCCGCAACCTCGAGCTTCGCTCCGAGGCCGCCGGCGTCGGCGAGAAGCTCGACGGCCAGAGCTTCACGATCATCCGTTCGGCGGGTGAGATGGGCCAGCTCTACGGTTCGGTCGCGGCGCGCGACCTCGCCGACATCCTGACTGCGGGCGGCTTCACGGTCAGCAAGCAGCAGATCGAGCTCAACACCCCAATCAAGGCCATCGGCCTGCACAAGGTGCCCGTGCACCTGCACCCGGAAGTCGAGATCACGGTGACGATCAACGTCGCCCGCAGCCCCGAGGAAGCCGAGCGCCAGTCGCGCGGCGAGAGCGTGCTGCAGGGCCGCGAAGAGACCAACATGGACGATCTCGGCCTCGAGATCGGCGCTGCGCTGGCCGAGTCCGGCGAAGACATGTGATCTCCGGCTCGCAGCCGTAAGATGGAGCCCGGCTGGAAACAGCCGGGCTTTTTCGTGAGCCTCAGCGCGCCTCTATTCGGTCGAGTTCGGCTCCCAGCTTTTCAGCCGTGGCGTCCAGGTCGTAGCGCGCCTGCATGTTCATGAACCACTGAGGGTCCACGCCAAAGTAGCGGCCGAGCCGGAGAGCGATCGCGGCGCTGATGCCCTGGCGCTCGCGGCAGATCTCGTTGATCCGGCTGCGCGGCACGTGAATGGCCTTCGCCAGCGCATACACGCTCAGACCCATGGGTTCGAGGAATTCCTCCCGGAGCAGCGCTCCTGGATGAGGAACGGGTAGCGTTCGCGCCATCGCCAATCTCCTCTCAATGGTAGTCAACCAACTCGACGTCGTACGCATTTCCGTCTCGCCAGACGAAGCACAGGCGAAACTGGTCGTTGACGCTGACCGCCCATTGACCCAGGCGATCGCCGGTCAGGGGATGAAGTCGATTGCCGGGTGGGACCCTGAGATCCTCGACCCGCGTCACCGTGTCGATCAGCATGAGCTTGTTCAACGCCCTTCGCGCCAGCTCGTGCGGAACCCCTTTCGGAATGTTCCCACGAAACAGGGCTTCGGTGCGTCGATCCCGAAACGAGATGATCATCCAAACCGTACAAAAAATATATACGTCCCGGAGCAACCGGGCAATCCGCCATCATACCCGCGTGTCCGACTGCAGCAATCTCGCCACAGCCAAGGCCGGCGCGCTTCGTCCGCAACAATCTTCGCCGGCCCTGTGGATCGCCGGACTAAGTACCCCCGCGCACTCCCGCGGCTGCGGCAACCATGCGATGTCATCCGGGCGGCGGGCGGTGGTAAGCTCCCGCCATCTCGGAACAGCGAATCACATGGCGTCAGCGAACCAGCTCGCGGTTCGGCCCTTGGCCGAGCCCACTCCCCAATACCGGACGGCTCCGCACAACATCGAGGCCGAGCAGGCCCTACTTGGCGCGATCCTGGTCAACAACGAGGCCTATTTCCGCGTCTCGGACTTCCTGGAGCCCATCCACTTCTCCGAGGAGGTTCACCGGCGCGTTTATGAGGTGACTCAGTCGCTGATCCGCACCGGCAAGGTGGCGACGCCGATCACGCTGAAGACTTTCGTGGGCGACCAGGACCTTGGCGGCCTCACGGTCAGCCAGTACCTCGCGCGCCTCGCCGCCGAGGCCACCACGGTGATCAACGCCGAGGATTACGGCCGCACCATCTACGACCTCGCGATGCGGCGGAACCTGATCGTCATCGGCGAGGACATGGTCAACCTCGCCTATGACGCTGCCGTGGACGAATCGCCGCGCAAGCAGATCGAGGAGGCCGAGCGGCGCCTCTACGAGCTGGCCGAATCGGGCCAGACGGAAGGCGGCTTCCAGAATTTCTCCAACTCGCTGCGCAGCGCCATCGACATGGCGGCGGAAGCCTTCAAGCGCGACCGCAAGCTCTCGGGCATCTCCACCGGCATCAGCGACCTCGACCGCATGATGGGCGGCCTGCAGCCGTCCGACCTGATCATCCTCGCCGGCCGTCCCGGCATGGGCAAGACGTCGCTCGCCACCAACATCGCGTTCAACGTCGCCAAGGACTACCGCGGCGAGCGCCAGCCAGACGGGCACATGAAGCGCATCGAAGGCGGCATTGTCGGCTTCTTCTCACTCGAAATGTCGGCCGACCAGCTCGCCACCCGCCTCATCGCCGAGGAATCCGGCGTCGCCTCCTACAAGATCCGCCGCGGCGAAATCTCCGAGCAGGACTTCGCCCGCGTCGCCAACGCGGCCCGCGAGATGGAGCGCTGCCCCTTCTACATCGACGACACCGGCGGCATCTCGATCGCGCAGCTCACCGCGAGAGCACGCCGCCTCAAGCGCCAGAAGGGCCTCGACCTTCTGGTGGTCGACTACCTCCAGCTGCTCTCGGCATCCGCCAAGAAGGGCGAGAACCGCGTGCAGGAACTCACCGAGATCACCACCGGCCTCAAGGCGCTCGCCAAGGAGCTCGTGGTTCCGATCATCGCGCTCTCGCAGCTCTCGCGTCAGGTCGAGAACCGCGACGACAAGCGGCCACAGCTCTCCGATCTACGCGAATCGGGTTCCATCGAGCAGGACGCCGACGTGGTGATCTTCGTGTATCGTGAGGAGTACTACCTCAAGAACAAGGAGCCCAAGATGGGCACCGAGGAACACTTCAAGTGGCAGGCCGAGATGGAGCAGATCCACGGCCGCGCCGAAGTGATCATCGGCAAGCAGCGCCACGGCCCCACCGGCACCGTGCCTGTCCACTTCGAGGCCGAGATCACGCGCTTCTCCAACCTCGCCGCCGAAGACCACCTGCCCGAGCGCATGGAATGAGCAGAGACCCGGCTGCATCCGGCCCGCCGCTGCGCGAGGCCGGCGGCGTGCTCACCGTCGACCTCGGGGCGCTCAAGGCCAACTGGCGCATGCTCGCCGGCATGGCGCCGGGCGCCGAATGCGCCGCTGTCGTCAAGGCGGACGCCTACGGCAC
This sequence comes from Alsobacter sp. P4_H11, assembly GCF_056400925.1. Lineage (NCBI taxonomy): Bacteria > Pseudomonadati > Pseudomonadota > Alphaproteobacteria > Hyphomicrobiales > Alsobacteraceae > Alsobacter > Alsobacter sp. P4_H11. The sequence goes on from NZ_JBFUKI010000001.1 coordinate 614,560, forward strand.
CGGCATCGAGGCGTCCGTCCCCGCCTTGGCGCGCGCCGGGTGCCGCACCTTCTTCGTCGCCCACCTTGCCGAAGCGAAACGCGCACGGGCTGCGGCGCCCTACGCCGACATCTACGTGCTCAACGGGCTGCTGCCCGGAACCGCCCCCGCTTATGCGGCCGACCGCCTGCGGCCGGTGCTGGGCTCCGCCGAAGAGATCGCCGAATGGGCGGCCTTCACGCGCGCCGAATCGCTGGATCTCGCAGCCGCGCTCCACGTCGACACGGGCATGAACCGCCTCGGCCTTACGGTCGCGCAGGCGCTGGAGATGGGCGAAGCCGGGCTGGAAGGCTGTCCGATCAGCTTTCTGATGACCCACTTCGTTAGCGCCGAGGAGCCCGCGAACCCGATCAACGCCCGCCAGATCGAGGACTTCGCCACGCTGCGAGCCGCCTTCCCAGCCCTGCCCGGCAGCCTCGCGAATTCGTCCGGCGTGTTCCTGGGCCCACAGGCCCACCACGACCTGATGCGCCCTGGCTATGCGCTCTACGGGGGCAACCCGCAGCCCGGCCGCCCCAACCCCATGCGCCCCGTGGTCGGCCTCGAAGGCCGCATCGTGCAACTGCGCTTCGTCGAGCACGGCGACACGGTGGGCTACAACGCCCAGTGGACCGCCCGGGGCCGCCGGCGCATCGCCGTGATCTCGGTGGGCTACGCCGACGGCTATCCGCGCGCTGCATCGTCCTCCGACGCGCATCCGGGCGCCGACGCCATGGTGGCCGGCGTCCGCTGCCCCTTCGCCGGCCGGGTCTCGATGGACCTCATTGCGATCGACGTCACCGAGGCGCCCGGCGACCTCGGGCGCGGCGATGCCGTGTCGCTCCTTGGCGCCGAGATCACGGTCGACGACGTCGCGGCCCGCGCCGGCGCGAGCGGCTACGAGATCCTCACCTCCCTGGGCCGCCGCCACGCCCGGCGCTACGTGGACTGAACGTCTCGATGGCCAAGAGATCCCTCACCTATGCGTGCCAGAGCTGCGGCGCGGTCTATGGCCGCTGGCAGGGTCGCTGCGACGCCTGCGGCGGATGGAACACCATCGCGGAGGAAGCCGGCGCGGCTCCCCTCCCGGGCGGTTCCTCCGCCCCGAAGGGCCTTCGCGGCAAGGGCCGCGTCTTTGCGCTGGAGGGCCTGACCGGTAGCGAGCCCGAGGCGCCGCGCATCGCGTCCGGCATCGCCGAGCTCGACCGCGTCACGGGCGGTGGCTTCGTGAAAGGCTCCGTGATCCTGCTGGGCGGCGACCCCGGCATCGGCAAGTCCACGCTGCTGATGCAGGCCTGCGCGGCGCTCAGCAACAAGGGCCACCGCGTCGTCTACATCTCGGGCGAAGAGGCCGTCGGCCAGGTGCGCCTGCGGGCGGAGCGGCTCGGCCTCAGCAAGGCGCCGGTGGAGCTCGCCTCCGAGACCAGCGTCGAGGACATCATCACGACGCTGTCGCAGGGTCCTGCCCCCAAGCTCGTGATCATCGATTCGATCCAGACCATGTGGACCGAGGCCGTGGAGGCCGCGCCCGGCACGGTCACGCAGGTGCGCGGCTCGGCCCAGCTCCTGATCCGCTACGCCAAGACGAGCGGCGCGGCGCTGATCCTGGTTGGCCACGTCACCAAGGACGGGCAGATCGCCGGCCCCCGCGTGGTGGAGCACATGGTGGACGCCGTAGCCTCCTTCGAGGGCGACGGCGCGCACCATTTCCGCATCCTCCGGGCGGTGAAGAACCGCTTCGGCCCCACTGACGAGATCGGCGTCTTTGAAATGACGGGGCTCGGCCTGTCGGAGGTCGGCAACCCGTCCGCGCTGTTTCTGGCCGGGCGCGACACCGCCTCGCCGGGCACGGCCGTGTTCGCCGGCATGGAGGGCACCCGCCCGCTCCTCGTGGAGTTCCAGGCCCTCGTGGCCCCCACCTCGCTCGGCACGCCGCGGCGCGCGGTGGTGGGCTGGGACCAGAGCCGCCTTTCCATGGTGATCGCCGTGCTGGAGGCCCATGCGGGCCTGAAGCTCGGCCAGCATGACGTCTACCTGAACGTCGCCGGCGGACTTCGCATCAACGAGCCCGCAGCCGACCTCGCGGCCGCCGCCGCGCTGGTGTCGTCCCTCGCCCAGGCGCCGCTCGCGCCGGACCGCGTCTACATGGGTGAGATCGGGCTCACGGGCGCGTTGCGTCCCGTCAGCCAGTCGGCGTCCCGGCTGAAGGAAGCCGCAAAGCTTGGCTTTTCCTCCGCGATGATGCCGAAGGCCGGCATGGAGAGCGCCGGAAAGCCACCGATTCAGCTGCTGTCGGCGGGCGATGTGGCCGATCTTGTGGCCGGAATAGCCGCAAGCGCGAAAAGGTCGGGGACGCGCAAGGCTCGTGACCCGGAAGACGCGTGACGCTAGAGCCTTGCGCCGCTATAAGACGGTCGAATTGCAACGGATTCCCGCCGAGTTGAAGGTCTCATGAGCCAGATCCCCGTGACACCGCTCGACCTCGTGGTCCTGGGCGTGATCTTCATCTCCGCCCTTCTGGCCGCCGTGCGGGGCTTCACCCGCGAGGTGCTGGCGATCGGCTCCTGGATCGCGGCCGCGGCCGCCGCCTATGCGCTGCACCCGCTGGTGCTTCCCTACGCCAAGGAATACATCAGCAACGCCCAGCTGGCGCTCGCGGCCGCGATCGCATCCGTGTTCCTGATCACGCTGGTGCTGGTCTCGTTCCTGACCGTGAAGATCTCGGACCTGATCCTCGACTCCAAGATCGGCGCGCTGGATCGCACCCTTGGCTTTCTGTTCGGCGCCGCTCGCGGCCTGCTGATCGCCGTGATCGCCTTCGTATTCTTTGACAAGCTGGTCGGCGACAAGCAGCAGCCCGACTGGATCCGCAACGCCAAGATGCGGCCTGTTTTGAAGGATACGGGTGACTATATAGTGGGTCTTCTCCCCGAGGATCCGGAGGGCTATCTCCAGAAGCTCCGGAACAAGAACAAGGACCTCGGCGACCCGAGCGAGCCCCCGGCCGCGCCCGGCGCGCCGACCACGCCTCCGGCTCCCTCTGTTCCGGGCGCAACGCCGCCCGCCCAGAAACGCACGGAGACGGAGCAGGCCCCCTCCTATAAGAAGACGCAGCAACAAGGCCTGCAGCAGTTGATCGAGACGGCGGCCGGATCGGCCCCCGCCCCTGCCAAAACGACGCGCTGAGAACCGGGCGCGAACGCAGCCTCCGGCTGCGAGAACAAGAGTTCACCGGGAGCGAATGGGATGAGACCGGGCGAGCCGGCCTTGCCCGAGTTGGTGACCACGAAAACGAGCCGCCGCGCAGCGCCCCCGCCCTGCGCGGATCACGCTTGGATGAGGACCGCGATGACCCGTCGTGACCACATGGATTTCGAAGCTCCCGGAGCCGCCGTGTTCGACCCCGAGGCCGACCGCCTGCACGAGGAGTGCGGCGTGTTCGGCATCTACGGCCATCCAGACGCCGCCGCCATCACGGCGCTTGGCCTTCATGCGCTGCAGCATCGCGGCCAGGAAGCCGCCGGCATCGTGTCCTTCGACGGCAAGCGCTTCCACTCTGAGCGCGCGCTGGGCCTCGTCGGCGACACCTTCTCGGACCTCGCCACGATCGAGCGCCTGCAGGGCTCATGCTCCATTGGCCATGTGCGCTACGCCACCACGGGGGCGACCATCCTGCGCAACGTGCAGCCGCTCTTCGCCGAGCTCGCCAGCGGCGGCTTCGCGGTGGCGCATAACGGCAACCTCACCAACGGGCTGACGCTTCGTCGCCAGCTCGTGCGCGACGGCGCGATCTGCCAGTCGACCTCCGACACCGAGGTGATCCTCCATCTCGTGGCGCGCAGCCGCAAGGCGCGCTTCATGGACCGCTTCGTCGATGCGCTGGCGCAGCTCGAAGGCGCCTACTCGCTGGTCGCGATGACGAACAAGAAGCTGATCGGCGCCCGCGATCCGCTCGGCATCCGCCCGCTCGTCCTGGGCGACCTCGACGGCCGTCCGATCTTCGCGTCCGAGACCTGCGCGCTCGACATCATCGGCGCCAAGTTCGTCCGCGACGTCGAGAACGGCGAGATTATCGTGGCGTCGGAGGACGGCATCGAGTCGTTCAAGCCGTTCAAGCCGGTCCGCGCGCGGCCCTGCATCTTCGAGTACATCTATTTCTCGCGGCCGGACTCGATGGTCCACGGCAAGTCGGTCTACGACGTGCGCAAGCGCATGGGCGCGGAGCTCTCGGCCGAGGCCCCGATCGACGCCGACGTCGTGATCCCGGTGCCGGATTCCGGCGTCCCGGCCGCGCTCGGCTTCGCGCAGGCCTCCGGCATCCCGTATGAGCTCGGCATCATCCGCAACCACTATGTCGGCCGCACCTTCATTCAACCGACGCAGTCGGTGCGCGAGCTCGGCGTGCGCATGAAGCACTCGGCCAACCGCGCCGTGGTGGACGGCAAGCGGATCGTGCTGATCGACGATTCGATCGTGCGCGGCACGACTTCGGTGAAGATCGTCCAGATGATGCGGGACGCCGGCGCCAAGGAGGTGCATTTCCGCATCTCGAGCCCGCCGATCACGCACCCGGACTATTACGGCATCGATACGCCCGAGCGCGACAAGCTGTTGGCCGCCACGCACACGCTCGAAGAGATGCGCAAGTATATCGGCTGCGACAGCCTCGCCTTCCTCTCCGTGAACGGCATCTACCGCGCCATGGGGCAGACCCGGCGCGACGATTCCTGCCCGCAATACACCGACCACTGCTTCACGGGCGACTACCCGACGCCGGTCACGGACCTCGTCGGCGAAGGCCCCAAACAGATCCCCATCCTCGCCGAAGTCGGATGATCGCCTGACCATGTCGAAGCCTCTCGAGAACCGCATCGCGCTCGTGACGGGCGCGTCCCGCGGCATCGGCCGCGCCGCCGCGCTCGCCTTCGCGGCCGCCGGCGCGCATGTGGTCGCGATCGCGCGCACCCAGGGCGCCCTCGAGGAACTGGACGACGAGATCCGCGCCGCGGGCGGCGCGGCGACGCTGGTCCCGGTCGACATCAAGGACTTCCCGGCGCTGGACCGGCTTGGCGCGGCCCTGCACGAGCGCTGGGGCAAGCTCGACATTTTCCTCGGCAACGCCGGCGTGCTCGGGCCCATCACGCCGCTCGGCCATGTGGAGCCGAAGGACTGGGACAACGTGCTGGCCGTGAACGTCACCGCGAACTGGCGCCTGCTCCGCTCGCTGGACCCGCTGCTGCGCGCTTCCGACGCCGGCCGCGCCATCCTGATGTCTTCCGGCGCATCCTGGAAGCGCACCGCCTATTGGGGTCCCTACGCGGTTTCCAAGGCCGCCGTGGACGCGCTGGGCTGCACCTATGCGGCCGAGACCGCCACCACGCCCATCAAGGTGATGCTGGTGAACCCCGGCCCGCTGCGCACCCGCATGCGCGAAACCGCCATGCCGGGCGAAGATCCGATGTCGCTGCAGACGCCCGAAGATCTCGCGCCGCATCTGGTCGAGATGGCCTCCCCGGCCTGGACCGAGACCGGCAAGCTGTTCGATTTCCCGACCAAATCGGTGAAGAGCTTCCGCTTCCCGGAGTAACCTGGACCGCGAGCCTTCAGGCTCGCATGGGATGTTCGGCCATGACGCAGGAATGCGAGCCTGAAGGCTCGCGGTCCATGCGCCTCACCCAGCCCGTTCCACGAAGCTGACCACCACGCCGAACGCCGCTTCGGGCTGCAGCACAACAGCCGCGCCGACCACGCTGTGCGGCAAGCCCGCCGCGCGGACGCGCTCCGCAACCGTACTGAGGCTCTTTACCGCCACCGTGAACCCGACCAGCCGCGCAGGCTCCTCGGGCAGCCGCACGCCCGTGTGGAACGCGAGGGCTGCGCCGGACACCACCTCGATCCGCCCCCGCGGCAGGTGGACGATGATCCCGGCCGAGTTGGACACGAGGTCATGCTCGCCCGTGAACTTGTAGAGAAACTCGGCATGCGCCGACGGGTTCTCGGCCAGCATGGTGACAGCTTCCACCGCGAGCGCGCCGTTCGGGTGCTGCTGGAACGCCGGATTCCAGAAGTTCTGCGGCTCATGCTGCTGGCACACGAAGAAGCCCGCCGCCGGCGCCAGCGCGTCCTGCGCGAAAGCGAGGCTGAAGGCGACCCGCGCCTCAGAGCCATCCGGCCGGCGCGCCTGGCGCTCGAAAAAGAACGGCTCAAACCCGCCGATTCCCGACGCCGCGAAGGCCGCTTGGTCGCCGGCTGCGTCCGTCGACTCCAGCACCAGCATCGCAAAGCCATGGCCTTGCGCGAGGCTGTCGCGCACGAAAGCCCCAAACGAAAAACGGCCAGGCTGATGCGGCTCGATCGCCGCGCCCTCGCCCACCGTGATCAGCTCCAGGAAAACCCCCGGAAACTGCACGATGCGGTTCTCTGTCCCCCAGGGATGGCGGTTGCGCGCGCCGACCACGAAGCCGAGCGCCTCGTAGAAGCGCCCGGCGGCGTCGAGGTCGTGGACGGGAAGCACGAGATGGTCGAGGCCGCGGGGCATTGGGGCGCCTTTGAACGGGGGAGAAGTCAGCTTAGCGGATCGCAGGCCGAACGGCAGCCCTCACACCAAGCGGCTCTTCTCCACCGCCGCCGCGATGAAGCTCGCAAACAGCGGGTGCGGCTCGAACGGCCGCGACTTCAGCTCGGGGTGGTACTGCACGCCGATGAACCAGGGGTGGTCGGGGAACTCCACCGTCTCGGGCAGCAGGCCATCCGGCGAGACGCCGGCGAACTTCATGCCCTGCGCCTCGAGCTTCTCGCGGTAACCCATGTTCACTTCGTAGCGGTGGCGATGGCGCTCGGAGATCTCGGTGTCGCCGTAGATCCTGGCGATGTGACTGCCTTCGGCCAGCTTCGCCTTGAAGGCGCCGAGCCGCATGGTGCCGCCGAGGTCGCCGCCGGCGGCGCGGATCTCGAGCTCGTTGCCGCGCATCCACTCGGTCATGAGGCCGACCAGCGGCTCCTTGCAGGGCCCGAACTCGGTGGAATTCGCGTCCGTGATGCCGGCCAGCGAGCGCGCCGCCTCGATCACGGCCATCTGCATGCCAAAGCAGATGCCGAAATACGGCACCTTGCGCTCGCGCGCGAAGCCGGCCGCCCGGATCTTGCCCTCGGCCCCGCGCTGGCCGAAGCCGCCCGGCACCAGGATGCCGCTGACATGCTCCAGGAAGGGCGTCGGGTCCTCGTTCTCGAAGACCTCGGACTCGATCCAGTCGAGCTTCACCTTCACGCGGTTGGCGATGCCGCCGTGGTTCAGCGCCTCGATCAGCGACTTGTAGGCGTCCTTCATGCCCGTGTACTTGCCCACCACCGCGATGGTGACCTCGCCCTCGGGGTTCTCGACGCGCTCGGTTACGCCTTGCCAGCGCGAGAGGTTCGGCTTGGGCGCGGGCTCGATGCCGAATGCGGCCAGCACCTCGGCGTCGAGGCCGGCCTCGTGGTAGGCGGCCGGTACGGCGTAGATCGACGATACGTCGCGCGCCTCGATCACGGCGGTCTCGCGCACGTTGCAGAACAGGCCGAGCTTGCGGCGCTCCTCGCGCGGGATCTCGCGGTCGGTGCGGCAGAGCAGGATGTCGGGCTGGATGCCGATGGAGCGCAGCTCCTTCACGGAGTGCTGCGTCGGCTTGGTCTTGAGCTCGCCGGCGGTCGGGATGAACGGCAGCAGCGTGAGATGCACGTACACGGCGTGGCCGCGCGGCAGGTCGTTGCCGAGCTGGCGGATCGCCTCGAAGAACGGCAGGCCCTCGATGTCGCCCACCGTCCCGCCGATTTCGACGAGCACGAAGTCGACGCCCTCGTTCCCGGTGAGCACGAATTCCTTGATCGCGTTGGTGACGTGCGGAATCACCTGCACGGTGCCGCCGAGATAGTCGCCCCGGCGCTCCTTGGCGATGATTTCCTGGTATATGCGCCCAGTGGTAATGTTGTCGGCCTTGGACGCCGGCCGGCCGGTGAAGCGCTCGTAGTGGCCGAGGTCGAGGTCGGTCTCGGCGCCGTCGTCGGTGACGAAGACCTCGCCATGCTGGTAAGGGCTCATCGTGCCCGGATCGACGTTGAGATAGGGATCCAGCTTGCGCAGGCGGACCGAATAGCCGCGAGCCTGCAGGAGAGCGCCCAGGGCTGCGGAAGCAAGGCCTTTCCCGAGGGAAGAAACCACGCCGCCGGTGATGAAAACATAGCGAGCCATGGGGGTTTCCATCTAGTCCGTCGCGGCCGATTTGGCGAGGCCGCAACCGAGCCCGACCGGGGGCTCTCCACAGAAAACGACCCGGCGCCCGCCCGGGCGCCGGCCTGTTCATGCTGGAGGGCCAGGGCCCTCGCCTCTCTTCAAAGCGAGAGGGCCGGTCGCCCGGCCCTCATGTCGTCTCGTTACTGCGCCGGCGCGGGGGCCGGGGCTGCGGGGGCGGCCGGAGCCGGCGTCGCCGGAGCCTGCTGGTTCTGCAGGCGGTTCAGCTGGTCGAGCACGCCGCCGGAGGGCGCCTGCGCGGGAGCCGCCGGCGCGCCTGCGGGCGCGTTCGTGTCGAGGATGGACTTCGGCGCGCGGTTGGCGCCGGCCATGATGCCCAGGATCAGGCTGGTGGCGAAAAAGATCGCGCCCAGGATCGCGGTGGCGCGGGTGAGCGCGTTCGCCTGGCCGCGGCCGGTCATGAACCCGGAAACGCCGCCGCCGCCCGACAAGCCGCCAAGCGCGCCGCCTTCGGACCGCTGGAGGAGAATCACGCCCACGAGCGAGAGCACCACGATGAGGTGCACGACGATCAGAACCTGCTGCATGGGTCCTTCCGGGCCGAAGCCGTATACAAGCCAAAAGGCCGGGGGCATCGCCATCACGATGAAGGCGGTCCCGGCCGAACTGTCGCGTGGGCGTTTAGCACGCCCTGAGCGCTGGCGCCAAGATGGGATGGGCAGCGAGCCTGCGCAATGGGTTGATCTTGATAGACCCTGCCCTCACCCCAGCCCTCTCCCCGTGCCGGGGAGAGGGGGCCCGTTGCGGCTGCGGCGCTGGGCAGACCCTTCGCCCCGGAACGGGGAGAAGGTGGCGCGAAGCGCCGGATGAGGGGACTTCCTGGACGAGAGCCCCGCCTCAGCGATACGCCGCCGCGATCCCCAGGAAGTCCGCCGCCTTCAGGCTCGCGCCGCCCACCAGCGCGCCGTCCACATTGGCGACGCCCATCAGTTCCGCTGCATTCGACGGCTTCACCGAGCCGCCATACAGGATGCGCACCAGCGGCGCCTCGTCCTTGCCGACGATCTTGCGCAATTCGGCCCGGATGGAGGCGTGCACCTCCTCGACGTCCTTGGCGGTCGGAGTCAGCCCGGTGCCGATGGCCCAGACGGGCTCATAGGCGATTACCAGCGTCTCGCCCGTCGCGCCTTCCGGGATCGAGCCTCGCAGCTGGCGCTTCACGATCGCAAGCGTGCGCCCGGCCTCGCGCTCCTCCTTGGTTTCGCCCACGCACACGATGGCGACCAGGCCCGCGCGCCAGGCCGCCTCGGCCTTGGCCTTCACGGCGGCGTCGCTCTCCTTGTGGTCCGTGCGGCGCTCGGAATGCCCGACGATCACATGGCTCGCGCCGGCATTGGCCAGCATTTCGGCCGAAACGTCGCCCGTGTGCGCGCCGTTCTCCTTGGCGTGGCAGTCCTGCCCGCCAATGGCCACGCCCGTGCCGACCGCCGCCGCGGCCGCGACATAGACCAATGTGGCCGGAGGGCAAACCAGCAGGTCCACCTTGCGCCTGAGCGCGCCGTCATAGGCGGCCCCCATGGCGGCGAGCTCGTTCAGCGCCGGCCGGAGGCCGTTCATCTTCCAGTTGCCGGCAACGAGGGGGCGCGGGCGCGCGGTCATGCTTCTCTCCCTGAATCTGTGCTCAGGGCCGATAGCAGAACCCGCGCGAGCCCGGAAGTGCGTCGAAGGTGGACGTCCGCCGTGGGACGCCCCGCAAAAGGGGTCGCCTCCCGGGCCGGTCTGGACTATGAAGCGCGCTTGACCCGGCTCGCGCCGGCGCCCTTTTCACGTTGCAAGGATCCGTCGCCCATGATGTCAGGAATGCGCAAGGCCGGACAAAGCTGGCTCGGACGCATCGTCGTGGCCGTTCTGTTCGGCTTCCTGATCCTCAGCTTCGGCGTCTGGGGCATCGGCGACATGCTGCGCACCTCGGGGCAGACAAACGTCGCCCATGTGGGCTCGACGCAGATCAGCGCGCAGGCCTATCGCGACGCCTACCAGAACGAGATCCAGCAGCTCTCGCGCCGGATCCGCAGGGCCGTCACCAATGATGAGGCGCGCGCCGTGGGCCTCGACCGCCAGGTCCTCTCCAAGATGATGACCGAGGCGACGCTGGACGACCGCGTGAAGGCCTATGGCCTCGCGATCTCGGACGCCACCATCGCCAAGGCTATCTTCGCCGATCCGACCTTCAAGGGCGCCAACGGCCAGTTCGACCGCAACGCCTTCAACGACGCCATTCGTAACCAGGGCTTCACCGAGCAGGGCTTCGTGCGCGCCCAGCGCGCCGTGTATCTGCGCCAGCAGCTCGCCGACACGATCGGGGGCAACGCCCCCGTGCCGGGCGTCCTGCGCGAGGCGGTGCACCGCTACCAGAACGAGACGCGCACGGTCAGCTTCGTGGCCATCGGCGCCGACAAGGCCGGCGAGGTCGCCACGCCGGACGCCGCGACCCTGCAGGCCTTTTTCGATGGCCAGAAGACCGCGTTCCGCGCCCCCGAATACCGCAAGGTCACGCTGATGACCTTGAGCCCGGCCGACGTCGCCAAGCCCGACCAGGTGTCGGACGGCGAGACGCAGGCGTTCTACGACCGCAACAAGTCCCGCTACGGCGCGCCCGAGAAGCGCTCCGTCCAGCAGATCGTGTTCCCGACCGCCGACGACGCGAAAGCTGCGTCCGACCGCATCAAGGCCGGGACGGGCTTTGACGCGATCGCGCAGGAGCGCAACATTCCGGCGCAGGATCTCGATCTCGGCCTGGTGACCAAGGACGCCATCATCGACCCCAAGGTGGCGGACGCCGCCTTCGCGCTGCCGGCCAATGCGGTGAGCGACCCCGTCGAGGGCCGCTTCGGCTTCGTTCTGGTGCGCGTTGGCGAGATCCAGCCCGAAACCGTGAAGCCGCTCGCCGAGGTCTCCGCCGAGATCAAGACCGAGATCGCGCGCGGCCGCGCCCGGGACGCCGTCCAGGACGTGCATGACAAGATCGAGGACCAGCGCGCCTCCGCCAAGCCGCTGGCCGACATCGCCCGAGACGTGAAGCTCAACGCCCGCCAGGTCGAGGTGGACCGCGCCGGGCGCGACAAGGCCGGCAAGCCGGTCGACATCGCGGACCGAGAGGCCGTGCTGAAGGCCGCCTTCGCGTCCGACGTCGGCGTCGACAACGAGGCCGTGTCCACACGAGACGGCGGCTACGTCTGGTTCGAGATCAACGGCATCGAGGCCGGCCGCGAGCGCAAGCTCGACGAGGTCAAGGCCGAGGTCGAGGCGGCCTGGAAAGCCGACGAGATTGGCGCCCGAATCGCCGCCAAGGCGTCCGACGCGGTGAAGAAGATCAACGACGGCATGGCGCTCGAGGCGGTCGCGACCGAGTTGGGCGTCGAGGTGAAGACCGCCAAGGACGTGAAGCGCCAGGGCGCGGCCGGCGGCCTCTCCCAGCCGGCCGTCGCGCAGGTCTTCGCCACGCCGGTCGGCAAGGCCGCCAGCGCGCTGGGCGCCAACCCGCAGGAGCGGCTGGTGATCCGGGTGGATGCCGCCGAGGTGCCGCCGCTGATCGCGACCCAGCAGTCCGTGGTGCAACTCGATGAGCAGATCCGCCTCGCCATTGGCGACGACATGCTCAATGTCTACGTCCAGAAGATGCAGCAGGAGATCGGCACGGGTGTGAACGACGCGGTGCTGCGCCAGGCGATCGGCGGCGGGCAGTTCTGAGGTCGGCATGACGCTCCAGCCCAGCTTCGAGGAATTCGCCAGGATCTACGACGACGGCCGGCCGCAGATCCTGCGGACCACCCTCGTCGGCGATCTTGAGACACCCGTCTCGGCGTTCCTGAAGCTGGCCGAGCGCCACGAGGGCCCGCGCTTCCTGCTGGAGTCGGTGGAAGGCGGGGCCGTTCGCGGACGCTATTCCATGATCGGCCTATCTCCGGACCTGATCTGGCGCTGCGAGGGGCAGGTCTCGGAGATCAATCGCGTCGCGCTCGACGAGCCCGAGGCCTTCGAGCTCTGCATCGAGCCGCCGCTGGACGCGCTGCGCAGCTTGCTGGCCGAAAGCGCCGTTCCGTTCACGGACGAGCTGCCCCCCATGGCGGCGGGCGTGTTTGGCTATCTCGGCTACGACATGGTCCGCCACATGGAGCGGATCGGCGATCCCAACCCCGACGTCCTCGGCGTTCCGGACGCCGTGCTGGTGCGCCCCACCGTGATGGTGGTGTTCGACGCCGTGCGGGACGAAATAGCCGTTCTCAGCCCGGTTCGCCCGCGCGGCGGCCAGACCGCGAAGGCCGCCTACGAGATCGCGCTGGAGCGCATCGACAAGGTGGTGGCGGCGCTGGAAGGCCCCCTGCCCTCCGCCCCGGTCGCCGCCCCGGCCGAGTTGCTCGCCAAGGGCGGCCAGTCCAACACCACGCCGGCCGAATACGAGGCGATGGTCGCGCGCGCCAAGGAATACATCCGCGCCGGCGACATTTTCCAGGTCGTGCTGTCGCAGCGCTTCGAGGCGCCGTTCGAACTCCCGGCTCTCTCGCTGTACCGCGCCCTGCGCCGGGTAAACCCTGCGCCCTTCCTCTGCTATCTCGATTTCGGCGGCTTCCAGATCGTCTGTTCGTCGCCCGAGATCCTGGTTCGCGCGCGCGACGGCAAGGTCACGATCCGGCCGATCGCCGGCACCCGGCCGCGCGGCTCCACGCCCGCGCAGGACAAGGCGCTCGGCGAGGAGCTGCTGGCCGACGAGAAGGAGCGCGCCGAGCACCTGATGCTGCTCGACCTCGGCCGCAACGATGTCGGCCGCGTCGCCGAGATAGGCACCGTCACGGTGACGGACAGCTTCTTCCTGGAGCGCTACAGCCAGGTGATGCACATCGTCTCCAACGTCGAGGGCGTGCTCGCCAAGCAGCACGACGCGCTCGACGCGCTGGTGGCGGGCTTCCCGGCCGGCACGGTCTCGGGCGCCCCCAAGGTGCGCGCCATGCAGATCATCGACGAACTCGAGAAAGACAAACGCGGCATCTATGCCGGCTGCATCGGCTATTTCGGCGCAAACGGCGAAATGGACACCTGCATCGTGCTGCGCACCGCCGTGGTGAAGGACGGCAGGATGTTTGTGCAGGCTGGCGCGGGCATTGTCTACGACAGCGACCCGGCCTCCGAGCAGCAGGAATGCGTGAACAAGGCGAAGGCCCTGTTCCGCGCCGCCGAGGAAGCCGTGCGCTTCGCCAGCGTCGCACGGCGAGGCCAGTAGCGCCTCCATCTCGCACTGCGGCGCCATGCTTTCGTCCGAGTTGGGTGGCGCAATCCTGCGCTTCGCAGAAAGCGGAGCGCCTTCGATGCAAAATTGCTTCTCGCAATGGCTGGAGGCCGTATCTCGGCACTGCCAGGACGGCCAGCGTCACCTGGTCCACCCCGATCGGCTCGTGTTGCGTGACTGGTTCGTCGATCGCATTCCGCCGCAGGAGGCGGCGCGCCGCATCAGCCGATGCGCCGACGACGCAGCCGCGCCGCCGCATTTCGGCGATCCCGCGGCGGTTCGGCCCGCCGCCTGACGCTGAATCGAAACGGCGTGGAACGGTAGGAGCCGGTCGCCGCTTTTGGTTGCGATGCAGCAGCCAAGGAGGCCGCCATGGCGCGCCCAATCACCAGGCCGGGCTGGCCTCTCGTTCTATTCGGGGGCCTGATCGCCCTGGTCGGCGTCGCGGTGGCGGTAGCCGGCGGCTGGCTCATCCTCAAGGGCGGCTCCTGGTATTATCTCCTGGCCGGCCTTGGCTTCGCGGCGACAGGGTTCCTGCTCGTGGCCCGACGGCCGGCTGGGTTGTGGGTCTACGCCGCCGTTGTTCTCGGCACCCTCGCCTGGGCGGTGTGGGAGATCGGATTCGACTGGTGGCAGCTCGCGCCGCGCGGCGACGTCGTGTTCCTGATTGGTCTTCTGCTTCTAACGCCCTGGATACTGGGCGGCCTCACCGACCCTGACCGGCGGCTGGGCTGGGCGCCATGGCGCGGTGCGGGATTGCCGCTCACGCTAGCGCTCCTGGTCGCCACCGGGGTCGGCGCCGTCGCGCTCACGCGCGAGTATCATGACCACCACGGCGAGTTGCCCACCGCCGCGGGGCCGCGCCCGTCCGACTATGCTGGCGTTCCAGATGGCGACTGGCGCGGGTACGGGCGCTCGAACTTCGGCGATCGCTACTCGCCGCTGACGCAGATCACGCCCGACAACGTCAAGAACCTGAAGGTCGCCTGGACCTATCACACGGGCGACAAGAAGGGCCCGAGCGACCCCAACGAGACCACCTACGAGCTGACGCCGCTGAAGATCGGCGACACGGTGTTCATCTGCACGCCGCACGACTGGGCGATCGCGCTGGACGCCGAGACGGGCCGCGAGAAGTGGAAATACGATCCCAAGATCGACCAGAAAACCAACCTGCAGCACCTCACCTGCCGCGGCGTGTCCTACCACGACGCCGGCGACAGGGCCGCGAGCCCGGGCGGAGAGTGCCCGCAGCGCATCTTCCTGCCCACCGCGGACGCGCGCCTGATCGCGCTCGACGCCAAGACCGGACAGCCCTGCGCGGGCTTCGGCCAGAACGGCGCCGTCGACCTGTGGACCGGCATGCCGGAGGCGCGCAGCGGCATGTACTACTCGACCTCGCCTCCCGTGGTGACGCGAAATCTCGTGATCATCGCCGGCGAGGTCACGGACAACTTCTCCACCAGCGAGCCGTCCGGCGTCATCCGCGCCTATGACGTCACCACCGGCCGCCTGATGTGGAACTGGGATCCCGGCAATCCGGACGCCACGGATCCTCTGCCGGCCGGGCAGTTCTACACCAAGAACTCGCCCAACAGCTGGATCGTCTCCAGCGCCGACGAGGAGCTCGGCCTCATCTACATCCCCCTCGGCAACCAGACGCCGGACCAGTGGGGCGTCGGCCGCAGCGAGAATACCGAGAAATTCTCGGCCTCGATCGTCGCGCTCGAGATCGCCACCGGCAAGCTGCGCTGGGTGTTCCAGACCGTGCACCACGACCTGTGGGACATGGATGTTCCATCCCAGCCGAGCCTGCTCGACCTGGACAGGCCGGAGGGCAAGGTCCCGGCGCTCGTGCAGTCCACCAAGCGGGGCGACATCTATGTGCTCGACCGGCGAACCGGCAAGCCGATCATCCCGGTCGAGGAACGGCCCGTGCCCACGGGCGCAGTGGCGCCGGACTTCACCTCCCCCACCCAGCCCTTCTCGGCGCTGACGCTCGGACCCGAGCGCAAGATCGAGGAACGCGACATGTGGGGCGCGACCATGTTCGACCAGCTCGCCTGCCGCATCCAGTTTCGCTCCCTGCGGTACGACGGCATGTTCACGCCGCCGTCGCTGCAGGGCTCGATCGTGTTCCCGGGCAATTTCGGCGTGATCGACTGGGGCGGCGTGGCGGTCGACCCGGTCCGGCAGGTCGCCTTCGCCAACCCCGACTACATGGCCTTCCTCAGCCGGCTGATCCCGCGCGAGAAGCTGACCGAGCAGGGCAAGCGCGAGAGCGTCCAGACCCCGGCGGGCGGGTCCGACGTGGCCGGCTCCAAGGCCGACGAGAGCGGCGCTAACCCGATGCACGGCACGCCCTACGCGGTGGAGCTGAACCCTTTCCTGTCGCCTGTCGGCCTCCCCTGCCAGGCGCCGCCCTGGGGCTATGTGGCGGGCCTTGACCTGCGCAGCGGCAAGGTGACCTATAAGCTGAAGAACGGCACCGTGCGCGATCTCTCGCCAATCCCCCTGCCCTTCAAGATGGGCGTGCCCAGCCTGGGCGGGCCGATCGTGACGGCGGGCGGCGTCGCCTTCCTCACCTCCACGCTCGACTACTATGTCCGAGCCTACGACCTCACCACCGGCCGCACGCTCTGGCAGGACCGCCTCCCGGCCGGCGGGCAGGCGACGCCGATGTCCTACCGCTCGCCCGCCGGCGGACGGCAGTTTGTCGTCGTGGTGGCCGGCGGCCACGGATCGCTGGGCACCAAGACGGGAGATTCGGTGATCGCCTACGCGCTGCCGCAATAAGCCGCCTACTGCGGCATCCTGGCCCCTCGGCAGAGCAGCCGGAACGCGTGCGGCGCCCAAACGTTGAGCTCTCGACAAGCGTTTTCGAGAGGAGAACACCCATGGTCTCGAACACTCGCAAGGCTCTGCTGGCCTTCTCGGCCCTCGCCGCGACCGCCGTGATCTCGGCCCCCGCCGAGGCGCAGTGGCGTCATGGCGGCTACCATCGCGGCGGCTATTACGGCGGCTACCACCATCGTGGCGGCGGCTGGGGCTATGGCGGCGCGGCTGCGGCCGGGCTCGTCGGCGGCTTGGCGCTGGGCGCCATCGCGGCCCCGGCCTATGGCGGCGGCTATGGCTACGCGCCGGCTTACGGCTATGGCTACAGCGACTGCTTCATCGAGCGCCAGCGCGTCTACGACGCCTGGGGCCGCCCGATCATCCGCCGCGTCCGCGTCTGCAACTGAGCGCCGCGATGACCTACACGCTCGTCCATGATCACGCGCTTCGCCGCTTCGATTTGAAGGACGAGACCGGCCCGGTCGCGCACGCCCTCTATGAGGAGCGTGGGGACCGGCTCGCGGTCTATCACACCGAGGTCGTCCGCGCGCTGCGAGGCCGCGGCGTCGGCGGCGAACTCGTCGCCCGGGTCCTCGACGAGATCCGCCAGACCGGCAAGAAGGTGATCCCCGCCTGCCCGTTCGTGCGCGAGTACATCGCGCAGAACCCGGAATATGCGGATCTTGCCGCCTGACTCTACCGCAGCAAGCGGATCAACTCCCCCAGCCCATATCCGCCCGCCGCACAGGCCGGAACCACAACTCCGGCGAAGAACAAGGTCCGCGACGGCTGAAAGCGCAGCCAGCTGATCCGCAGCTTCGGCGGTCGCCGGATTCGGCGGCGGCTTTGAAACTCCGGGCTGATCATGGCGTCCATTCGGGTCATGGCGCACTCCTTCGGTTTAACCGAGTGCAACAGACCTTTGTGACCGCGGTCTTGCCAAAACTGCTCGAATGCGCGCGATCGCGTTAGCTCTCAAGCTCTAGCAGCCTGACAGCGCCCGGATGCTCTCGATCTGAGATCCGGCTGCGGTCTCGCGGACCGAGATCACCGCCTGCCCGTCGCAGCGCGACCCGTCGCGGGCCACGAAGTTGTAGCGCGCCCGCACGGTCGAGGGTCCAACCTGCCACACGCCCTCCAGCCGCAGGGGACGGCGCATTCCGCCATAAAAGCGGCTCATGGCCTGCGCCGAGAAAGGCCCACGACCCCGCTTCTCGGGGATCAGGAAATGCGCCGCGTCGATGCCGTCGCCTCGCCCGAGCGCGCCATAGAACCCCGCCACGGCATCCCGAGCAGTTCCGCCGCCTTCGGGCGCGCTCGGGCGCGGCGTCGCGGCGGTCTCGAAGTCCTGCGGCGCCTGCGCGGTGCGCGGTCGTGCAGGCGCGGGCCGGGGCGGCGGCGTGGGCGCGGCTTCGTCGTCGGGCTCGATGGTCTGGGGATTTTGCGCGAGGTCGCTGGGCCGGGGCTCCGGCGCCGGAGCAACGGCGGGAGGCGCCGTCGGAGCCGGAGCGGCCGCCACCGCAGCCTGCTCGGTCGAGCAATCGAACCAGTCGCGGCAGGCCACCTTGAGGTTGCAGACGCTCTGAGCCAGCGGCACGCTGAGGTCGAGATAGCGCACGCTGCCCAGCACCGCCGCGGTGCGGCAGGATTCGTCCGCCGAGCCCGCGCAGGCGGCGACGCCGGGATGCGCGAGCTGGACCACCTGCGAGCGTTTCTCGGCCGGCAGCGCCGCGACGAAATCATCGGTCGCCTTGGCGAGCGTGTCCGGCTTCAGGAACTCCAGGTTCTTGGCCGGGCAGAACTGCTTCAACGCCGCCTCGAACGAGGCGTTCTGCGTGGACGCCGCTGGCGCGCTCGTCTGCGGCGCGCTCGTCTGAGGCGCGCTGGTCTGCGGCGCGCTGGTTTGCGCCGTCCCATATGGCGCAGAGCTCAACAAAGCCGTGGCGCTAAGCGCAAGGATCCGGAAGCTGGCGTGGCGTGTCATGCGGCGACCTCCGCGCAGTAAACGGTCGGCGCGGGCGCTTGTTCCTCGCGGGCGTCACCGCCGTTCGGCGACGTCCTTCGTTGTCATGCGCGACAGCGCCATGCGAACCGAGGTCAGCCGTCGCGAGGCGATCTGGCCAAGAAGCGCGCTCCGGCGGGACTTGTCGCAATCGGGGTCCTGCGCAAGGCGGATCGCCTGCCTGAGTTCATGCGCGCAATAGCCAAGCTCGGCGGCGGCTTCCTGCTGGTCCGTGTCGTTCCAGAATTCTGACCAGAACAGATGGTCGTCCGCCGCCGACAGCCGCTGCTCGATTGCGGTCAGTTCGCAGGCTCGGCCTGGGCCAAGGCTGGCGAGCAGGCAAACCGCCGCCGCACCAAGTTGCATCGCAGTCCATCGCATGACGCCGCTCCTTTCGGAGATGTCGTTACGGGCTCTGAACGAAGCGATTTGTAACCAGGAACATGTCTGGACGCTGTGCTCGCGCGCACGTCCCGATGCAGGAGGGTCTACGGCGAACAGCCATGCGCTATCCACCGAAAAGCCAGCAAAGTCGGCGGTTCGATCCGGTGTTCACTTTCGATTCACACGATCTCGGATCTAATTCAACCAATGGGCGAAACTCTCAACCCGCCCGCGAACTGGGGCTGCGCATGAGCGACCGGAACTGGTGGCGCGGGGCGACGATCTATCAGATCTACCCACGCAGCTTCCTGGATACGAATGGCGATGGCGTCGGCGATCTCGCGGGCGCGACGCAAAGGCTCGATCACATCGCGGCGCTCGGCGCCGACGCCGTGTGGCTGTCCCCCTTTTACGTCTCGCCCATGTGCGATTTCGGCTACGACGTCGCCGATCACAAGGCCGTCGATCCGCTCTTCGGCACGCTGGAGGATGCGGACCGGTTCATTGCCCGTGCGCACGCCCTCGGACTGCGCGTGCTGGTCGACTTCGTGGTAGGGCACGTCTCGGACCGGCATCCCTGGTTCCGGGCCAGCCGCGCCGACCGGCTCAATCCCAAGGCGGACTGGTTCACCTGGGCCGATCCGCAGCCCGACGGCGGCCCGCCCAACAACTGGCTTTCGGTGTTCAGCGGCCCGGCGTGGAGCTGGGAGCCGCGCCGCCGGCAATATTACCTGCACCACTTCCTCGCGCAGCAGCCTTCGCTGGACACGCGGCACCCCGACGTGCAGGCGGCGCTCCTGGATGTGGCGGGTTTCTGGCTTGATCGCGGCGTCGACGGCCTGCGGCTCGACGCCATCGATTTCCTGGGCCACGACCCCGCGCTGCGCTCAAACCCGCCCGCCGGCGTCGATCCCGCCGATGCGCCCGCCAAGCTCTTCGGCATGCAGCGGCACGACAACGACATGCTGCATCCGGAAGGCGAAGGCTTCCTGCATCTGCTGCGCACCTTCACGGAAGCGCGTGGCGGCGCCCTGCTGCTCGGGGAGGTTTCCAGCCAACCCGGCGCATTCGGCCGCATCGCCGCCTATACGGGCCCGGCAGGCCCGCTGCAGACCGCCTACACGCTGGCCCCCATGCGCGGCCCCTTTGACGCCCAGGCCGCCAACAGCTTCATCCAGGAAGCCGCCCGTACGGACAGTTCCCCCTGCTGGGCCTTCAGCAACCACGACACGATGCGAGTCGCGTCCCGCTGGTGCATGACGGACGGCACGGTCGACCGCCGCAAGCTCGCGCTGGTCGCGGCTTTCCAGACCGCGTTGCGGGGCCAACTCTGCGTGTACCAGGGCGAGGAGCTGGGGCTGACGGAAGCCGAACTGACGCATGACCAGCTCCGCGATCCTTTCGGAATCGCGTTCTGGCCGGAGTTCAAGGGCCGCGACGGCTCGCGCACGCCCATGCCCTGGCGCTCCGGCGAACCCGGCTTCGGCTTCTCGGACGCTGCCCCATGGCTCCCCTTCGGACAGGGCCACGGCGGCTGCGCGGCGGATCGGCAGGAACGGAACCTGGAAAGCCCCCTCGCCCACTGGCGTGCGCTGCTGCGCTGGCGCAGGGACACGCCGGAGATCAAGCATGGAAGCCTTGCGCCGTTAGCCCTCGATGCGCCGATGGTTGGCTTCGAGCGGGTTCTCGGCGATCGCCGCACGCTGTGCCTGTTCAACCTGTCGGATGAGCGCAGGACGCTGAACCTCGACGCAGGCCCGGCCGTGATCCTGCCCGGCTGGGGCTACCAGCTGCTGGACCGCTCCGTCGCCCGTCCGAAGCGCGCCAGGGCCGTGGCGGTCGCCTGACGGCGGCGCGCCCCGGGGCGGCCTGCCGTCACGGCCGGCCGGGCCGGGACGCCAGCCAGATGACGTGCTTTGCGCCGCGCTTGCCGCGGTCGGCCTTGACAGTGATCTCCTCCACCGCGAACCCGACCCGCTTCAGGCGCGCCGGGAAGAAGCGGTCCGGGGCGGCGGACCACACCGCCAGCACTCCGCCGGGCCTCAGCGCCGCAAGCGAATCGGCGAGCCCGCGCTGGTCGTAGATCGCGTCGTTGTCGCTGCGGGTCAGGCCTTCGGGCCCGTTGTCTACGTCGAGCAGGATTGCGTCGTAGGTGCGCGCCGCCTTGCGCATGATCGCCAGGACGTCGCCGACGAGCACGGACACCCGCGGGTCCGCGAGGCTGTCGCCGAACACGTCCGCCATCGGGCCTCGCGCCCAGTGAACCACCTCCGGCACCAGCTCGGCGACGTCGATCACGGCGTCCGGCGGCAATGCCTTCTGGGCCGCCCGGAGCGTGAACCCCATGCCGAGCCCGCCGATGAGGATGCGAGGCTTCTTGCCGGGAGCCAGCCGCGCGCAGGCCTGTGTCGCGAGCGCCTCCTCCGAACCGCTGAGCCGGCTGTTCATCAGTTCGGTGTGCCCAAGCCGAATGGCGTACTCGCCGCCGCGCCGCATGAGCCGCAGCTGGCCGCCCTCGCCCGGCATCTCGGCTGTGCCCAGCAATTCCCAAGGGATCATCGTTTTGGCCCATCATCGCGGCGCCTCGACCGCAGAGCGGTCCCTTATAGGCGCGTGGCTCGCTTGGCCATCCCGGCGGCGAGCCCGTCCGGCCAGCGCTTACGCGGCCGCCGCGATACGCAGCGGAAACTCGAGCGAAGCCTCGAGCGCCGGACTGTACGCGCTCGCGTAGACGCCGTGCAGTTCGCGCTCGGCGCACAGGCCGATCAGCGTAGAGCCAAAGCCCTTTCGCTGCGGCCGATCGGAGCCGCCAAGGCCGGCGCTCGCGCTCTCGCGCCAGAACAGGCGCACGCGGACGCCGTCTTCCGCGCGATCAACCGTCCAGGTGATATCGACCGAGCCGTCCGGCGTCGCTAAGGCGCCGTGCTTCACCGCGTTGGTGGCGAGCTCGTGGAAGATCAGCGCCACCGGCACGACCTGCTTGGGTCCGAGCTGGGCGGGCGGGCCCAGCACACGCCAGCGCGCCTGGTCGGCGATGCCGAACGCCTTCAGCTCCACATCCAGCAAGGCGCCCAGATCGGCGCCGTCCCAGCTGGAATCGCTGAGCAGCTCATAGGAATTTTTCAGCGCCATGATCCGGCCCTCGATCACCGACCGGAAGTCCGCGAAGGTCTCCGATCCCTTGATCGTCTGCGTGATCATGCCCATCACTACCGCCAGGCTGTTCTTGACCCGGTGATTGAGCTCCGCCAGCAGCATCTCTCGCTGGTTGGCGGCGGTTTTCAGGTCGGTGATGTCCTGCACGACGCGCACCGCGTAAAGGAACTCCCCCGTCCCGCTGCGGACGCTGGTGCTCGATACGTGCGTCCAGCGCTCGTCGCCCTCCTTGGTGACGATCTTCTTCTCCAGCTCGTAGCTCTCGATCTCGCCCGCGCGTTGGCGCCTGAACTGCGCCTCATCCTGCTCGGCGAAGCCGCGATCCGACACGAAGGTGAAGTTCTGCGCCCCGAGCATTTCCTCCCGCGCGTAGCCCGTGATCCGGCACAGCGCCTCGTTCACGGACTTGATCCGGCCATCCGCGCCCAGTTCGGCGATGCCGACGGCCGCATTCTCGTGAGTTGCGCGAAGCCGGCCTTCGCTGGCCCGTAAAGCAAGCTCGGAGCGCTTGCGATCGGTGACGTCATGCAGGGTGCCGATGCCCCGCAGCGCGTGGCCGGCCGCGTCCCGGATGATTTTCCCCCGCGCCACCACCCATCGCTCGGCGCCGCCTGGCTGGATGATGCGAAACTCGGCATCGTAGCGGTCCGGACCATCCGGCGCGTAGGTGTCCTGATAGCGCTGCATCACCCAGGCATGGTCATCCGGATGAATCAGGCTGGCGAAAACCCGTCTGTCGGCAGGACCGTCTGCCGCGATTCCGATGATGGACCTGAACTCGGACGACCAAACATTGAGGTCCTGTTCGATGTCATAGTCCCAGGTGCCGAGGCCTGTCGCCTCCAGGGCGAGACGCAGCCGTTCTTCGCTGGCGCTGAGCCGCTCAACCAGATCAGCTTCCATTCCGGCGCACCACCCCAAAGCATATTGTTCGTATTCTGCAGATTTCCGAAAGTTTGATCGTCCTATCCCACGCGTCAAGCAAGTTTCGCGGGTATTGAGATGTAAGCTGCCAGAGTGCTTGGCGGCCGTTGAGGCACATCGGCCAGAGACGGCGCCCGGGGCAGCGGATTGGATCGGCGATGGGCTGAAAACGTGCTGCCCTCGCGCTTGTCTTGATAACCATCAACGCTGAAACCACCATCGAACGGCGTCGAAATAAACCTCACGGCAATCAATCTCCGCCACGTTCAACCGTGAACGAGCCTCATGAAGGCCGCGACAATCGAGCCAGAAGGCCAAAGCGATGCAGCACATTCTGATGGTCGACGACGACCCCCTCATGGGGGAGTTGGCCAAGGGTTTTCTGTCTGGACCTGAAGCCGAGGTGCACGTCGCCTTGTCGGGCGAAGAAGCTGTGCGTGTGATGCAGTCGCGCCGGTTCGACCTCGTGATCACCGACATCGACATGGGCAAGCTGGACGGCTTGTCGCTGATCCGCCAGATACGCTCGTCCGCCGCGCATGCGGCTGTGCCGGTGCTGGTCGTGAGCGGCCGCAAGGACCTTCACGCCATCGATATGGCGAGAAGCCTCGGAGCCTCGTCCTTCGTCAGCAAACCCGTCAACTGGCGGCTGCTGCCCTACAAGGTTCGCGAGATGCTGGCCAAAACGGAAGCGCGATCCGTCGCCTGACCGCCGCCCGCCGCGGCTCAGGCCGCCTCGGCCATCGCCTCGCGCAGGCGGATGAGCGCTTCGTCGAAGGCTTCCGAACGGAGCGATTGGGCCGGCTCATGCCGCGCGTCGGACAGACGGCGCTCGAGTTCTTCCAGCAATTCCCTGGCGTCCAGCTTGTCGACGCGGATGAGGTCCAGCACGGTTCGGCCCAGCGCGTGCGTCCACATGGACCGCATGCCTTCCTTGAGCAGCGTCTCCCGCTGCCGCGCGCTGTCGGACTGAACGTCGCTCATCGTCATCAAGCCTCCTGGCGCACCGGCTCCGTCACCGGGCGTATCAACCAATGAGTGCAGGAAAGCACATGACATCTTTCAAGTTCGTGAATGCCCACATACCCGTCCAGATTGCGGGCCGCCAAGCCTAACGGCGGCGCGCCCCGGCGGTCCGGATCACGATGTCGGCCGCACGCCCGCTCGGCGTCTCACCGCTTGGCAGGGTCATCAGGCTGTCCAGCCGACCGAATTCGGCAAGCTGGCCGGCTCTCGCGTCGCCATCCGCCAGCAGCGGCCCCAGTGCGCCGGCGAGGTTCGCGGGCGCGCACTGCGCCTGGATCAGCTCCGGAATGGCGTTGCGCCCGAGGATGAGGTTCGGCAGCACGATCGAGGGCGCATGGATGAAATGCTTCAGCTGCTCCTCGAGCTTCGACACCCGGTAGGCCACCACCATCGGCACGCCCGAGAGGGCCAGCTCCAGCGTCACCGTCCCGGACGCCGCCAGCGCGGCCCGCGCGGTCCGGAACGCGGCGTATTTCTCCGCCTCGCCAAGCACGACGCGCGGCGGCGCCGGCCAGCCCGCCACCCCGGCCCGGATCTCGGCCTTCAGGTGCGACACCGCCGGAAGCACCGCCTCAAAAGCGAGGCCCTGCCCGGCCAGAAGCCCGAGCGCCTGGCCGAACGGCTCCAGCAGCCGGCCGATCTCCGAGCGCCGGCTGCCCGGCAGCACCAGCAACAGCGGCGGCCGGGCCTCCCGCCGCGCCGCCTCGGCCGGCGACGGCCGCAATTCGTCCAGCCGCTCGATCAGCGGATGCCCCACATAGGTGCAGGGCGGCCCGCCCAGGCGCGCATGCGCGTCCGGCTCGAAGGGCAGCAGCGCCAGAACGTGGTCCACGTAGCGCGTCATGGCGCGTGCGCGACCCGGCCGCCAGGCCCAGACGCTCGGGCTCACATAATCAACGATCGGCAGGTCCGGCGCCTGCTTGCGCACCCGCTTGGCGACCGCATGGGTGAAATCCGGGCTGTCGATGATCACCAGCACGTCCGGCTCCGCCGCCACCACGGCGTCCACGGTCTCGTGCACCCGGCGGATGATGCTTGGCAGCCGCGCCAGCACGGGCAGGATGCCCATCACGGCGATGTCGGCGAGCGGGAACAGGCTCGCCATGCCCTCCGCCTGCATGGCCTCGCCGGCCACGCCGGTAAAGCGCACGCCGTCCGGCCCGAGGCGGTCGCGTAGCGCCCGCATCAGCTTGAAGCCGAGCTGGTCGCCCGAATGCTCGCCGACCACCAGCGCGACATGGAGCGGCCGGCCGCTCATGCTTCCGTCCCCACCACGAACAGTTCCGCTTTGTCAGCCGCCCGCAGCAGCTCCGCGCGGTCAACCAGCACGACGCCGCCGGCCTGAACGGCGATGCCCGCCAGCCCTGCCGCGCGGGCCCGCTCCACCGTCCGCGGGCCGATCGCCGGCAGGTCGACCCGCAGGTCCTGCCCCGGCTTTGGCCGCTTCACCAGCACGCCGCGCTGCCCGTCGAGACGCACGCGCTTGGAGCGCTGCAGCCCGGCGACGCGCTCCAGCATGGCGTCGGTGCCCTCCGGGCCCTCCACGGCAAGCACGCGCCCACCGCACACCACCACGGCCTGGCCAATGTCGAAGGGCCCCGTCACGGCCAGCAGCTCGGCCCCGGTCGCGATGTCGCGCTCATGTTCCGGTCGCGGCGCGACTGCGCCGATGCGGCCCTCAGGCGCCAGGATGCCGGGCGCGATCTCCTGCGCGCCGACGACCCGAAACCCCGCGTCCTCGATCAACTCCACGGCGCCACGCAGAAGGCGGTCGTCGCCCTTGGCGAAGATGCGCGCCAACTCCTCGCGATTGCGAAAGGCCGAGAACACGGAGGCCAGCGCCAACGGTCCGGGCCGCGTCACCGCGCCGGCGAGCACCACGCAATCGGGCTTGATGCCGGCCAGCAGCGTCAGCAGCCCGGCGGGGTCCAGCATGTCCACCACGGCCGTCGGTTTGCCGGCCACGTCCTTGTCGGCGAATCCCCGCAGCGCGATCACGGCCACCTGCCGCCCGGTCGCGCGCGCGGCCTCGGCGACCTCGGCCGGAAACCGGCCCCCGCCGGCCACGATCGCGACCACGCCGGCATCCGGCATGGATCAGCCCTCGTGCGCGTCGCGCGGGGTGCAGATGGATCGGCTGCCGCCCTCGCGGATGAAGGCGAGGATTTCCTGCACGACGCCATGCCCGTCAAAAGTGCCGGCCACGTCCTCGACGCGCTCCTGCAAGGTGCCCTCGTCGGCGAACAGCAGGCGGTAGGCCTTGCGGATGTCGTGGATGACCTCGCGCGAGAAGCCGCGCCGCTTGAGCCCGACGATGTTGAGCCCGGCCAGGTGCGCCCGGTTGCCTAGCGCAATGCCGTACGGGATCACGTCGTTCTCGACGCCCGAAAGCCCGCCGATAAACGCGTGCGCGCCGATGCGGCAATATTGGTGCACGGCCGCGCCGCCGCCGATGATCGCGAAGTCCTGCACGGTGCAGTGCCCGGCCAGCATCACGTTGTTGGAAAAGATGACGCTGCTGCCGACCTTGCAGTCATGCGCCACATGCGCGCCGGTCAGGAACACGCATTTGTCGCCCACCGTGGTGGCCAGCCCGCCCCCCTCGGTGCCTGGGTTCATGGTCACGCTCTCGCGGATCATGCAATCCGCCCCGATGGTCAGCGTCGAAGGCTCGCCGTGGAACTTCAGGTCCTGCGGCTGGTGCCCGATGGACGCAAAGGGGAAGATCTTCGCCCGCGGGCCGATGCTGGTCCGGCCGGCCAGCACCACATGGCTGACCAATTCGCTGTCGTCGCCAAGCTCCACGCCCGGTCCGACCATGCAGAACGGGCCGATCTTGACGCCGGCGCCCAGCTTCGCGCCGGGCTCGACGATCGCGGTGGGATGAATGCTCGTCTCGGCGGTCATTCCATCACCAGCATGGCGCTGAGCTCGGCTTCGGCCACGACCTTGCCGTCGACCTTCGCCTCGCCGCGATACCACCACATGTTGGCGCGCTGGCGCATCTTGGTCATGTGGTACTCGACCACGTCGCCGGGCTCCACGGGCTTGCGGAACTTCACCTTGTCGATGGTCATGAAGTAGACGAGCTTCGGCCGGGTCGAGCCCATCTTGGCGTTCACGCAGAGCGCGCCGGCCGTCTGCGCCATGCCCTCGATCAGCATCACGCCGGGCATCACGGGCCGCTGCGGGAAATGCCCCTGGAACTGCGGCTCGTTCATGGTGACGTTCTTGATGCCGACGCAGCTCTCGTCGCTGTTCATGTCGCGGATGCGATCGACCAGCAGAAACGGATAGCGGTGAGGCAGGAGATCCATCACCCGCATGATGTCGGCGTAGCCAAGAGTGGTCGCGCCAGGCGTCGTGTCCGTCTCGGTCATCGGCAAAGGCCTCGTGGGTCGCGTCGAGCCGGCTGCGCGCCGCCGACTAGTCTTCCGGGTCCTGCGGCGTGGAGCCGCCCTTCCGCTTCGCAAGATTGGACAGGGTCGTCAACTCCCGCACCCATTGGCGCATCGGCTTGGCGGGCGTCCCGCCCCAGCGCTGGCCCGGCGGCACGTTGTCGGCGACGTTGCTCGCGCCGGCGATCTGCGCGCCCGTGCCGATGTGGATGTGGCCGACGAGGCCGGCGGAGCCGCCCAGCACCACGAAATCGCCGAGGGTCGTGCTGCCCGAAATGCCCACATTGGCGACGATCACGCAGTGCCGGCCGATCACCACGTTGTGGCCGATCTGCACGAGATTATCGATCTTGGTGCCCTCGCCAATCACCGTGTCGCGGTTGGCGCCGCGGTCGATGGCCGAGTTCGCCCCGATCTCGACGTCGTTCTGGATGATCACGCGGCCGATCTGCGGGACTTTCAGATGTCCCTGCGGACCCATCGCGAAGCCGAAACCGTCCTGGCCGATTCGCACGCCGCCATGGATGATCACACGGTCGCCGATCAGCGCATTGTTCACCGACGCGTTCGGCCCGATCGCGCCGTTGCGGCCCACCCGCACCTGCGGGCCGATCACCGCATTGGCGCCGATCACCGTGCCGGACCCGATCTCGGCGCCCGGGCCCACCACCGCGCCAGGGTCCACGATCACGCCCGCTTCGAGGCGCGCCTCGGGATGCACGAAGGCGCCCGGGGCGACGCCGGTCGCGCCGAAGCTGGACTGCGGCCGCATGGCGTCGGGGAACAGCCGCGCCGTCACCATCGCGCAGGCGCGGTAGGGCTGGCCCACCACCATCGCGATGACATGGGCCGGAACCTTTTCGACGAATTTCGACGCCACCAGGCAGGCCCGCGCGCGGGTCCGCTCCAGGTCAGGCGCGTAGCGAGGATTGTCGAGGAAAACGAGATCGCCCGGGCCGGCCGCATCGAGCGGCGCGACGGCGTCGATCAACAGGGCGCCATCGGCGTCATCCGGAAGCTTGGCGCCCGTCAAGGCCGCGATTTCGGCCAGCGAAATGGCTCCGGCGAGCCGGAAGAAGACGGGATCTGTCATCTTGGCTCCGACGGCTACGCCCCGGACGAAAAGTCCGGGGCGTCCGTCATCAGAAGCTGGTGCCGCCCGAGAAGCGGAACACCTGTGTCCGGTCACCCTGCGCCTTCGTGATCGGATAGGCGAGGTCGAAGCGGATGGGGCCGAGCGGCGACTGCCAGAGGATGCTGCCGCCCACCGACGACCGGATCTTGTGGTCGTCGATGACGCTCAGCGTCGTCGGGTAGGTCGAGACCGCCGTCGGCGGGATCAGGCCGGAGAAGTTCTTGCGACCCTCGTAGCCGAACAGCGTGCCGGCGTCGGCGAACACCGCGCCCTTGAAGCCAAGCTCACGCGGCAGGCCGAAGATCGGGAACTGCACCTCGGTGGACCCGCCGAAATAGGTCGAGCCGCCAAGCGCGTTGTTCTTCGGGTCGGCGCGGTCGCGCGGGCCGATGCCGGACGGCGCGAAGCCGCGAACCAGGCTCGGTCCGAGGAAGAACTGGTCCGTGATGCGCAGGTCGTTGCCGCCATAGGCGAAGATGTTGCCGCCCTGGACCTTGACCAAGCCGACGAAGTCGTCGGACAGCTCCTGGTAGTAGCGAGCCTCGCCGGTGGTGCGAACCCACTTGGAGTCGCCGCCAAGGCCGGCGAAGTCCTGCTTGACCTCGGCGTAGATGCCGGAGCGCGGGTTCTTGTTATTGTCGAGCGTGTTGTAGTTGAGCGTGTAGCCCACCGCCGACGTCAGGTAAGAGCCTGCAGCCTCCTTGAGGGCCAGCGACGCTTCGCCGTTCTGCAAGCACTCGAGAAGAGTCTCGCCGGCGCTGAGCGGATAGAAGCAGTCGTTGAACGGCTTGGAGTAGGTGTTCGGGATCTTGATGTGCTGCTGGTACAGCGAGTACCGGAACAGCACGCTGGACTCTTCGGTGAGCGGCAGGCCGAGGCGCAGGGTGCCGCCAGTCATCCGGTTCTCGTAGTAGGAGTACCGGGTGTTGTCGCTCTGCTTGGAGAACAGGTCGAAGCCGACCGCCATGCGGCGATCCAGGAAGTAGGGCTCGGTGAACGAGAACTCGACGCCCTTGGAGTACTGGCCCGTCGACACCGCGGCGCGCACATACTGGCCACGGCCGAGGAAGTTGGTCTCGGTGACCGAGAGCTCGGCGATGAAGCCGTCCGAGGTCGAGTAGCCGCCCGAGATCGCGAAGGCGCCGGTGGGCTGATCCTCGACATCCACGTTCACGACGACGCGGTCAGGTGTGGAGCCCGGCTCGTTGGAGATGCGGACCTTCTTGAAGTAGCCGAGGTTGTTGAGGCGGCGCTCCGCCTTGTCCATCAGCACCTTGTTGTAGGCGTCGCCCTCGCCCACGTCGAACTCGCGGCGGATCACGTAGTCGCGCGTGCGGGTGTTGCCACGGACGTTGATGCGCTCGATGTAGACGCGCGGGCCTTCCTCGACCACGTAGCTGAGGTTGATCGTGCCGGTCGCGGGGTCGCGATCGCCGCGAGGGCGAACCTGCGAGAACGCATAGCCGCGGCTCGCCACCTCGGTGGTGAGCGCCTGGAGGGTCTTCTCGACCTCCTCGGCGTTGTAGACGCTGCCGGCCGAGGTCTTGACCTTGCCGCGCAGGCGCTCGGGGTCAATGTCGGCGATCTTCGACTCAACGCCGACATTGCCGACGCGGTACTGCTGGCCCTCGTCCACCGTGACGGTGATGCGGTAACCGCTCGAAGCCTGGTCGAACTGGACGTCGGTGTTGACGACGCGGAAGTCGGCGTAGCCATGCTTCAGGTAGAAGCGGCGCACGAGCTCCAGGTCGGACTGGATCTTGTCCGGATCGTAGACGTCGGAGGTCTTCAGCCAGGAGAGGAAGTTGCTCTCCGTGGTGGTCATCTGATCGCGCAGGCGGCCCGATCCGTAGGCTTTGTTGCCGACGAACTCGATCGCCTTCACGCCCGTCTTGTCACCCTCGTTGATGGTGTAGACGACGTCGACGCGGCCGTTCTCGAGCGGGACGATGCGCGAGCTGACGGTCGCGAGGCTGCGGCCGCCGCGGCTGTAGATTTCCTTGATGCGCTGGACGTCGGCGTCCATCGTGGCCTGGCTGAACGGGCCACGGGCCTTGGTGCTCATCTCGGGGGCCAGTTGCTCGCTCTTGAGCTTCTTGTTTCCCTCGAAAACGACGCGGTTCACCACCTCGTTCTCCCGCACCGCAACCACCATCTGGCCGCCGCGCTGGGTCACGTTCACGCTGGAGAACAATCCCGTCGCGAGCAGGTCCTGACGGGCCTGGGCGGCCGGCTGGCCGGTCACGTAGGAGCGAATCGTCTCGGCGTCGACCCGGCGATTGCCTTGGACGACGACGCTTTGGGCGAAGGCCGGAGCCCCCATCGCCACAACCAGGGCGATGCTCACCGCCGTCTGCTGGAGCGCGCGCGACCTGCGCCGCAATCCGCCAGTCTCGAAAGCCATCGAGTAACCCGCCCTTGTTTCTTTTAACCCAACCCAGGGAACCAACTGGCTCACCCGGATGTCCCGAACGTACCCGACGCATCTACCAAGTTTCACCCTCGCTGCAAATGACGAATGCGCCGAGGAGGTCGAATCCGGGTCCGCGTGGCGATGATGACACTTAGCGCATGGTTAACGCCCCGCTCCGGCACAACCCGGAACGGGGCGTCATAACTTCAGAGATTCTTAGAGAGAGACGAGGTGAACCACGTCGTTGAAGGTCGTGAACAGCATCAGCATCACGACCAGCGCTAGCCCGACCCGGAAGCCGTATTCCTGCGTCCGCTCGCTGAGCGGGCGACCCCGGATCGCCTCGAAGGAATAGAACAGGAGGTGGCCGCCATCCAGGAGCGGAACTGGCACCAGATTGATAAGGCCGATCGAAACCGACAGGATCGCGGCCAGGTTCAGCAGCGCCACGATGCCGTTGGTCGCCACCTGCCCGGAAATCTGGGCGATTCGGATCGGTCCGGAGAGCTGGTCGGTGCTTTCGGTGCCGGCGAAGAGCCCGCCCACATAAGCGCCCGTCCGCTCGACGATGAACCAGGTCTCCTCCACCGCGCCCTTCAGCGAGGCGCCGACGCCGAGCGTCTGCTGCTTCAGGTCGGCGGGATCGCGCGAGCCCTGCAGGCCCAGCATGCCGAGCCGCTGCTTGCCGAACGGCGTGGTGATGACCTTGAGCTCAGGGGTCGCCGTGACGGTGAGTTCCTTGCCGGCGCGCTCCAGCGTGATCCGCAGCGGCACGCCCGGCGACGTCGAGATGATCCGCTGCATGTCCGCGAAGCTGTCGACGGGGCGTCCCTCGATCGCCAGCACCATGTCGTTGCTCTGCAGCCCGGCCTTCGCGGCGGCGCTCGATTCGACGACCTGCTCGATTCGCGGAGCCAGGACCTGGCGCCCGTAAGTGAGGTTCATCGCGCTGAACACCGCGATGGCCAGGATGAAGTTGGCGATCGGCCCCGCCGCAACCACGGCCGCCCGCTTCCACACCGGCTGGCAGTGGAAGCTCACCGCCCGCTCCTCGGGCGACATCACCCGCAGCGCCGAGCCGTCGGGCGTGCTCGCCGCGCCCGAGTCGCCGAAGAATTTCACGTAGCCGCCGAGCGGCACCGCGCAGACCTTCCAGCGCGTGCC
The DNA here is from genome assembly GCF_056400925.1 of Alsobacter sp. P4_H11. Classification (NCBI taxonomy): domain Bacteria; kingdom Pseudomonadati; phylum Pseudomonadota; class Alphaproteobacteria; order Hyphomicrobiales; family Alsobacteraceae; genus Alsobacter; species Alsobacter sp. P4_H11. Next base: position 646,526 of record NZ_JBFUKI010000001.1, read on the forward strand.
GTGGCTGTCCGTGAACCCGAACAGTTCGGGCCCGAACCCGAGCGCGAAGGCCTGCACCCGGATGCCGCACCAGCGGCCCACGATATAGTGCCCGAACTCGTGGATGAAGATCACAATGACCAAAACGAAAAGGAACGGCAGGATGTATCCGCCGGCGGACCCAGCCCAACCCGCCAGCGTATCGAATATCGTCATCTCGAAACCTCAAAGGGCCCGCGCCAAACCACGCCGCCATCGTCGTGGGCAGGCGAAGAATAGTGCGAAGCGGGAGCGCCGTCGTAAGAGAGTGAATAGTTGGTTAACATGTCCAATTCTAGGCTGTGCCAACTACGGACAGTGTCGCAGCCCGCACTTCGGCGTCCAGCGCCAGCGCGGCTTCGACGCTTTCCAGCACCCCGGCCTCCGTCGCCGCGCCGAAGCGGTCGAGCATCGTGGCGCATAGCGCCGCCATGTCGCCGAACCGGATCCGGCCCTCCAGGAACGCCGCCACCGCGACCTCGTTGGCGGCGTTCAGCACCGTCGGCGCCCCCGCCCCGACCGCCAGCGCGTCGATGGCGAACTGCAGCGCCGGGAAGCGGTCCAGGTCGGGCTCCTCGAAGTCGAGGCGCGCGATGGAGGCGAGGTCGAGCCGCCGCGCCGAGGTTCCGAGCCGCTCGGGAAAGCCCAGGCAATGCGCGATCGGCACGCGCATGTCCGGGACCGCCAGTCCGGCCACCACCGCGCCGTCGCTGAACGACACCAGCCCGTGCACGATCGATTGCGGGTGCACCACCACGCCCAGCGCCTCCGGCGGCACGCCGAACAGGTGATGCGCCTCGATCAGCTCCAGCCCCTTGTTCATCATCGAGGCGGAATCGATGGTGATCTTCGCGCCCATGGACCAGTTGGGGTGCGCGAGCGCCTGCTCGCGCGTGGCGCCCGCGATGCGCTCGGCCGGCCAGGTGCGGAAGGGCCCGCCTGACGCGGTCACGATCATCTGCTCGATCTCGTCCGGGCGATGGCGCCCGAGCGCCTGGAAGATCGCGTTGTGCTCGGAATCCATGGGCAGGAGCGTGGCGCCCGCCGCGCGCGCGTCGCGCATGAAGGGCGCGCCCGCGCACACGAGGCACTCCTTGTTCGCGAGCGCGACCGTGCGGCCGGCCTGGACGGCGGCGTGGGTGGGCCGCACGCCCGCAGCGCCCACGATGGCGGCGACCACGATGTCGGCCGGGCGCAGGGCGGCCTCCATGACGGCGCCCTCCCCGCCCGCCGAGCCGATGCCCGAGCCCGACAGCGCGGCGCGCAGGGCCGGCAGGGAGCGCTCGTCCGCGATGGCGGCGAACCGGGCGCCCAGGCGGATGGCCATCTCGGCCAGCGCGGTCGCGTCGCGCCCGCCGACCACCGCCTCCACGGCGAAGCGGTCGCGGTTGGCCGACAGGATGTCGGCCGTGGACCGTCCGACCGAACCCGTGGCTCCGAGGATGCTGACGCGCGTCGCCATCTCAGCCCCGCGCCATGAAGTAGAGAAACAGCGCCAAAAGCGCGTTCACGGCCCAGAACGAATCGAGCCGGTCGAGCACGCCGCCATGGCCGGGGATCAGCTGGCTGGAATCCTTGGCGCCGAAGCGCCGCTTCATGGATGACTCGAACAGGTCCCCGCCCTGCGACAGCACCGCGGCGAACACCGTGAGGGCGACCAGCGCGACGCCGCCAAAATGCCAGCCCAGCCCGAAGGACGCGCTCGCCACCCGCACCACCGCGAGCCCGGCGAGACTGCCGCCCGTGACGCCGCCGATGAACCCCGACCAGGTCTTCTTCGGGCTGACGCGCGGCCAGAGCTTCGGCCCGCCCAGCGTGCGCCCGACGAAATAGGCCGCGATGTCGGTGATCCACACCACGGCGAAAACCCACAAGACCCCCACGAGCCCGAAGGCCGGGTCGCCGCGCATGTCGATCGGCACGATCGCGAGCACGGCCGCGTAGAGCACGCCGAGCCCCGCCCAGCCGCGGTTCACGGGCGCGACCGCGGCGGCCAGGATGGCGCCGACCAGCGCCACCGCCCAGGCCCGGGGCTCCGGCGCGTCGGAGACTTCCGCCATGGAGCCCGCCAGCGCGATCGCAACGCCGCCGGCCGCCCAGGCGGCGGTGAGACGGATCCCGCCCACGCCAACCAGCCGAAGCCACTCGCGCAGCGCCAAAATCGCCGCCAGCGTCCAGAACAGCCCGAAAAGCCACCCGCCCGTCCAGGCGGTCAGCAGCGCGACGCCCGCCATCACGAGGCCGGACAGGATCCGCAGCATCAGTTCGGACGGACCGCGCGGCGTTGCGGGAGCGACCGGCGGCGCGGGCTCGCTCAAGCGCCTGCTCCCCGACGGGCCGAAAGCCCGCCGAAGCGGCGATCCCTCAGGTGGAAGCTGTCGATCGCGGCCCCGAGGGCGGCGGCGTCGAAATCGGGCCACAGCACCGGCGTGAACACGAATTCCGCATAGGCCGCCTGCCAAAGCAGGAAATTGGAGAGCCTGACCTCGCCGGAAGTGCGGATCACGAGGTCGGGGTCGGGAATGTCCGCCGTCCAGAGCCGCCCGGCGAAGAGCTCGGGCGTGATCGCGTCGGGATCGATGCGGCCTTGCGCGGCGTCCCGCGCCAGCGAGGCGGCGGCTTCGGCGATCTCCTGGCGCGAGCCATAGTTGAACGCGACCACGAGCGTCAGGCCCGTATTGCCGGCCGTCAGCGCCTCGGCCTCCGTCAGCAACGCCGCGATGTCGTCAGCCAGCCCCTTGCGGGAACCCAGGATGCGAACCCGCACGTTGTTCTGGTGCATGTCCGCCAGGTCGTTACGGATGAAGCGCTTCAGCAGCCCCATGAGAAAGCCGACCTCTTCGGCCGGCCGGCTCCAGTTCTCGGAGGAGAAGCTGTAGACCGTCAGGTATTGAACGCCGAATTCCTTGGCGGCCCGAACAGTGCGCCGCAGCGCCTCCACGCCCTTGCGATGGCCCTCGAAGCGCGGCAACCCACGGGCGGCGGCCCAGCGGCCATTGCCGTCCATGATGATCGCCACATGCGCGGGCGCTGCGTCGCCGCCCTGCTGGGCGGGAGGATCGTCGGCCGGCTCGGTCCTGGGCCCCATGGGCGCGTTCCTCGTTCGGCGGCCTAGACCTGCATGATTTCCTTTTCCTTCACCGCCAGCGCCGCCTCGATCTCGGCGATCGTCTGGTCGGTGGCTTTCTGGACGAGCTCGGACTGACGCTCGAGGTCGTCCTTGGACATGTGTCCGTCCTTCTCGAGCTTCTTCAGCAGATCTAGCCCGTCCCGGCGGACGTGCCGGGCGGCGACGCGCGCCTCCTCGGCGTATTTATGCGCGACCTTGACCATTTCCTTGCGGCGCTGCTCGTTGAGCTCCGGAATGCGGATGCGCATCACCTGACCCTCGGTCGAGGGGTTCAGGCCCAGATTTGAATCGCGGATCGCCTTCTCGACGGCGCTCACCATGCCGCGGTCCCAGACCTGCACGGTCAGCAGACGCGGCTCGGGCACGTTGATGGTCGCGACCTGGCTGATGGGCATGTTCGCCCCGTAGGCGTCCACCACGATGGGATCGAGCAGCGACGGCGTCGCGCGCCCTGTCCGCAGGCTCGCGAGATCCTTGCCGAAGGCCTGGACGGCGCCGGTCATGCGGCGCTTGACGTCGGAGAGGTCGAATTGCGTACTCATCGTGACACCTGGATTCTCACTCATCTGTCGCAATGGGCTTACGCCCGCCCGCCTGGACGTTCAAGGCCCGAGGCGGCGCAACCCCGTCAGGGCGTAACGCGCGTCGCAGGCGCTTCGCCCTTCAGGATCGCCGTGATCGCGCCCGCCCCATGCGCCGAGCCGACGATGATGGGCAGCCTGTTCTCGCGCGCAAGCGCGAAAGCGGCCGTGTCCATCACCTTGAGGTCCCGCTGGATGGCCTCGTCATGCGTGATCACGTCGAAGCGCGTCGCGGTCGGATCCTTCTTGGGATCGGCCGAATAAACCCCGTCCACCTGCGTGGCCTTGAGCACGGCGTCGCAATTCAACTCGATGGCACGCAGAACCGCCGCCGTATCGGTGGTGAAGAACGGGTTGCCGGTGCCGCCGCCCAGCACCACCACGCGGCCCTTGGCCAGGTGATGCAGCGCGGGCTGGCGCGCGTAGGTCTCGCAGATGGAGGGCATCGAAACCGCCGACATCGTGCGGGCCGGCGCGCCGGCGTTCTCCAACGCGCTCTCCAGCGCGATCGAGTTCATCACGGTCGCCAGCATCCCCATGGCGTCCGCAGTGGCGCGATCGATCCAGCCGGCCGCGCCCACCTTGGCGCCGCGAATGACGTTGCCGCCGCCGATCACCACCGCGATCTCGAATCCGGCGTCCACGGCCTGCTTCAGGTCCGTCGCCAGCGTCGTCAGCGTCTGCGGGTTCAGCCAGTAGCCATCCGCGGCGATCAGAGCCTCGCCCGACAACTTCACCAGAACACGTTTGCCGACGATCATGCGTTCGCTCCGCGGAAAAAAGGGGCCTTCACATAAAAACGGCGGCGCTGGGCGCCGCCGTTTCAAAGCCGTTCAGGCCTGGCCGCCGGCCGCGGCCGCGACTTCCGCCGCAAAGTCCGTTTCCTGCTTCTCGATGCCCTCGCCCAGCGCGTAGCGATGGAAGCCCGTCACCTTGATGGCGCCGCCGACGCGGCCCTCGGCCTCCTTCACGGCCTGCGCGACCGACTTGGAGCCGTCATGCACGAAGGCCTGCTCCAGGAGGCAAACCTCCTTGTAGTAGGTCTTCAGGCCGCTCTCGGTGATCTTCTCGAGGACGTGCGCGGGCTTGCCGGCGTTTTTCTCGGCCAGCACGGCCTTTTCGCGGGCCACGATGGCCGGGTCGAGGCCGGAGGCGTCCAGCGCCTGCGGGCTGGCGGCCGCGATGTGCATCGCCACCTGCCGGGCGAGCGCCGCGAGCTCGGCCGTGTTGCCGCCCTCGGACTCGAGCGCCACGATCACGCCGATCTTGCCGAGGCCGGGCGCGACGAGGTTGTGGATGTACTGGCCGATCACGCCCTTGTGGATCTGCAGCTCGGCGGCGCGACGCAGCGTCATGTTCTCGCCGATGGTCGCGATCGTGTTGCTGATCGCCTCCTGGACGGTGCCGCCGCCCGGGTAATGCGTGCCGGCAAGCTTCTCGACGTCGGCCGACTTCTCCAGCGCGACATCCGCGATGGTGCGGGCGAGCGCCTGGAATTCCTCGTTGCGGGCGACGAAGTCGGTCTCGGAGTTCACCTCGACGACAACGCCGCGGTTGTCGTGCACCGCAACGGCGACGAGGCCCTCGGCGGCGATGCGGCCGGACTTCTTGGCGGCCTTCGCGAGGCCCTTGGTGCGCAGCCAGTCAATGGCCTGCTCGATGTCGCCGCCATTCGCCTCGAGGGCGGCCTTGCAGTCCATCATGCCCGCGCCGGTCTTCTCGCGCAGGTCCTTCACCAAAGCGGCGGAAATCGTAGCCATGGTTCACCTTTCGATCGATCATGTGAAAACACGGGAACGGCGGCCGCTCCCGTGAGTGGGCGACGCCACGGCGCCGCCATCGAAACACCTCGCCAGCGTCGCGGGAATGACCGCCCCAAAGGGCGGCCATCCGGCGAGCGGGACGCCTGCTTACGCGGCTTCGAGCAGCGCGCGGGCCTGGGCGACCCAGCCGTCACGCTCGATGCGGCCATTCAGCTTGGCGGTCGCGTCGACCTGGGCCACATCGGCCGGGGTCATGGCGGCGAACTGCCAGTAGTGGAACAGGCCGGTCTCGTTCAGCTTCTTCTCGAGCTGCGGGCCGACGCCGGTCAGCTTGGAAAGGTCGTCCGGAGCGCCGCGGGGAGCCGCAAGCAGCTCGAAGGCTTCGCCGGTGGGCGAACCCGCGTCGGTGGCGGCCGGAGCCGGAGCGAGCTCTTCCTCGACCGGAGCTTCCATCTCGCCGATGTCGATGCCGAGAGCGCCCTGGCCGCGCGAGATGCCGTCGATGGCGGCGCGCGAAACGAGGTCGCAATACAGCGCGATGGCGCGGCCGGCGTCGTCATTGCCCGGAACCGGGAAGGTGATGCCGTCCGGATCGCAGTTCGTGTCGACGATGGCGGCGACCGGGATGCCGAGGCGCTTGGCCTCCTGGATCGCCAGCTGCTCCTTGTTGGTGTCGATCACGAAGATCAGGTCGGGCACGCCGCCCATGTCCTTGATGCCGCCAAGGGCGCGCTCGAGCTTCTCCTTTTCACGGGAGAGCATCAGGCGCTCCTTCTTGGTGAGGCCGGCGGCGCCGGCCGCGAGCGTCTCGTCGACCTTGCGAAGGCGCTGGATGGAGCCCGAGATCGTCTTCCAGTTGGTCAGCATGCCGCCGAGCCAGCGGGAGTTGACGTAGTACTGGGCCGAACGCTTGGCCGCGTCCGCGATGGAGTCAGCCGCCTGGCGCTTCGTGCCGACGAAGAGCACGCGGCCGCCGCGCGACACCGTGTCGGAGATCGCCTGCAGGGCGCGATGGAGCATCGGCACCGTCTGGGCGAGATCGATTACGTGGATGTTGTTGCGGGTGCCGAAGATGTACTGCTGCATCTTCGGGTTCCAGCGGTGCGACTGGTGGCCGAAATGGGCGCCGGCCTCGAGGAGCTGGCGCATGGAAAAATCGGGCAGAGCCATGGTGTTCTACTTCTCCGGTTGAGCCTCCGCGGACAGTGGGCCGGGCGATTTCGCCCGGGTGGCACCGGAACGGCAGTGAAGCCGAAAGTCCGCGTGTGGAATGCGCGCGCTTATAGTCGCCAAGCCCCGCAAGCGCAAGCGCATGCCCCCTTTGAAATTCCTTAGGGGCCTCCCCATATGCTCGAACGGTGGGCAGGACGCCCATGAAAGGCCCTTACGGTAGGACCATGACCATTCTCAAGACCTCGCGGCCCGGCCGCGTTCTCTTCACTGCGGCGGCCATCATCGCGCTTGGCCTTGGAGCCGCAGAGGCCAGGCCCGGCAAGGGCGGCAGCTTCGGCAGCCGCGGCGCGAACACGTTTTCGGCTCCGCCTTCAACCGCGACCGCGCCCCGCACGGCCGCCCCGATCGAACGCAGCATCACGCAGCCCGGCGCGCCTTCCATGGCGGGCCAGACGACCGGCGCGACCCGCGGCGGCCTTTTCAGCAAGCCTGGCTTCGGCATGGGCCTGATGGGCGGCCTGCTCGGCGCGGGCTTGCTCGGCGCGCTGATGGGCAACGGCTTCTTCGGCGGCCTGGGCGGCATCATGTCGTTCCTCGGCCTCATCATCCAGCTCGCGCTGGTGTTCTTCGTGGTGCGCTTCGCCATTAACTGGTTCCGCAACCGCAACGGCGCGCCCGCTCCCCAGCGGCCCGCCATGGCGGCGGCCGGCGCCGGCCCGGGCGATGCGCCTGGCATGCAGCGCAGCGCGCTTGGAGGCGCGACCGGCGGCGCGGGCTTCGGCGGCTTCGGCGGGGCACAGCCCCAGCCGGCTCCGGCCGTGACCCCCATCGAGGTGGCGCCCGCCGACTTCGAATCGTTCGAGAAGCTCCTCGGCGACATCAACGCCGCCTGGGACGCCGAGAACGAGGGCGCGCTGCGTCGGTTCACGACGCCCGAGATGGCGAGCTATTTCGGCCAGGAACTGGCCGACAACGCCGCCAAGGGCCTGCATGACCGCGTCAAGGACGTGAAGCTCCAGCAAGGCGACCTCGCCGAAGCCTGGCGCGAGGGCTCAACGGACTACGCCACGGTGGCGATGCGCTTCTCGGTGGTGAACGCCCTGTTCGAGCGCGCCTCCGGCAAGGTGGTCGAGGGCGACCCCGTGAAGCCGCAGGACGTGACCGAGATCTGGACCTTCCGCCGCGACGCCGGCGACGGCTGGAAACTCTCGGCGATCCAGCAGCAGGCGTGAGCCTCGAAAGAATGAAGAACGAAGGCCGGGAGCGATCCCGGCCTTTTTTCGTACGCCTCCCGTGATTGCGAGCCGAAGGCTGGATTGTTTTGCTCCGCCCGCAGTGACGACAGGCCGAGACCCAATTTTCACCTCCTCGCCGTCATCCCCGGCGACCTGCGCAGCAGGTCGGGAAGGGGATCCAGGGCAAAGGCGCGGATGCCCTGGATCCCCTTCCCGGCGCTTCGCGCCGCCGGGGATGAAGGAAAGAGTTGTGCCCAAACTCGGTGTCGCCTCTGGCTGCGCGCCTCGCTTCCCTCCCCGTCCGGCGCAAGGGAGCCATTCCGCGCCGGATTTGCCTTTGACGCGGGGGGAGCGCGTCCCCAAGATGCCGGCCTTCACCCATCGAGTATGTGAACGGCCATGCTGACCAACCTGCAGACGCGCGACGTCGAGACCATGATCCACCCCTACACCAACCTGGCGGCCTTCCGCGAAGCGGGCCCGCTGGTGCTGGAGAGCGGCAAGGGCGTCTGGGTCTATGACAGCGACGGCAAGCCCTACATCGAGGGCATGGCCGGCCTCTGGTGCACCTCGCTGGGCTACAGCAACGAGGAGCTGGTCGAGACCGCGCGCCAGCAGATGTCGCGGCTGCCCTTCACCCACATCTTCGGCGGCAAGAGCAACGACCCGGCGATCGAATTGGCCGAGAAGCTCAAGGAGATCGCCCCCATGCCGGTTTCCAAGGTGCTGTTCGGCGCCTCGGGATCGGACGCCAACGACACGCAGGTGAAGCTGGTCTGGTACTACAACAACGCCATCGGTCGGCCGGAGAAGAAGAAGATCATCGCCCGCATCAAGGGCTATCACGGCGTCACGGTGGCCTCGGCGTCGCTCACCGGGCTTCCGGCGAACCACACCGATTTCGACCTGCCGATCAAGAACATCCTCCACACCTCCTGCCCGCACTACTACCGGCTCGGCAAGGACGGCGAGACCGAGGAGGAGTTCGCCACCCGCTGCGCCGACGAGCTGGAAGAGCTGATCCTGCGCGAAGGACCCGAGACCGTCGCGGCCTTTATCGCCGAGCCGGTGGGCGGCGCGGGCGGCGTCACGGTGCCGCCGGTCGGCTACTACGAGAAGATCCAGCGCGTGCTGGACAAGTATGACGTGCTGTTCATCGCCGACGAGGTGATCACCGGCTTCGGGCGGCTCGGCACGATGTTCGGCTCGGAAGCCATGGGCGTGCGCCCGGACACCATGTCCTGCGCCAAGGCGATCACGTCGGCCTATTTCCCGGTCTCGGCCGTGATGATCCCCGAGAAGATCTACGCCGCCATGCTGGACGAGAGCCGCAAGATCGGCACCTTCGGGCACGGCAACACCTATGCGGGCCACCCGGTCGGCATGGCGCTGGGCGTCAAGACCATCGAGATCTACCAGCGCGACAACATCGTCGGGCACGTGCAGTCGCTGCTGCCGGGCTTCTGGAAGCACCTCGACAGGCTGCGCGACCACCCGCTGGTCGGCGAAGTGCGCGGCAAGGGCCTGGTGGCCGGCATCGAGCTGGTCGCCGACAAGACCACCAAGCGCGCCTTCGACATCAAGAAGACGATCGGGGCCAAGGCCACCAACCTCGCCCAGCAGGAGGGCCTCATCGTCCGCAATCTCGGCGACACGGTCGCGGTCTGCCCGCCGCTGGTGATCAATGCCGGCGAGGTGGACGAGCTCTTCGACAAGCTCACCCGCGCGCTCGACCGACTCGAGGCGCATGTGCGCAGTGAGGATCTGCGCGCCGCGTAACTAGCGCTGGCGCACGTGCATGGCCTGGATGTCGCGTCGGTCGAGCCACGCGATGTCCGGCGCCGCCGTGGCGATCATCTTGCCGATTACGGTCCGCGGCACGCCGTAGCGCTCCGCGTAGGACGCCATCACGGCCGTGCCCTTGTCGCTGGCGCCCGAGCGCGTATAGGCGGTGTGGACGCCGATGCGCGCCGACCGGGCCGCGAGCCGGTTCGGGCTGGCGGCGAAGATCATGAAGCAGCCGCTCGCGCAGGTGCCGGCCACCAGCGCCGGGATGCGGCGGCGGCGCACCGTCTCGGCGATCGCGATACTTTCACCGAGATAGCCGCCCGGCGAGTCCAGCGCCAGCATGCCGATCGGCTGGCGCGCCTCGTCGAGCGCCAGCAGCATCTCGGCGAAGCGCAGGCTGTCGCCGGTGTCGATCTTGCCCTGGATGATCACCGCAACGGGCCCGCGCTTGGGCTTCACCACGACGAGATCCGCCGCCTGCGCGCCGGCCATGCCGGCCATGCCGGCCAGAACGCTCGCTAGTCCCAAGAGGATGGCCCGGAAACGCATGCGGAGTACTCCCTGAGCGGGCAGACTCGCCCCGCCGGAGCGCAGCGTCAACACGCGCCGGTTGCGGCGAAAAGCCCGTACGCGGTCAGAACCAGCCGCGCCGCTTGAACCACAGCAGCGGGATCGCGCCGCTGAGCACGATCACGACGAGCGACAGCGGGTAACCCCAGAGCCAGTCGAGCTCCGGCATGTGCTTGAAGTTCATGCCCCACACGCCGACCATGATGGTGGGCGGGATGCCCACCACGGACGCGATGGTGAGCACCTTGAACACGTCATTCTGCTCGATGCTGATATAGCCGAGCACCGCGTCCAGCAGGAACTGCGTCTTGTTGGAGACATGCGCCTCGTAGTCGTTCAGCGATGCGATGTCGCGCGACACGGCCGCGAGGCGGTTCTTGAATTCTCCCGGGATCCACTCCCGGCCGACCTCCTGCGTGAAGGCTGCGATGCGCCCAACGCCCAGCAGCACGTCGCGCGCCATCGACACGCGGTCGCCGATCGCCCCGATCTTGGTCAAAGTCAGCCGCAGCCGCTGGGTGGAGCGCACGGCATGACGCGGGTTGGACGGATCGCCCCGAAACGCCTGCCGGGACAGCCGGTCGAGTTCGGCGCCGAGGCTCTCCAGTACGTCCGCGCCCCGGTCCACCACGGCCTCCAGCAAAGCCGTGAACACGCCCAGCGCACTCGCCAGCGTCTTGTCCTTGCGCACGGTTTCGACCACGGCGTCGAACGCGCTGAGCTCGGCGTAGCGGATCGTGACCAGCAGCTTGGGCGCGAGCACGAAGCCGACCGGCGACAGCATCGGCCCCTGGGCGTCGTTCTTTCCCACGATGGGCGTGCTCAGGTAGAGCACTCCCTCCTCGGCGATGAGCCGGCTCGACGCCTCGATCTCGCTGAGCGCGTCTCGATCCGGCACCCTAACGCGGGCCCGCTTCTCGACGAATTCGCGTTCCTCGGGCGTGGGGTCGAACAGGTCAAGCCAGATCACCTCGCCCGGCAGATCGGGATCGGTGCTCGTGCGAACCGTGCCGGCTTCGTCGCGATAAAGGGTGAGCAAGTGCGGCTGGCCTTCCTGGAACTTCGGATCAACGGCGAGACCGCGCCACGGTTGCGCCGCGCGCGGGCGATCAGCCGAAACGCAGCGCCGCGCGGCCGTGCTCGGCCCGCAGCGCCGCAAGGTCGACGCCCACCGGCACGGCGTCGATCACCCTCCACTGGCCCGCCACCATCACGCGGTCGGCGCGGTGCGCCCCGCAAAGCACCAGCGCGGCGATGGGGTCGTGCGCGCCCGAGAACCGCAATTCGTCCAGCGTGAACAGCGCAAGGTCGGCCTGCATGCCGGGCGCAATCGCGCCGATGTCGTCGCGCCCGAGGCATCGCGCCGAACCCTCCGTGGCCCAGCGCAGGGCGTCCAGATGCGTCACGCGGCTCGCAGAGCCGTAGTGGAGCCGCCCCACCATCACGGCGTGCCGCACGGCTTCCATCATGTTGGACGAATCGTTGGACGCCGAGCCGTCTACCCCGAGGCCGACCGGCGATCCCGCGGCCTCAAGATCCAGCGTCCGGCAGAAGCCCGACGCCAGGGTGGCGTTGGAGGTCGCGCAATGGCAGACCCCGACGCCGTGCCGGCCCAGCCTCGAGAGCTCACCGTCGTCGAAGTGGATGCCGTGGGCGAGCCAGGTCCGGCCGGAGAGCCAGCCCGTGTCCTCCAGCAGGTCCACGGGGCGGCAGCCATAGGTGGCGACGCAGAACGCGTCCTCGTCGCGCGTTTCGCCCAGATGGGTGTGGAGGCGGCAGCCGAAGCGCTCGGCCAGCCGGGCGCTCTCGGTCATCAGCCGCCGCGTCACCGAGAACGGCGAACACGGCGCCAGCGCCACCTGGGTCATCGAGCCCGGACGCGCATCGTGGAACAGCGAGAGCACGCGCTCGCTGTCGGCCAGGATCTCGTCCTCATCCTGCACCACGCTGTCGGGCGGCAGTCCGCCGTCCTTTTGCGACAGGTTCATGGACCCGCGCGTCACCGTGACCCGGATGCCGAGCGCCCTCGCCTCTTCGACCTCGATGTCGATTGCGCGCTCGAGCCCGCGCGGAAACAAATAATGGTGGTCCGCCGCCGTGGTGCAGCCCGACAGCAGCAGCTCCGTCAGGGCCAACCGGACCGCCACCCGGAAGCTGTCTGGATCCAGCCGCGACCAGATCGGATACAGCGCCTGCAGCCAGGGAAACAGTTCACGGTTGATCGCCGCCGGATGGGCGCGCGTCAGCGTCTGGTAGAAATGGTGGTGGGTGTTGATCAGGCCCGGCAGCACGACGTGGCGGGACGCGTCGAACACCGCGTCGACGTCGGTGGGATCAGGCGCGGCCGCCGGAACGAGGCCGGCGATCACGCCATTCTCGACCACGAAGCCGCGCCCTGCCCCTTCGGCCAGGATCGCGATCGGGTCCTTGATCCAGAGCCGCATCCATCCCCCTCAGGCCGGCTGGCGCGCCGATCCGGCGCGCCGCTTCGCCGGGAGCGCTCAGGGGCAGATGTAACCGTTCTGGCCGTCCGAGGTGCAGCGCGCGCCGTTGGGCAGAACCACGCCGCCGGCTCCGTCGGCGCTGACGCGGGCGCCGTTGGGCAGCGTGAAGCCGCCGCCCGGCTCGGCCGCCACGACGGTGCCGTCGGGCAGGATGTAGCTGCCGGTTCCCGTGTAGGCGATGCGCTTGGCGGCTGGCGCCGACGGCGCGGGCGGCGGCGCCACGACGGCTGGCGTGGTGACGGCGACCCGGGTGGGAGTCGAAACGCAGGCCGCGAGGCCCGTCGCAACCAAAGCCAAGACTACAATGCGCATCGAAAACCTCTCGTTAGACCCATACCCGCGGTCGGTCGTCCCGTAGACGATCGGCCCCGCCATTCCGTTCCGCCCCCCGGCGCAAGGCGACGATTCGACATCGCGCGAGGGCAGTATAATTCCATACTGTCGGCGAACGCCAAAGGCCTCGACTTTTTGAGGCGAGACGTTTGATCGCATTTCACCCCGATACACGCAAATGGACCCGCGCCCCATGGCCAGAACCGTTCACGTCATCGTCTTCGGCAAGGTCCAGGGTGTCGGTTACCGCGCCTGGACCGAGTACAAAGCCAGGATGGCGGGCCTGTCCGGCTGGGTGCGCAACCGGCGGGACGGAACCGTGGAGGCTCTGTTCTACGGCGAGCCCGAAGCCGTGGACGCCATGGCGCAGGCCTGCAACCGGGGACCGCGCCTCTCGGCGGTGGAAAAAATCGTCGTTACGGAGCGCACTGACGAGCCCGCGCCGGGTTTCCAGGTGCTCCCTACGGCGTGAGCCTAGTCGCGCTCCTTCAGGATCAGCATGACGTTGCGCACGTAGATGAACACCGACAACGCCTGCCCGAGGATGATCACGGGCTCTCGCCGGACGATGCCGTATACCAGCGTCATCAAGCCGCCGGCGAGCGAGAAGAACCAGAACGCCATCGGCATCACGCTCTTTCCGGCCTTTTCGCTGGCGATCCACTGCACCAGGAAGCGCGCCGTGAACAGAAGCTGCGCCCCGATTCCGAATGCGAGCCAGAAGTCGAAGCGGGCGATGAAGACGTCCCAGAGATAGTCCGCAAGGCCGTGCGAAAAGGCGACGAGCATCAGGGCGTCTCCCGCCCGACGGGCGCTTTGATCTCGGTTGCGACCGGCGCCGTGCGACGCCGACGGATGAGCCACCAGACGCCCGCAAGATCCAGGATGCCGACCCACAGGCGGTCGAAGAAGCCATAATTTGAAACGCCGGTGAGCCGCGGCCGATCCACGACATCCACCAGGACGACCTCGTAGCCCTCGCGCCGCACCAGAGCGGGCATGAAGCGATGGAGGGCGTCGAAATAGGGCAGCGACAGGTACACGTCCCGGCGCAACGCCTTCAACCCGCAGCCGGTGTCGCGCGTGCCGTCGCGCAGCACCCGCGACCGCACCCCGTTGGCGATGCGCGACTGCAGCTTCTTGAAGCCCGTGTCCTTGCGCCCGAGGCGCTGCCCTGCCGCGAGGCCGGCCGACGCGCCGGCCGCGTCCAGCGCCTCGACGAGCTTGGGGATGTAGGCGGGGTCGTTCTGGCCGTCGCCGTCGATGGTAACGACGATCGGCGCAGTCGCGGCGCGCACGCCGCTGCGCACGGCGGCGCTCTGCCCGCAGCTGCTGGCGTGACGAATCTGCCGCAACCACGGGCGCGTCGCCATCAGGTCGATAAGGGCGCTCTCGGTGGCGTCGGTGGAGCCGTCATTGACGTAGACGACCTCGAAGGCGCCCAGCCGCGCGCAGGCGGCCTCGATCTCGGCCACCAGCGGGCCGACGTTCCCGGCCTCGTTGCGGACCGGAACCACGATGCTGATGCGGGGCGATGCGGGTTCGATCATGGACATCGGATCGGCGCGGCGCGCCTCCTCATGGGGCCTTGGGGGCGTCGGCGGGAGCAGCCGGAACCGGATCCGCCGGAGCGGGCGCCGCGGCGGCGGGGGGCGTTTCAGCCGGCTTCGTGGGTTCCGCCGGAGACCTGGACGGCGCCGGAGCAGGCGCGGCAGGCGCTGGCGAAGGGCTCGGCGCGGTTTCGGCGGGCGCGGCGGCCGCAGCATCAGGCTCCGGCCGAGGGGCTTCTGCGGGCTGCGCGGGAGCCGGCGCGGGCTGCGCCGGGGCGGCCGCGGGCGGCGCAGTGTTGGCCGGCGCGGCCGGGGCCTCCTGGCGCCAGTAGACGCCGATGTCGAGCTTGCGGCCGCCATTCAGGTTCAAGCCCTGAACGCGATCGGACAAGCGCGCGATCACGCCGGCGTTGCGGGCGGCCTCGATGAATTGCGGCTCCATGGCGCTGACAACAAAGGCCGCGCGGCACCCGGGGCCGGCCAGGAACTGCGCCGCTCCGGCGCCGTCCGTCATCGCCAGATTGGTGCCGCCCAGGAACACCAGGCTCGGCTCCCTGAAGCCCGCCGTCGCGAGCTCCGGCCCGCGGCAGGCGCCGGCCCGTTCGGCGGCCTGCACGGCCGCGACCAGACGCGGGCTAATCGCCACCGTCCGGAATTGCGGAACCGCGAACGCATAGGCTCCCCAGGCCACGATGGCGGAAGCCGCCACTGCCTGCACGGCCGCGGTGCCGAACAGGCCGTCCATGGTGGAACGCCACGCCGCGATAGCGACGCCAAGCGCCGCCAGCAGCAAAACCAGCGCCACGATCGGGATCGTGCGCTCATACAGCACGAACCCTGCCGTCACGCCGGCCAACAGCGCCAGTGCGAGCAGCGGCAGCAGGCCGGCCGCAACCTTCGGCGCCCAGCCCCGCATCGCCAGGGCGCCCTCCTCGGCGGCAAGCGCCGTCAGGATCGCGAGCGCCGGATAGAGCGGCAGCACATAGTGCGGAAGCTTTGTCGGCACGAGCTCGAACACGATCCACATGGGCAGCGCCCACGCGATCGCGAACAGGACCGTCGGAGTGCGCCGCGCGCGCCAGACGAAAGGCAGCGCCAGCAGGAAGAACGGCGCAAGCGGCCAGCCCGTGCCGAGAAACGCGGCCAGATAGGTTCCGGGCGGCGCACCGTGCGATTCCTTGCCGCTGCCCACCTTGGCGAGCATGTCCTGCCCGACAGCCTCCTGGAAAAAGGCGACGCCGCTCTTCATCGTGATGGCGACGAACCAGGGCGCGACGATCAGGAGCAGGATCGCGAAGCCGGGCAGCGGCCGAAGCCGCCCCAGCCAGCCCACGCGCCTGTCCGCGATCGACAGCACCAGCGCGGCGAGCCCCACCACGGCGGGCGTGATCGGCCCCTTTACGAGGACGCCGACGCCCATCGCGATCCAGAACGCCGCGAACCACCCCCACGAGAGGCGCCAGGTGCGGTCGTCCTGGTTCATGTAGACGCGCGCCAGCGCGGCCATCGTGATCGCCACCGTGGCGGCGATCACCGCGTCCGTCTTGGCCAGGCGCGCCTCGACGCCGAGCAGGATCACGGCCGAGAACAAGAGCGCCGCCACGAACGCCGCGCGCCGCGTGGTCAGCGCCGCAGCGGCCGCATAGGTGGACAACACCGCAAGGATCGCGCCCAGCGCGGATGGCAAGCGATAGAGCCAGATGGTGGTGCGCGCCTCTGGTACGCCCAGCGCCTCGCCGGCCGAAACCGCGGCCGCCTGCATCCAGTAGATGCCGACCGGCTTCTTGTGCCGGGCCTCGCCCTGGAAGCGGATGTCGACCGGGTCGCGCGTCTCCAGCATCTGCTTGGTGGCCTGCGCGAAGCGCGGCTCGTCGCGGTCCATCGGCGGCAGCGAGCGCAGCCCCGGGGCGAACAGCACCAGGCAGGCGAGCAGCAAGGCGGCCATGGCCCGCGCGTGGCTGGCCTCGACGAACCCGAACAGGCGCTCGATGAGCGGCGGCGTGGACATGGCGACCTCGGCAAGGCCTCGCGACAGTGAGAGGCGTCCCTCCCGAGCCGAGGCGGCTCGCGCGGAGGCATAGAGGCTTTCGCCCGGATTTCCAACCCGCTTCCGATGCGAAGCCGCACGCGCCGGGAACGCGGGGCCGTTCAGCGAATTGCAGAATGTCTTCGTTCGAAGAGACACGGCTTGTGCGCTGGCGCACATGTGGGTGAAAGCTATCAGGCGAGCATCAATCACGGCGCATGCCGTGACTGGAGAATGGCGTGTCACGGATCGGAGCTCTGCAGGACGAACTCACCCGACAGTTGCGCGCTGCCGGTCGGCGCGTGGATCTGACCGAGCCCGAGCTCCGCGCCATTCTGCGGGCGGTGCGGCTCGCCTTGCTGGATCCTTCCCCCGAGATGCTGCGCGCCGGTTGGGGCGGCTACTTGAACCTCGCCAGCGAACTCGGCGAGCAGTTCGCGAGAGACGACTACGCCCGCCTGATCGAAGCCGCGCTGGATGGCCCGCTTCCGGCGCCGTCGCATCCCAATGGCGAGGAGCGCCCGGCCCACCAGGGCAGCGCCTGCATGGCGCAGGACTGAGCGAACCCCTGAAACGAAGCGGGCGACGCCCGACGCGCCGCCCGCCTACGACCGACCAGCCCTCGTGTCTCGCGGGCGCTGGTCGACTTTCCTGAAGGCTGAGCCTTTCGGCCGCCCTGATTCTTTGGCTTAGTTGCCGGCGAGGTGCGGCATGGGGTCGACCGGGGTCGAGCCCTTGCGCAGTTCGAAGTGCAGCTGCGGCGAGGCGACGTTGCCGGACTGGCCCGACAGCGCCAGCAGCTGGCCGCGGGAAATCTTGTCGCCGCGCTTCACCTTCAGCTCGCCGTTGTGGGCGTAGGCCGAGACCCAGCCGTCCGGGTGGCGAACCAGCACGAGGTTGCCGTAGCCCTTAAGCTCATTGCCCGCATAGGCCACCTCGCCGCCTTCGGCCGCCTTCACGGGCGTGCCCTCCGGCAGCGCGATGTTGATGCCGTCATTGCCGCCCGACTTGTTGAAGCCGTTGATGACGCGGCCGCGCGCCGGCCAGCGGAACTCGGCGTTGCTCGCCGCGCGGGCGGACGGCTCGATGCTGGCCGTTTCGGCCGGCTCGGCCGCGACCGGGGTGGCGGCCGGCGCAGGCGCCGCCTTTGCGGGCAGCGCGGCCGGCGCCGTCGCGACCTTCACGGGGGCGACCGGAGCGGGCTTCACATCGACGGGCTTGGCCTCGACCTTCGCGACGATGGCGGGCTTGCCGGGAGCGGCAACCGCCGGAGCGGGGGCGACGGGAGCCGCCTTGGCGACCACGACCGGCTTGGCCGGGACCGCGGCGGGCGCGAGCTTGGCGGGGGCAGCCGCCGCCTTGGCGGGCGCGACCGGCGCAAGCTTCGGCTCGACCTTGGCAACGACCTTGGCGGGCGCTGCCGGAGCGGCCGCGACCTGGGCCGCCGCGGCCGGAGCCGCCTGGCCCTTGTCGGACGCCGCGCGGGCGCCCTGGACAAGCTGCATGCGCGCCTTGCCGACCTGCGCGGGGGCCGCCTTGGCGGCCGCCACGACCGGCGCGGGCGCCGGAGCAGGCGCGGCGGCCATGGTGGGCTGGGGGGCCGACGCCGGCGCTGCGGCGCCGACCGCGTTGTAGACCGGAATGATCAGCTGAGCGCCCGGGGCGGGCCGGGCGCCGGGCGCGAGCCCGTTCACCGAGCGGATCGCCGTCTCGGGCACGCCGTAGCGGTTGGACAGCGTGGCGACGCTCTCGCCCTGCCCGACCGCGACCGTGGAGCCGCCCTGGGCGGTCCAGCCCTTCACCGCGCCGGTGACCGGCGCAGCCGCGGCCGCCATCTGGCGATGCGGAGCGGAAGCCGAGGGAGCCGCCAGCGGCGCCGACGCGACGGGCGCGGGCAACGGGGCCGAACTCACCGCGCCGGCTGGCGCCACGCCCTGGAAGGTCGAAGGCTGGGCCTGCGACTGCATCTGCGGCCGAGCGCCCGTGGCCGGCAGGCTGCCGGTCGAGCCAGGCTCGAAGCGGGACGACTGCCCGAAGGGGTTCTGGAAGGGATTGTCTGCAAACCGCAACGTGTCAGAACTGCAGGCCGCGGAAGCCCCGCCCAGCAGGGCGACGACCAGGAGGCGGGGGGCCGAACGCACAACGGCGGAACGGGAACGCACACGCATGACACTACCCACTGAGACCGAACACGACGCGAAACCTTGAGCGTCATTAATGCCCGGTTGGGGTTAAGGAATGGTTCCCCGCCCTCAGAATTCGACGATTTGATTCACTATACAGGGGCCGCTTGCGGTTAACCGGACAGTAACGCCCCAGCATGGTTAAAGCTTTCGCCCAGTGAACCCGTCATCCGCCGACCGGCTCACAGGCTCCGCGCCAGCCCGTCCATCAGCGGCGGCAGGCTGAGTGGCGCGAGCGTCACGCGCGTGACCTCGTCGAGCCCGGCTCCGTGCGCGTAGCGGGCCAGGAACGACCGCCCTCCCCCACGCTCCACCGCGATGGCACGGCCCAGGGGGGCGAGCTGCAGGATCAGGGCCGGCGGCAATCGTTCGACGGCGGCGTGGATCAGGATGCGATCATAGGGCGCGCCGTCCGGCCAGCCGAGCCGGCCATCGGCATGATGCACCTGCGCGTTGAGCACCCCGAGCGCGCGCAACCGCAGATCGGCCTCGATGGCGAGAGACCGGTAGCGCTCGAGCGACACCACTTCGCCGGCCAGCCGCGCCAGGATCGCGGTCCCGTAGCCGGAGCCCGCCCCGATCTCCAGCACCCGGTGCTCCGCCTTCACGTCGAGCGCCGTGATCATCTCGGCCATCAGCGACGGCGCCAGCGTGGTCTGCCCGCAGGCCAGCGGCAGCGACACGTCCGTCATCGCGAGGTCGACGAAGCGCTGCGGAACGAACCGGCTGCGCGGCACCGTCTCGAACGCGCTGAGCACGCGCGTGTCGCGCAGGCCCTTCGACCGCAGCGCCATCAAAAACGCGATTCGCGCTTCCTGGCCGCCACGGTCGAGGGTGGCGCTCATGCGGTCAGCCGCCGAACACTTGCGCGTAGCGTGTCAGCGTCGGCTCGTCGGTGAGGTCGATGCGCAGCGGCGTCACCGAGATCCTGCCATTGGCCAGCGCGTGGAGGTCCGAACCCTGCTCGATCGGGTATTTGCCGCGCACGAAGCCGATCCAGAAATACGGCAGCCCGCGCCCGTCCGCCCGCTCCTCGATGCGCAGGAACTCCTGCGAGCGCCACCCCTGCGTGCCCACCACGGCGCTCAGCTCCGTTCCGGGCTCGCAGTTGGGAAAGTTCACGTTCACGAGCACGCCGCTGGGAATGCCGGCCTCCAGCACCTTGCGGATGATGCCCGGCGCATGCAGCTCGGCCGCCTTCCAGTTGATGGCGTCGCGCCCGGCCGGCCCATAGGCCTGCGACAGCGCGACGGCGGGAATGCCCAGGATGGTCGCCTCGATCGCGCCCGCCACCGTGCCCGAATAGGTCACGTCCTCGGCGACGTTCTGGCCCTTGTTGACGCCCGACAGAACGAGGTCGGGCTTCTTGTCCTTGAGGATGTGGCGGACGCCCATGATCACGCAATCGGTGGGCGTCCCCTTCACGGCGAAGCGCTTCTCGTCGATCTGACGCAGCCGCAACGGGTCGCTCAGCGTCAGCGAATGCGCGACGCCGGACTGGTCCGTCTCGGGCGCCACCGTCCACACGTCGTCCGACAGCGCGTGCGCGATCGCCTCGCAGACCGTGAGGCCGGGACCGTGGATGCCGTCGTCGTTCGTGACCAAAATACGCATGGATCAGGCCGCCTTTTCGATTCGCGTGACGCCGCCCATATAGGGCGCGAGCGCCGACGGCACCGTCACGGAGCCATCCTCATTCTGGTAGGTCTCGAGCACGGCCACCAGCGCGCGGCCCACCGCCACGCCCGATCCGTTCAGCGTATGCACGAAGCGCGTGCTCTTGCCTTCGGCGGGCCGGTAGCGCGCATTCATGCGCCGCGCCTGGAAGTCGCCGCAGACCGAGCAGGAAGAAATCTCCCGGTAGGCGTCCTGCCCCGGCAGCCAGACCTCGAGGTCGTAGGTCTTCTGCGCGCCGAAGCCCATGTCGCCGGTGCACAGCGTCACGACCCGGTAGGCGAGATCGAGGCGCTTCAGCACCTCCTCGGCGCAGGCCGTCATGCGCTCGTGCTCGTCGCGCGAGGTCTCCGGCGTCGTGATCGACACCATCTCGACCTTGGTGAACTGGTGCTGGCGGATCATGCCGCGCGTGTCGCGACCGGCAGACCCCGCCTCGGCGCGGAAGCACGGCGTCAGCGCGGTGAAGCGCAGCGGCAGTTCCTTGTCGTCGAGAATGGACTCGCGCACGAGGTTGGTGAGCGGCACTTCGGCGGTGGGGATGAGGCCGTAGCGGGCCGCGCGGAAACTCTCCCGCAGAGCATCCTTCAGGTCGACGCCCGGCGCCGGCTCGAAATTGTCGAAGAGGTCGCTCGTCACGGCCCAGAACTGGTCGTCCTCGAACTTCGGCAGCTGATTGGTCCCGAAAAACGACGGGTCGCGCACCAGCAGCGGCGGGTTCACCTCCGTGTAGCCGTGCTCCTGCGTGTGCAGGTCCAGCATGAATTGCCCGAGCGCGCGCTCCAGCCGCGCCATCCCGCCCTTGTTGACCACGAAGCGCGCGCCGGACAGCTTGGCTGCGGCCTCGAAGTCCATGAGGCCGAGCCCCTCGCCCACCTCGAAATGCTGCTTGGGCGCAAAGCCCAGCGTAGCGGCCGTGCGCGGCGCGCCCACCTTGTGACGCTCGACGTTGTCGTGCTCGTCACGGCCCAGCGGAGCGTCCGGCGCGGGCGTGTTCGGGATGGCTCCCAGTGCGGCGTCGAGCTCCGCGACGGTCGCCTTCTCCTCGGCCTCGGCGGTCGCCAACGCGTCCTTCAGGGCGGCGACCTCGGCCTTCAGGGCTTCCGCGCGCGCGAGATCCTTGGCGGCCATCGCCTGCCCGATCTCCTTGCTCAGCGCATTGCGCCGCTCCTGTGCCGCCTGCGCCCGCCCGATCGCGGCCCGGCGCCGATCGTCGATGGCCAGCAGCGTCGCGGAGAGCGGCGCCGCGCCCCGGCTCTCCAGCCCGGCGTCAAACGCGCTCGCATTCTCGCGAATCCACTTGATGTCGTACATAGCCGTCGCCCGCCTCTTGGCCCCGCCGCCGCAGCGGCCCGCGCCTGCTGTTTGGCGCAGCGCGACGCCGGTGGCAACTGCATCGTAACGTCCATCGCAACGCGAGCCGGCCTTGAGCGTCCCCTCTCCCCCTCAAGGGGAGAGGGATAGGGTGAGGATCGGGGCGGCTCCAGCTTGAACTTGGCGAACCGCGGAGGCGGCGGCGCCCTCACCCCAGCCCTCTCCCTGTTCCAGGGAGAGGGAGCGCATGGCGGCGCTCAGCCGGCGGTCGTGTCCGCGGCGGCTGCGGCGGCGTTGCGCTTTTTCTCGGCCATCTGCACGGCGAGGATCGAGGCTTCGTAGAGCAGCAGCGTCGGCACCGCGAGCGCGAGCTGGCTGATGACGTCGGGCGGCGTCAGCACGGCCGCGACCACGAAGACGAGTACGATGGCGTAGCGGCGCTTGTCCTTCAGGAACTGGGCGTCGATGAAGCCGGCGCGGGCC
Organism: Alsobacter sp. P4_H11; assembly: GCF_056400925.1. Taxonomy (NCBI): domain Bacteria; kingdom Pseudomonadati; phylum Pseudomonadota; class Alphaproteobacteria; order Hyphomicrobiales; family Alsobacteraceae; genus Alsobacter; species Alsobacter sp. P4_H11. Next base: position 668,851 of record NZ_JBFUKI010000001.1, read on the forward strand.
AGCAACGTCAGCACGACCGGCAGCTGGAAGCTGATCCCGAAGGCGAAGATCAGCGTCATGATCAGCGACAGGTACTCGCTGACCTTGGGCAGCAGCTGGATGGCGGCCTCGCCCTCGATCATCTGCTGCTGGCCGATGGAAAAGCGCATCACCAGCGGCATGGCGATAAAGAACACCACGGCGGCGCCGAGCAGAAACAGCAGCGGCGTCGCCACGAGGTAGGGGCGGAACGCGTCGCGCTCGTTCTTGTAGAGCCCGGGGGCGACGAACTTGTAGAGTTGCGTCGCCATCACGGGGAACGAGAAGAAGCTGGCGCCGAACACCGCGAGCTTGATCTGCGTGAACAGATATTCGAGCGGCGCCGTGTAGATCAGGCGAACCTGCGAGGCGTCGCCGGCGGCCAGAATATAGGGGTAGATCAGGATGTTGTAGATCTGCCGCGCCATCGCGAAGCAGATCACGAACATGATCACGAACGCCACCATCGCCTTGATGAGGCGGCTGCGGAGTTCGATCAGGTGTTCGATCAGCGGCGCCTTGGTGGCCTCGATGTCCTCGTGGCTCATCAGGCGCTACCCTCGTCGTCCGTGGTCTTGGTCTTGCGGGCCGGCGCGCGGCGCTTCGGCTTGGCGGGTGCGGCCGCGGCCTCGACCGCCTCGGGCGTCACCGGCGCGGTGGAAACAGCGATTACCGGCGCGGCAAGTTCGGCGTCGGCCGCCGGCGCGTCGGCGGGCTTGGCGTCGGTCGCCGCAGCCTCGGCCTTCTTACGCGAACGCTTGGGCTTGGCGGGGGCGGGTTCGCCCGCCGCGACCTCGAAGGCGCCCTCGCCGGACGGCGTGTCGCTGGGGACCACCGGCCCGAACGCCGCCTGGATCTGCTCGGGCGTCAGGTCAGGCACCGGCGGCGGCTCGGGAATGTTGAAATTCGTTTCCGGCAGCGCCGCCGCGCCGCTCGCGGGCGTTTCGGTGGCGGCCTTGATCTCGTCGCGGATGGTCTGGATGGGATTGAAGCCGGTGTTCAGCGACGAGGACACGTCCGTGTGGATGCCCTCGACCGTCTTGCGGGCGTCCTCGATGTCCATCTCCCGGATCGCGTCCTGGAACTGGCCCTGGAACTCGCCGGCCATCCGCTTCACCTTGCCGACCGTCTTGCCCACGGTGCGCAGAACGCTCGGAAGCTCCTTCGGCCCGATGACGATCAACGCCACCACGCCGATGACGACGAACTCTCCCCACCCGATATCGAACATGGCGGTCTTGTCATCCGGACGAAACGAAGCGCCACCTCGGCTGAGGCGGCGCCATCCTCATAAAGCAGGGAAGCCGGAAGTTCGAGCCCGAAGCGCCGCCGCCATGCGGAAAGCGCGCCGGGCCACGACCCATGCTCCGCCGGCTATCGAGAGACCGGCGCTGCGCGGGTTTTAGCCGAGCTTGCGCTCGCCGACCGGGGCGGGCTGCGCCGTGACGGGACGCTGGTCCTCGATGGGACGCACGGGCTCGGCCGGGCGCGCCGCCGCGGCGGTCTCGACCTCGTCGTCCGCCATGCCCTTCTTGAAGGACTTGATGCCCTTGGCGACGTCGCCCATCAGGTCGGACACCTTGCCGCGCCCGAACAGCAGCATCACGACGATGCCGACGACGATCCAGTGCCAGATACTCACGCCACCCATGGCTGCACTCCCTGTCGGGTTCTCCGGCGCGCCGGGCCCCAAATTGTCATGTCGCCCGGAAACTAGGCGTTCGATGCGGCGAAAACAAGAAGCTCTCTACCGATCGTCGTCGTCCTTCAGCGGCTCCGGCGCTTCGTTGATACGCTCTTCTTCGAGCGCCGAGAGAAGGTCCTCGCCGAGCGGCTCCTCGTCCTCGCGCAGCGACGGATCGTCTGACGGGGACGGCACGCCGAAGCCCGGCGGCAACCGGCCGTCCAGGAAGCCCGAGCCTTTCAGCTCGTCGAGGCCCGGCAGATCGTCGATCCGGTTGAGGCCGAAATGCACCAGGAAGTTTTCGGTGGTGCCATAGGTGACCGGCCGGCCCGGCGCTTTGCGGCGGCCGCGCAGGCGCACCCAGCCGGTCTCGATCAGCACGTCCAGCGTGCCGCGGCTGGTCGACACGCCGCGAATGTCCTCGATTTCCGAGCGGGTCACCGGCTGGTGGTAGGCGATGATCGACAGCGTCTCCAGCGCGGCGCGGCTGAGCTTGCGCGGTTCGATCGCCTCGCGGGACAGCAGGTAGCCGAGGTCCTCGGCCGTGCGGAACGCCCATTTCCCGGCGAGCTGGACGAGGTTGACGCCGCGCGCCGCATATTCCTGCTCCAGGCTGCGCAGAACGGCCGCGACAGGCACCGTGCCCGGCAGACGGCTCGCGATGGCGTCCGCCGCCAGGGGCTCGGACGACGCGAAGAGCAGCGCCTCGGCGATCCGGCACGCCTCCGCGAAGGAGCGCGCTTCCTCGACGGCGTCGAACGCGGTTTCGATCGCGGCGTCCAGAGCGTCGGCGGCGGCGTCGCCGCTTCGGTCGGCTAGGTTCAATCGGCGCATCGGCGCTTTCTCAGGCCCGGGCGGCGCGCGCGGCCGCGGTGCGCGCCTTTACCCAGATGGGCGCAAATGCGCGGTCCTGCTGCAGCTCCAGCATGCCCTCGCGCACCATCTCGAGCGCGGCCACGAAGGTCGACGCCCGCACGGTTTTGCGCATCGCGGGCTCGACCATGTAGGCCGTGAGGTAGTCGTCCAGCACGGTCCAGTCGAGCGCGACGCCTGCGAGGCGCATCAGGGCCTCGCGGGCCTCCGCCAGCGACCACACCGTCCGGGCGTGCACGGTGACATGCGAGAGGGCGTGCTTCTGGCGCTCGCGGGCATAGGCGGACAGGAGGTCGAACAGGCTCGCCTCCCATTCGGCCGTTTTGGTCACCACCACGGGCTCGGGCATGCCGCGCGCGAACACGTCACGGCCGAGGCGCGTGCGCTCCACGAGCTTCTGCGCGGCGGCGCGGATCGCCTCCAGGCGCACGAGCCGGCGCGCCAGGCTCTCGGCCAGATCCTCCGCCGAGGGCTCGTCGGGCTTGGGCGGGGCCGGCAGCAGCAGGCGCGATTTCAAATAGGCGAGCCAGGCGGCCATCACGAGGTAGTCGGCGGCCAGCTCCAGCCGGAAGCGCCGCGCCTGCTCGACGAACACGAGATATTGCTCGGCCAGCGCCAGCACGGAGATCTTGTGCAGGTCGACCTTCTGGCGCCGGGCGAGCTCCAGCAGCAGGTCGAGCGGACCGGCGAAGCCGTCCACGTCGACCATCATCGCGGGCTCGGCCTCGCCGCGATCGACGCGGACCGGATCCTCGAAATCGAGCTGCTGGTCGAGCCTGGCCACGGGTCCCCGCTGATTCGCGCCCACCGTGGACGTCGCCGAATCGTGGGCTTCCTAGACGCCCACCGCAAGCGCGGCGTCCAGGCGCGCCCAGGCTTCCACAGGATCAAGCGGCTCCGGCCGGTGGCGGATGCGCGCCAGCGCAGCCTCGGCCCGGCGCAGCGCGTCGCCCGAGAGGTCGTGCACGGCGGCCGCGACCTCCTCCATCTCGCCCATCACGCCGTGGCAATAGAGCGCCACGTCGCAGCCGGCCCGCAGCGCCGCCGTGGCGCGTTCGGCCAGCGTGCCGCTCAGCGCCTTCATGGAGATGTCGTCGCTCATCACCAGCCCGTCATAGGCCAGCGCGCCGCGGATCACCTGCTCGAACACGATTGGCGACGTGGTGGCGGGCGCATCCGGGTCGATGGCCGCATAAACAACGTGGGCGGTCATCGCCATTGGCATGTCGGAGAGGATCTCGAAGGGCGCGAAGTCGCGCCCGGCGAGATCGTGCAGCGCCGTCTCCACGGTGGGCAGCGCCTCGTGGCTGTCCGCCCGGGCGCGGCCATGGCCAGGCATGTGCTTGATCACCGGCAGCACGCCGCCCGCCATCAGGCCCTCGGCGGCGGCGCGGCCCAGCACCGCGATGGTCTCCGGGTCCTGCGCGTAGGCGCGGTCGCCGATGATGCCGTGCGCACCCGGCACCGGCACGTCCAGCACGGGCAGGCAATCCACCGTGATGCCGACGGTCAGGAGGTCATGCGCGATCAGCCGGCCGGCGAGCCGCGTCAGCTCGCGCCGGGTCAGCGGGTCGTTGGCGGCGAGTTCGCCGAGGCGCCGGGCCGGCGGGTAGGCGCGCCAGTGCGGCGGCCCCATGCGCTGCACGCGCCCGCCCTCCTGGTCGATCAGCACGGGCGCGTCGGCGCGGCCCACCGCATGGCGGAACTCCGACGTCAGCGTCAGCAGCTGCTCCGGGCTCTCGACGTTGCGCCGAAACAGGATCAATCCCCACGGGTTCGCCTCGTGAAAGAACGCGATCTCGTGCGGGGTCAGGACCGTGCCGGCGCAGCCGGCGATAAAGGCGCGAATGCTCATGCGCCAAGGGCTAATGGCGGGTCACGAGCCGGTCAACCCGGCCCATCATTGCATCCGCTCCAAAAGCAAAAAGCCGCGGCGAACCGCGGCTTTTCACGTTGAAGTCGAGAAGAACTCAGTTCTTCGCCACGAAGCACTGGCCGCCGGCGCCCTGCAGCTTGGTGCACAGCGCGGTGGCGTCGTCCTTGGAGAGGCCGCCGACGCGGACGCGGTAGATCGTCTTCCCGTTGACGTCGGCCTTGCGGACGCCGGGCCGCATCCCGCTGAGCTCGTCGGCGAAGCGCTTCTGCAGCTTGGAGATGGCGTCCTTGGCCTCGCCCTCGCTCTGCGGCGCGGCGAGCTGCACCGCATAGCCGCCCGAAGCGGGCTCGGCGATCGAGGACGTGGCGGCCGGCGTCGTGGCGGGCTGCACGGATGCGACCTGCTGGCGCGGCGCGGCCGGCGCGGGCCGGGGCGCGGCCGGAACGCTCGCCGTGGTGGCGGCCGAGGCCTCCTCGATGGTGCGGGGCTTGGGCGCCGGCGAGGTGGTGGCGGTGGTCAGCGGCGAAGCGGGCTTCGGCCGGGCCGCCGGCATCGGCGTCGCGCCCGTGGAGGTCGGCGTCGAAGGCGCGACCGTCGGCGCGACGGCGCCGAGCGAGGCGACGCGAGTCGGCACCGGCTCGGAATCGATGATGGTGCCATCGGGACGAACCGACACGGTCTTGACGCGCCGGGGCTCGCCCAGCTGCGGCAGGCCGGACGCCGGAGCCGGCGGCTTGGGCGCCGAAACGCCGCCCGTTGTCGTGGTGGCGGCGACGGTGGCGGGCGCCTCGGCCGGAATGTCGCGCCGGGTCACCTGCTCCACGTCGAGCGGCTGCTCGGTGCGGCCGGAGATCTTCACGGTCTTCAGGTCCTCGGGGGCCTGCGCCTTGTCGTAGATCCGGCGATCCTGGTTCGGCACTTCGAGGCCGCCCGGGTTCGCGGGCTGAATCTTGGAGGGGCCGGTCTCGGCCTTGATCAAGGGCGGCGCGCCGCCGGCCATCTTCAGGGGCGAGTTGCCGCCCTTCCACGCATAGGCGCCGCCGCCGACCACCACGAGGCCGGCCGCCACCGCGGCGAACATCGCGATCTTGCTGCGCTTGCGGGGCGGCTCCTCGAAATTCTCCTGGTGCGGCGGCAACTGGCCCTGCGGCTCGTAAACCGGCTCGGCTTCCGCCTGGGCGTACCGCTCGTCATAGATGCTGTGAGCGGCCGGGGCCTCGCGCTCGTCGGCGGCCGTGCGGGCGTCCCAGCGCTGCTCGTCGGCGTCGTGGGCGGCGGGTTGGCGCAGCTGGTACGGCAGGTTGCCCCGGTACGCGCCCTCGGTCTGATAAGCGGCGAGCTGCTCGTCGAACGACTGGGCGCTCGACTGCGGGACGGCCTGCATGGAGGGCTCGACCCGGCCGGCGCCGTCACGGCCGTTCCAGAGCGACTTGAAGGGATCGTCCTGGCCGACGATGCGGGCCAGCTCGGCGAGCGGGTCGTCGTTGCGCTGCGGCTGCGAGGCCACGGGCTCCTCACGCGCCGAGTTGCGCGGACCAGCGGCTTCCCGCAGCTGGCGCTCGAGCTCGTCGAGGTCGATCACCGGCCGCTGCTGCCTGTTCAACTCGTTCATGGACACACCCGCTTTAACCCGCACCGATTGGCTCATGCGCCATCGGGCTCCCCGCGCGAGATCGCCGGGCCGCGTCTGAATGGTGTGATCCATTCTGGCACGATACAAGTCCGTCCGAAGACGGATGCAGTGCCGCCACGAGCCCCGCGCGCTAGCGCATTTCGTCCGGCGCGGTCACCCCGAGGATGCCGAGTCCGGCAGCAAGAACCGACGTCACGGCGTCAACCAGCGCCAGCCTTGCATAGGACGAATTTCGATCAGTCTCGATAACAAAGCGTAAATGCGGCGCTTCTTTGCCTCTGTTCCACAAGCCGTGGAAGTCACTTGCCAAGTCATACAGGTAAAAAGCGACCCGATGCGGCTCATGCGCCAGAGCTGAAGCTTCCACGATCCGCGGAAATTGGGAGAGGCGCCGAATCACGTCCAGCTCGGCCGCGTCGGTCAGGACCGAAAGATCGGCGTCGCGCAGCGCGTCCCGCTCGAAAGACGCGCCCGGGAAGGCCGTTTCGGCCTGCCGGAACACCGACCGGCAGCGCGCATGCGCGTACTGGACGTAGAAAACCGGGTTTTCCTTGGACTGCTCGATCACCTTGGCGAGGTCGAAGTCCAAAGTCGCGTCGTTCTTTCGAAACAGCATCATGAAGCGGACAGGGTCGCGACCCACTTCTTCGATCACGTCGCGCAGCGTCACGAACTCGCCGGAGCGCTTCGACATCTTCACCGGCTCGCCATTGCGCAAGAGCCGCACGAGCTGGCAGAGCTTGACGTCCAGCGCGCCCTTTCCGCCCGTCACGGCCTTCACGGCCGCCGCCATGCGCTTCACGTAGCCGCCATGGTCGGCGCCCCAGACGTCGATCATCGTCGTAAAGCCGCGATCGAACTTCGACGCGTGGTACGCGATGTCCGAGGCGAAATACGTGTAGGAGCCGTCCGACTTCAGCAACGGGCGGTCCACGTCGTCGCCGAACGCGGTGGCGCGAAACAGCGTCTGCTCGCGATCTTCCCAGTCCTCCATCGCCGCGCCCTTGGGCGGCGGGAGACGGCCCTCATACACGAGGTCGCGGGCGCGCAGATCCTCGATCGTGGCCTTGATCTGGTCCGGCGCAGACGACAGCGACCGTTCGGAGAAGAACACGTCGTGGTGGATGTCGATGGCGGCGAGATCATGCCGGATCATATCCATCATCATGTCGATCGCGACCTGGCGTACGGTGGGCAGCCATTCGGCTTCCGGCTTGCCGAGCAGTGCGCGCCCGTGATCGGCCGCGAGCTTCTGGCCGACCGGCACGAGGTAGTCGCCCGGGTAGAGCCCCTCGGGTATTTCGCCAACCTCTTCGCCCAGCGCTTCGCGGTAGCGAATGAAGGCGGAGCGGGCGAGCACGTCCACCTGCGCGCCGGCGTCGTTGATGTAGTATTCGCGGGTAACGTCCGCGCCCGCAAAGGCCAGCAGGTTGGCGAGCGCGTCGCCGAACACGGCGCCGCGACCGTGGCCGACATGCATCGGGCCCGTCGGATTTGCCGAGACGTACTCGACATTCACCTTCTCGGGCGCCGCATGAACGATCTGTCCGAAAGCCCTGCCGGTGCTTACGATTGCGCGCACGACCTCCTGGTACAGCGAGACGTCGAGGCGGATGTTGATGAAGCCCGGCCCGGCGATCTCGACGCCCGTGACGCCCGGCTCCTTGGCGAGCTCGGCCTGGATCAGCGCCGCAACCGCGCGCGGGTTCGACTTCGCTTCCTTGGCGAGCACCATGGCGGCGTTGGTGGCGAGGTCGCCATGCTGCGGGTCGCGCGGCGGCTCCACCACCACCTTGGCGGCGTCGAGGCCCGCCGGCAGCGCGCCCTCGCTCCCGAGCCGCGCGATGATGGCGGCGAGCCGGCGCTGGAAGTCGTCGAAGATGTTCATGGCCGTCCGAACTCTATGGGCCGCGTCTGCGCGCCCCCGTGATCTCTTGGCGCGCCTCCTATCACACCGGCGCGCCGCATGGCCACTCACAGCCGTTTCGAGGCCCGGCAGGCCCTCACCCTGTCCCTCGTGAACAAGTGGCGACGCTCTCTCCGCCAAGCCCCTCATCCTGAGGAGCAGGCCCGCTTGGGCCTGCGGTCTCGAAGGACGAGGGAGTCCAGAAGGCTGAACCATCGGGCGCGCTGGAGTCCCTCGTCCTTCGAGACGCATCGCCAAGCAGCGATGCTCCTCAGGATGAGCGTTATTGTTGCGATCAGATGATGCTGCGGAGGAATTCCGGACTTCTTGAACGCCTACCGCAGCTCCGGCGTCGTCTCGAAGAGCCGACGGAGCTCATTCAGCGCGTAGCCGTCCGTCATGCCGGCGATGTAGTCGGCGACGCGGCGGGCGCGACGGGGTTCGTCGGCGGCGTCGAGGTCGTCTCGCCATTCGCCGGGCATGAGCGAGGGCGTCTCGAAGAACCGGCCGAACAGGTCGCGCACCACCTGGTCCGCCTGTCGGCGCACCGCCACCACGCTGGGCGCCCGATACATGTTCGGGAAGAGGAAGCCCTTGATGGCCCGGTCCGCCTCCGCCATCGCGGGCGAGAAGCACACCACCGGAGCGGATGCCAGGCGGATCGCGTCGGCGTCGGCGGGTTCGAGCGCCGCAATGCGGCGTTCGCTCTCGGCGATGCCATCCTCGACGAAGCGCGTGATGATGCGGCGGCCAAGCTCGTGAATGACGCGGCTGCGCTCCAACCCCGGCCAGCGCGCCTCGATCTCGTCCAGCAAGGCTGCCAGGAAAGGGACCTGCCGCAGCGCTTCCAACTCGAAAAGGCCGGCGCGCAGGCCGTCGTCGATGTCGTGGGCCCCATAAGCGATGTCGTCCGCGATCGCGGCTGCCTGCGCCTCGCCGCTCGCATGCGTGTCGAGCCACAGATCATGCCGGGCGTTGTATTCCAGGATCGCGCCCGGGATGCCGCGACGCTGATAACGTGCGGTGGGCCGGCCCTCCCCGTCCATCAACGGCCCGTTGTGCTTGACCAGCCCTTCCAGGGTCTCCCAGGTCAGGTTCAGCCCATCGAAATCGGCGTAGCGCTTCTCCAGCCGGGTGACGATGCGCAGCGCCTGGGCGTTGTGGTCGAACCCGCCATAGGGCGCCATGCAGTCTTCCAGCGCGTCCTCGCCGGTGTGGCCGAAGGGCGTGTGGCCAAGGTCGTGCGACAGAGCCAGCGCCTCGGCGAGGTCCTCGTCCAGCCCCAGCGCGCGGGCCAGCGCGCGGGCGATCTGCGACACCTCGATCGTGTGGGTGAGGCGCGTGCGGTAGTGGTCGCCCTCGTGGAACACGAAGACCTGCGTCTTGTGCTTCAGCCGCCGAAACGCCGAGGCGTGGATGATGCGGTCGCGGTCGCGCTGGAAATCACTGCGCGTCGGCGAGGACGCCTCGGGATAGAGCCGCCCGCGCGTGGCGGCGGGATCGGCCGCATAAGGCGCGCGCCAGCGATCGAAGCGGCTTTGCGACACCGGAACTCCCCATGCGTGAGGCGGCGCCCTGCCCGGCCGTTGAAACAACCGCCCGCGCCCCTTACGTTTGCAATGCGATATACAGCACGGCGACGATTTCGCCAGCGTCCCGCGCCTTTACGGGACGCCGCTCCAGAAAGATGCCGCGATGACCATGGTCGATGCGCCAACCGCCCCCTTCGCCGTCACCGAACGCGCCGCCCGGCGCATCGGGAAGGTGCTCGCCGGCGAGCCCCAAGGCGCCATGCTGCGCCTCGCCGTGAACGGCGGCGGCTGCTCGGGCTTCCAATACGACTTCTCGTTCGACACCGCCCGCGCGCCCGACGACCTCGCGATAGAGCGCGACGGCGTCACCGTGCTGGTCGATTCGGTGTCCCTGCCCTTCCTGGAAGGCGCCACGCTGGACTTCGTCGACGACCTCATGGGCCAGTCGTTCAGGGTGGAAAACCCCAACGCCACGGCGGCCTGCGGCTGCGGCACGAGCTTCTCGATCTAGGCGGCGGCGGGGGCGGGTTCGCCCCGATCTTGCCCGGCGCAGGCCGCTCGCCGATGATGCGGGCTCGCAGGAGCACCGCATGGACGCGCTTTTCATCGGCCAGACCTATATTGACGTCACGTTTCTGGCGGACCACATGCCCAGCGGCGACGACAAGACCGTCGCGCGGGACTACGCCGTCTCGTTCGGCGGCAACGCCGTCACGGCCGCCTTCTGCTGCGCCAAGCTGGGCGTGGTTCCGGATCTGCTCACATCGCTGGCTGACGACTGGCTCGGCCGCATGTTTCTCGACATGGCGGCCAAATACGCCATTCCGGTGCATGGCCGGAAGGTGCGCGAGAGCTCGCTCTCCTTCGTGCTGCCCAACAATGGCAAGCGCGCCATCATCCGCTGCCGGGACGACGATTATCTCCACCCCTTCCCGATGCTGAACACGGCCGGCTGTCGCGCCCTGCACCTCGACGGCCACCAGGGTGACGCTGCCCTCCACTACGCCCGAGCCTGCCGCGAACGCGGCGTGATGACATCGCTGGACGGCGGAGGCCTGCGTGACAACACGCACGAGCTTCTGGAATTCATCGACATCGCGATCTGCGCCGAGCGCCTCGCCGAGCAGCTCGAGGTCACGCCCGAATCGCTGCTCGACCTTCTGAAGCAGAAGGGCGTCCGCATCGGCGGCGTCACGATGGGCGACCGCGGCATGATTTGGTACGACGAGACCGGCGAGGTGCGTCATCAGCCGGTGCTGAACGTGCCCTCCTCGGTGATCATCGACACCAGCGGCGCCGGCGACGTGTTCCATGGCGCCTATGTGGCGTCCTATCTGCAGCGCCCCGGCCTGTCCTGGGCCGAGCATTTCGACTTCGCGCGCGCGGCTTCGACCTTCAAGATCCAGCACCTCGGCAACGAGGCCGGGCTGCCGAGCCAGGCCGACATCGCGGCCATCCGCGACCGTTTCGCCGAGGCCGCGTGAACCCGCGCGCAGGTTTCGCCACGCGCGAATAGCGGTTTCGACATCTTTGGCGAGTAACAACGACGGCAAGGCCCGAAACCGGGCCACAGGGATGCGGAGGCCGACATGAGGCGTGGACACCACTGGATGGCGCTGGCGGGCGGCGTATCGCTCGTCGCCGTGACGGCCCATGTCGCGCTTCACCGCGCCATGGTGGGCGAGGCCCGGCAGGCCATTGCGACCTTCGCCCCAGACGCCCGGATCGACGCGGATCCCTGGTCCGGCCGCGTCACCCTGCGCGACCTCGCCTGGACGAGCCCGTCCGGCGTGACCCTGTCGGTCGGCCGCGTCGCCTTATCGGGCGCTCGCGCGCTGGTGTCGCCCGCCCATGCGGCCGATACGATCACGCTGGAGAACGTCACCGTCGAGGGCGGCGGCGCCACCTATGCGATGAAGCGCATCGACGTCACGGGCGCGAGCGTCAGCCGCGATGACGTTGCGGCGATCTTCGACAAGACCGCCGCGACGCCCATCGCCGAGCGCCTCGCCCGCATCACGGCCGAGCAGATCGCGATCCCCGAGATCGCGGTGGCGCAGAAGAAGTTCAACACCGCCAGCGCGGCCACCTATCGCGACCTGCGCCTCGTAGGCGTCGATAAGGGCGTGGTGAAGAGCTTCGCGGCCTCCGGCGGCGCCTTCGACACGCGTGGCGAAAAGGAAGGCCTGAAGGGCACCGTCGGCCCCATGGCGGGCACGAACGTGGACGCGCCGCTGATCGCCCGCATCTACACCGACAAGGCCGGCCCGAACGAGACGGAGCCCCGCACGGCCTATGGGCTCTTCACGATCGACGCCGTGTCGGCCACGGCCGACAAGGGCGGCGGCTTCGACATCGGCCGCATCACGGTGAAGAACTTCAAGGCGAGGCCAACCAAGGAGCCCATGCTGGCCTTCATGGAGGAGTTCGCCGGAAAGGGCGACGTCGCCAAGCTGCCCGGGCCCGAGCGCGCCCGCTTCGTCAACGGCATCGCGGACATCCTCGAGGCGTTCTCGGTGGAGCTCATGGAAGCCACCGACATCACCGCCAAGGCGCCGCCCGCCGACCGCGACAAGGCCGCCGTGAAGATTGCGCGCATGAGCTATTCGGGCGCGGCGATGGGCCGGCCCAACGACATGCGCCTGGAGGGCCTCGACGTCACGGCCGCACGGGGCTATGGCCGCATCGGCGCGATCTCGCAGACCGGCTGGTCGTTCAAGTCGACGCTGGACGCGCTGCGGGCCACCGTGGGCGACCCCGACAACGACCTGTCGGCGATCGACCCGCGCGTCTTCATCCCGGATCTCGGCACGTTCGCGGTGCGCGACGTCGACCTCAACGTGCCCGACGAAAAGAACAAGGATCCCAAGGCGCCCAACATCAGGGTCGGGTTCAGGAGCTTCGAACTCGCGACCGCCGCTCCGCTGAAGGGCGTGCCCACCGCGCTGCGCGTCGGGCTGGACCGGCTGACCATGGCGATCCCGCCCAACTCGCCCGAGACCGGTTTCCGCGACCTTCTGTCGATGGGCTACCGCGACCTCGATCTCACCTTCGGCCTCGACAGCCGCTGGGAGGAGAACGCCGCCGAGTTCCGCATTGGCCAGCTGGCGCTGCAGGGCGTCAACATGGGCGCGGTGACCCTCAAGGGCGTGATGGGCAACGTCACCCGAGACGTGTTCGCCGGTGACCCGACCGCCGCCCAGGTCGCGCTGCTCGGCGCCACGGTCAAGCAGGTCGGATTCACGCTGGAGAACAAAGGGCTCGTCGAGAAGCTGCTCGACCGCGAAGCAAAAAAACAGAAGAAGAGCGTCGACCAGCTGCGCAAGGAGCTCGGCGGCATGGCGCAGGTCGGCATCCCGGCGATGCTGGGCGGCGGCGCCAACGCCAAGGCGCTCGGCTCGGCCGTGGCGCGCTTCCTGGTGAAGCCCGGCCGCCTCGTCATTTCCGCCTCGGCGCGCGACCCCGGCGGCCTCGGCCTCGCCGACTTCGCGATGGCGCAAAGCGATCCTATGTCGCTCCTCGAGCAGGTGACGCTCACGGCGACGGCCGAGTAAGCAGGCGCGGAATTCTCCGTGGAGTCGCGCGCCGTCACACATGACGGCGCAGCAAGCCATCGGGGCGGCGGGCTCCTCAGCCCGGCGTCCGCATCGCTCAGCTTTTTGCTCGCAAGAATTGCAAGGCGTAGGGCAAGCGACCGCATCTTTGTTGCTGGCCCGCCACAGTCACAATCCAACTGCAGGACTCCATGGGGCTGGCGCGAACGCGCCCAGAAGCCGCCATAAACCGCGCCGAAACATAGCCAACTGCAATGAACTGAATTTGCTTTCGTTTTCCTTGGCGGTGACGTCGTTAACCGACAAACCGTAAGCTCTGAACGCGTGATCCTGCGATGTTGCTTGCCGCCCAGAAGGCGTGGCACACAGCGCGAGCTTCACCGGCGATCGGGCAGGCAGGTCGAAGTGATGGATGGGCGCGTGAACAAGACGACAAACAAGCCGGGCCGGCGCCAGAACGGGCGCAGCCGGGTCCTTTGCCTGGCCCGGACCATCTGAGCCATGAGCCCGCGCATCACCCTTTGCATCGGCCTGACGGCGTTCTGCGCCACGGTCGCGGCCAGCCCGGCCCTGGCGCTCGACCCCAAGGCGCAGGGCCAGATCACGGCCGCCATTCCGCTCGAAGCCTTCAAGTCCACCAGCGACGCGCTGCGCTCCGGCGTGAAGGACTACAACGCCGGCGACAAGCTCGGCGCCGTGAAGGCGCTGGAATACGCCGCCCAGCAGGGCCACGCTCTGGCGCGCTGGAAGCTCGGCCGCATGTATGCGGACGGCGATGGCGTGCCGCAGAACGACCTCAAGGCGTTCCAGTATTTCTCGCGCATCGCGGACGAGAACGCCGACGAGAGCCCCGAATCGCCCAGCGCCCGCGTGGTCGCGACCGCCTTCGTGGCGCTCGGCTCCTACTTCCTCGACGGCATCCCGAATTCCGAGGTGAAGCCCAACGCCGCCCGCGCCCGCGACATGTTCCAGTACGCGGCGAGCTACTTCGGCGACCCGGACGCCCAGTACAACCTCGCCCGCATGAGCATCGAGGGCCAGGGCGGCCCCAAGGACCCGCGCCAGGCGATCCGCTGGCTCAGCCTCGCGGCCGACAAGGGCCACGTTCCCTCGCAGGCGCTGCTCGGCCACATGCTGTTTTCCGGACAGGCCGGCTCCCGCCAGAAAGCCCGCGGCCTCATGTGGCTGACCATCGCGCGCGACGCCTCCAACCCCGAGCGCGACGCCTGGATCACGGAACTCCACGACAAGGCTTTCGCGGAAGCCGCCGACACCGACCGCCAGGCCGCCATCGTCTACCTCGACCAGCAGACCCGCCGCCGTCCCTGAGGGGACTTTTTTCTTCACCGGCGAACAGCGAGCGAGCGATATAGACCATCTCGCCGTCATCCCCGGCGGCGCGCAGCGCCGGGAAGGGGATCCAGGAGTGAGCGCCTTTGCTCTGGTTCCCCTTCCCGACCTGCTGCGCAGGTCGCCGGGGATGACGGCGTCGTGTGAGCACAGCATCGAGTTGCTTGCCCGCATTCCCTGCGCCACCCTCCCCGTCATCGCGAGCGACAGCGAAGCGATCCAGTCTAATGGCCGGGCCGGTAGACGGGATTGCTTGGTCTTCGGCTCGCAATGACGGCGAGGCCAGCCCGCATGACGAAACGGTTGCGGCGGCAGCGCGCGATGGTGTCCAATCCGGGCCTGAAATCACGCGGAGGAATGTCGCTTGACCTGGTCCATCGTCGCCAAGGATCCGCAGACCGGCCATTACGGCGTCGCCGTCGCGACCCGTTTCTTCGCCGTGGGGGCGCTGTGCCCGCATGGGTCCGGCGGCGTCGGGGCCCTCGCCACGCAGGCCTTGATCAATCCGCTTTATGGCTACAAGGGCCTGCGCATGCTGGCCGACGGCATCCCGGCCGAGCAGGTCGTTGCGGCGCTCACCGCGCAGGATGACGGCCGCGACCAGCGGCAGTTGCACGTCATCGACCGGCAAGGGCGCAACCACGCCTGGACGGGCTCGGCTTGCGTCGACTGGTGCGGCCACAAGCTGGCGGACGGCGTCTCGGTCGCGGGCAACATGCTGGCCGGTCCCGCCGTGGTGGCGGATACGCTTTCAGCCTATCAGAACAACATGGACAAGCCCTTGGCCGAGCGCTTCATCCTGGCGCTGGAGGCCGGCGAGGCGGCGGGCGGCGACAAGCGCGGCAAGCAATCCGCCAACCTGAAGATCTGGACCACCGAGGAATACCCCATCCTCGACCTGCGCGTGGACGATCACGCCGACCCGCTGGCCGAGCTGCGCCGGCTCTGGACCGTCGCGCATGAGCGCTACATCCCGTTCTCGGCCGCCTTCGCGACGCGCGAGAACCCGGCCGGGATCACCAGCCGGCCCGAGATCGACAGGCTGATCGAAACATTCCACGCGGGGCGAGCAGACGCATGACCTGGTCCATCGTCGCGCGCGATCCCGCCACCGGCGCCTTCGCGGTCGCGGTCACCACCTGCGCCTTCGCGGTCGGGGCGCGCGTGCCCTACGGATGCGGCGGCGTCGGCGCGATCGCGACGCAGTCGGTCGTGAACCCGTTCTACGGCGTCGATGGCCTGCGCTTCCTGCAGGAAGGCCGTTCGGCCGAGGACGTCCTCGCGATCCTGGTCGCCGCGGACCCCGGCGCGGCGTTGCGCCAAGCCCATGTGATCGATCGGGACGGCCGAATCGCGGTCCACACGGGCGCGGGCTGCGTCGGCTGGGCCGGCTCCGTCGCGGGCCCCGACGTTTCCGTAGCCGGCAACATGCTGGCCGGGCCGGCCGTGGTGGAAGACACGCTCGCAGCCTATCTCGGCCATGAGAGCCTCGACTTCGACGACAGGCTCATCACGGCGCTGGAAGCCGGCCAGCAGGCGGGCGGCGACAAGCGCGGCAAGCAATCCGCAGCAATCAGGATCTGGCGGACGGAGCCCTACCCGGCGATCGACATCCGCGTCGACGATCACGCCGAGCCGCTGGTGGAGCTGCGCCGGCTCTGGCGCAAGGCGCACCAGCGCTACATCCCGTTCCAGGCCGCCGCCGCAACGCGCTCCCGGCCGGGCGGCGAGCTCGATCCCGAGCGCCTCGACGCCACCTGCGCTGCCTACACGGACGGCTGGAACCGGCGGCATCCGGAATAAACCGCTGTCGCTGCGCCCTCGTGCCGCACGATTGGACGCAACGAACCCGCGATCCCGCGATTGCATGGAGCGAAGCCCGATCGAGGTCCGCCCATGTCCAAGCTCACCCTCTCCGCCCCGCGCGCCCGCCTCTTGGCCAGCGCCGCCGCGCTCTCGCTGCCGCTCGCCCTGGCGGCCTGCGGCGACAGCTCCAAGATCCCGGCCGAGCAACAGTTCGGCTCCAATCCGACCCTGCCTGCCCCCAACGCGTCGCTGATCCCCACCATCCAGGTCGCGGACGCCAAGGGCTGGCCGGAAGGCGGAAAGCCGACGCCGGCCGCCGGCATGACCGTGCAGGCCTACGCCACCGGCCTGCAGCACCCGCGCACCGTCCGCATGCTGCCCAACGGAGACGCCATCGTGGCCGAGAGCGATGCACCGCCGAAGCCGGACGACGGCAAGGGCGTGAAGGGCTTCTTCATGCACATGTTCATGAAGAAGGCCGGCTCCAACAGCCCGAGCGCCAACCGCATCACGCTGCTACGCGACAAGGACGGCGACGGCGTAGCCGAGACCCGCTCGGTGCTGCTGTCTGGCCTGAACTCGCCCTTCGGCGTGGTGCTGTCGGGCGAAACGCTCTACGTCGCCAACACGGACGCCGTGTGGGCCTACCCCTACAAGGAGGGCGACACCACGATCTCGGCCCAGGGCCGCAAGGTGGCGGACCTGCCGGCCGGCACCATCAACCATCACTGGACCAAGGACATCACGGCGAGCCCGGACGGGACGAAGCTCTATGTGACGGTCGGCTCCAACAGCAACGTGGCCGAGAACGGCCTCGACGCCGAGAAGGACCGCGCCGCCGTGCTGGAGATCGATCCCGCCACCGGCAAGAGCCGCGTCTTCGCGTCCGGCCTGCGCAACCCCAACGGCATCACGTACAACCCGGTGACCAAGGAGCTCTGGGTCGCCGTGAACGAGCGCGACGAGATCGGCTCGGACCTCGTGCCCGACTATATGACGTCGATTCGCGACGGCGAGTTCTTCGGCTGGCCGTTCAGCTATTACGGCAACCACGTCGACACGCGCGTGAAAGAGCAGCGGCCGGACCTCGTCGCCAAGGCGAAGATGCCGGATTATGCGCTCGGCACGCACACGGCCTCGCTAGGCCTCGTGTTCAACACCGGCGAGGCTTTCCCGCCCGACTACAAGAACGGCGCTTTCGTGGGCCAGCACGGCTCGTGGAATCGCAAGCCGCCGAGCGGCTACAAGGTGATCTTCGTGCCCTTCGTGGACGGAAAGCCCTCCGGCCAGCCCCGCGACGTGCTCACCGGCTTCCTGAACGACAAGGGTGAAGCCCAGGGCCGGCCCGTCGGCGTCGCCATCGACAAAGCCGGCGCCTTGCTGGTGGCCGACGACGTCGGCGGCGCGATCTGGCGGGTGACGCCGTCCGCCAAGGTCGGGATGAACTAAACGGAGGGCGTTGAGCCTCGCGCTTGCCGCTTGCAGATACCCTCTCCGTCATGGCCGGGCTCGTCCCGGCCATCCACGCGCGAGCCCAGCACGTTGATCCCGGGTCAAACCCGGGGATGACGGGGGAGCGAATGCGCCAGAGCGCAAAAAGGCAGTGATCGTTACCGCCACCCTCCCGTCATTCCGAGCGACAGCGAAGCAATCCAGTCTGATGCCTGGCATACAGGCTGGACTGCTTCGCCTCCGGCTCGCAATGACGGCGAGGCGCTGAACCCTCCGCCTCACACCCGGCGGAGGTCGTCCGTCTTGATCGGCATGTTGCGCAGGCGCTTGCCGGTCGCGGCCGCGATGGCGTTCAGCACGGCCGGGGCGGCGACGAAGATGGTGGGCTCGCCCACCCCGCCCCAGAAGCCGCCGGACGGCATCAGGATCGTCTCCACCCGCGGCATCTCGGCCATCCGGATCACCGGATAGGTGTCGAAGTTTTCCTGCTCGACCTTGCCGTCCAGGATGGTGATCTCGCCATGCAGGGCTGCGCTGAGCCCATACGCGAAAGAGCCCTCGATCTGCGCCGCGACCTGCTGCGGGTTGACGATGTGCCCGGGGTCCGTCGCCGCCACGATGCGCAGCACCTTCACGGAGCCGTCCGCCTCGACGCGGACCTCCGCGCAGGCCGCCACGTAGCTGCCATAGCCCATGTGCTGCGACAGGCCGCGGAAGACGCCCGCCGGCGCCGGCGTGCCCCAGCCGGCCTTCTCGGCCACGGCGTTCAGCACGGCGAGATGCTTGGGGCTTTTGGCCAGCAGCGCACGGCGGAACTCAAGCGGGTCTTTGCCGGCCGCGCTCGCGAGCTCGTCGACGAAGCACTCCAGGTAGAGCGCGTTCTGGTTGTTGTTGACGCCGCGCCAGAAGCCCGGCGGGATCGGCGGGTTGCGCATGGCGTGGTCGATCAGCAGATTCGGCACGGAATAGCCGAACACGCCTTCCGCCCCGCCCGAGTTGAGCCCCTGGAAAGCCGCCGGATCCTTGCCGTTCTGCAGCCCGGCCGGGTTGATGGAGGCCAGGATCGACTGCCCGGCCAGCCGCATATGGAGGCCGACGAGGTTGCCGGACGCGTCCAGCGCGCCCGTCATCTTCGCCATCGTGATCGGGTGGTAGCGGCCGTGGAGCATGTCCTCCTCGCGCGACCAGATCAGCTTCACGGGCGTGCCCGGCATTTCGCGGGCGATCAGCACCGCCTGGCGCACGAAGTCGTGGCTGGACGAGCGCCGGCCGAAACCGCCGCCGAGATGCAGCCGGTGCACGTCGCATTTCTCGATCGGCAATGCGGCGGCCTGCACGGCGGTCGCGAGCGCCGCCTCGGCGTTCTGCGTGGCGGTCCAGACCTCGCACTTCTCCGGGCTCCAGAGCGCCGTGGCGTTCATGGGCTCCATGGTGGCGTGGTGCTGGTAGGGGAAGCTGTAGGTCGCCTCCACCACCTTGGCCGCGCCCGCGAAGGCGGCCTTCACGTCGCCCGCTTGGTTGCCCACGAAGGCCTGCTCGGCCGTGAGCCCTTCCTTCAAAGTCTCGGCGATGGCGGCGCTTGAAAGCTTGGCGTTTGGCCCCTCGTCCCACACCACCGGCAGGGCGTCGAGCGCGCTTTTCGCCCGCCACCAGGTGTCGGCGATCACCGCCACGCCGGTGTCGCCGACGCGTACGACTTTCCTGACGCCCGGCATGCCCTCGACCTTGGCGGCGTCGAAACTCTTCAGCTTGCCGCCGAAGATCGGGCAGTCGCGGATGGCGGCGTTCAGCATGCCGGGCAGCTTCACGTCGATGCTGTAGACCTGACTGCCGTTGAGCTTGCCGGCCGTGTCGAGCCGCTTGAGCGGCTGGCCCGCGATGGTCCAGTCCTTGGGATCCTTGAGCGGCGGATCCTTGGGCGCCTCAAGCCGGCCCGCCGCCTCCGCGACCTTGCCGTAAGTGACGCTGCGGCCGGAGCCCACGTGGGTGATCACGCCCTTCTGCGCCCGGCACTCGCCGGCGGGCACGCCCCAGTCATTCGCGGCGGCCTGCACCAGCATCATGCGCGCGGCCGCGCCGCCCTTGCGGACATAGTCCTGCGATTCGCGGATGCCACGGCTGCCCGCGGTGGAGAAATTGCCCCACACGCGCTTGCGGGCGAGGTTCTGCCCCGGGGTCGGGTATTCGGTGGTCACCTTGGACCAGTCGGCCTCGAGCTCTTCGGCTGCGAGCTGGGCGAGGCCCGTCAACGTGCCCTGCCCCATCTCGACGCGAGCGATGCGGATCACCACCGTGTCGTCGGGTTTCACCACCACCCAGGCGTTCACCTCGGGCGGGGCGGACTGCGCCAAGGCCTCGCCGACAAGCGGCACATGGAAGCCGAGCGTCAGCCCGGCGGCGGTTGCGGCGGAGCCGGCGAGGAACCCGCGGCGGGACGTCTTGAAAATTGTTGTCATGGTCGCCCCTCAGCCGGTGATGCCGGCGGCCTGCCGGATGGCGGCGCGGACGCGGTTATAGGTGCCGCAGCGGCAGATGTTGGTCATCTCGGCCGCGATCTCGTCGTCGGTGGGCTTGGGGTTCGAGGCCAGCAGCGCGGCCGCAGCCATCAACTGGCCGGACTGGCAATAGCCGCATTGCGGCACGTCGTGGTCGAGCCAGGCTTTCTGGAGCGCGTGCGACGAATCCGGCGACAGCCCCTCGATGGTGAGGATGTTCTGGCCCGCCTTCACCTCGCTCACCGGCAGGGAGCAGGAGCGTGTGGCGACACCGTCGATGTGCACCGTGCAGGCCCCGCAGGCGGCGACGCCGCAGCCGTATTTGGTCCCGGTCAGGCCCACCTGCTCGCGCAGCACCCACAGCAAAGGCGTATCCGGCTCGGCGTCGACCTCGCGCACGGTCCCATTCACGGTCAGCCGCAGCATCAGCATCCTCCGTCGCCCTTGCTCCGCCCCTGGCGGGCGGTTGGCCGACATCAGACAAGACCCATCAACCAGACGCAAGCCACCGGCTTAATCACATTGGCGCGACGGCGCAGGCCGATCGACGCAGCCCTGTCGCGCAAGCGCCCGGGGGTGACGGCGGCCGCGACGGCGGGCTAGCGTCTGGCGACAACGACGCGACCGCCTAGCAGGAGAACACGCATGCAGAACGCCACGCCCAAGGTCGCGTTGGTCACGGGCGCGGCCCGCGGCATCGGCCTGGCGATCGCGAAGCGGTTCCTTGCAGATGGCTGGAGCGTCGGCCTCCTCGACATCGACGCCGACGGGCTCGCCCGCAGCGTGGCGTCGCTCGGAGAGCTGGACCGGGCTGTCGCCCTGCCCTGCGACGTGTCCGTCGCCGCGCAGGTGAATGAGGCTGTCGAGACGATCAAGTCGAGGTTCGGCCGGCTCGACGCGCTGGTGAACAACGCCGGCGTCGCGGTGTTCAAGCCGCTGATGGACACCACCGAGGCCGAATGGAACCGCGTGCTGGCCGTGAACCTCACGGGTCCATTCCTCACCGCCCAGGCGGCCGTGCCGCTCATGGCCGAGACCGGCGGCGCGATCGTCAACATCACGTCGATCTCGGGCCTGCGCGCATCGACGCTGCGCGTGGCCTACGGCACCAGCAAGGCCGCGCTGGCCCATCTCACCAAGCAGGAAGCCGCAGAGCTCGCCGGCCTCGGCATCCGCGTCAACGCGGTCGCGCCGGGCCCGGTCGACACCGCCATGGCCAAGGAGGTGCACAGCCCCGCCATACGGGCCGACTATCACGACGCCATTCCGCTCAACCGCTACGGCCTGGAGGAGGAGATCGCCGAGGCGGTGTTCTACCTCTGCGGCGACAAGGCCTCCTACATCACCGGCCAGACGCTGGCCGTGGACGGAGGCTTCGACGCCGTCGGCATTGGCCTTCCCACGCTGCGCGGGCAAGGGCGGAATGGTTGAAGGAAGGCGCTTTTCCCGAGAGAGAACGCTCGGCAAGCCCACTCCGTCATCCCCGGCGGCGCGGAGCGCCGGGAAGGGGATCCAGGGCCGAGTGTTTTTGCTCTGGATCCCCTTCCAGACCTGCTTCGCAGGTCGCCGGGGATGACGGCGAGGCGGTTGGGGCGCTAGAGCCCGGCCTTCTCCTTCAGGGCGTCGATGCGCTTGGAGGCTTCGGCCTTGTCGAGCTTCGGGTCGAAGGCCTCCGGCTCATGCGCCTCCTCTGAGAGCGTCTTCAGATAGGACGCTTGAGCGCCCGTCATGGGCTCGCCGCCCGAGACCCAGTCGTCCGGGTCCTTGATCTGGTTGGAATTGGGCGGCGCGGCCTCGCTGGGCATCTTCGGGTTCTCACCCGTAAACGGCGCGTCCTGGGGATTGCGGCTGTGCGTATCGCGCGGCGACGGCTTCGATGACATGTGTGCGTTCCTCTTTCGTTCGCAAGAGAAACGTCGGGCGGGAGGGGAAGTTCCGAGGAGGCGGCGAGCCGCGAACGCGCACCTACACCGTCTGCGTCACCTTGCGCAGATGCGGGGGATTATCCGGGTCCAGTCCGCGCGCCGCCGCCAGGGCGGCGATACCGCCGTAAAAAGCGCGAGCCTGCATCAGGGGCGCGAGCGCTGCGGGGGCCGATGACGGCAGCGGTAGCGGGCGGCCGGGGCAGCCGGGCGTGAAGCCGGCGTAGCGAACCTCGGCGCCGAGCGACACGAGCGTTTCGGCGATCGCGCAGGTGCTCGCCGAGCCCTCGTCGGCCGGGTCCAGAACCAGCGCCGGAAAGCCAGGGCCGGCGAGCGCCATGGGGCCGTGCTTCACCTCGGCGGCGCTGAAGGCCTCGGCGTGAATGCGGCAGGTCTCCTTGAATTTCAGCGCCATCTCCTGCGCGACGCCGAGGCCGAGGCCGCGGCCGATCACGAAGAGGTTCGCGGCGTCCTTCAGCGACAGGAGCTCCGGGCCCCAGTCGCACGCGCCGGCCTCGTCCAGCAGCGCCGGACCGCGGCGCGCGGCGTCGAGCAGCTCGGCGTCGTCGCTCCAGACGGCCGCGAGATGCAGCAGCGCGAAGCAGGTCCCCAGAAAGCTCTTGGTGGCTGCGACGCTGCGCTCCGGGCCGGCGTGCAGCGGCAGTACCACGTCGGCCAGCGCCGCCAGCGGCGACGCCTCGTCGTTCACGATCGCGACCACGAGCGCCCTGCCCCGCTTGGCCGCTTCGGTGAGCCGCAGCGCGTCGGGGCTGCGGCCGGACTGCGACGCCGCGATGAAGAGCGAGCCGGAGAGGTCCGGCTCGCCCCCATACACGGAGGCGAGGCTCGGCCCCAGCGAGGCCACGGGCAGCCCGAGCCAGCGCTCGATCAGGTACTTGCCGTAAAGCGTTGCGTGGTCGGATGAGCCACGCGCGCAGGTGGATACGAAGCGGGGCCGCTCGGCCCGCAGCCGGTCCGCGAGCCTGGCGATCGTCTCGGCGTTGCGGTCGAGCTGGCGGCGGGCGACGTCGCCGGCGTCGGCGGCCTCGCGGGTCAGAAGCGCTTCAACCATGGTCCGCCTCCCGCAGGATGTCTTGCGCCATAGCGTCGACCTCGCCCTGGTCGAGCCGCACCCCCGCGCCGCCGACGGCCCGGACCGACAGCGTGCCGCATGCGACGCCCCAGGCCAACGCCTCGCACGGCGGGCGGTTCTGCAAGCGGGCCGCCAGGAAGCCGGCGTTGAACGAATCGCCCGCCCCCGTGGTGTCGACGACGGGCCCGCCGCGGGGCGCCTTGAGGGCGAACTTCTCGCCGTCGGCGAACAGGATCGCCCCATCCGCGCCGGTCTTGATGACCACGGTGGGAAAGCGCGCAGCCAGGCGCCGCGCCGCCTCGCCGATGTCCTCGCAGCCCGCGATGGCGCGCGCCTCCGCGGCGTTGGGCAGGAACACGTCCACACCGGCGCAGCGATCGAGCAGGTCCGGCGAATGGATCAGGCTGTCGTCCCAGCTGGGATCCAGCGAAACGGAGAGGCCGGCGCCCGCAGCCATCGGCAGGAGATCCGCGATCTCGGCGACGGTGGCGAACTCGGCGACGTGGAGCCAGCGCGCGGTTGGCGACCTGAGCGCCGCTTCCAGCGTGGCGGGCCGGCCGGAGCCGGCCCGGCGGGACAGAAAAGCGCGTTCGCCGCCCTGCACCATCGCGACGGTGAGTTGCGGCCCCGCATCGGCGGCCCGCTCCAGATAGCGAAGGTCGACGGCGGACTGCTCGAGCGTCGGCGCGATCGCCTCCGCGAGGGGATCGAGCCCGAGCCGGCCGAGCAGCGCCGCAGAGGCGCCAAGGCTGGCCGCCCGTGCAGCGGTTATGAAGGCGCCGCCGCCAGCCGCCACGGCGAAGTCTTCGGCGAAACGCTCCTCGCCCAGGCGCGGCATCTCGCCGAAGCCGCGAAACACGAGGTCGCAGTAGATCCGCCCGATGCAGAGCAGCAGGCCCGCGTCTCCTCCGTTCGGAGGCGTCATAACGCCCGCTCGGTCGCGGCGTCGAAGAACTTCAGGGCGGCGGCGTCCGCGCCGATCCGAACCGCGCCGCCGACGCGCGGCGGGCTCTTGGCGGCCGCGCTGGCCAGCACGAGTTGTTCGCCGATCTCCACATGCACGAAGGTTTCGGGCCCCAGCGGCTCGACCACCGCCACGGTTCCGGCCAGCACGAGATCGGCCGGCTCGCCTTCGCCCAGCACGCGCAGCTCCTGCGGCCGCACTCCGACCAGCACGCGCGGCGGCGCGGGCTCGGCCAGGGCCAGCCGCACGGGCCTTTCGCCCAGCGCCAACGCGCCGCCCGAGACATCGGCGGGAAGGATGTTCATGGTCGGCGAGCCGATGAAGCGCGCCGTGAACACGTCGGCCGGGTTCTCGTAGAGGTCCATCGGGCTGCCGACCTGGAGGATGCGCCCGTCGCGCATCACCACGATGCGGTCGGCCATCGTCATGGCCTCCACTTGGTCGTGGGTGACGTACACGATGGTGGCCCCGAGCCGCTGATGCAGCCGCTTGATCTCCAGCCGCATTTGGGCGCGCAGCTGCGCGTCTAGGTTGGACAAGGGCTCGTCAAACAAAAACGCGGCCGGATCGCGCACCATGGCGCGGCCGATGGCGACGCGCTGGCGCTGGCCGCCCGAGAGCGCCGAGGGGCGACGCTCCAGCAGGGCTTCGAGCCCGAGGATGCGGCCGACCTCCTCGACCTTGGCGCGCTTGGCGGCCTTGTCGAGCTTCGACGTGTAGAGCCCGAACGCGATGTTCTCGCCCACGCTCATATGCGGGTAGATGGCGTAGTTCTGGAACACCATCGCGATGTTGCGGTCCTTCGGCTCCAGCCGGTTGACCACGCGGTCGCCGATGCGGATCTCGCCGCCGTCGATGTCCTCAAGCCCGGCGATCATCCGCAGCGTCGTGGACTTGCCGCAGCCGGACGGGCCGACGAACACCACGAACTCGCCGTCCTGAACCGTCAGGTCGATGCCGTGCACGACCTGCGTCGCGCCGTAACGCTTCACGAGATCCTGGATCGCGATGCCGGCCATCAACCCTCCTCCGCCAGCGCCGTGAAGGCCGCCTGCAATTCATCCCGCGCCTTGCTCTCATGCAAGGCGATCCGGTGCGCTTCATTCGCTGCGTCCGCCAGCTTGGCGCGATAGCCGCCCAGCGCGGCGTCCAGCGCCGCCGGCGCCGGCCCGCCGAAGCGGCTGCGCACGGCGACGAAGTGCTCGGGCGACACCGCCTCGGCGAAGCCCGCCGGATCGAGCCCGGGCTCACGCCCCACATGCTGGCGGAACGCCGCCGCGAAGGGCGCGTAGCCGTCGCGCGGCAGGTCGCCGTCCGCAGCCACCACGGCGCGGGCGACGTCGGCCGCGATCTCGTGCGCCTGGCGGAACGACAGCCCCTCCCCGCGCACCAGCGTGTCGGCGAGCTCCGTGATGGTAATGCAGGAACGGCGGATGTTCTCGGCCACGCGCCGGTCGTCGACCTGCAGGGCCGGCAGCAGCGCGGCGAGCAGATCCAGCACGCGCCCGCCGGTCTCGAAGCACTGGTAGCCGGCCTCGTGCGTTTCTCCTTCGGCGTCGTTCATGTCCGTGAACGGCGTGTTGTGGATCACGTCCCGGATGGTGCGCGCCCGGCCCATGGCCTGCGAGGCGAGATGGCGCAGATGCTCGATCGGCACCGGATTGCGCTTCTGCGGCATGATCGAGGAGATCTGCACGAAAGCGTTCGGCACATAGATCTGCCCAACCTCGAAGGCCGTCCAGAACTGCAGGTCCTGGATCACCCGCCCGAGATGCAGGAACACGAGCTCGATGGCGCTGAAGGTCGCGGTGACGTAGTCCACGGCCGCGATGCAGCCATACGAGTTCTCCAGCGGCGCCGAGAAGCCCAGGAGGTGCGCCACGCGATGACGGTCCAGCGGAAAGCCCGATGTCGTGATCGCGGCCGCCCCCATGGGCGACAGGTCCAGCAACTCCCGCGCCTGCATCAGCCGCGCATGGTCGCGCAACATCACCTCGATGGCGGCGCCGAGATAGTGCCCCAGCGTCGAGGGCTGGGCCGGCTGGCCATGCGTGTAGGCGACGATCAGCGTCCGGCGCTCGCGCTCAGCCAGGGTGAGCGCCGCCGCGATCAGCGCGCGCAGCTTGCCCGCGAGCGCATCCACGCGCGGCTTCAACGCGAGCTTGAACAGCGTGTGGTCGATGTCGTTGCGCGAGCGGCCGGTATGCAGCCGCCCGGCCTCATCCGGCCCGAGCCGCGCCTTCAGCTCGGCCTCGATGGAGAAGAAATAGTCCTCCACCGCGCCGGTGTACTCCATGGCGGCGGGGTCCAGCGCCCGGTCGATGTCCGCCAGCGCACGGGCGATCCGCGCGGCGACGTCGCGCGGCAGGATGCCGGTCTCGGCCAGCATCACGAGATGCGCCCGGTCGACGGCGCGGAAGCCCTCGACGTGGTGGGTCTTCGCGCCGTCGAAGAGCGGCCGGAGCACCGTCTCCTTGTAGACGGGATCCGGGAAGGTCGTGCGGTCGTGCAGGCGGGGGTCTTGCGTCATCGGTTCAGCCCTTCAGCCCGGCCAGCACGACGCCGCGCACGATGTAGCGCTGCAGCACCAGGAACACGAGCAAGGTCGGCAGCGTCGCCAACGCGGCGCCGGTCATGATCAGCTCCCACTGGATCTGCTGTTCCACGGCGAAGCTCGAAAGCCCCACCGGCAGCGTGTAGAGCTCCTTGCTGGTGGTGACGATCAGCGGCCAGATAAACGCCGTCCAGTTGCTCAGGAACGTGAAGATCGCCAGCGCCGACAAGGCCGGCGTCACCAGCGGCAGCGCGATGCGCCAGAAGATCGCGAACTCGTTCAGCCCGTCGACGCGCGCCGCTTCCAGGAAGTCGTTCGGCACGGTCTCGAAGAATTGCTTCATCAGGAAGGTGCCGAAGGCCGTCATCATGCCGGGGAACATGATGCCCCAATAGGTGTCCAGCCAGCCGAAATTGCGGGCCATCACGTACCAGGGGATCACCAGCATCTCGGTCGGGATCATCAGCGTTGACAGGATGGCCAGGAACACGATGTAGCGGCCGCGGAACTCGAACTTCGCAAGCGTGTAGCCGACCAGACTGTCGAAAAACACGTTCGACAGCGTTACCACGATGGCGACGCCCATCGAGTTGGCGAACCAGCGCAGGAAGCGCCCGTCGGACAGCACCGTGACGTAGTTGTCGAGCGTCGGATGCGCGGGAAGGAGTCTCAGATCATAGACTTCCGACGCGTCCTTCAACGATGTCGAGAACATGAACACGAGGGGCAGGATCATCGCGAGCCCGCCCGCCAGCAGCAGGACCCACGCCACCGCGCGGCCAAAGCCGGCCCGCGGCCCAACGGCGGCGACGCTCATCAACGATCCCTCAGAAGACGCAATTGCACGAGCGACACGGCCAGCAGCGCCAGGAACAGCACCACTGTCTGGGCCGCCGCATAGCCCATGTCGAAGGACGAGAACGCCGTCTGGTAGATCATCAGCACCAGCGGCTTGGTGGCGTTCAGCGGCCCACCTGGGTCGCCCGACGTCATGTTGTAGACCTGGTCGAAGATGCGCAGGAAACCGATCGACGAGAACACCACCAGGAAGATGATGGTCGGCCGCAGCAGCGGGATGGTGATGCGCCGCAGGATCGTCCAGTCCGACACGCCGTCGATGCGCGCGGCCTCGTAGTATGTCGTCGGGATGGCCCGCAGGCCCGCCAGGAAGATCACCACCTGGAACCCCAGCCCGGCCCAGATCGCGGGCGCGAGCACGGAGGGCAGCGACTGCGTGGTTGAACGCAGGAACGGCTGCTGCGGAAACCCGAATGTCGACAGGACCTGATTGAACAGCCCGATCGGCACCGGCTGGTAGAACCACCGCCACACCCACGCCATGGCGGCGGCGGTGGTGAGGAAGGGCAGGAAATACAGCGCCCGGATGAACCCGTGCATGAAGCGCACGCGATCGAGGTGGTACGCGATCGTGAAGGCCAGCAGCAGGCTCACGGGCGTGCCGATCAGCAGGTACAGCACGGTGTTGCGGAACACCTGCCAGAACACCGGGTCGCCGAGCAGGCGCTTGAAGTTCGCCAGCCCGACGAAGCCCGGCTTGGTCAGCAGGTTCCAGTTCGTGGTCGAAATGTAGAACGCCTCGCCGGTCGGGTAGAACCGGATCAGCGCGTAGAACAGGATCGGGACGGCCAGGAAGCCCCAGGCCCAGACCACCTGTTTCCGGCGCAGGCTCAATCCGCGCCAGAAACCGCCGGGTGCGGCGTGGTCCAGTGCCTGGTCCGTCATGACGCCCGTCCGCTCACTTCTTGGCGTAGAAGCGGTCGAGGATGGCCTGCTCGGCCTTCGCGGCCTCGGCCAGCGCCGCCTTCGCGTCCTGATTCTGGATCAGCACGCGGTTGGCGAGGTCGAGCGCCACCTGGCGCTGACCGGCCTCGTCCACGAACACGGTCGCGTTGGAGTAGTTCAGCGCCTTCAGGAACGGCCCGTAGATCGGGTGGGCGAGGTTCTTGTCAGTCTCGGCCGCGGCCTTGCGGGCCGGCAGCTCGCCCACGGTGTCGAGCCACACCTGCATGGCCTCAGGCGTGGTCACGAAGGCGAGGAACTTCTTGGAGGCCTCCAGCTTCTCGCCGGTCGCCTTTGTGGTGATGGCGTTCACCCAGTAGCTGGCGAAGTTGAAGCGCTTGCCGTCCGGCCCGGCCGGCAGCTCGGTCACGCCCCACTCGAAGCCCTTGATGTTGCCGAAGGCGCCGAGGCGGAAGCTGCCGTCGATCGTCATGGCGGCGCGGCCGGCGCGGAACGCCGCCTGCCCCTCGTCCATGAAGCCCGCCTGGCCCACCTTGTGGACCTTCTGCAGGTCGGCGTACCAGGTCAGCGACTTGGCGCCCGCCTCGCTGTCGTAGGTCACCTTCTTATTGTCGTCGCTGTAGGGCGCGCCGCCGTTCTGACGCAGCAGCACCTCGCGCCACCAATGATAGTCCTGGCCCGGGAAATCGAGGGTGATGCCTTCGGACAGGAGATTGCCCGCGCCGTCACGCTTCACGGTCTTCTTGGCGGCTTCCAGCAGCTCGTCCGTGGTCTGCGGCGGCTTGGCCGGGTCGAGGCCCGCCTCCTGGAACAGCTTTTTGTTGTAGAACAGCGCCAGCGAGCGCACCGCCGTCGGCAGGCCGTAATACTCGCCGTCGCGCTTCATGGCCGAGACGATCGGGTAGAAATCCTTCTCGATCATGGCCGGCGGGAACGCGTCCTTTGGCAGCGGCTGGATGAACTTGGCGGCGACGAAGTTGTCGAGCCAGCCATAGAACAACTGCACCACGTCGGGCCCCTGCCCGGCCGGCAGCGCAGCCGCGATCTTGGTCTGGTAGTCGGCATACGGGAAGGTCGTGTGCTTGACCTTGATGTTCGGATTCGCGGCCTGGAAGCGCTTGATCAGCTCGTCCATTGCCTTGATGCGGGCGTCGAATACGTACTGCCAGTACTCGATCTCCACCGTCTGGCTCTGCGCCTGCGCGCCGGAGATCACCCCGACCGAGACCGCCAGGCCGAGCAATAATCCTCGAAAGCCGCGCATCGCTTCACTCCTCTTGTTGATTGGCGCGCCTCCCCGGCGCGGCAACCCATGCTTGTACGTCGTCCCAACCCCTGTCAAACGATGCGCCGGGTTTCGCGGTCCCGGGTAGCGGGCGTGGAACAAACAACGCCGAGCCGCCCCGGCCGTTTCAATTTGCCTCCGGGCGCCGATGGCTTTATTCGCAGGTGCGAAATGGGAGCCCGGCGGCTCCGGACCCGCTTCAGAGGGCATCATGGCGGCTTTCGACTTCGAGCGCGTGCTGCTGGTCGAGCATTGGACCGACCGGCTGTTCAGCTTCCGCACGACGCGCAATCCGACGCTGCGCTTCGAGAACGGCCAGTTCGCGATGATCGGCCTCAAGGTCGACGGCCGCCCATTGCTGCGCGCCTACAGCTTTGCGAGCGCGAACTACGAGGAATATCTCGAGTTCTACAGCATCAAGGTGCCGGACGGCCCGCTCACCTCGCGCCTCCAGCACATCAAGGTCGGCGACGAGATGATCGTCGGCCACAAGCCGACGGGCACGCTGATCCAGAGCAACCTCTTGCCCGGCAAGCGCCTGTTAATGTTCGCCACCGGCACCGGTCTGGCGCCCTTCGCGAGCATCATGCAGGACCCGGAGGTGTACGACCGCTACGAAAAGATCGTGATGGTCCACGGCTGCCGCGAGGTCGCCGAACTCGCCTATGGCCAGCGCCTCGTCCGTGGCCTGCCCGAGAACGAGTATTTCGGCGACGTCGTGAAGGACAAGCTCGTCTACTACCCCACCACCACCCGCGAGCCCTTCGTCCACATGGGCCGTGTGACCGACCTCATCCAAAACGGCAAGCTCTTCGCCGACACGGGCCTGGCCCCCCTCGACCCCGAGCACGACCGCGTCATGCTTTGCGGCAGCCCCCAGATGCTCGCCGACCTGCGCGTGATGCTGGACGCCATGGCGTTCACCGAGGGCAGCACCAACACGCCTGGCAGCTACGTCATCGAACGGGCTTTCGTGGACAAGTAAGCCGCCTGCCACCAAGGAGGCGAGCATTGGGCGGCTATCCCCGTCCTTGCGAGCCGAAAGCGAAGCAGTCCAGCCCACAGCCCGCCTAGCAGGCTGGATGAGTTTTCCTGCTGCTCACGACGATCGCGTGCCTGCTAGGCCGACGAACATCCGCAAGCCTGCACAAAACCTAACTTGTCGACTAGTCATCTAGTCTGATCTGGGCTAGCGTCCGGCTGCGATACTGGAACGCTGAAGCCAATCGGCGGCATCCCGGAGGAAAGCGAATGTCGAACATGCGTCTCACCCGCCGTGCGCTTGGCGCCGGCCTGGCCCTCGCGATGGGCCTCGGGCTGTCCGCCCCCGCCTTCGCACAGGCGAAGGTCACCCTCAAGCTCGGCCACCTCGGCAACGAGGACAATGTCTGGCACAAGGCCAGCCTGCGTTTCGCCGAGGAAGTCGCCAAGCGCACCAATGGCGAGATCGAGGTCAAGATCTTCCCGAACGAGCAGCTCGGCAAGGAAACCGACCTGATCAAGGGCATCCAGCTCGGCACCGTCGACTTCACCATCACGGGCGAGTCGCTGCAGAACTGGGCTCCCTCCGCCGCGCTGCTGGCCGTGCCTTATGCGATTCGCGACCTCGACCATCTCGACAAGGTCGTGTCCGGTCCGGTGGGCGCCAAGATCGCCCAGAACATCGACGACAAGACCGGCCTCAAGGTCCTGACCTACTTCGCCCGCGGCCCGCGCGAGCTGACCTCCAACCGTCCGATCAAGTCGCCGGCCGACCTCAACGGCCTGAAGCTGCGCGTGCCGAACGTGCCGCTCTTCGTGAAGTTCTGGGAGGCGCTCGGCGCCAAGCCGACCCCGATGGCCTTCTCGGAAGTGTTCACCTCGCTGCAGAACTCCACCATCGACGCCCAGGAGAACCCGCTGGCTCTCATCAAGTCGGCGAGCTTCAACGAGGTCCAGAAATACGTGAACCAGACGGATCACGTGCTGAGCTGGATCTACCTCGTCGGCGGCACCAAGAAGATGGCCCGCCTGACGGACGCCCAGCAGAAGGCCATCATGGAAGCCGCCAAGGCCGCCCAGGGCTACGAGCGCGGCCTGTTCACGGCCGACGAGAAGCAACTCGAGGCCGACCTGAAGGCCAAGGGCATGGAATTCGTCCAGGTCGACAAGGCCGCCTTTGCGGCCAAGGCCAAGGACGCCGTCACCGCCGCGCTCCCGGCCGAGATCAAGCCCCTCTACGACGAGATCGTCGCCACCAAGTGAGCGCATTCTTCTCCCCGGCACGGGGAGAAGGTGGCCGAGCGCAGCGAGGCCGGATGAGGGGCTTCTTCCCCTCACCCCAGCCCTCTCCCCGGTCCGGGGAGAAGGGGCCCACCGCGCGCTGAACGGCCAAAGCCTCACATCCGCCGGCCCGGCCCTCCCGCCGGACCGGCGCCATTTCAAACTGACCCGCTTCACGCGAGGACACCCATGCGCAACGCCTTTGCCGGCCTGGTGGCCGCCCTGGTGAGCGTCTGCCGCTACGGCACGCTCGCCGCCTTCTCAGTGCTGATCGGCGTGGTCGCCATCCAGGTGCTCGGGCGCATCCCGGGCTTTCCCTCGCCGTCCTGGACCGAGGAGGTCGCCCGCTTCGCGCTGGTCTACCTCGTCGCCTTTTCGTGCGGGCTGGCGGTGCTGCGTTCCGAGCTCGTGAACGTCGACCTCTTCATCACGCCGCTGCCGCCCGCAGCGCGGCGCTTCGTGGAGCGGATCGTCGACGTGATCATGATCGTGTTCTCGATCGCGATCCTGCCCGGCGCCTGGGACTACGTCGCCGGCAGCCTCGGCGAGCGCGCCCGCTCGCTCGATGTGCCGATGATCGCCATCTACGTCGTAATGCTGATCATCCCCGCCTCGCTCGCCTTCTTCTCCCTCGCGCGCTTCCTTGGCTTCGGCCAGACGCCGCCCGCAAGCCACGGGGAACTCGTCTGATGCTCGTCACCCTGCTGTTCGGCACCTTCGCGGTCTGCCTCATCCTCGGCACGCCCATCGGCGTGGCGCTCGGCCTCGCCTCAGCCGTGTATCTGTTCGGCGCCGGCATCGATCTGTCGGTTGTGCCGCAATACATGTTCGCCGGCATGGACTCCTTCGTCCTGCTCTGCATTCCGGGCTTCGTGCTCGCCGGCAACCTCATGAACGGCGGCGGCATCACGGACCAGATCGTCCGCTTCGGCAACGCCATCGTGGGCCACATCCGCGGCGGCCTTGGCCTCGCCAACGTGGTCGGCTCCATGATCTTCGCCGGCATCTCGGGCACGGCAGTGGCCGAGACGGCTTCGATCGGCTCGGTGATGATCCCGGCCATGCGCAAGTCGGGCTATGACGCGCCCTTCGCGGCGGCCGTCACGGCGGCCGCTTCAACGGTCGGCCCGATCATTCCGCCCAGCGTGCCGATGATCATCGTCGGCACCCTCACGGGCCTCTCGGTCGGCAAGATGTTTCTGGCCGGCGCCGTCCCGGGCGTGCTGATGGGCATCGGGATGATGATCACGGTCTACATCATCTCGCGCAAACGCGGCTATCCGAAGGGGACCTGGCAGGGCTGGGGCCACGTGGTGCGCACCAGCAAGGCGGCCTTCTGGGCCATCCTGATGACGGGCGTGATCTTGTTCGGGATCGTGGGCGGCTACTTCACCCCCACCGAGGCCTCGGTGGTGTCGGCGCTCTACGCCTTCGTGGTGGGCCTCTTCGTGTATCGCGGCTTCAAGGTGTCGGCGCTGCCCAACATCCTGATCGAGAGCGCCATCGGCTCGGGCGCGCTGGTGCTGCTGGTCGGCCTCGCCAATGTGTTCGGCTGGATCCTCACGAGCGAGCAGATCCCGCAGGCGATCGCGGCTTCCATGCTGGCGCTGACCACCAACAAGTACCTGATCATCCTTCTAATCAACATCCTGCTGCTGATCGTCGGCACCTTCATGGAGACCATCGCGGCGCTGATCATCCTGTTCCCGCCGCTGCTCGCCGTGGCCGTGAAGGTGGGCATCGACCCGATCCACTTCGCCACTTTCGCGGTGATCAACCTGATGATCGGGCTGACCACGCCGCCCGTGGGCGTGTGCCTGTTCGTGTCGGCCAACATCGCCAAGATCTCGCTGGGCGCGATCAGCAAGGCCATCTGGCCCTTCCTGGTCTGCAACATCCTGGTGTTGTTCCTGGTCTCCTACGTGCCGCAGATCTCGCTCTGGCTGCCCAGCCTGTTCTACAAGTGAGGCGCGGATGAGCTTGGATCGCCAGATCGGCCAGACGCCCCCGACCGTGCGCGCCATCCATGCGGCGCTGCGCCAGGATGTCGTCAGCCTGCGGCTGCGGCCCGGCGAGCGGCTCTCCGAGAACGAGCTCGCGCTGCGCTTCGGCACCAGCCGCGCGCCAGTGCGGGAGGCCCTGATCAGGCTCGTCGAGGAAGGCTTGATCGACGTGAGGCCCCAGCGCGGCAGCTTCGTCAGCCGCATCTCGCTGGCCGCGATGGAGCGGGCCCGGTTCGTTCGCGAGGCGCTGGAACTGGCTGCTGTGCGCCGCGCCGCCGAGCGGGGCGTGTCGCCCGGCTTGCTGGCCCGGGCGCGCGGCGCGATCGCCGAGCAGGAACGGGCGCAGCGCGACCCCGAGCGCTTTACCCAAGCCGACGACGCCTTTCACCACACCCTCGCTGACGCCAGCGGCGTCGCCCAGCTCTGGGCCGTGATCGAGCGTGAGAAAGCGCAATTCGACCGCGTCCGGTTTCTCAGCCTTCCGGCGGCGACTCCGGTGGAGGTTCTCATCGCCCAGCATCGCGCTATTCTGGCCGGCATCGAGAATCGCGACCCTGCCGCGGCCGAGGCCGCCATGCGGACGCACATGTCCGAGGTGCTCAAGATCGCCCATACCCTCGCGGTCGAGCACCCCGATCTCATCAACGACGATCTTGGAGCGGACGTGCAGCCATGACCGTCCCCGCGGACCTTCCCCGCCTTTCCCCCGCCACGCTCGCGCAGCTGAAACCGGGCGTCGCCCTGCCGGGCTACGACCGCGACCGCCTGCGTGTCGGGATCGTGCATCTTGGCCTCGGCGCCTTCGTGCGCGCACACGGCATGCTCTACACGGACGACGCGCTCGCGCAGGATTTCGCTGCCTGGGGCTATGCGGGCGTGAGCCTGAAAAGGCCCGACCAGCGCGACCGCCTCGCCCCGCAAGGCGGCCTCTACACGGCCCTCCAGCGCGACGGCGACGGCGTGAAGGCCCGCATCGTCGGAAACCTCAGGGCCACCCTGGTCGCGCCCGAGGATCCCGACGCCGTGGTCGCCATGATGGCGGACGCGGCGGCCCGCATCGTCAGCCTCACGGTCACCGAGAAGGGCTACTGCCACGACCCCGCGACCGGCCAACTGGACGAGCATCACCCCGACATCCGCCACGACCTGGAGAACCACGACGCTCCGCGCACCGCCGTGGGCATTATCGTGGAGGCGCTGGAGCGGAGGCGCGTCAACGGCATCGCGCCCTTCACGGTGATGTGCTGCGACAACCTTCCCCACAACGGCCAGCTCGTGTCCGGCCTCGTGCGTGACTTCGCGGCATTACGCGACACCGGCCTCGCGGCATGGATCGAGGCGCACGGCGCCTTCCCGTCCACAATGGTGGACCGGATCGTGCCGGCGACCACGCAGGCCGACATCGACGCCGCCGCCGAGGCTACTGGCCTCTACGACGCCGCGCCGGTCACGCACGAGCCGTTCCGGCAATGGGTGATCGAGGACGCCTTCGTGGATGGCGCCCGGCCCGCCTGGCACAAGGTCGGCGCGCAACTGGTGACCGATGTCGCCCCCTACGAGCACATGAAGCTGCGGCTGCTCAACGGCTCCCATTCGGCGCTCGCCTATCTCGGCTATCTGGCCGGATGCGAAACCGTGGTGGACGCAGTCTCCAACCCCACCCTGCGGGCCTTCGTGACGGCGCTCTGGCGCGAGGAGATCATCCCGGCCGTGCCCGCCCCGGCAGGCGTTGACCTCGCCGGCTACGCGGACGACCTGCTGGAGCGCTTCTCCAACCCGTCGATCCGGCACCGTACCTGGCAAATCGCGATGGACGGCTCGCAGAAGCTGCCTCAGCGCATCCTGTCCACCATTCGCGACCGCCTGGACGCCGGCCTGCCCTTCCCGCGCCTTGCCCTCGCGGTGGCCGCTTGGATCCGCTACGTGGGCGGGGTCGACGAGCAGGGCCAACCCATCGACGTGCGCGACCCCATGGCGCAGAAGCTCCGCGAGGCGCTGGACCAGGCGGGCCAAAGCCCTGCCGCGCGGGTCGCCGCCATTCTCCGCCAGGACGCGATCTTCGGCGCCGACCTGCCGCACGCCCCGGCCTTCGTCCAGGCGGTGACGGACGCCTTTGCGGCCCTGCTGGCGCGTGGCGCCGTGGCGGCGGCCGGCGCGGCGACCTGATTCCAACGAAAATATTGCGAGGAAAACCCATGGAACAGACCTGGCGCTGGTTCGGCCCCGACGACGTGGTCCCGCTGCACGCGATCCGGCAGGCTGGCGCCAGCGGCGTCGTCACGGCGCTCCACCAGATCCCCTACGGGGTGGTGTGGACCGTGGAGGAGATCGAGGCCCGCAAGGCGCTGATCGCCGCCGATCCCAGCCTCGGCCTGCGCTGGAGCGTGGTGGAGAGCCTGCCCATCCATGAGCGGATCAAGATCGGCGAAGGCGACCTCTCGGAGCTGTTCGACAACTACCGCCAGTCGATGCGCAACCTCGCGGAATGCGGGGTGACGACCATCTGCTACAACTTCATGCCGGTGCTCGACTGGACCCGCACGGAGCTCCACCATCCGCTGCCCGGCGGCGGCACGGCGCTGCGCTTCAACGCGCACGAATACGCCGCCTTCGACTGCTTCATGCTGGAGCGCCCCGGTGCGCAGGACGAGGTCTCGCCCGAGGTCCTCGCCAAGGCGCGCAGCTGGTTCGACAAGGCTTCGGAGAGCGACAAGGAGAGGCTGCTGGCCAACATCATGGCGGGGCTGCCCGGCGCCTTCGACCGCTACGACATCCCGGGCCTGCGCCGCCATCTGGCGCGCTACGCCGGCATCGACCGCGCCGCCCTGCGCGACAAACTCGCCCGCTTCCTGCGCGAGGTGATCCCCACGGCCGAGGAGGTCGGCATCCGCATGGCGATCCACCCGGACGACCCGCCGCGCTCGCTGATGGGCCTGCCCCGCATCGTGTCGTCGGCCGACGACCTCGACTTTATCACGAAGGCCGTGGACTCGCCCGCCAACGGGATCACGTTCTGCACCGGCTCGCTCGGGGCCGGCGCGCACAACGACCTGCCCGCCATGGCGCGGCGCTTCGCCCACCGCATCCATTTCGCCCACCTGCGCAACGTCGCCAAGGAGCCGGACGGCTCCTTCATGGAAGCCGACCACCTCGGCGGCGACGCCGACATGGTGGCGGTCGTGGAGGCGTTGCTGGATGAGCAGAACCGCCGCAAGCGGGCTGGCGACGCCCGCTGGCGCATCCCCTTCCGCCCCGACCACGGTCATGAGCTGCTGGACGACAAGGGAAAGGGCAGCTTCCCGGGCTACTCGGCGATCGGCCGCCTCAAGGGCCTCGCCGAAATCCGCGGCGTCATGACGGCCGTGTCGCAGCTGAAGGGCCTGCCGCTCTAGGCGCCATCGACGACCCTGGCCGTCATTGCGAGCGCAGCGAAGCAATCCAGAAGCTGGGCCTGGCGCGCGCGCCCCAGGCAAGAGCCTCACGCCCCGTGCCTGGATTGCTTCGTCGCTTTGCTCCTCGCAATGACGGCAGGGTGGCTCCGGCGCAGCGACCCTCTTAGAGATCCTTGCGGGGATCGAAGGTCTGCGTCTCGGACCAGCGCTTCATCAGCGCCTCCAGCTCGGCGTCCTTTTCGGGCGGGAGCACCACCTCGACGGTGACCAGCAGGTCGCCGGCGCCGTCGGCGGCCGGAAGGCCCTTGCCGCGCAGGCGCAGGGTGCGGCCGCTGGAGGAGTGGGACGGGATCGACATTTCCACCGCGCCGTCCAGCGTCGGAACGCGGACCTTGGCGCCCAGCACGGCTTCGTCGAGCCGCAGCGGCAGACGCAGGCGCAGATCCTTTCCTTCGACGGTAAAGCGCCGGTCAGGCCGCACCCTCACATTGACCAGAAGGTCGCCATTGGCGCCGCCCCAGGCGCTCGGGTGACCCTGCCCTTTCAGGCGGATGACCTTGCCGTCCGTGACGCCGGCCGGCACCGAAATCTCGACCTCCTTGCCGGAGGGCAGCACGACGCGCGCCTTGGAGCCCTTCGCGGCCTCGGCGAGCGTCAGCGCGATCTCGGTCTGGGCGTCCTCGCCAGAGGGCCGCTTGCCGCCCGTGCGACCCGCGCGCTGGCCGCCGGCCGCCCCGCCGCCCGCGAACAGGTCGGCGAAGATGTCGCCCGGGTCGAAGCCGCCCGGCCCCGTGCGGGCGCGGTAGCCGCCGGCAGCGCCGCCCGGCTCAAAGCCGAAATTGAAGCCCTCGAAGCCCGCCCCTCGCCCGGCCCCGAAGCCCGCGCCTGCGCCAGGACCACCGCCGTGGTGGAAACCCTCGAAGCCGCTGAACCGCGGCTTGCCTTCGGCGTCGATCTCGCCGCGATCGAACTGCTTGCGCTTGGCGTCGTCGCCCAGGATCTCATAGGCGTTGGTGAGCTCGGAAAACTTCTCTCGCGCCTTCGGGTCGTCGGGATTTCGGTCCGGATGCAGCACCTTCGCGAGCTTGCGATAGGCCTTCTTGATGTCCGCCTCCTGGGCGGAGCGCGGCACGCCCAAAATCTCGTAGGGATCGCGCATCGTGGTTCAACTCCTGCGGGTGATTGGAGGCGCGGCCCGCGCCTCGTCCCGAAGCCGGCGATCCCACGCGTCGACGCGCCGGAAATCGCCAGCTCTCCTGTTCGCTCCTGATGTGGTGAGACTGTTGCCGATTCGCAACGGCGCCTCATCGCGCCGCCATCATACCGCGTTGGCGGCCGGCTTCACCTTCTGCACCGTCCAGTCGCCCGCGCCCAGCCTGCAGGCCACGCCGATGAGCTTGTCCTCGCGCCCCTGGGTCTTCACCGCGGCCGAAAACGAGCGGCAGACCTGATCGTTGCGCACATAGGCCTGGCCGTTGGCCGTGAAGCTGCCCGAGCCGCCCGTGTCGGCGTTGCTCCAGGACGCGCCCGGGCCCTTGTGCAGGGGGTCAAGCGCCTGGGCGAGAACCGGGCTGGCGACTTTCCAGTCGACATCGTCGATCGCGGGCGCGAGCGGCGAACCCGCGGGCGTGATGGAGGCGGTGGTCTCGGGATCAGCCAGGCTCATGCCCGGCAGCACCATGGAGCAGCCGCACAGCGCGAGCGCGACCGTGGAGGCGACGCCCACGCGCACCAGCTGCGCCGCCGCGCCACTTTGTAGAAGACGGCGATGTCCCATATAAGTCGATAGGTCGGCTCGGCGGGACAATGGCGATCCTCGTTACGCTTGTACGCCGACATTCAACCAACGGAAACGTTAATGGCTGGTGACTTCGCCGGGTCCCGCGACCCCTTCGCCCTCTTCGCCGACTGGTTCGCCGAGGCCAAGGAGTCCGAACCCAACGACCCCAACGCGATGGCGCTCGCCACCGTGGACGAAACCGGCCTGCCGGATGTCCGCATGGTGCTGCTGAAGGGCTACGATTCCGACGGCTTCGTGTTCTACACCAACACGGAGTCCGCCAAGGGGACCGAGCTGGCCGGGACGCCCAAGGCCGCCGTCGTGTTTCATTGGAAGAGCCTGCGCCGCCAAGTTCGCGTGCGCGGCCCGGTGGAGCGCGTGACCGACGCCGAAGCCGACGCCTATTTCGAGAGCCGGCCGCGCGACAGCCGCATCGGCGCCTGGGCGAGCCAGCAGTCCCGTCCGCTCGAGAGCCGCTTCGCGCTGGAAAAGGCGGTCGCCACCTATGCGGCGAAATACGCCATCGGGACAGTCCCGCGCCCGCCGCACTGGACGGGGTTCCGCATCCGCCCAGTGCAGATGGAGTTCTGGATGGACAAGCCGTTCCGGCTTCATGACCGCATGGTGTTTCGCCGCCCGCAGCCCGAGGGCGAATGGGCCAACGAACGCCTGTATCCTTGATTCAGTTTGCGTTGCTATGACGAGCTAACCTTGCAACGGCGCGGCCGCCGGTCGCCCGACCCCGAACAGGACGCCGAATGCCCAACTCCAACGCCAACGGCCAACGAAAGGCCATGCTGCTGACCGGCGCGAGCCGCGGCATCGGCCACGCGACCGTGAAGCGGTTCTCCGCCGCGGGCTGGCGCGTGATCACCTGCTCGCGCCACCCCTTCCCGGAAAACTGCCCCTGGGAGATGGGCCCCGAGGACCACATCCAGCTCGACCTCGCCGACCCGGCCAACACCACCGAGGCGATCGAGGAGGTGAAGAACCGGCTGGAGGGCGGCCGCCTGGACGCGCTTGTGAACAACGCCGCAATCTCGCCCAAGGGCGAAGGAGGTTCGCGGCTGGGCACGCTCGAAACCTCTGTGGCGGACTGGCAGAAGGTGTTCCAGGTAAACTTTTTCGCGCCCGTGATGCTGGCGCGCGGGCTGATGAACGAGCTCAAGGCCGCCAAGGGCTCGGTGGTGAATGTCACCTCGATCGCGGGCTCGCGCGTGCATCCCTTCGCGGGAGCCGCCTATGCGACGTCCAAGGCCGCGCTGGCGGCGCTGACGCGCGAGATGGCGGCCGATTTCGGCCCGCACGAGATCCGCGTGAACGCGATTTCGCCGGGCGAGATTGACACCGCCATCCTGTCGCCCGGAACGGACAAGATCGTGGCGCAGATCCCGATGCGCCGACTCGGCACGCCCGAGGAGGTCGCCAAGGCGATCTATTTCCTGTGCACCGACCAGTCGAGCTATGTCCACGGCGCTGAGATCCACATCAATGGCGGCCAGCACGTCTGACCTGATCGGGGCCGAGGCTCAGCAGGCCGATCCCCGGCTCTACCCGTCGCGGCCCTTTCTGGCCGCCAGCGTTGCGGTGTTCCGCGATGGCAAGGTGCTGCTGGCCACGCGCACCAAGCCGCCGGCCGCAACGCTGTTCTCCTTGCCCGGCGGGCTGGTGGAGCCCGGCGAGACGCTGGAGCAGGCGGCCCTGCGCGAGCTTATGGAGGAAGTCGGCGTGGTCGCCGAGGTGGTAGGCTTCGTGCGCCACACGCAGGTGATCGAGCGCGACCCGGATAACCGCGTCGTGCGGCATTTCGTGATCGCGACCTTCGCGGCGCGCTGGGTGTCGGGTGAGCCCGCGCCAAGCCCTGAGGCCGGCGAGGTCCTGTTCGCCGAGCCCGGCGCCATTGGCGGGCTGGCGGCGACCCACGGACTTGCGCGGATCGTCGCCGAGGCCGCAGCCGTGCTGGCCGCCGCATGAGCACGCCCAAGCGCATCGCCGCTACAATGCTGGCGCTCGTTGGGCTGGCCGGCGCGGCAGAGCCCGCAGCGGCGCAATTTTACTGGCCGTGGGAAACGCCGCCTCGGCCGGCGCCGCAAATCATCATCCAGCGTCCGCCGCGGCATCTGCCGCCGGCAGCCTCGCCCGCGCCGCGGTCGCACACCCGCCCAGGAGCCCGCGGCGACCAGGCGGCGCGCCCGCCGAAACCGGCCGACGCCAAGCCGGCGGAGCAAAAGCCCACCGAGGCCGCCCAACCCGCGCCCGAGGGGCCACCGCCGCCCTACGAGCCGCAGATGCTGCGCCTCTCCGAACTCATGGGCGCGCTGGCCTTCCTGCATCCGCTCTGCGGCGGCGAGGGCGAGGCAGAGTGGCGCGGCCGCATGACGGCCCTGATCAACGCCGAGGCGCCTCCGCCCCAGCGCCGCGAGCGTCTGGCCGGCGCCTACAACCGGGGCTATCGCGAGTATTCAGTGACCTACCGGCGCTGCACGCCGGCGGCCGAGACCATCATCAGCCGCAGCCTCAACGAGGGCGGGCGGCTGACGCGGGAGCTCGCCGGGCGCTTCGGCGGCTAGTCAGCCTCGCGCCCGAAATTGGCCCGCAGCACGGCCGGCAGCGCCTCCGGCAGATCCTCGGCGATCAGCCCGGGGCCGATCGTCCGCCCCGCCTCCGCGTGCAGCCACACGGCCGCACAGGCTGCCTCGAACGCCGGCACGGACTGCGCCAGCAGCCCGCCCGCTATGCCGGCGAGGCAATCGCCCGACCCGGCCGTGCCCAGCCATGGCGTTCCGTTCGCGCTCACCGCCGCCCGGCCGTCCGGAGCGGCGATCACGGTGTCGGGCCCTTTCAGCACCACCACCGCGCCCAGGGCCGCGGCTGCGCGGCGCGCGGCGGCAAGTTTAGATTCCGCGCCAACGATCTCCGGCTGGTTGCTGAACAGCCGCGCGAACTCGCCCGCATGCGGGGTCACGATCACGCCGCGCTCTGGGCGGGCGCCGACCAGCGCGGCCAGCGCAAGCGCGTCGCCCTCGTGGCTCGTGAGCGCATCCGCGTCCAGCACCGCATGCGCGCCGGACCGCAGCGCCGCCGCCGCCATGTCTCGCGTTGCTGCGCCCACGCCCAGCGCGGGGCCGAGCACCACGGCATTGCGGCGCTTGTCGGCCAGCAGCCCGGCAACCCCCGCCGCGCCTTCGCTTTTGCGCACCATCACGGCCGTGAGCGCCGCCGCGTGGATCGGCAGCGCCTCGCCGGGCGACGCCACCGTGACGAGCCCTGCCCCGATACGGAGAGCCGCCCGGGCCGCGAGCCGCGGCGCGCCGGTCCCCTCGATTCCGCCCGAAACCACCACCGCGTGCCCGCGGCCATATTTGTGGCCCTCCTCGTCCAGCGCGCGAAACGCCGCGCCGAACACGCCAGGCCCGTTGCGCCGCGCCAGCGGGCGGATCGCGTCGAGCACGGACGCCGGGATGCCGATGTCGGCGACCCGCACCGGGCCGCACAGGCGTCGACCGGGATACAGCAAATGCCCGGGCTTCAGCCGGAAGAACGTCACCGTTTCGGAGGCCCGAACCGCCGCGCCGCGCACCCGCCCGGTGTTTCCGTCCAGCCCCGAAGGCACGTCCACGGCCACAACGGGCCTGTCCGACGCATTGATGCGCTCCACCAACGCCACCGCGTCGCCGTCAAGACCGCGCGCCAGGCCAGCGCCGAACAGCGCGTCCACCACCAGGTCGGCGGCGGCCGGATCGCAGTCCCGCACCGCCGCTACCGGTCCGCTCCACCTGGCAGCCGCGCCCGCTGCGTCGCCCTTCAGCGCGGCGCGCTCGCCCAGAAGGGCGAGCTCCACCCGGTAGCCTCGCGCCGCCAGGATGCGCGCCGCCACGAAGCCGTCGCCGCCATTGTTGCCCGGGCCGCACGCCACGAGCACCCGCGCGCCCGTCGGCCGCGTCCGGCAGACCGCGTCCGCCACGGCCGCGCCGGCGCGGTCCATCAGAGTCGCGCCCGCGATGCCACCTTCGCCGGCCAGCCTGTCGGCCTCGCCCATCTCGCGGGTTGTGAGAAGCTCGTCCATCGCGCGGTCCTTGTGATCAAATCATAGGCGGATCGCACAAGCTTTGGGCGAAACACGTTCAAGGCTCGCCCACCCTGCCCGTTTCACGCCCAAACCGCCCCGATGCCGCCAAGATCGCGGTGGCGCGCCGCCCCCTCGATCTGCTAAGAGCCGGAGTGTGCTTCCCGAAAGGCCGCGACGCCATAGCCGAGGATCCGGGTCACCGATGAAGAAGATCGAAGCGATCATCAAGCCGTTCAAGCTCGACGACGTGAAGGAGGCCCTCCAGGAGGTCGGCCTCCAGGGCATCACGGTCACGGAAGCGAAGGGCTTCGGCCGCCAGAAGGGCCACACCGAGCTCTACCGCGGCGCCGAATACGTGGTCGACTTTCTCCCCAAGGTGAAGATCGAGATCGTGCTGCCCGACGAAATGGTCGAGAGCGCCGTGGACGCCATCCGCAAGGCCGCCCAGACCGGGCGCATCGGCGATGGCAAGATCTTCGTGTCCCCCGTCGAAGGCGCGATCCGCATCCGCACCGGCGAGACCGGCCTCGACGCGATCTGATCCGCCCCGACGTTCCCGCCCCCCTCGATTCCGCCTGCCCTCGCGAGACCCCGCGTCCCGCTCTCCAGAAGAGGAAACGACCCATGAAGACCGCCAAGGATGTCCTGAAGGCGATCAAGGACAACGACGTGAAATACGTCGACTTCCGGTTCACCGACCCGCGCGGCAAGTGGCAGCACGTCACCTTCGACGTCTCGATGGTGGACGAGGAGATCTTCGCCGAAGGCACCATGTTCGACGGCTCGTCCATCGCCGGCTGGAAGGCGATCAACGAGTCCGACATGACCCTGATGCCGGACCCGGCCACCGCCCAGATGGACCCCTTCTTCGCGGCCTCCACGATGTCGATCGTCTGCGACATTCTCGAGCCGACCACGGGCGAGCCCTACCCGCGCGATCCACGCGGCATCGCCAAGAAGGCCGAGGCCTACCTCCAGTCCATTGGCGTGGGCGACACCATCTTCGTCGGCCCCGAGGCCGAGTTCTTCGTGTTCGACGACGTCCGCTTCTCGTCCGAGCCCTACAACACGGGCTTCAAGCTCGACTCGATCGAGCTGCCGACCAACGGCGACACCGAGTATGAGGGCGGCAACCTCGGCCACCGCATCGCCACCAAGGGCGGCTACTTCCCGGTGCCTCCGCAGGACAGCGCCCAGGACATGCGCGGCGAGATGCTGGCCGCCATGGCGGCGATGGGCGTCAAGGTCGAGAAGCACCATCACGAGGTCGCTTCCGCCCAGCACGAGCTCGGCATGAAGTTCGACACGCTGACACTGATGGCCGACCAGATGCAGATCTACAAGTACTGCATCCACAACGTCGCGCAGAGCTACGGCAAGACGGCGACGTTCATGCCCAAGCCCATCTTCGGCGACAACGGCTCGGGCATGCACGTGCACCAGTCGATCTGGAAGGGCGGCAAGCCCCTCTTCGCCGGCAACAAGTACGCCGACCTGTCGCAGGAGTGC
The DNA here is from genome assembly GCF_056400925.1 of Alsobacter sp. P4_H11. Lineage (NCBI taxonomy): Bacteria > Pseudomonadati > Pseudomonadota > Alphaproteobacteria > Hyphomicrobiales > Alsobacteraceae > Alsobacter > Alsobacter sp. P4_H11. The sequence continues at coordinate 713,624 of NZ_JBFUKI010000001.1, forward strand.
CTGTACTACATCGGCGGCATCATCAAGCACGCCAAGGCGCTGAACGCCTTCACCAACCCGTCGACCAACTCGTACAAGCGCCTGGTCCCGGGCTATGAGGCTCCCGTGCTGCTGGCCTACTCGGCCCGCAACCGCTCCGCCTCCTGCCGCATCCCCTACACGTCCTCGCCCAAGGCCAAGCGCGTGGAAGTTCGCTTCCCCGACCCGATGGCGAACCCCTACCTCGCCTTCGCGGCCATGCTGATGGCCGGCCTCGACGGCATCCAGAACAAGATCGATCCGGGCGCGGCCATGGACAAGGATCTCTACGACCTGCCCCCGCGCGAGCTGAAGAAGATCCCGACCGTCTGCGGCTCGCTCCGCGAGGCGCTCGCCAATCTCGACCGCGACCGCGGCTTCCTGAAGTCCGGCGGCGTCTTCAACGACGATTTCATCGACAGCTACATCGAGCTGAAGATGCAGGACGTCATGAAGTTCGAGATGACCCCGCACCCGGTCGAGTTCTCGATGTACTACTCGTACTGAGGCTGGACGGCGGCTCCGGCCGCCGCTCCCTATACTCGACGGGGCGCCTCAGGGCGCCCCGTTTGCATTGGCGAACACCGCGGTGGTACTTCGCGCCAACGCTTGACCTGCAACCGCCCCTTGGACAGCCCTCCCCGTCATTGCAAGCGCAGCGAAGCAATCCAGGCGCCGGGCATGAAGCGGGCGCAGCTCAGCCCTACGCCCAACCTCTGGATTGCTTCGCTGCGCTCGCAGTGACGGGAGGGCGTCGCGACCACTTCGCCCAACGCCAGCGGCACCGCCGATCAGGCGCCGAGCTGCCTCGCGACCCAGCCCGCGAACCCGACCACAACAGCGGCGGCGCCCATGGCGATCCAGCGCTGGTCCGGCCTGGGCTTGCGCCGGGCTTCCGCCGCGGCTGCGTGCTCGTCGAACGCAAAGGCGGCTCCCGCCACGGCGGCGACATGGTCGAGGGATACGGAACGGAGAGGCGCGGTCTTGATCATGGGATCGAGCCTAACCAGCCTTGGTTAACACCAGGATGACAGGACGATCGCGGTGGACGGACGTTTCCGGTCCGTTCCGCTGGCGCCCATCCGCGTGCCATACTAGGGGCAGAGCGAATCAGCGTGAGGCGGCGGAAGCGGCATGGCGAACACAGGCGATCTTTTCGGCGGCGGCGCGGCGCGCAAGCTCCCCGACGGCGACGCCGGGCCTGAGGCGGCGCCTGTTGTCGGCAAAGCCGCCGGGAAGGCCGTTCGCAAGACCGAGTTGGCCGCCGTGCCGACGCAGGGCACGCCCGGCGAAGCCGGGTACACGGCCGCCTCGATCGAAGTGCTGGAGGGTCTGGAGCCGGTGCGCCGGCGCCCCGGCATGTATATCGGAGGCACCGACGAGAAGGCCTATCACCACCTCTTCGCCGAGGTGATCGACAACTGCATGGACGAGGCCGTCGCCGGCCACGCCACCTATATCGAGGTCACGCTCGCGGAGGACGGCACGCTCACGGTCACCGACAACGGCCGCGGCATCCCGATCGACCCGCATCCCAAGTTTCCCGGCAAGTCGGCGCTCGAAGTGATCATGACGACGCTGCACGCCGGCGGCAAATTCGACTCCAAGGTCTACGAGACGTCGGGCGGCCTGCATGGCGTCGGCATCTCGGTGGTAAACGCGCTGTCGGACCGGCTCGAGGTCGAGGTGGCGCGCGGTCAGGTGTTGTACCGGCAGGTGTTCTCACGCGGCCACGCGATGGGACCGATCGAGAAGGTCGGCGAAGTCCGTAACCGCCGCGGCACCCGGATCAGCTTCCACCCGGACGCGCAGATCTTCGGCGAGGAGGCGCGCTTCTCGCCCAGGCGCCTGTTCAAGATGGCGCGCTCGAAGGCCTACCTGTTCGGCGGCGTCGAGATCCGCTGGTCCTGCGCGCCCGCGCTGCTGGACGGAACCGACAAGGTGCCGCCGGAGGCGGTGTTCCGCTTCCCTGCCGGCCTGAAGGATTATCTGGCCCGCGAGATCGAGGGCAAGACCACCGTCACGGAGCAGATCTTCGCCGGCAAGGTGGAGAAGCCCGGCGGCCATGGCTCGCTCGAATGGGCCGTGAGTTGGCTTGGACCGGGCGAGGACGGCTTCGTCAACTCCTACTGCAACACCATTCCGACGCCGGAGGGCGGCACGCACGAGTCCGGCCTGCGCATCGCGTTGCTGCGAGCGCTGAAAGATCACGCCGAGCGCATCAATCAGGGCAAGCGGGCCGCCACGCTCACGACCGACGACGTGATGCTGTCCTGCGCCGCCATGCTGTCGGTGTTCATCCGCGAGCCTGAATTCCAGGGCCAGACCAAGGACAAGCTCGCCACGCTGGAAGCCTCGCGCATCGTCGAGAACGTCGTGCGGGACGCTTTCGACCACTGGCTCGCGGCCGCGCCAGCGCAGGCCACCAAGCTGCTCGACTGGTCAGTGGAGCGCGCCGAGGAGCGCATCCGCCGGCGCGCCGAAAAGGAGATCCTGCGCAAGACCCCGGTGCGCAAGTTGCGCCTGCCGGGCAAGCTCGCGGACTGCACGGCCGCGGGGGCGGCGGGCTCCGAGATCTTCATCGTCGAGGGCGACTCGGCCGGCGGCTCGGCCAAGCAGGCGCGCGACCGCAAGACCCAGGCCGTGCTGCCGCTGCGTGGCAAGATCCTGAACGTCGCCAACGCCACGCGCGACAAGCTCTCGCAGAACCAGCAGCTTTCCGACCTCATCCAGGCGCTCGGCTGCGGCTCCGGCGCGCATTTCAAGGACGAGGACCTTCGCTACGAGAAGGTCGTGATCATGACGGACGCCGACGTGGACGGCGCCCACATCGCCTCGCTGCTGATCACCTTCTTCTACCGGCTCACGCCGCGCCTGATCGACAACGGCCACCTTTACCTGGCGGTGCCGCCGCTCTACCGGCTCACGCATGGCGGCAAGACCGTCTACGCCCGCGACGACGCCCACAAGGCCGAGCTGCTGCGCACGGCCTTCAAGGGCAAGGCGAATGTCGAGGTCGGCCGCTTCAAGGGTCTCGGCGAGATGATGCCCGCGCAGCTCAAGGAGACCACGATGGATCCGGCGCGCCGCACGCTCCTGCAGGTGCGCGTCGTGTCCGAAGACCGGCCCGACACCTCCGACGCCGTGGAGCGCCTGATGGGCAACAAGCCGGAGGCGCGCTTCGCGTTCATCCAGGAACGGGCCGCCTTCGCGACCGAGTTGGTGGATATCTGAGCGCGCAGGGCGTTTCGGGTTGGGTTGGCTTCTAGCCTCGCCCTGCCTCTCCTTACGAGAATGTCACGTCGCCGCCACGTTTAAGCCAATCCGGGCCGGCTATACCCACAGCGTCAGGCCGGCTCTCCCCCGCGCGAGCCTGGGTTCGAGCACAAAGAGGCGATCATGGGGACTTATCCGAACCCGCAATCCTACGACGCGCTGTCGCGGTTCTTTCACTGGACGATGGCCGCGCTGATCCTGGTCGTTTTCCTGATGGGGCTCACCGTGGACGTGCTGCCGCGCGCCATGGAGCAGACCTACGTTAATCTCCACATGGTGCTGGGAACGCTGATCCTCGCGCTCTACGCCGCCCGCCTCGCCTGGCGCTTTCGCCACAAGCTGCCAGCTGCGGATCCCACGCTGGGGCGGTTCATCGACGTCACGTCGCGGTGGGGCCATGTCGGGCTTTGGGCGCTGATGCTGGCCGTCCCCCTCATCGGCGTCGCCGTGATCTTCTTTCGCGGTCGCGGCATCGATTTCTACCTGTTCCAGATCCCCTCCCCGCTGGCGGCCAATCGCGCCGTGGCGCGCCCGATGAAGGAAGCGCATGAGCTTGCCGCCTATGCGCTGGTCGGGCTGGCGGCCGTCCATGCGGCGGCAGCCCTGTGGCACCATTTTATCCGCCGCGACGGCGTGCTGCGCCGCATGCTGCCGGAGTGACCCGCCGCGGCAACGCTTGGTTAACCATGCGGGCGTAAAAATCCCTCGCGCGCCGTTGGGCGCGCGCAGGGGGCTTTTGCGATGTTTGGAGAATCAGGGGGCCGGCTGTTTGGGGCGACGCTCCTGGGGGCCGCCGTTCTCACCGCAGCCTCGATCGGAGCCGTTCAGTACTTCGCCAACAACGCCACCGCGCCCATTCAGGTCGCCCGGGCTGCGCCCGTGAAACAGTCGATCGCGGGGCTAAAATCGGTGCTCGACCCGCTCACGACCGGCTCGGTGCCGCGCAACGCCTCGATCATCCTCGATCCTTGCACGGGCGCGCGCAAGAGCTAGCCGGCTCCCACCATGGCGGCATCCGGCGCGCGACCATGCGGAACGTCCTCCTCCGGGATCCGCGCCAGCCAGGCCGCCAACGCGTCATAGACGCGCTCCGGCTGCTCGAGGCTGCTGAGGTGGCCAGACTGGGGAACCACCACCAGCTCGGCTTCGGGCAGCAGCCCGTGCATCTCCTCGGCCTGGACGAGAGGCGTGATCGCGTCCTGCTCGCCTACCAGCACCAACGCAGGCTGCGTCACGCTCTTCAGGAAAGGGCGTGAATCCATGCGGCCGATGATGGCCCGCTGCTGGCGCATGAAGGCCGTCGGGCCCACCTCCAGCATCATTTCCCTGACAGTCGCCTCCAGGGCCGCGTCGCCGAGGTGGTCCGGATGAACGAGCCTCGGCCAGAGCGCGGGATGGACATCCTCGAAGGCGCCGGTCTCGGCCATTTCAATCAGTTGCAGCCGGCGTTGCACCGCCTCTTCGGAGTCAGGTCGCGCATTGGTGTCCATCAGCGCCACGCCGGCCACCCGGTGGGGTGCGAGCCGCAGCAGCTCCAGCGCCACGTAGCCCCCCATGGACAAGCCCGCGAGCGCGAAACGCGCCGGCGCGTCGGCCAACAGCCGGCCCGCCATGGCCGAAATGGTGGCGTCCTGCGTGGTGTCGGCGAAGATCACCAGGCGCTCCTCGCGGAGGCGAGCGGCCTGGGGGGCAAACAACGCCGGGGTGCAATTCAGGCCGGGAATGAAGACCAGGGGGGTGGTCATGTGCAGGCGGGTCCTTGATCTTTCTGGCCCCCTGGGGAGGGGCGCGGACGATTACCGAATTGACTCGATTCGAAATAGCTCTATGTATCGCCTCATCCTTTGCGGGACGGCCTGCGACTTGGCTTCGACGCATCTGTCGCGCCGTTCCCCATCAACGCGCAACTGCGTCGATCGCCGCGCCGTGAGGCGGCCTGAAGAATGAATTTTTCTGATCTCGGCCTTAGTGACAAGGTGCTCGAAGCCGTTACGGCTTCCGGCTACACCACCCCTACGCCTATTCAGGCGGAGGCCATTCCGCATGCCCTGGCGCGCCGTGACGTGCTCGGCATCGCCCAAACCGGCACCGGCAAGACGGCGGCGTTCACGCTGCCCATGCTGACCATGCTGGAACAGGGCCGCGCCCGGGCGCGCATGCCCCGGACGCTGATCCTCGAGCCGACGCGCGAACTCGCCGCGCAGGTCGAGGAAGCCTTCGTGAAATATGGCGCGAACCAGCGCCTCAACGTGGCGCTGCTGATCGGCGGCATGTCGTTCGGCGACCAGGACGCCAAGATCATGCGCGGCGTGGACGTGCTGATCGCCACGCCCGGCCGCCTGCTCGACCATTTCGAGCGCGGCAAGCTGCTGCTTACCGGCATCGAGATCCTGGTGATCGACGAAGCCGACCGCATGCTCGACATGGGCTTCATTCCGGACATCGAGCGCATCTGCCGCATGGTGCCGTTCACCCGGCAGACGCTGTTCTTCTCGGCCACTATGCCGCCCGAGATCCAGCGGCTCACCGAAACCTTCCTGCATAACCCGGCCAAGATCGAAGTGGCGCGCCAGGCCTCCACGGCCAGCACGATCACGCAGCGGCTGGTGGGTTCCGGCCCCGAGCCCCACGACAAGCGCGACGTGTTGCGCCAGCTCATCCGGCAGCAACCCGACTTCAAGAACGCGATCATCTTCTGCAACCGCAAGCGCGACGTGCAGACGGTGTACAAGTCTCTTGAGAAGCACGGCTTCAGCGTCACGGCGCTGCATGGCGATCTAGACCAGCGCGCCCGCATGGCGGCGCTGGACTCGTTCCGGAACGGCTCGATCCAGCTTCTGGTCGCCAGCGACGTCGCGGCCCGCGGCCTCGACATCCCGGATGTGAGCCACGTCTTCAACTACGACGTGCCGCACCATGCCGAGGATTACGTTCACCGGATCGGCCGCACCGGCCGCGCCGGCAAGAGCGGCGTCGCGATCTCGATCGTGACCGGCGAGGACAAGAAAAATCTCGCCGCGATCGAGCACATGATCGGCGCCACCATCGAGTGGCAGGGCGAGATGCCGGCCGCCGGCGATGGCGAGGGTGAGCGCCGCCGTCGTCCGGGTGGACGCCGCCCCGCAGGGCGCGACCGGTCCGAGCGCTCGGATTGTCCGCGTCGTGAGGAGAGCAGCCCTGCCGCCGCCGAGGCGCAGCCGCGCCGCGAGCGCTCCAGGTCGCCCCAGCGTGAAGCCGCCCCCGAGCGTGACGCCGCGCCTGACCGTGAAGCCGCGCCAGAGCGCGAGGCTCGCCCCGCGCGCGAGCGTGCGCCCGAGCGGGAGCGCGCCCCGGCCGAGGCGAGGCCGCCCCGGCGGGACCGCCAGCCGCCGGGCGAAGCGCGCCAGGAGCGGCCTCAGCGTCCGCCGCGCCGGCCCGATCCGGACGACGCGCCGGTCGTCGGCCTGGGCGACCACGTGCCGTCTTTCCTGCTTCGATCAGTGAAGCGCTGAGTTCTTTGCATCGGGGCCTTCGCTTTTAGCAATCCTTTAATCGGGCTTGTGCAACCTTAACGCCCATCGAAGATGGGAGTGACTTCATGGTTGCGTCGGGCCCCGATGACGCTCCAGCCACACGGCTGGCCGGGGAAACCATGCGTCAGATCGAGGTGCACGGTCCGTCTCCGGAACCGCGCGCCTACGAAGTCTGGTTCACTCATCTTGCGGGTCGTAACCGGCCCCTCAGCCGCGCTCTCACGGCGGAGCTGACCGAAACGCCGCGGCTCGAGCCGGCCGCGATCGACCGTCTTTACGACCAGTATCTCTCGCCCAACCGCATGGCGGCGCAGGCCGAAAAGGCCAGCCTCGGCGTCCTCGCCGAGATCGACTCGGTGATGGGCACCCTCGACGACGCCCTCGGGTCGACGACACGCTACGGCGACAGCCTTCAGGAGATCTCCAAGGACCTCGCCCCGGGCGTGGATCTGGAGCTGATCCGCAATGCGGTGAGCCGGCTCGTGGCGGCCACGCGCGAAACGGCCTCGGCCAATCGCGCGCTGGAGTCGCGGCTCAAGGAGACGCGCGGCGAGGTTCAGGACCTGCGCCAAGCTCTGGAATCGATCCGCACCGAGAACCTCACCGACCCGTTGACGACGCTGGCCAACCGCAAGCATCTCGATGCCACGCTGATCCAGGCCATCGACCATGCGGCGCTCAGCGGCGAGCCGCTGGCCCTGCTGATGATCGACGTCGACAAGTTCAAGGACTTCAACGACAACTGGGGCCACCTCACCGGCGACCAGGTGCTGCGGCTTGTGGCCATGTCGATCAAGGGCGCGGTGCGGCCCACCGATACGGCGGCGCGCTTTGGCGGCGAGGAATTCGCGGTGGTGTTGCCGCAGTCGTCCCTGAAATCCGGCGAGATCGTCGCCGAACGCATCCGCCAGACCGTGATGGGCCGCGAGCTCGTGAAGCGGTCCACCGGCGAGGCGCTGGGCCGCATCACGGTGTCGATCGGCGTCGCCAGCTTCATGGCCGGCGACAACGCCATGATGTTGATCGAGCGCGCCGACAAGTGCCTGCTGCACGCCAAGCGCACCGGCCGGAACAAGACGGTGTGCGAAGACGAGACGATCGACGCTTTCTCGGACGTCGCCTGACCGGATCAATCGACCAGGAAGCGATCAAGGCCCCTTGCGGGGCCTTTTGCTTTTTGGCGCCCTGCGCAGCGCCGCGCGCCGTGCGGCCTCACGAGCGAGGCCGGTCCACTCGAGCAGGATGTCGGGATCGTCGAACGCCGCTTCCGGGATGCGCCGGTATCCAAGCGCCTTGGGCTGGCCCTTCGCGACGTAGCTGAACGGCTCGAGCCCGGCGGCTTCAAACAGCGGCGCGGTCTCGGCGTCGACCTTGAGATAGACGACGCCTTGCGCGACGAGCGCGATCATCAGGCCCTCGTCGAATACGCCGAGCCCGCCGAACATGCGGCGCACGTCGAAATTCCCCGCAGGAGCGAACAGATCCTCGACGTCGCGTCTGTCCAACCCGCGGCCGCCGCTAGTGCGCGGCGGCGGCGGCCTGCTCGGGCGAGGCCGGCGTCAGCGCAACCGACTCGCCGCATCCGCAGGCGGAGGTCTGGTTTGGATTCTCGAACACGAACTGCGAGGCGAGCTTGGTGCTGCGGAAATCCATCACGGTTCCGAGCAGGAACAGCACGGCCTTCGGGTCGACCAGGACGGTGACGCCCTTGTCCTCGATGACTTCGTCGCCCGGCTTGACGCTATCGGCGTATTCCATCGTGTAGGACATGCCGGCGCAGCCGCCGTTGCGTACGCCGACACGAACGCCGACCAGCGGCGTGTCGGAGTTGGCCATGATGTCCTTGACGCGCGACGCCGCCGCATCCGTCAGCGACATCACCTTAAACTTGGGAAGCATTCCCATTATGTGCGTTCTCCCTGGCGGCCGGGTTCAAGGCCCGGGCAGGATCGAATATCAGTTCCTAATGTAGCGTTTGCCGCGCCGCATTCAAAGTGGCGCGGCGCAATTGCTTTGCATGCATTTGCGCTCACCACATGTCGAGCGCGACGCGCGCCTCGTCCGACATCCGGCTCTGGTCCCATGGCGGATCGAACACCATCGCGACCTTCACGGCCTGGACGCCGGGCACCGACGCGACGGCGTTCTCGACCCAACCAGGCATCTCGCCCGCCACCGGGCAGCCCGGCGCGGTCAGCGTCATGTCGATCGCGACATTGCGGTCGTCATCCACGTCGACCTTGTAGATCAGGCCGAGCTCGTAGATGTCGGCCGGGATCTCGGGGTCGTACACTGTCTTCAGCGCCGCCACGATGGCGTCGGTGAGGCGGTCGATCTCCTCCGGCGGCAGCGCCGACGGCAGATCGATGGCCGGCGTGTTGGGGGAAACATCATTCATCGCGGGTGCGCTTTCATTCAGCCAAACAGAGCTTCGGCCTTTTGCAGGGCCTCGGCAAGCCGGTCGACTTCCTCGACGGTGTTGTAGAACGCAAACGACGCGCGGCAGGTCGACGTGACGCCGTAGCGCGCCAACAGCGGCTGCGTGCAGTGAGTGCCGGCCCGCACGGCGACGCCTGAGCGATCGATCACGGTCGCGACGTCATGCGCGTGCGCGCCCTTGAGCTCGAACGACACGATCGCGCCGCGTTCGCGCGCGTGGCCGAAGATGCGCAGCGAGTTCATCGCCCCGAGCCGCTCCAGCGCGTAGTCGCGCAGCGTGTTCTCCTGCTTCAGGATGGCGTCGCGGCCGATCGACATCATGTAGTCCACCGCGGCGCCGAGCCCGATCGCCTGCACGATCGGCGGCGTGCCGGCCTCGAAGCGGTGCGGCGGGTCGCCATACGTCACGCCGGCCTCGGTGACGTCCTTGATCATCTCGCCGCCGCCGTTGAATGGCGGGAGCTTCTCCAGCCACTCACGCTTGCCGTAAAGCACGCCGATGCCGGTCGGCCCATAGACCTTGTGGCCCGTGAACACATAGAAGTCCGCATCCAGCGCCTGAACGTCCACCGGCAGGTGCACCGCGCCCTGGCTGCCGTCCACCATCACCGGAATGCCGCGCGCATGGGCGAGGCGGATGATCTCCCGGATCGGCGTGATCGTGCCCAGCATGTTGGACATGTGGGTGATCGCCACGATGCGGGTGCGATCCGTCAGCAGCTTCTCGAATTCGTCGAGCAGGAAATTGCCGTCATCGTCCACGGGCGAGAACCGCAGCACTGCGCCCTTGCGCTCGCGCAGGAAGTGCCAGGGAACGATGTTGGAGTGGTGCTCCATGATCGAGATTACGATCTCGTCGCCCTCCCCGACCGCGAGCTGGCCGAAGCTGGACGCCACGAGGTTGATCGCCTCCGTGGCCGAGCGCGTGAAGATGATCTCGTCGGTCGAGCCGGCGTTCAGGAAGCCGCGCACCTTCTCGCGCGCGTCCTCGAAGGCTTCCGTGGCCGCATTGGCGAGGTAATGCAGGCCGCGATGCACGTTGGCGTATTCGTGCTCATAGGCGTGCACCATGCGGTCGATGACCTGCCGGGGCTTCTGCGCCGAGGCGGCGTTGTCGAGATAAACGAGCGGTTTGCCGTAGACCTGCTTGGACAGGATCGGGAAGTCCGCCCGGATCGCCGCGAGGTCGAAAGGCCGTGTGGAAGCGTCGGTCATCGTCGTTGCATCCTGCCTGCCGTCGGGCGGCAGCGCCGCCCACCTCCCTTGCGCAGGAGGTCGGATCGCGAAGCGATCCGGAGGGGGTGACCCGCGCCCGGGAGAGCGCGCATGACCCTGCCTTGTTGTTCCGGCGACACCGTCCCTCCGCCGGGAGCCGGCGGCCCTCCCCTCGAGGGGAGGGCTGAGGCGCGTGCGCCTTACATGCGCGCCTTGAGCCAGCCCTCGACGACGCCTTCCAGCACGCCGCGGATGCTCTCGTCCTCGATCGTCTCGAGCGCCTGGCCGACAAAGGCCTGCAGCATCAGCGCTTCGGCGTCAGGCTTCGGCAGCCCGCGAGCGCGCAGATAGAACAGGAGGTCGTCGTCGAGCTGCCCGCAGGTCGCCCCGTGGGCGCAGACCACGTCGTCGGCGAAGATCTCGAGCTCGGGCTTGTTGTTCATCGTGGCGTTGTCGCCGAGCAGCACGGCCTGGCTCATCATCTGGCCGTCCGTCTTTTGCGCATAAGGCTGCACGATGATCTTGCCCTGGAACACGCCCGTCGATTCACCGTCCAGCACGTGCTTGTAGAGCTCACGGCTCTCGCAATGCGGCACGGCGTGGTTCACCACCAGCGTCGTGTCGGCGTGCTGGCGGCCGTTCAGCAGCGCGCCGCCGTTCAGCGAGATCTTGGAGTTCTCGCCCGCGAAATGGACAAAGATCTGCCGCCGCGACAGCGCCGGCGCGGTGGCAAGCGCGAAAGTGTTGAACAGGCACTCCGCGCCGAGCTTCACGCCCACGGTGGAGAGGTCGATCGATCCCTTGCCCTGGGTGTTCAACACCACATGCGACACGGTCGCGCGGTCGCCCGCCACGATCTCCAGCACGGCGTTGTCCTGGTGAGCGACGCCCGCCGGTCCCTCGCGGCTCTCGCCCAGAGTGAGGCTCGCGCCCTCCCCGACGACGACCAGCACGCGCGTATAGGTGGAGCGCGGCTCCGCGCCGATGCGCACGAAGCGCACGAACACGGGCGTGTCGACCTTATTGCCGGCCGCAACGCGCAGCACCACGCCATCGGTCATGAACGCCGCGTTGAGCGCCAGCACGGCGTCGTCCGCCACCGCGGCCTCGCCAAGATTGGCGACGGGCTGCGCCGCCCCCAGCGCGCCCGCAAGCCCGAGCGCCTCGACGCCGGCCGGCAGTGCGTCCAGATCCGACAAGGACGGCTCGAACACGCCGTCCACGATCACGAGGCTCGGGCCGAGCCCCGCGAAGGGCGACGGCTTGGCGCGGACCTCGCCGAGCAGGGCCGCGGAGGGAACATCCGCCAGCGGCGCGGCCTCGCGCAGCACGGCCCGTAGGTCGGTATATTTCCAGGCCTCGACGCGCCGGTGCGGCAGACCGCTCTGCACGAAGGCGTCATAGGCCTGCTGGCGCTCGGCAGATGCGCCGGGCAGGCGCGCCTTCACGGAAGGAAACAGCGCGAGAAGCTGGTTCTCGGCGGCCGTCCGCATCGGGGTGACGTTGGGGGTCAGGTCAACCATCTGCGCCTCAAGCCGCCTGCGAGCGGTAATCGGCGTAGCCATTGGCTTCGAGCTCCAGCGCGAGCTCCTTGCCGCCGGACTTCACCACCTGGCCGGACGACATCACGTGCACGGTGTCGGGCACGATGTAGTTGAGGAGGCGCTGGTAGTGGGTGATCACCAGAAACGAGCGCTTGGGGTCGCGCAGCGCATTGACGCCGTCCGCCGCGATCTTCAGCGCGTCGATGTCGAGGCCCGAATCGGTCTCGTCGAGGATGCAGAAGGTCGGCTCCAGCAGCGCCATCTGGAGGATCTCCATGCGCTTCTTCTCGCCGCCCGAGAAGCCGACATTCAGCGCGCGCTTCAGCATATCCTGAGGAATGTGAAGGCGTTCGGCGCCGGCGCGGACTCGCTTCATGAAGTCGGGCGTCGACAGCTCGTCGTCGCCGCGCGCCTTGCGCTGGGCGTTCAGGGCGGCCTTCAGGAACGTCATCGTGGCGACGCCCGGGATCTCGAGCGGGTACTGGAAGGCCAAGAACACGCCGGCGGCCGCGCGGGCGTCCGGCTCCATGTCCAGCAGGTTCTCGCCGTTCAGCAGGATTTCACCGTCCAGGACCTCGTAGTCGTCCTTGCCGGCGATGACGTAGCTCAGCGTCGACTTGCCGGAGCCGTTCGGCCCCATGATGGCGGCCACCTCGCCGTCGTGGACGGTGAGGGTGAGACCGTTGAGGATCTTCTTGTCCTCGATCTGGACGTGCAGGTTGCGGATTTCGAGCATGGTTCAGTTCCTGAAATTCGTGTTCGTCATGCCGACTTCGACGCGCGATGCGGAAGTCGTGGGCGGCCGGGCCCTGAGCCCGGCCAGGCCTGAAAGGATCAGCCGACCGAGCCTTCCAGCGAGATCGAGATCAGCTTCTGCGCCTCCACGGCGAACTCCATGGGGAGCTGCTGCAGAACGTCCTTGACGAAGCCGTTCACGATGAGGGCCGTCGCCTCCTCGGCCGACAGCCCGCGCTGCAGGCAGTAGAAGAGCTGGTCCTCGGAAATCTTCGAGGTGGTGGCCTCGTGCTCGAAGATCGCGCTGGCGTTCTTGGACTCGATATACGGCACCGTGTGCGCACCGCACTGGTCGCCGATCAGCAGCGAGTCGCAGTTGGTGAAGTTCCGCGCGCCGGTCGCCTTGCGGTGCGCCGAAACGAGCCCCCGATAGGTGTTCTGCGAGCGCCCGGCCGAGATGCCCTTGGAGATGATGCGGCTCGACGTGTTCTTGCCGAGATGGATCATCTTGGTGCCGCTGTCGACCTGCTGGTAGCCGTTCGACACCGCGATCGAGTAAAACTCGCCGCGCGAATTGTCGCCGCGCAGGATGCAGGACGGGTACTTCCAGGTGATGGCCGAGCCTGTCTCGACCTGCGTCCACGAGATCTTCGAGTTCGCGCCGCGGCAATCGCCGCGCTTGGTCACGAAGTTGTAGACGCCGCCCTTTCCCTGGGCGTCGCCCGGGTACCAGTTCTGGACGGTCGAGTACTTGATCTCAGCGTCGTCGAGCGCGATCAGCTCCACAACGGCCGCATGCAGCTGGTTCTCGTCGCGCTGCGGCGCCGTGCAGCCTTCCAGGTAGCTCACATAGGAGCCCTTGTCGGCGATGATCAGCGTGCGCTCGAACTGGCCCGTATCCTTCTCGTTGATGCGGAAATAGGTCGAGAGCTCCATCGGGCAGCGCACGCCCGGCGGCACGTAGACGAACGACCCGTCCGTGAACACGGCGGAGTTCAGCGTCGCGTAGAAATTGTCCGTCACCGGCACCACGGTGCCGAGATACTGGCGCACCAGGTCCGGGTGCTCCCGGATGGCTTCCGAGATCGAGCAGAAGATCACACCGGCCTTGCGCAGCTCGTCCTTGAAGGTGGTCACCACCGAGACGCTGTCGAACACAGCGTCCACCGCGACCTTGGAGGTCTGCACGCCCGCCAGAATCTCCTGCTCCCGCAGCGGGATGCCGAGCTTCTTGTAGGTCTCCAGGATGGCCGGATCGATCTCGTCCAGCGACATCGGGCCCACCTTGGTCTTGGGAGCCGCGTAGTAGTAGAGGTCGTTGAAGTCGATCTTCGGATATTCGACGCGCGCCCAGGTGGGCTCCTGCATGGTCAGCCAGCGCCGATAGGCGTCGAGACGCCACTCGGTCATCCAGGCCGGGTCGCCCTTCTTGGCCGAGATGAAGCGGACGATATCCTCGTTCAGGCCCTTGGGGGCCTTGTCCATCTCGATGTCGGTGATGAAACCGTACTTGTACTGGTCCACGTCGATCGAGCGGACCTGCTCGACGGTTTCCTGCACGGCAGGCATTGGCGTCTCCTTACCTCGACGGCTTCAAGGGCCGGGCGGTTGGCGGGGGATTCTGTTCAGGCGGCTGCGCGTCCCAGCCTCTGATGTAGGGTTTCTTTGAGGTTTGCGAAGGCCCCGACGAAGCGGATCACATCGTCTTCCCGGGAATTCCAGCCGAAACTGATGCGGATCGCGCCGGCGGCGAGATCAGGCTCGACCCCCATGGCGTCGAGCACGTGCGAGCGCTTCACCTTGCCGGACGAGCAGGCCGAGCCGGACGACACGGCCACGCCCGCGAGATCCAGCGCGATCAGGGCCGTCTCGGCCCTGAGGCCGTTCAACGACACGAGCGTGGTGTTGGGCAGGCGCTCTGCCGCGGCCCCGAAGATCACGGCCTCGGGCGCCAGCGCGATCAGCTCGGCCTCCAACCTGTCGCGCAATCCGAGGACCCGCTCGCGTTCGGCCGCTCCGGCCTCCCGCACGGCCCACGCTGCGGCGCCGAAGCCCGCCACGCCGGGACCATTCTCGGTGCCCGAGCGGGCGCCGCGCTCCTGCCCGCCGCCGCGCAGCATGCGCTCGGCGATCTGCAGCCCACCGCCCATCACGAGGGCGCCGACGCCCTGGGGCCCGCCAATTTTGTGGGCCGAAAGAGCAACGAGGTCGGCCCCGCTCTCGCCCACCGAGAAGGCGACCTTGCCGACGGCCTGCACGGCGTCGCAATGGAGCACGCCGCCGGCCGCATGCGCGAGATCGGCTGCGGCCCGCACGGGCTGGATCACGCCAGTCTCGTTGTTGGCGGCCTGCAGCGACACCATCGCGCGCTCGCCGGTCGCCGAAGCCTGCGCCAGACGGCGCTCCAGCCAGGCGAGGTCGACCACGCCGCTCGCCAGCACGGGGATGCGCTCGATTCGGTCCGCCGGAAACCGCGCGCCGTCCAGCACGCAGGGATGCTCGATGGCGCTCACCAGCAGCCGGTCGAGAGTCAACTTTTCGCCGCAACGATCGAAACGCGGCGCCAGCGCCAGAGCGTTGGCCTCGGTGCCCCCGCTCGTGAACACGACGTTGCGGGCCGAAGCGCCCACCAGAGCCGCGATCTCTTCGCGGGCGGACTCGATGCGCCCGCGCGCGGCCCGCCCTTCGGCATGTACCGACGAGGCGTTGCCGCCGGCCGCCAGCGCCGCGACCATGGCGTCGCGCGCCTCGGGCCGAAGCTCCGAGGTCGCGTTGTGGTCGAGATAGCTGCGCCCGCTCAGCGCCATCGTGGAACAGACCTTGTCCAACAGCCGCCCAAACGCCATCTGTAAGCGGCAGCAAAGGCTTGCAACCGCCCCCGGCGCTTGTGCTACAAGCGGCCTCCCACAGTGGGGTGGGTGGAACGGACGAACTCCGTTCACCTTTGTTCCACTGTTAGAATTATTCTAACAGAATTGTGGGCCGACAGCGCCTCGGAGTCAAGCCGAGGCGGCGCGCCAGACGCGCCCGAGCTGCGGCCCCGTTCCGCGTTCAAAGCAGAGGTCGAAGCCCATGCCTGAGGTCATCTTCAACGGTCCCGCCGGCCGCATCGAAGGCCGCTACCACCCGTCGAAGACCAAGGGCGCCCCAATCGCCATCGTGCTGCACCCGCATCCGCAATTCGGCGGCACGATGAACAACCAGATCGTCTACGCGCTGTATTACGGCTTTGTGGAGCGCGGCTTCTCGGCCCTGCGCTTCAACTTCCGGGGCGTCGGCCGCAGCCAGGGCTCCTTCGACCATGGCCAGGGCGAACTCTCGGACGCCGCCGCGGCGCTCGATTGGGCCCAGGCGATCAACCCCGAGGCCCGCGCCTGCTGGATCGCCGGCATCTCGTTCGGCGCCTGGATCGGCATGCAGCTCCTGATGCGCCGCCCCGAGATCGAGGGCTTCATCTCCATCGCGGCCCCGGCCAACCGCTTCGACTTCTCGTTCCTGGCCCCCTGCCCGTCCTCAGGCCTCTTCGTCCACGGCTCGCAGGACCGCGTCGCGCCGATCAAGGACGTGATGAGCGTGATCGAGAAGGTGAAGACCCAGAAGGGCATTCAGATCGAGCACCAGACCGTGGAAGGCGCCAACCACTTCTTCGAGAACAAGACAGAAGACCTGATGGGCGTTGTGGGCACCTATCTCGACAAGCGCCTCGGCCCGAAGGAGGGGTGAGGCCTCTGGGCCTCACATCGACCGAGCCTCGCCGTCATTGCGAGCCGGAGGCGAAGCAATCCAGCCTCAAGGCCCGACAGTCAGGCTGGATTGCTTCGCCTCCGGCTCGCAATGACGCGGCGGGGTCCCAATGAGCGACGGCCCACGCCAGATGCTCCCCGCCTTGCGTCCCCTCGCCTCTCCCCCTAAACCTCCGCCCGCGAGAGGTTTGCCCATGTCCGACGAATTCAAGCCCCAGTCCGAGTTCCTGCGCACCCTTCTGGAGCGCGGCTACGTGCACCAGTGCTCCGACTTTGCGGGGCTGGATGCGCTGGCCGCCAAGGGCGAGGTTACGGCCTATGTGGGTTATGACTGCACGGCGCCGTCGCTGCATGTCGGCAGCCTGATCTCGATCATGATGCTGCACTGGCTGCAGCAGAGCGGCAACAAGCCGATCCCGCTGATGGGCGGCGGCACCACCCGCGTCGGCGATCCCTCGGGGCGCGACGAGACGCGCAAGCTGCTGACGCCCGAGCAGATCGAGGCCAACAAGGACGGCATCAAGCGCGTGTTTGCGCGCTTCCTCCAGTTTGGCGAGGGCAAGACCGACGCCGTGATGATCGACAACGCCGAGTGGCTGACCAAGCTCAACTACATCGACTTCCTGCGCGATGTCGGCCGGCACTTCTCGGTCAACCGCATGCTGTCGATGGATTCGGTGCGCATGCGCCTGGAGCGGGAGCAGGAGCTCTCCTTCATCGAGTTCAACTACATGTGCCTGCAGGGCTACGACTTCGTCGAGCTCAACCGCCGCGCCGGCGTGAACCTGCAGATGGGCGGCTCCGACCAGTGGGGCAACATCGTCACCGGCATCGATCTCGGCCGCCGGATGGGCACGGGGCAGCTCTACGCCCTCACCTGCCCGCTGCTCACGACGTCCTCCGGCGCCAAGATGGGCAAGACCGCCTCCGGCGCGGTTTGGCTCAACGAGGAGCAGCTCTCCGCCTATGACTACTGGCAGTTCTGGCGCAACACCGAGGACGCCGACGTCGGCCGTTTCCTGAAGCTCTACACCACCCTGCCTCTCACCGAGATCGCCCGCCTGGTGGCGCTGGGCGGGGCCGAGATCAACGAGGCCAAGAAGGTGCTGGCCACCGAGGCCACCGCTTTGATGCATGGCCGCGACAAGGCAGAGCAGGCGGCCGAGACCGCGCGCCGCACCTTCGAGGAAGGCGGCGCGGCCGAGACGCTGCCCTCCTTCGAGATCGAAAAGGCCGAACTCTCTGCCGGCCTCGGGGTTCTGTCGGCTTTCGTCAAGGCCGGGCTGGTGCCCTCCACCGGCGAAGCCCGCCGACAGGTGAAGGGCGGCGGCCTGCGCGTCAACGACGTCGCGGTGTCCGACGAGCGCGCGACGCTTTCGGAAGCCGACCTCAACGCCGACGGCGCCGTGAAGCTCTCCTTCGGCCGCAAGAAGCACATGCTGCTGCGGGTGCGGTAAGCCTCGCCGTCATTGCGAGGAGCGCAGCGACGAAGCAATCCAGGCGCAGGGCGAAAGGCTCGGACTTATTGGCCCAGCTTTAGCTGGATTGCTTCGCTTTGCCCGCAATGACGGCGAGGCGCTTGGATCCGCCTACCGCTCCGAAACAGCCGGCGGCGTCGGCGCCGAGCCGGTCACCTCGCCAGGCCCCATCACGCCGAAGAACTTGCGCAGAAAGCCCGGCGCAACGGCCGAGAGCGGGTTGATCGACACGGTCGGCTGGCTCGCCTTGCCGGCGATGCGGAAATTAACCGCGAACAGCCCCTCGTGCTGGCCGCCGCCCAGGATGGGCCCGACGATCGGCACCTGGTTGATGATGTTGTTGAGCCCGTAGGCCGGCACGAAAGTGCCCGAGAAATCCGCCTTGTCACGGTTGAAGTCCATGTAGCCTTCCAGCGTGCCGCCGACGGATTGGCCCCACATGGTGGCGTCGCGGATCGCGAGCTTGCCGCCCCCCACCGAGAAGCCGGATTTCAGCTTGGCGAACGACACCTCGTTCTGCTGGTTCGGCGCGCTGCGGGCGAGCGCGGGCTCGTTCTGCAGCACGAAGCGGTTCACCACCAGCGTGCCGCTCATCTGCGGCGCGGCGCCCGTGAACTGCACCAGCATCGCGCCGCCCTGCATCTTCCGGTAGATGTCGAAGAAGCGGAAAAAGGCGCCAGCGTTGCCGCTCTCGATCACGACGCCGAGCTTGCCCGCCTCATCCCGGGCGAGCTGGCCGGACACCGGCGCCGCGCCGAACCGGGCGGCGAGCCGGAAATCCTTGTAGTCCCCCGCGCGTATGCCGATGCGTCCATCCACGGCGGAGAGCGATTCGCCGTTCAGGCCCACGATGGTCTGCGCCTTGAGGTCGAGGTCAAAGTCGCCCGGACCCGCCATGGGGCTCGCGCCCGGCGCCATCAGGGCCTTCAGGATCGGGCGGGCGTCCACCGAGCCGCCGCGCAGCGACACGCGGGATGATGCGCCCTGGCGTTCGTAGTCGACCCGCATGTCGTCGCCGGCCGAGATCTTCAGCGCCGAAAGCTTGGCGGCCACGAGCCCGCCGTCGTTCGACACACGCAACACGCCCTTGGCCGAGACCGGGCCGGAGCCGTCCAGCACGAAGTCGTCCAGAGTGCTGCCGTCCGCGTCCGTTTCCAGGCGGAACGACGCCTTGGCGGCCTTGCCGGGCGTCTTCACCCAGCCGGGCAGCAGGTCCACGATGCTGGCGCGGGTGAGGTCGAGCTCCACCTTCGGGGCGGCCTTGGGCTGGCCCATGTCCTTCAGCGAGATGCGGGCCTCCACCGGCCCCACCACCTGCGGCAGCTTGATGCCGCGGCGCGCCCGGGCGGCGTCATCCAGCGTCAGCGTGACGACGCCGTCCCCGCCCGCCGCGCCGGCCGGCTGGCGCATGTCGAACTGGGCCGGGCTGCCACCGATCTTCCCCTCGCCCTTGATGACGATACCGGCCTTGTCGTTGAGCAGCGTGAGGTTCGCGCCCTCGAGCTTTTCCTTGCCGAACAGGTTGTCGCCGGACAGGCCCGTGGCGGCGCCCTGCACCTGCACGACCACGTCCGCGGGCTGCAATTCGGCCTGCTGCGGGAACGTGATGGACGCCTTGAGGTCCACATGGCCCTTGGCGTTGGCGAGCTCCAGCGGCGCGGGCACAAAGGGCCGCAGCGCCTCCGCGCGCAAGGCCGCCAGCGTCGCCTCCGCGGTTCCGGACGCGTCGAACGTCACCTTGGCGACGGTCGGGCGCGCGGCCGTGTCGGCCACGTCGTAGCGTCCGTTGGCGAGCACGAGCGGCTGCCCCTGCCCCACGGCTGCAACCGCGCGCTTCACCGAAACCGAAACCGTCTGGCCGGTGACGCGGCCCACGGCCTCGATCTCGGACAGCATCGGCATGCCGGGCGCCGGGCGCATGGTCGCGCCCGAAACGGTGGTCTCCAGCAAAACGGCTTCCACCGGCACCGGCCGCTTGGCGATTGCGTCGGCCAGAACGGCGGGCGACATCGCGGTGCTGTAGCGGAACGCCTGCACGGTTCCGTCCTGGATCGCCCCGACCATGTAGGCGCGCACGTCCGCCGCCGCGAAAGTCGGCCAGAACGCCAGCACTGTCCGCACCGGCATGCGGCTGGTGGTGACGAGGTCGAGCTTCAGGCCCTCGAACCCGTCGGCGCGGCCCAGTACGCCTGTCATCTCGAGCCCGACATTCGGCCCCGCGAGGGCGAGCTTGTCGATCGCGATGCCGCCGAATCCGATCGGGATGCGCGCGCTGAGCGCCCCGGTCTCGATCGGAATGGCTTTCTCCTTGGCGCCTTCGCCGGCCAGCACGGCCCCGGTGGTGGTAAGGTCGAGCCGCCACATGTCGCCATTGTGCGCCGGCGGCGTCATCGCGCCGGAAACGCGAAACCGTGTTTCGCCCGCGTCGACGTCGAGCCCGCGGATCACAGCCGAGCGGCGCGCCGCATCCCAGCCGAAATCGCCCTGGACCTGGTCCACGAACATCGGTTCCGCGTCGGGATCGTCGAACAGCAGCATGGCTTTGCCGCCCGTGATGCGGCCGTCGAGCCCCGCCACGGTGTTGTCCGCCCCCAGCGTCAGGCGCACGCTGGCGTTGATCGGCATGTCGGTGAAGACCGGGATGGCGCCCGGCTCCGCGATGCCGAGCAGGTCGGATACCGCGAGCTTGTCGGTTTCGAGCCCGATGACGCGTTCCTCGCCCTTGCGGCCCTTCAGGCTGAGCGAAGAGGACCATGGCCCGGAGGGGCCATTCGCGGCCAGCGCGAGCCGGCTCTCGGCGTCGGTCACGCGCACATAGCTGAGCGCCAGCCTGTCATAGACCAGCGTGTGTCCCCGGCGGCGGTCGTTGACGCGCAGCCGGCCGTCGCGCACACCGGCCCGCTCGATCACGCCGATCGGGCCGAGCTGCGTGGACAAGGCGTCCAGGATCGAAGCCGGACCGAAGCTCGCGTCGGTCGGCTGTACGGGCGTGGAGAAATCCGGTGCGTCCGAGCCCGAGGCGGATACGGAAACCGATCCGTCCGGATCGATCGTGAGCGCAACCGCGAGGCCGACGAAATCGATATGGCGCGGGACCAGCCTGCCCAGCGCCAACGAGCCGATGTCAAATCCGATCTCGGCTTCCGGTGCGGCCACCACGAGGTTGCCCTTCCCGTCCCGGATGGTCACTCCGGTGACGGACAGGATCGGCGCGTCGGTCCATTCCAGCTGCGCGTGCTGGACGTCGACGTCGTAGCCGTTGCCAAATTGCTGCTCGAGCGCGACCGAAACGCGTTCGGCGAAGCTGTCGAACGAGAGCGGCCCCTCCTTGAGGCGCCAGGCCAATCCGCCGAGCGCGATGGCGGCAAGCAGAACGAGGCCGGCCACGCCACCCAGCATGATCGCCAGAATGCGTCCCCCACGGCCACGCTGGCCGCCGCCGCTGGCGCGGTCGCGCGCCGGCTTGCGCCGGCAGGCCCGCGTGACACGGCGGGCTATGGGGGTTCCCTCAACGGCCATTCAGGATCGTAGCGCCTGTTCTCTCGCTTCACAGCGTCTGTCTGGCCGGCATGGTTCCGTCGCCGGCGGGAATCATCCGGCGCGCCGGTTCGGTCGTAAGGTAAGAGTCATGCCGATTCGACGAAAGGAAGGCGACATGCCGGAAAAATTGCAGGTGGGTAAAGCAGCGCCGGACTTCACCCTGCCGCGAGACGGGGGCGGCTCGGTCTCGCTGGCCGATCTGAAGGGCAAGAAGCTGGTGCTCTATTTCTACCCGAAGGATGACACGTCCGGCTGCACCAAGGAGGCGATCGCCTTCAACGGCATGCGGGCCGATTTCGCGGCGGCCGGGGCCGAAATCGTCGGCGTCTCGGCCGACAGCGTCGCCAGCCACGACAAGTTCAAGGCCAAGTACGAGCTCGGTTTCCCGCTCGCCTCCGACGAAGAGAAGAAGATGCTGGAGGCCTATGGGGTCTGGGTCGAGAAGAGCATGTATGGCCGTAAATACATGGGCATCGAGCGCACCACGGTGCTGATCGACGCCGACGGCAAGGTCGCGCGCGTCTGGGACAAGGTGAAGGTGCCCGGCCACGCCGAAGAGGTGCTCGAAGCGACGCGGAAGGCTTGATCCTCCCGTCCTTTGCGGATGATTAACCTTAATCGTTTTCAATGCTCGCGGGGCCCAGTCTCGGCCCTGCGAGGTTCGCGATGGCTTCTGAGTCTTCCTATGCGTCCGGCGACGTCTCACGCAGGCTAGTGTTCGCGGTCGAGAGCCGCGCAGGCGCCAGGCGCATCGAGGTCAAGCGCGGCGTCGCGGTCGCCGGCTCGGCAGTAGCGGGGCTCTTCGTGCTCTGGTCGGTCGGCGCGACGGCCTATATCGCGTTCCGGGAAGACATCCTCGGCGGCCTCATGTCCCGCCAGACGCAAATGCAATACGCCTATGAGGACCGGATCGCGGCGCTGCGCACCAGCATCGACCGGCTCACAAGTCGCCAGCTGCTCGACCAGGACTCATTCGAAGGAAAGGTCCAGGAGCTAATTGCCCGGCAGGCGCAGCTCGAAAATCGTCAGGCCGTGGTGGCCTCGCTGGCGACCCAGTTCGAAGCGCAGTCGAAAAGCGCTCCCGTCGAGACGGCGCGGACCGGCGTCTCGCTCCCGCCCGTGCTCTTCGCCCCCAAGGCCCAGGGAGGCCCGCTGCCGGCCGGAACGTCGGCTTTCGCGCCGGTGGACGCCGAGAAGCCCAAGCCCTCCGTGGAG
Organism: Alsobacter sp. P4_H11; assembly: GCF_056400925.1. NCBI lineage: Bacteria > Pseudomonadati > Pseudomonadota > Alphaproteobacteria > Hyphomicrobiales > Alsobacteraceae > Alsobacter > Alsobacter sp. P4_H11. Next base: position 736,339 of record NZ_JBFUKI010000001.1, read on the forward strand.
CCCGCCCCGGCGGTCGACGCCATGCCTCTGCGCGGTACCAGCGCGGACGCGCGGCTCAAGACGCCGCCGGCCGACGCCGCCCGAACCGCGTCCATGTTCCCCGAAGCCGGCTTCCTGAAGAGCGGCCCGGTGCAGAACCAGCTCTCGGCCTTGGGCGCCAAGCTCGCCCGGCTGGACGCCAACCAGCTGCAGGCCCTGTCGCGCCTGGAAGCCCAGGCCAGGGCGTCCACCACCCGCTACCAGTCCGTGATCGCCGAGCTCGGACTGCAGCCGAGCCGCTTCGAATCCTTCGCCGCCCAGGGTGGTCCCCTCGTTCCGGTGAAGGTCGGGCCCGGCGCTGGCCCCTTCGAGTCGCTGGCCGCCCGCCTCCAGGGCACATTGGCGGACGGCGCGCGCTTAAAGCGCGTGGTCGATTCGCTGCCGGTGCGCCGGCCGCTGAAATCCGAGATGGATCAGACATCCTCGTTCGGCTACCGCACCGACCCGTTCACCCGCGGACTGGCGCTCCACACGGGCGTCGACCTGCGCGACGAGGCCGGCGCGGCGGTGCGCCCCACCGCGCGCGGCGTCGTTACGCTGGCGGAGTGGAGCGGCGGCTACGGCAACATGGTCGAGGTCGATCATGGCGCCGGCATCGTCACCCGCTACGCACACCTCTCGGCCATCCTCGTGTCCGATGGCCAGGAGGTGACGCCCGCGACCGTGATCGGCCGCGTCGGCTCCACGGGACGCTCCACCGGGCCGCATCTGCACTATGAAACCCGCATCGACGGGCAGCCGGTCGACCCTGTGCGCTACCTGCGGATGGCCGCCCGGCTCGGGCCGCTCTGACATGATCGCACGTCCGAACGAAAAAAGCCGGCGAGAGCCGGCTTTTCCGTGTCGGGCGCGGAAGCGGCGTCAGTCGATGTCCTGCACCTCTTCGCCGCCGCCGTAGACGCGCTGCGCCAGCGCGGCTTCCATGAACGGGTCGATCTCGCCGTCCAGCACGTCGCCCGGGCTGGTGGACTGCGTGCCGGTGCGCAGGTCCTTTACGAGCTGGTAGGGCTGCAGCACATAGGAGCGGATCTGGTGGCCCCAGCCGATGTCGGTCTTCGACGCGGCTTCGGCGTTCGCCTTCTCCTCGCGCATCTGCAGCTCGCGCTCGTACAGGCGGGCGCGCAGCATGTCCCACGCCTTGGCGCGGTTCTTGTGCTGCGAGCGCTCCTGCTGGCAGGCCACCACGATGCCGGTCGGGTTATGCGTGATGCGCACGGCCGAGTCGGTGGTGTTGACGTGCTGGCCGCCCGCGCCCGACGACCGGAAGGTGTCGATGCGGCAATCGCTTTCCTTGATGTCGATCTGGATGCGATCGTCGATCACCGGATAGACCCACACGGATGCGAAGCTGGTGTGGCGGCGTGCGTTGGAGTCGAAGGGCGAGATGCGCACCAGCCGGTGCACGCCCGACTCGGTCTTGGACCACCCATAAGCGTTGTGGCCCTTGATCAGGAGCGTCGCGCCCTTGATGCCGGCCTCTTCGCCGTCCGCGATGTCGACGATCTCGACCTTGTAGCCCCGCCGCTCGGCCCAGCGCGTGTACATGCGCATGAGCATGTTGGTCCAATCCTGGCTCTCGGTGCCGCCGGCGCCGGAATGGACTTCGAGATAGGCGTCGTTCTGGTCCGCTTCGCCGGAAAGGAGCGTCTCGATCTGCCGGCGGGCCGCTTCGGCCTGCACGTTGCGGATCATCTGCTCGCCCTCGCCGACCGCCGAGGGATCGCCCTCGGTCTCGCCGAGATCGATGAACATCACGGCGTCATCGAGCTCGCGTTCGAGCCGCGCGATCGAGCCGAGCCGGTCTTCCAGATCGGTGCGCTCGCGCATCACCTTCTGGGCCGCGTCGGCGTCGTTCCAGAGATTGGGGTCCTCGGCCTTGGCGTTCAGCTCCGCCAGGCGACGCGTTGCTGCGTCGAAGTCAAAGATGCCTCCTCAGCAGTCCCACGGACTGCTTGGCGGATTCGAGCAGAGATTCGATCTCGGCGCGCATGAAACTCTCTTGCTGGATGGAGACGCGGCCTGGCCGCGCCCGGAATGGTGAAGCGCGGCCGGAGCCTCGCTCGCTGGCGGATAGGTAGCGATGCCGGTCGAGGGTGTAAAGGCGGCGGGATCGGGCTCAGTAGAGCCCGCCTGTCCCAGCCCCCACCGACTGGCCGCCCTCGCCTCCGCCGCCGCCGCCGGAGCCGATCACCGAGAAGGTGTCGGGCGGCGCCGTGCCGGGCTTGAACGCCTCCAGGATGCCGCCCTGATCGTTGGTTCCGGCGCGCAGGCCTGTCGAGCCCGCGACGCGGATCAGCTTGATGCCCGGCGGCACGCGGAACGGCGTTGCGGGCTTGTCGGCCAGCGCCACCTTCATGAAGTCGCGGAAGATCGGGGCCGCGTACTGGCCGGCCGTGGCCGAGTTGCCGAGGGAGCGCGGCTTGTCGTAGCCCATGTAGACGCCCACCGCGAGATCGGGCGAGAAGCCAACGAACCACACGTCCTTGGCGTCGTTGGTGGTGCCCGTCTTTCCGGCGAGCGGCTTGCCGACTTCCTTCACCACCGTGGCGGTGCCGCGCTGCACGACGCCTTCCAGCATCGAGACGACCTGGTAGGCGGTGAGCGGGTCCAGCACCTGCTCGCGCTTGTCGATCAGCTTGGGCTCGTTCTGGCCGGCGAACTTCTCCGAATCGCAGCCGACGCACTGGCGCTCGTCATGCTTGAAGATCGTGCCGCCCCAGCGATCCTGGATGCGGTCGATCAGCGTCGACTTGATGCGCTTTCCGCCGTTCACGAACATCGAATAGGCGGTGACCATCCGCATCACGGTGGTTTCGCCCGCGCCGAGCGACATGGCCAGCACGGGCAGCATGTCGTCATAGACGCCAAAGCGCTTGGCGTATTCGGAGATCAGCGGCATGCCGACGTCCTGCGCCAGCCGAACCGTCATCAGGTTCTTGGAGTGCTCGATGCCGTAGCGCAGCGTGTGCGGCCCGCCGGACTTGCCGTCATAGTTCTCCGGCCGCCAGATTTCCTGGCCCGGGCCCATGTCGATCTCGATCGGCGAATCCATCACCACCGAGGACGGCGTGTAGCCGTTGTCGAGCGCCGTCGCGTACACGAACGGCTTGAACGACGAACCCGGCTGGCGCATCGCCTGCGTGGCGCGGTTGAACTTCGACTGGTCGAACGAGAAGCCGCCCACCATCGCGAGCACGCGGCCCGTATAGGGGTCCATCGCCACCAGCGCGCCCGAGATCTCGGGCAGCTGGCGGAGGCGGAACTGGCCGCCCGCGACCGGCTCCACATACACCACGTCGCCCACCGCGAAGAGCTGGCGAACCGGCTTGCGGGTCCATTTCGCGCCCTCGTTGTTCAGGGTCGCGGTTTCGCGGTCGCGCTCGATCTGGCCGGAGGGATCACGCTTGGGCTGCAGGCCGAGCCGCGCGACGTCGCCGTTCACGTCCAGCACCACGGCGAGCCGCCAGGGCTGCACGTCGCCCAGCGCCGGAACCTCGCCCAGCGGCGGGCCCCAATCCTTGCCGGTGATCTCGAGCCGCTGGATCGCGCCGCGCCAGCCATGCGCCTCGTCGTAGCGCACGAGGCCGTCCGCCAGCGTCTTGCGGGCGACGAGCTGCAGCTTCGGATCCAGCGTGGTGCGAACCGAAAGGCCGCCCTCGTAGAGCTTCTTCTCGCCGTAGCGGTCGGCCAGCTCGCGCCGCACTTCCTCGGCGAAGAAGCCCGCCATGTAGGAATTCGGCGAAAGCTGCCGCGGATTGACGTTGAGCGGCTCCTTCTTGGCCGCCGCGCCGTCCTCGCGCGACACGTAGCCGTTCTCGACCATGCGATCGACCACGTAGTTGCGGCGATCGATCGCCTTCTCGCGGTTGCGGAACGGGTGAAGGTCGCTGGGCGCCTTGGGCAGCGCCGCCAGATAGGCGGCTTCTGCCAGCGTCAACTCATGCACCGACTTGCCGTAGTAGTTCAGCGCGGCGGCCGCGACGCCGTAGTTGCCGAGCCCAAGGTAGATCTCGTTCATGTAGAGTTCGAGGATCTTGTCCTTGGTGTAGGTGCTCTCGATCCGTAGCGCGAGCAGCAGCTCCTTGATCTTGCGATCAAACGTCTGCTCGTTGGACAGCAGGAAGTTCTTGGCCACCTGCTGGGTGATCGTCGAGGCGCCCTGCGGCCGCTGGCCCTTGTCCTTCTTGATCAGGAACACGGCCGCGCGCGCGATGCCCTCGGGGTCTACGCCCGGGTGCTTGTAGAAATTCTTGTCCTCGGCCGACAGGAAAGCCGCGATCACGAGCTTCGGCACGGCCTGGATCGGGATGAACATGCGCCGTTCGCGCGAATATTCCGCCAGCAGGCTGCCGTCGCCCGCATGCATGCGGGTCATCACGGCGGGTTCGTGATTGGCGAGCTGCGTGTAGTCGGGCAGGTCCTGCGAATATTTCCACAGCACGAAGCCGACGGCGCTGGCGCCGACAATGAACAGGATCGCGCTTGCCGTGAACAGGAAGCCGATCAGCCGAAGTACATACCGCATGCGTGGCGTCGTCCGCTTTCGTCCTGGGGGCCGGCCGCTCTGGCCAGCTCCGCCACGGCCTGGCTGAACGAACCCGTCCAGCCCCGGCCTGCCTCATCTCTCACGCAACCGAACAGGCGGCCTTGTGGCCGGTCCCTCTCACAAGGACGAGGATGCGCCTTCAGCCCCGGGCGCAACCAGAGCCCACGCCCCCGGGCGGGCCCCTGTCGAGCGCCAATCTACACGCAGCCGCGCCTCGCCGCATCCCGAAACGGAACGCAGGCGCACCCTGCGGCCGCACTGTGTTGAAAACGCGACGACCTTGCGGATGTCAAGGAAGAACAGGCGCGCCTTGCTGGGCAAGGCGGGGCGCCAGGAACGCCGTGATGGCGGCCGAGATCGACTCCGTCGCCTTGTCGCGCCAGGCGTCGGCGGTCAGGAGTTCGACGTCGCTCTTGCTGGAGAGGTAGCCGAGCTCCACCAGAACGGACGGCACGTCGGGCGCGCGCAGCACCCAGAAGCCGGCGGAGCGGTGGGGATTCTTGTTGAGGCGCGCCGCGGCCGTCATCTTGCCCACCAGTGTACGGGCGAAGAGATGCGAGTAGGTCCGGGTCTCGCGCCGGGTCAGGTCGCCCAGGATTCCGGCGACTTCCTCGGCGCCCACCTCGGCGTCCACGCCGGCGACGCTGTCGGCCTTGTTTTCCGATTCGGCAAGCCGCGCCGCCTCGGCGTCGGAGGCCCGGTCCGCGTTCGTGTACACCGTGAGCCCGCGCACCTCCGGGCTGGCCTGCACGGTGTCGGCGTGAATGGAGACGAACAGGCTGGCGCTGTTGTCCTTGGCGATGCGCACCCGGTCTCGCAGCGAAATGAAGGTGTCGTCCTCGCGGGTGATCACCACGCGGTAGCGGCCATTGCGCTCCAGCTTCACCTTCAGGTCGCGGGCGAACGCCAGCACCACGTCCTTCTCGACCGTATGCGCCACCCCGATCGCGCCGGTGTCGATGCCGCCATGGCCCGGATCGAGCACCACCACGGGGCGCTTGTCCGCGCCCGCCCGCAGCGCCGGCGTGGTCGGCTCGGGCGACGAGGCCCTGTCGGCCGCGGCCGTGCGGGTGAAGACGTCGCGCTCGGCTTTCTTGAGGTCCAGCACCAACGCATTGGCGGCGCCGCCCATCAGGCTCTCGTTGGCGACCCGGACGGGCAGCGCCGGCGAGGCGAGATCGATCACCACGCGCGAGCGGCCAGGGCCCATCATGCCGTAGCGGAAGGACTTCACGAGCCCCCTCGCCTTTCGGCCGGCGTCGGGCGGCATCTGGAAATTCACCTCGGGCAGGTCGATCACGAGCCGGTCGGGCTTCTCCAGCACCTTGACCGAGGGCTCTACCGCTGACGACAACGTGAAGGTGAGCCGCGTGGCGCTCTGGTCGCCCGTCACCTGCGCGTCGATCGCGACTGGAGCGGGCGTTTTCGTCGCCGCCGGCTGAGGCTCGGCCGCAACGGCGCTGGTCGCCGGAAGCGCTAGAAGCAGCGCAGCGCCCCAAAGGGCTGCTCGCGTCAGGCGTTTCCAACGGTTGCCGGGCATTCCATGGTCCTGTTCGCGCAACGAAGCGGCCGTGTTCGTATCCCGTTCATAGGCTATAGGGCGATTGAGGTTAACCAATCCTCACGACCCCGATCCGGTTTCCGGCCGGCAAGTGGCGAGCGCGACACACTCGTATAAATGCTTGCCAGATTCGGGTTTTCGCCTTTATGAGAAAAGGGTCACGTCTCCCCGTCGCCCGCGGGAGCGCCTCGACAGAGAGGCTTTGCGCGGGAACCGGTTCTTGGCCGCCAAGGCTTTCGCCGAAGCGCGCCAGTTTTTCCGGCGACAACCTCAGCGACGTGGCGTCAGAGCCTCGCATGCGGTTTTCCGGTCGAGGCGCCACGGCCGACAACAGCGCCCTTCCCAAGGTCCGCCTCCGTTCGTCGGCCCCCGAAAAAAGGTACCGAGGTCGTGGCGTGAGCAGTGTGCTCCGGACCCGTCGAGAGCTTCAGACCGCGGTCGTCGCAGGACGCCCGCCGTTTCTCCGTCGGATTCGCCATCGGCCCCTTCTTTCCAGCGCATGTTCAACCCACGCCGGCCTCCGGCGCAAACTGAGCGCTGATCCCCGTTCCGTTCGTTCTCTCGTCGCCCCCTTTCCGCCGCCGTCCGTTGTGGACGCACGGCTCTTCTTGCTTGCGACGAGACTGATCGGTCCACGGGAGCAGCGCCAATGAGAGATCCTCATGGCCAACAAGATGCTCATCGACGCCTCGCACCCGGAAGAGACCCGGGTCGTGGTGGTCCGCGGTAATCGCGTCGAAGAATTCGATTTCGAGTCCGCCAACAAGAAGCAGCTCCGCGGGAACATCTATCTCGCCAAGGTGATCCGCGTGGAGCCCTCGCTCCAGGCCGCCTTCGTGGACTACGGCGGCAACCGCCATGGCTTCCTGGCCTTCAGCGAGATCCACCCTGACTACTACCAGATCCCGGTCGCCGACCGTCAGGCGCTGATCGAGGAAGAAGCCCGCCACGAGCGCGACACCGACGAGGCCGAGGAAAACGGCCGTCGCAATCGCCGTCGCGGCAAGGGCGGCAAGCCGGCCCGCCGCTCCGGCGGCCAGCACGGCGACGCCACCGTGACCGAGGATGCGCCCGTCGTCGACGTCGACGCCGCCAGCGCGGTCGGCGCGCAGGAGGAAGCCTCCGGCGACTCGCACGAGAACGACGCCAACGAGCAGGATCGTCACGAGCACGAAGGTCCCGAGGCCGTCGATCCGTCCGCCGCCACCGAGGAGCCGCCCGTTCGCAGCGAAAGCGAGCAGGACGAGGCGTCGCACCACGACGACGGTCGGGACGACCACAACGACGACCATGGCGACGACGAGCACGCCGAGGGTGACGAGAACGGCGAGCCCCGCCATGTGATCGAGCAGGTCGGCGCCGGCGACGCGCTGGAGGAGCTGCCGGAGCGTCCGCGCGCCTCGCGCCGCCAGTACAAGATCCAGGAAGTCATCAAGCGCCGCCAGGTGCTGCTCGTGCAGGTCGTCAAGGAAGAGCGCGGCAACAAGGGCGCGGCGCTCACCACCTACCTGTCGCTGGCGGGCCGTTACTCGGTCCTGATGCCCAATACCGGGCGTGGCGGCGGCATCTCCCGCAAGATCACCGACTCGGTGGACCGCAAGCGCCTGAAGGCCGTCGCCCAGGAGCTCGAGGTTCCGGAGGGGATGGGCGTCATCCTGCGCACGGCCGGCGCCTCGCGCACCAAGACCGAGATCAAGCGCGACTTCGAATACCTGATGCGCCTGTGGGAGACTGTGCGCGAGCTGACGCTGCAGTCGTCCGCCCCGGCGCTCACCTATGAGGAAGGCTCGCTCGTCAAGCGCGCGATCCGCGACCTCTACAACAAGGACATCGACGAGGTGCTCGTCGCCGGCGAAGGCGCCTACAAGGACGCCAAGGACTTCATGCGCATGCTCATGCCGAGCCATGCCAAGAACGTGAAGCCCTACCGCGACGTGCAGCCGCTCTTCGCCCGCTTCGGCGTGGAGGCGCAGCTCGACGCCATGTTCTCCAACCAGGTGACGCTGAAGTCCGGCGGCTACATCGTCATCAACCAGACCGAGGCGCTGGTCGCCATCGACGTGAACTCGGGCCGCGCCACGCGCGAGCACAACATCGAGGACACGGCCACCAAGACCAACTGCGAGGCGGCCGACGAAGTCGCCCGCCAGCTGCGCCTGCGCGATCTCGCCGGCCTCATCGTGATCGATTTCATCGACATGGAGGAGAACCGGAACAATCGCACCGTGGAGCGCCGCCTCAAGGACGCTCTCAAGAATGATCGCGCCCGCATCCAGGTCGGCCGCATTTCGCCCTTCGGCTTGATGGAGATGTCGCGCCAGCGCATCCGCACCGGCGTGCTGGAAGGCTCCACGGTTCCATGCCCGCATTGCGCCGGCGCCGGCATCGTGCGCGCCACCCCGTCCATCGCGCTGCATGTGCTGCGCGCCGTGGAAGAGATGCTGATCAAGAGCAACTCGCACCATCTGCTGGTCCGCACCGGCACGGACGTGTGCCTCTACATCCTCAACCAGAAGCGCAGCCACCTGCGCGGGTTGGAGGACCGGTTCGGCGTCGACATCACCATCCTCGCCGATGACGCGCACACCAGCGGCACGCACGCCTTCGCGATCGAGCGCGGCGAGCTGATCACCAACCCGCGTCCCATCGTGATCTCGCCCGTGATCGTCGACAGCGTCGACCTGGACGACGAGATCGAGGACGACATCGAGGACGAAGTCGAGGAGACCGAGGACGAGGGCGAAGTCGCCGACGTCGAGGTCCGCGAGGATCGCGCGCCGCGCCAGGATCGTGGCCGTCGCGAGCGCGGCGGACGCGGCGAGCGGGCGCCCCGCGAAGGCGGCGAGCGCGCTCCCCAGGAGCGTGGCCCCGCGCCGGAGCGTGGACCTGCGCCCGAGCGCGACGAGTTGCGCGCGGACGGCGACAGCGAGGGCGGACGCCGCAGGCGTCGGCGTCGGCGTCGGCGTGGCGGACGCGGCGGCGAGGGCCGGCCGGAGGTTTACGGCGCCGATGGCGCCCCGATGCCGGTCGATGCGCCCCAGCCCGAGGTGACGGGCGCGCCGTTCGGCGGCACGCACACCTATGAGCCCGACAGCGTCGCCGACGACGCCACGACGCAGGACCTCGCCATGAACGAGGCCGAGGCCGGCCTCACCGTGCCTTCCGCCGACGAGGAGGCCAATGGCCGCCGCCGCCGCGGACGCCGGGGTGGACGTCGCCTGCGCGGCGATCGCGCCGAAGAGGCCGGGACCGAGGCCCCGGCATCGAGCGCCGAGGACGAGTCGCTGACCCTGGCTTCCGAAGCCGCCGTCGCGGACGAAGCCGTGAGCGAGCCCGCCGTCGAGGCGCCCGCCAAGCCGGCCCGCAAGCCGCGCGCCCCGCGCCGCACCAAGGCCAGCATCGCGGCCGAGGCCGCCGCCGCCGAAGCCGCGGCTGCCGCGCCCGAAGCCGCCGAGGTTCCGGCCGAAGCGCCGCAGCCGGCCGCCCCCGTCGCAGCTCCTGCTCCGGCGCCCGCCATGGCGGCCGCCCGGGCTCCCGAGCCCGTGGTCACCGCCGCCGCCCCGGAGCCGCAGCCCGAGCCCGAGCCCGTCACCACCGAACCGGTGGTGTTCGGCGCCGAGCCCGCCGCCCCCCGCAAGGCCGGTTGGTGGGCCAAGGCCAAGTCCGCCATCTCGGGCGGCTGAGATCAGCTTTACAAAGATCAACGAAGGGGGCCTCAGACGAGGCCCCTTTTTTGTTTTTTAATAGGCATATGGCAGTGCTGATCTAGGGATCAGAGAGCCTAAAATGCTAAACATCAATGCCTTTTCGCTTGTAGTCTTCGGCTTCGGACAGGCGATCGCTTGGTCGATCGCCGCGAGCGTCGGGCTCGACGTTTTCGACAAGTTTCTGACCCTCCTTCATTTGACCTTCGCTGCAGTGTTGCTGACCTGGCTGGCGATGCGGATCGATACGCCCCTGCTTCGCAAAGTTTGCAATTGGATGATCGGGGTGTTGCTCCTGGCCTGGGCGACGACAGCCGTGCTCACCACTATCTACGCGGGAGCCACTCTGGCGATGCCGCTCCGGGACGAGTGGTTTACCGCGGTTGATCGGGCAGTCGGTTTCGACTGGCGTATCTGGGGCCCTGCGCTTTACCGCCAGCAAACGGCGACCGCGGTCATGAACCTGATCTACAACTGTTTTCCGGCTTTGGTAGCATTGCCGATCCTGCTGTTTCCGCTCTTGATCCGAGGCGACGTGGCCGAGCGCTATCTGCTCAGTTATGTGATTGCAGGGACTTGCACCGCGCTGATTGCAACGATTGCTCCAGCTTTATCGGCCGCCACCCACCTTGGTCCCGAAGCCGTGAGAGACAGCACGCTTCAATACTCAACCGGACTTGGGCCGCTAATCCTGTCGCTTCGGAATGGTACGCTCACACGTGTGGAGGAGTGGGTTGGATTCGTTAGCTTTCCGTCATTCCATACCGCCGGTTCAGTGATCGCGGCGGCCTCCCTCGGCTCGATTCGCCAACTGAGGGTCGCCGCCTGGCTCTTCGCCAGTTGCGAAATCCTGGGCGCCGTCTGGATCGGCGGCCATTACCTCGTCGATATCCCAGCCGGCATGGCGGTGGCCGTGTTTTCATTGTGGGCTGCGCGTCGGATCCAACAACTCAATCCGACAGCCCTCGTCCGGCAAACTGCCGCGCAAGCCTCTTAGCCCCTCAGAAACCCGCCCAGCCGCTTGACCGCCTCCCGGCAGGTCTCCTCTGAGCCCGCGAACGACAGCCGCATGTAGCGGCTGCCCCGCAACGGGTCGAAATCCAGCCCCGGCGTCACGGCGACGCCGGTTTCGTCCAGGCCGGCGGCAAAACGCGATCGAGTCATTCATGTAGCGGCCGACATCCGCATAGACGTAGAAGGCGCCGTCCACCGGCAGGAAGTCCGGCAAGCCGATGCAAGGGCGAGTCCGCTCTCTGGGGCTGAACACCAATGCAGGAAAATGACGAGGAGCGCGCCTGCGGATCGTTCGGCGAGTCACTGTCCCTGCCTACGCCAGACGAACGGCAAATGAAACTAATTGATAAAAAATAATATAAATTTTACCTTAAATCAGAAATATAGCCCGAGATTTAGCATTGGGCCATCATGTCCGTACCATTTACGTTGTTTGTTTTGGGCCTCCCAATATTTTTTTGGGCGTACCTGGCATTTTCAATAGAATTTTTCCTTAATCCGGAACAATTAGCCAAGATCGCCTGGTTCCTTATTGGCCCCATCGGCTACTTGGTAGCCGACAAATATGCAGAACACCTTCGGGTCTACTTTAAAAGCCTCACCTTTTTATTGTTATTGTCCGGGCTCGGACTAGGCGCAACTATGGTTGCAACGGCGGCAGGCCTACCTTATCTGGATGCTACATTTTTGTCGGCTGATCGTAGCATTGGCTTCGAATGGACTACTGTTGTACAAACAATTGGGCAAAACCAGATTTTGTCTGAGATCTTAGCGAGATCGTATGAAATATTCGATTTCAGTATGCCTGCCGCATTCTTGATCGTGACGATATGGAGCACTGAAGAACACATCCATCGATTAACGCTGATTTATTTTATATTACTAAATATAACCGCATTTGGCGCATTAGTTGCACCCTGCGTTTCGGTGCCTCCGTTCTTGAGTCTTCCAGGCCAGATCGGCTTCGTAACGCTCGAAATTCCTCACCGATCAGCAGTCGTTGTAGAATCTCTGCGCAATGGCGGCCACAGGGACTTCCCTGAACTTATCGGCGTCGTAACGATGCCGTCCTTCCACGTTGCCGGAACAACCGTGTTTGTTTGGGCGGTATGGCCGATCATAAAGCGCACCGTAGGACGGATTGTATTACTAACGTTAGCAGCTTTGGTAATATTGTCGGCGGTGCCGTTCGGCGGTCATTACGTGGTGGATCTACTCGCAGGGTTCGCCGTTACCGTTGCCGCAATAATGCTCACCGGCCATGTACGCCAAAGCACTTTGTTTCAGAAACTCAAAAACCCGCCCAGCCGCCTCACCGCTTCCCGGCAGGTCTCCTCTGAGCCCGCGAACGACAGCCGCATGTAGCGGCTGCCCCGCGCCGGGTCGAAATCCAGCCCCGGCGTCACGGCGACGCCGGTTTCGTCCAGGATCCGGCGGCAAAACGCGAGCGAGTCATTCGTGTAGCGGCCCACATCCGCATAGACGTAGAACGCGCCGTCCACCGGCAGGAAGTCCGGCAGGCCGATGCGCGGCAGCTCCTCCAGCAGCATGCTCCGGTTGCGGGCATAGCCGGCCTTCACGGCCTCGAGCTCCTCGGTGGCCGAGAACGCTGCCTCGGCGGCGACCTGGCTCAAATAGGGCACGGAAATGAACAGGCTCTGCGCCAGCCTCTCGATGGGGCGCACCAGCGCCTCCGGAACCACCATCCAGCCGACGCGCCAGCCAGTCATGCAGTAATATTTCGAGAAGCTGTTGATCACCACGGCGTCCGGGTCGAACCGCAGCGCGGTCTCGGCCGGGCGCTCATAGGTCAGCCCGTGATAGATCTCGTCCGACACGAACCAGAGCCCGAGCTCGCCGCAGACCCGGCCAAGATCGGCCAGGGCCTCCCGGCTCATCATCGTCCCCGACGGATTGGCCGGGCTCATCGCCAGCACGCCCCTGAGCGGCCGCTCTGCATGGGCGCGCTGGATAGCCTCGCCGGTCATCGCCCACCCGGTCGCCGCCGTGGTCTCGATCTCGACCGGCTCCACGCCAAGCGCCTTCAGGACGTTGCGATAGGCCGGATAGCCCGGCGCGCTGATGGCGACGCGGTCGCCCGGGTCGAACATCGCCAAAAACGACAGGATGAACCCGCCCGAAGAGCCCGTGGTCACCACCACGCGCTCGGCCGGCACAGCGACCCCATAAGTCTCGCCGTAGTGCCGCGCGATGCGCTCGCGCAGCGACGGCAGGCCCAGCGCCTCCGTGTAGCCGATGCGCCCTCGCGCCAGAGCGGCCGAGGCGGCTTCCACGACTCGGCGCGGCGCCGGCGCGCCGGGCTGCCCCACCTCCATGTGCAGCACGCTGTCGCCGGCGCTTTCCTTGATGTTGGCGGCCGCCAGCACGTCCATGGCCAGGAACGGCTCCACGGCGCTGCGGGCCGAAACCTGCAGGGCCGCGCCGGAGCGCGCCGGGGTCGGGGAGTTCTTCGCCATGGGGCCGCCGTGTTTGCGGGGCATAGGGGCCGGCCTCGCGGCGGCCCCGCCCCATTTGACCGGGAGCGGAGCTGTCCGTAAGTCTTGGCGCCGGTCCGAGAGCCCCATGCTTCGTTGTCTTCGCCGCTCCCCTAGCAGCAACCGCCCTGCCCCGCCAAGCGGCGGGTTGCGGCGCGGCGTCGTCTCGCTGGCGGTCGCGGCCGCGATGGCGCTTCAGCCGGTCGCCGCCTCCGCCCAGCAGGCGCGCGCCGGCGTGATCCGCGACGCCGAGGTCGAGGCCTTGCTGCGCGACTACGCGACCCCGGTGTTCGGAGCCGCCGGCATCCGCAAGGGCTCGGTGCAGATCGTTCTGATCGGCGACCGCTCGTTCAACGCCTTCGTGGCCGACGGTCGGCGCATGTTCGTGAATGTCGGCGCCATCATGGACGCCAAGACGCCCAACGAGATGATCGGCGTCATCGCGCACGAATCCGGCCACATCGCGGGCGGCCATCTCCAGCGCCTGCGCGAGCAGCTCGCCAATGCGCAGATCCTCGCCATCGTGGGCATGCTGCTGGGCGTCGGCGGCGCGGCGGCCGGCATGGCCTCGCGCGATCGCGTCGGCAATGCGGGCGGCGGGGCCATGGGCATCGCACTCGGCTCGCAGGAGCTGGTGAAGCGCAGCCTGCTCGCCTACCAGCGCTCGGAGGAGCAGGCGGCCGACCTCATGGCCCTGCGCTTCCTGCAGGCCATCAAGCAGTCGCCCAAGGGCATGCTCGACACCTTCCAGCGCTTCAACCAGGACGCGATGTTCAAGACCGCGAGCGTCGATCCCTACCTGGTGAGCCACCCGATGCCCAACGAGCGCATCGCAAACCTGGAGCGGCTCGCCAGCAAGAGCCCCTATCTGGACGTCAAGGATCCGCCCGCCCTGCAGTTTCGCCACGACATGGCGCGCGCCAAGCTGTTCGGCTTCACCGCCAAGGCCGAGGAGGTGGGACGCCGCTACCCGCCCTCCGACATGAGCCGCCCGGCCCGCTACGCCCGCGCGATCATCGCCTACCGCTACAAGCGCCTGCCCGAGGCGCTCTCGCAGGTGGACGCGCTGATCCGCGAGGACAGCGGCAATCCCTACCTGTGGGAGCTCAAGGGCCAGGTGCTGCTGGAGTTCGGCCGCGCCGCGGAGGCCATCCCGCTGCTGCGCAAGGCCGTGTCGCTGGCCCCCTCGGCCGGGCCGATCCGCACGCTGCTCGGCCAGGCGCTGGTCGCCACCGAATCGAAGGCCGGCGCCGCCGAGGCCGTGCGCGAGCTCTCCAACGCGGTGCAGCGCGAGCCCGAATGGGCGGAGGGCTGGCACCATCTGTCGCGCGCCTACGGCCTCAAGGGCGACGAGGGCATGGCCGCCTACGCGGCCGCGCAGGCTTATTTCTACGCCGGCGACTACAACGCCGCCGCCACCCAGGCGACGCGCGCCAAGGAGAAGCTGCCGCCGAACTCGCCTGGCTGGATCAAGGCCGACGATCTTTTGAACACGCGCCCGCCCCAAACGCCGTAATATCCGCGCACGCGCTTCGCGCCGCCTCTTTCCGGAGTTCGACCATGCCTCTCGCCGCCGCCCTCCCGCTTCTCCGCAAGGCCGCCATCGCGCTCGCGATCGCGGCCGCGACGGCCGCGGCGCCCCTCCCCGCATTCGCGCAGGGCAAGTCCGCCGACTTCTCGGACGCGCAAAAGAGCGCCGTGCGCGAGATGATCCGCTCCTACCTGCTGGAAAACCCCGAGGTGATCCAGGAAGCGCTGGTGGAGCTCGACCGCCGCCAGAAGGACGCCGAGAAAACCGCCACCAAGGCGGCGCTCAGCCAGGTGGCCGCCACGCTGGTGCAGTCGCCCCGCAACATCGTGCTCGGCAACCCCACGGGCGACGTCACGCTGGTGGAGTTCTTCGATTACAACTGCGGCTACTGCAAGAAGTCGCTGGCCGACATCCGCGAGCTCTCGAAGTCCGACCCCAAGCTGCGCATCGTGATCCGCGATTTCCCGGTGCTGGGCCCCGATTCGGTGGAGGCAGCCTTCGTCGCCGTGGCGGTGAAGAACCAGCTCAAGGGCGACAAATATTTCGACTACCACCAGAGGCTGCTGGAATCGAAGGGTCGCGTCGGCAAGGAGCGCGCGCTCGCGGTCGCCAAGGAGCTCGGCGTCGACCAGGCCAGGCTCACCAAGGACCTCGAGAGCCCCGAGACGCGCGCCGCCGTGGAGGAGACGATGCGGGTCGCCGACATCCTCAAGCTCCAGGGCACGCCCGCCTTCGTGATCGGCGACGACGTGTTGTTCGGCTCGCAGGGCATCGAGCCCCTGCGCGGCGCCATCGCGTCCGTGCGCCAGTGCGGCAAGGCGACCTGCTGACCGCCTGATCGAAGCGCGAGCATTACGAGCTCAGGCTTCGCCACATAGACGACGGACGCCATGCTTGATATGACGTCCATCAAATGGCGTTTTATCATCTCATCAGCCGGCGCGAGGCCGCGCTGGCCGTCGCGGACCTGAGAATCGGCTCGCGCTCCTGGCCCATCTGGACCCATCTCGGCCTCATGGACATCCGCCAGCGCTACCGGCGCTCGCGGCTGGGGCAGTTCTGGATCACGCTCAGCATGGCGCTGTTCGTGGGCGGCATCGGGCTCGTCAACGCCAGCCTGTTCAAGGCCGCGGCGTCCGACTACATCCCCTATCTGGCCGCCTCCTTCACGGTGTGGACGCTGGTGGCCGGCCTCGCCAATGACGCCACGGGCGTGTTCACGCAAGCCGCGCCCTTTCTGCGCCAGGCCGCCATTCCCAAAACCGTGTTCGTGCTGCGGGTGATGACGCGCAATCTCGTCGCCTTCGCGCATAACCTCGCCATCGTCCCGCTGGTGTTTCTCGCGTTCGGCGTCTGGCCGGGCGCGACGGCCCTCCTCGCTTTGCCCGGGCTGGCGCTGCTGCTGGCGGCCGGCTTTTGCGCCGTGCATGCGATGGGCGTGCTGGCGACGCGCTTCCGCGATCTGCCGCAGATCATGCAGAACGTGGTGCAGCTCGCCTTTTTCCTCACGCCCGTGATGTGGCGGCCCGAGCAGCTCGGCCCGCAGGCGCAGGCGCTGCTCTCGTTCAATCCCTTCGCCGTGTACCTGTCGCTGGTGGCCGATCCCCTGCTCGGCCGCGCGCCGTCCGCCACCGCGTGGCTGGCCGGCGTCGGGCTGCTCATCCCGCTGGGCGGCGTCGCCTGGCTCCTGTTCGCGCGCTTTCGGGCGCGCATTCCCTATTGGCTCTAGGAGCCCGCATGGCCGCCATCGCGTTGCGTGACGTCAGCGTCGAGTTTCCCATCTACAACGCCGCCTCGCGCTCGCTGCGGCGTGGATTGCTGCGCACCGTGGGCGGCGGGCTGGAGGGGCGTGACAGCGGCGTGGTGCGCGTGCAGGCGCTGCGCAATGTCGATCTCGCGCTCGCGCCGGGCGACCGGCTGGCGCTGGTGGGCCACAACGGCGCCGGCAAGTCCACGCTGCTGCGGGTGTTGTCGGGGGCCTACGAGCCCTCCTCGGGCGAGGCCGCGATCAGCGGCCGCGTCGCCTCCCTGCTCGACATCTCGCTCGGCATGGACGAGGACCTCACCGGCCGCGAGAACATCGCGCTGCGCGGCGCCTTCGCGGGGCTGACGCGGCGCGAGCTGGCCGAGCGGATGGACGAGATCGCCGATTTCTGCGAGCTCGGCGAGTTCCTGGACCTGCCGATGCGCACCTACTCGTCCGGCATGGCCCTGCGGGTGGCCTTCGCGGTCTCCACCGCCCTCACGCCCGACATCCTCCTCATCGACGAACTCATCGCCGTCGGCGACGCCGCCTTCGCGTCCAAGGCCCGCGCCCGCATCGAAAGCCTCATGGACCGCACCGCCATCCTGGTTCTGGCCAGCCACAGCGTCGAGATCCTGGAAAGCTACTGCAACAAGGCGATCAGGATGGAAGGCGGAAGGGTGGTGGCGGCGGGGTCGGTGCGTGAGGTGGTGGGGGGCTAGAATTATCGCCACTTCGGGACATTCGCGAGCTCAACGCGCCAAGCGCGGAGCTTTGCGAAAAGCTTCTTCCCAAGCAGCAGTTTGAGCAATATCCACCGACGCCGAACGGGTGCATCCTCCGAAATCACGACGCGACCTGTGGATGTGAGAGTGGGGCGAACTCGATCCATCTCTTTGAGGTGCGCCTCAACTCTCGCGATATCAAACCCTTTGGCTGATAGTAGAGGCTGCCAATGACGGAGCCGCAGCCCCATCGGGTTGCGATGGAGCAACTCAGCTTTCACAAACGGGAACCCGTTGTGAAGCAGAGTCTCCCATAACTCGTGAGTTGGGTTGAGCTGCATC
Organism: Alsobacter sp. P4_H11; assembly: GCF_056400925.1. Lineage (NCBI taxonomy): Bacteria > Pseudomonadati > Pseudomonadota > Alphaproteobacteria > Hyphomicrobiales > Alsobacteraceae > Alsobacter > Alsobacter sp. P4_H11. Next base: position 754,040 of record NZ_JBFUKI010000001.1, read on the forward strand.
TCCCCACTGCAGCAGCGCCAGGAAAAAGACTTTCTAAGGAATACAGTACCTCAATTCTCAGACCCGCAACTTTTCGAAGATAGGCGAGCATCTTAAGTTCATAACTATCGATGACCGCCTGTTTATCTTCAAAGCTGCGAACCGAGCTCCAAAACAGTTTCACTGCCAATGATTGCAGCGCTTCATTCTGCAAAACAAAGAAAAAGCTTTGTGCATGGTGTAAAGGCTCATTTGAATCCACCAACGCTAGAAAATCGGCGCTCGAATGCCGGATTTTCTCGATCATTGCAGGAAACGTTGATCCTGGTCCGATGATGCTGTCGTTTATGAACACAATCCGACGAGCTGCCCATAAGCCAGGAACTCGCTCTAGGGCTGCAGCCCACGCAGCGAAATCATAGCCGCCATTGAGGCGCACAATTACGCCATGCGATTCTCTCACGCCGTCTAAGTCAATATGTATGTCAATATTTGGAACTACATAGCAAACTACGCAATCGAAGTTTTCACGCGAGAACGCTTCGATAAGCCCCTTTGCGGCAGGCGTAAGCTTTCCGTCCGGCGCATAACCCACGATCAAACAAACTTCTCGATCAACGAGAGATACAGGCTGCCGAATAACCTTCAGCGGCAGCTGAGCAGCCGTCTTGATTTCCCAACGGCTATCCAGATCTGCCTGAAACCGGTCGGCCAGTTTCGCAGCCATCGGCGTAAAATAGATTGCCTCTTGAGCGAATGCGGCGCCGACGCGGACTTCGTGCGCCATGCATACTAGTGCGCTCTTCGCCAGACGGAGAACCGACTCCGACGGAGCCCGGCATTCCTCTTTGTATCGGCCGGCGAAGAGCAATCCACATCCTGCCCAAGCAGGGAAAATCTCGCAGTCGAGGGCTTCTGGGCTGCTGCACCTTTCCGCCGTCCGTTCTGGATCATCGAAATCGATATCGAATTTGGCTTTCGCGACTTTACGGAACGGAAGGTAAGCCCGATCAGCCCAAGCAAATTGCCCCGTGTTGATCGCGTCTTTCAGAAGCCGATACAATGCGCCACTCGATACATGAGGGTCTTCGTGATCACCAAGCATCGCAAGATAGCTGAAGTATTCTGTCCACTTCACAAAGCCGACAGAGATGCGCGGTAGCGGCTGTTTGGAGGCCCACGCAAACAGTCTTATTCCGTCGTCGTACACTTGTACGTGTTCGTAGCCACAACGTTGGAGGAGCGACTTCAACGCGTCTGCTGATATGAGAAAGTAGTGCAGGAACGGAGATACAGCCGCAATCAAAGTTGGCGCGTCAGTGTCCCGGCCAACAGCGCGCGAGCTCGGCGTCGTCAAAACCAGAACGCCTGAGTCGGAGAGAGCAGCGCTTATTTCTTTGATGAAGCCAGCTGGGTCAGATACGTGCTCGAGAACCTCGCTGCTGAATACGAAATCAAAACGTTCCCCGTGAATCGTCTTGGCTTCGCTGTAGTACTCAGAATAAATCTCTGTCCCGAGCTTCTCGCGGCCGATCTGCCCGTACTCGCTTGCCTCTAGTCCGACCGAACGGCCGTAGCCCATCGTGCTCCAGTAATGCGGTACAAACCCAAAACCGCAACCGACGTCGAGAAGACTGCCCTTTATATCCCCCAAAGCAAACAATGGATCGAGCATCGCCGTGATGCCAGCTCCGTTTTGGACGTAACGGTGCCAATACCCCGAAAACTCATTGTAGCTTTTGATGACGTCAGGATCAGCTACGTAGTGTGATCCGCAGCTATCGCAGCGGAGCAAATTCATCGAAATTTCAGGTGCGTTGTCCAAGCATACCGAAAGCGATAGATCGGATCCCATTACTCCACAGACGGGGCACGCAGCCGCTGTAACGACACGCTCATCGCTCGATCCTGCAAACGCTATATTATACATCGCGCTACTTTCTTGTATCTAAGGGCGAATTAGACGCGATTGCGGCCATGTATAGCGCCAGAGTTCCAACGAAATTTTGCCGAAAAACGCCGCTTTCAAAGATCTTGGTGGCGCGGTAGAACGAAGAACCAACCCAAGCCGCAGTTATTTGGCGGAGGCATACGCGCGAATGAGCGTCTAATTCAGCGTCTAGTGTACGCAACGCCAGCAGATGCACTTTGAGTGTCTTCTGATACTCGTCTCCAAACACCCGCTTCACCCGATACAACCAAAACCCCAGGCTCCGGCTCACCCCGATCGCATTCCCCCCGTGTTGCCGGTAGCTGGCGCTGGGCTGGGGATCGACCCACATGGTTCCGCCCACCCCGGTGACCACCGCATAGGCCAGCCAGTCATGCGCCGAGACGGGGCCGGCGGCGGCCGCGCGGGCCAGGACCCGGCGGGCGGCGGCGTTCATCACCATGGTGTGGCCGGGCGCGACGTTCTGCACCAGCGCGTTGCCGAAGGCCGGGGGCCGGCGCGGCGCGTCGATTCGGCCGATCACCCGGCCGTTCTCGTCCACGGTGCGCACCGCCGAGGCGTAGAGCGCCGGCCTGTCGGGCCCCTGCGCCTCGAGCCAAGCCACCGCGCGGGCCAGCTTGTCGGCGTCCCACAAATCGTCCTGGTCGCAGAAGGCGACATAGTCGGCCTCGATGGCGGGGTCCTGCACCATGGCGAGGAAATTGGCCGCGAAGCCCTGGCGCGGCCCCGCGCGCCGCAGGAGCCGCCCCTCCCCCCAGGCCGCCGCATAGCCGTCCAGGATGGCGCCGCTCGCGTCCGTCGAGCCGTCGTCCGAGGCGTGCAGCGTCCAGGCGCGGTGCGTCTGCCGGGCCAGCGTGTCGAGCTGCTCGGGCAGGAAGCGCGCGCCGTCGTAAACCCCCATCAGGATCGCCACGCTGGCCTGCCGCCCCGCCGCGCCGGGGGCCGCGTCCGCAGCCGCCGCCCGCCCGCAAGCCTCCGCGCGCC